>NZ_JAEKMI010000038.1 GCF_020217485.1 Mycobacterium sp. WUMAC-067 | reverse complement strand
TGCTGATTTTTCGCCGTGGCGTTACGCCTGGTGCTTCTGGTCGTGGAGACTCTGGGCCGCAATGGCTTTCAGTGCGACGCGATGAGGGCGTTGCCCTCGTCTTGGCACCCCGCGATGAAGTCCGTCGGCGAGTCGACCCGGGCCATCATCCCGGTTTTGAGGACGTTCGCGCGGAGACGGTCACAGTACTGATACAGGTCGGTGCCGGGCGGCAGCTGCACGTGGCGGTTGAGGACCTGGTCGTCGATGGCTTGTTTGCCTTGGTTGTACGAGGGGGACCCGGGATCGGCGCCCGCAGCGGGCGCGAAGACAACCGCGGCGGCGCTGATCACCGCCGCCAACGTCAACCCGCGAATGCGACTCACGCAGACAATCTTACGTCGAATTTGCTGCCAATACATCCGCGTCGATGCGGGGGACGGCGGCGGGCTAGAAGGTCCACGAGCCGGCGGGTTGAAGTACGAAGCCGCGGTTCAGGATTGGATCGATGCACGCGGTCAGCCGGTCAGCGCCCACGACGCACGTGATGTCCCCTTTGGTGATCTTTTGGCCGACGTTGAGCAGCGGCGACGTGATGACCGGGCACCCGGTGCCCTTCTGAAAACTGTAGGGATTGAGGTCCGTCGGAAGCGATGACGGCGATCCCACCGCCGAGCAGCCGTCGCCGCCGACCGGGGCGTTGTCCGGCAGCCCGGGTAGTGGTCCGTCACAGCTGGCGCTGACGTGATCGCCTGGCTTGGGCGGATTGGGCAGGATGCACTGCAGTCCGTCGGGCGTCGCAAAATAGGCTGCGCCACCGGCGCGGGCGGCGGCGGTATAGGGCGCGGCATCGACCGCTTGAAATGCGTTCAGGTCGGGGAATTTCGGCGGCGTGGCCGTCGCGACGCCGGGGGCGTTGCGGGAACAACCGATGCCCAGAACCGCAACGGTCCCTGTTATCGCCGCTAGGGCCACCCTGCTCAGCATGCGGTGTCACCCTTCCTAGTGTTGGACGCCAAAGGTTGTCGTCCACGTGTTGGGATCATAGGTCGGTCCGGGCGGCCAGGTGCTCACTCGAAGCTGAATCGTCTCGAGGCCGGTCGCCGGATCGAGCGTCGTGCCCATGACGGTGGGTCCGTAGACCGTCGGAAGCTGGTTCGGGGCCACCAGCGTTTGGGGTGTCGCCCCCATCAGGCCTTGCGGGGTGGCGGCCGTGATGCCCTGCACGGGCCCGCCGTTGGTCGCGCCGACGAGCATGAATCCACCGCCTTTGAGCGAGATCAGTTGGCTTTCACGATCGCCGGGGAGGCTGACGGTGCCGACGCGCTGCAAGTTGTTGATCCAGCTGTTGGGTTTGGCCGGATCGATGGGTCCCGACACCCACATGCCACGGGTGGTGTCGCCGACCCGGTTGCTGGTGTTGCCGACGATCACCATCTGATTGGTGGCGGGATCGTAAACGCCGCTGGCTTGGTAAATCCCCGGCAGCTCACCGACTTTCACGGGATGGGTGGGATCGGTGTAATCCCATACCGATCCGTTGGTCGCGAATTCGTTGAACCCGGGGGTCACGGTCCCATCCGGGTGGCTGAAAAACGCGTAGCGATGGCCGTCGGGACCCAGCGCGGTCCCGGTCGGCAGCGGGCGGGTGCCCGGCGGCCCTTGCGCGAGCTCCGAGGCCGGGCTGCGGGGGAAGCCATCTCGGGGATCTCCCCCGAAGGTGGGGCCCTGGCCGTCTTGAAACTGGTCTTGTAGGTCGTAGGTGTTCTGCTCGTGCTTGGGGGGTCCGGCCGGTCCGGTGATCCTGGGGTCGGTGGGCGCAGAGCCTGGTCCGTCGCCGAAGCCCGCGGGCTTGAACTCGGCGACCGCGGCGGCATCCTGCGGGGTGAGGTGCCCGTTCGCCTGCGCTTGACGCAGCGATTTCGTGTAGGTGTCGCGGATTGAGTTCATCTGTTTGAGGGCGTCACGCGTGTCATCGGCGGCGTCGGCTTTGGCGTCCTTGATCAAGGTCTCGAGTGCCCGGCGGCTCTTCGCGTCGAGGGTGGGGTCTTGCAGATCTTTGGTGGCCGCGCCGATCAGTTTGTCGAGCAATTGCAGCTGCCGTTCCAGCGTGGCGATCTCCGCGGAGCCCTCTTTTTGCGCGGCGGCCAGCATGGCGGCGATGTTTTTCAGATCAGCGGCGATTTTGGGCAGCTGTTCGGTCTGCAGGCGAAGCGATTTGGTCAGCCGCTGTACTTCTTCGGAGCCGTTGATCGGGTGATCGCCGTTCTGGTGGTTCCAGGCCTCGTCGAAGCGCTTGCGGGCCTGCTCGAACTCGTCTTGGGCCGCGGTGGAGCATCGGCCCGCGGCATGGAAGGCCTCCGCCAACTGGGAAATCTGAAAGGGGTTACCGGCCTGCAAACTCTGATTGACCGCCCAGGGATCGCCGCCGGCCTGAGCGACCAGATCGGCAACGCTCAACCAGTTCAGCTGCATCGCCCCGCCCATTTGTGCTTTCGACCAGCTCTGACGCTACCGTCGCTGGTTCCCCTCCGCCTCTATTCCACCCGAGATGGCGCCGTAATTCACTTCAGTGCCTTGACCTTGAGGGCCGCGAGCGTAACGCCACTGCGAAAGTCGGGCTAATTTTTCGCAGTGCCGTTACGCTCGCGGCGCTCGGTCGGGGGCGCGCTTCAATAGCATTGCGACCAGGAGGACATGATGGAGCGCTTCAAAACCGAAATGGAAGCCTGCCCGCACTGCCGACGCCCAGCCGAGGCCACGGTCGAATACAGCTACGACAACGACGGCAAAGTCACCGGCAGGCGGGTGCGGGACGTCAACTGCCGCTACGCGGCTTGTCCGGGTAGCGAGGTGCCGCCGCACTGGGGCTAGGCGATGTCCTCCCTCGGCCGGTATACGTCGGACTTCTTGTCGGGAAGGAGATCATCCTTCTTGGGGGCTGCGACACCGCCAGTGCAACTGATACCGCGCTCGACTGGCCTTCGGAATGTCAAGGATCAGCCGAAGTAGCTGTCGAGCATCAGCCGAAACACCGTGCATCACCCGAAGGCGAAACGACAAGCATCAACCGACGTCATACAAAGACTTGGTGGGGCGGGCGGGGCTCGAACCCGCGACCAACGGATTATGAGTCCGCGGCTCTAACCAACTGAGCTACCGCCCCCGACGGGGTAGTTCCGTAGGAAACCGTAGTCGAAGACCGAAGCCAGTATCCGTCGGGCGGCGCACGCCCGCATCACAAGTCACAGAGCGATGGGCGCCGCGTCCCGGCGGCGCCCATCGACCAGAGCCTCAGGCTGGAGACGGCCCTTGCGCGGCCTGTCCCTTGATCGCGGGAATCATTTCCGGCGCGTAGACGAAGATCGCGGACTCGACCTCCCACTCGGCCTGATCGGGCTTCAGGGGGGTCGTGTTGGTCACCATGTTCACGAGTCGCTTCCCGGCGGCCAACGGATTGTCAGCGCTGCGCACCTGGTCGGCGAACCAACGGCCCTCGGCGGTCATGTTGCAGTCGTTGAACTCGGCGGAGTGGATCAACTTGTTCTGAGCAAGCAGGTTGATGTACTGGTCGTCCTTCGGGGTCATGTTGCAGGCGGCCGCTGCCTGCGGCGCTGACAGCAGCGCTTCCCCCAGCATCGACGTCGCCACCACGGCGCCGGCAGCCCCCAACGCCAGCATCTGCCCGCGCGAGCGTGTACGTCTGACGGTCATCTTTCGAACTCCTTCGCGTAGAAATTTGCTGATCCACCTATCGCACACACATGGGTACACGGACAGAGCGCACGACAAACGGCGGCATTACCAACAATGGGTGAACAAAGACGATTGAAAAGAGCGGCGCGAGAAAGCCATTCGAGCGATAGCCCCGATCATGGGATCGACGAGCTCTCAACCAGCACGACGGCTTCCGGCATCGTCGTCAGCTGCTCAATATCTCGCTATTCGATTACCTGACAAGGTCAACACACCAGCGCAGATAGCTAAAGTCGTTGCAGCCGTTGGTTATTCGTAGCGCGAAGCGCGGGTTTAGGACTCGGTCGGCCAGTTTTGTTTCGCGGCCTGATCCTTGATCTTCGGGATCACTTCCGGCGCGTACACATAGATCGCCGACTCGACCTCCCACTCGGCCTTGTCGGCCTTCAGCGGCGTCGTGTTAGTCACCATCGTCACCAGATCCTTGGCCCTGGCGAACGGATCGGCTGAGCTCTTCACCTGATTGGCGAACCAACGGCCCTCGGCGGCCTCATGACAATCGCTGTACTCGGCGGTGTGCACCATGTTGTTCTGCGCCAGCAGGTTGATGTACTGGTCATCCGCGGGGCTCAAATCGCATGTCGCCGAAGCCAGGGGTGCTGACAGCACCGCGCCGCCGAGCATCGAGGCGCCCAGCGCGAGGCCGGCAGCCCAGACCGATGTCACCCGCGTGCGCGAGCGCGTACGGCTGCTTGTCATGTTCGAACCTCCCTCTGCGCGCAGAACACAATTGGCTCCGACGCAAACCCAAGCTACGAATGCTGCACAACGAACCGGGAAATCCATCGGCACGGCGGCTGATGACGTACATCCCATGGCCTACCCGGCGGGGGCCACGCTGCCATTTCGCTACCGTCACGTCTCGGTGGTCATTTCAGTGTCGGCGACGGGGCTTAAGTTAGCGAATGACCCCCTCACACAGCGAAAACGCACGCTTGCGCGTCGATGTACGAATGGTTAACATTTCGTGCCCTCGCCCCCGGACGGGCACATCGCTCACCCGCTCGCGGCGCCGCTACGCAAACGTTGCGGGCCCCTACTGCCGGGCGTCGTGGCCCAGCGGCAAACGCCGGATGGCGGGCGGCTACCGGGTTCGCACCCGCCACCGTCAGCTAAATACTGTTTGCCCGTCGGCGTCGATCAGATACCGCTCAGTGCCGCTTTCGACGCGCGGGGCGTCGGCGCCCAGCGACACGGCCACCTTATTGCTGGCATTACGCATGACGTCGAACGTGAGCTCGACGGATTCCGCCTCGGAGAAGCGGGAGCGCACCTCGGCGGCATCGTCGGCGGCGAGGTGCGCAGGGGTCCAAATTAACGCATCCGCATAGCGCAGCGCAGCTTTTGCGCGGTCGTCGAGCAAACTCGACGATTCGAAGCGCTCGATCTCCTCGTAGAGCGTTTCCGAACCGCCGGCGTCGAGCGCGCCGCCCTCGCGTAGCGAATTGCACAGCCGGCAATTGTGTTGCGCCGCGCCCCGCAGCCGCACCAGTTCCGAGGTCACCGGGTCCAGCGCGCGCATTCGCGCCACGGCGATTAAAAAGTCGTTGAACACCAGATCCGACGGGACGCTGGTGTGATCCCATCTGACCGGTCCGGCCACCCAGCCCAGATACTGCGAGCCGACGCCGAGCGCTTCCAGCCCGGCCCGCACCCGGGGGACGAAGTCGGCGATGTACATCTGCACGACCACCCCAAAAGTGCGGTCCCCGAGGTGCTTCCACAATCGGGATCGTTGCTCGGCGGTGATCGACGAGACGTCGGCGCTGAATTGTTCGGCGAATTCGACGACGGCGACCTCGGCATCCGATTCCGGGTCGCCCACCTCGACGGCCGCGGGCAGCGGCGGCAGCGACACCGTCTGCGCGCACACCCGCCGGATCAACGCCGCGATGCGCGCATCGCCGGGCGCCCCGGGAAACAGCGCAACCAGGCGCGTGAGCTGGTCTTCTCGAACCGAAACCGGGGCCGCCATTCGTCACACGCTAGAGCGCGCCGTGCCCGGCGGCAATGAATCTATTGGGCCTGGCTCACCGAGGACATGTGGAAGTCCGGAATCCGCAGCGACGGCATCGCGGCGCGGGTCGCCCAATCCCCCCATTCGCGCGGCAGGGTCTTCTCGCTCGCGCCGGCCTCGGTGGCCCGTCGCAGCAGGTCCAACGGGCTTTCGTTGAACCGGAAATTGTTGACGGCCGCGGTCACGCGTCCGTCTTCGATCAGGTAGACGCCGTCGCGGGTGAGCCCGGTGAACAACAGTGTGGTGGGGTCGACGACCCGGATGTACCACAGTGTGGTCAACAGCAGGCCACGCTCGGTGGCCGCGATCATGTCGTCTTGAGTGGCCGTGCCCCCGGTCATCACCAGGTTGTCGGCGGCGACCGCGACCGGGGCGTCGTATTTGTCGGCCGTGGCCCGCGGGTAGGCCAACGCGTTGATCACCCCGTCGCGGATCCAGTCCACCTGGCCGATCTCCATGCCGTTGTCGAACACCGACAGCGTCTCCGAGGAGCTGCTCGCCGCGACGAAGGGCGTGCAGGCAAGGCCGGGCGCCATCGGATCGGAGAACAGCGTGATCGGCAGGTCGGTGAGCCGCTCCCCCACCCGGGTTCCCCCACCGGGCGCCGAGAACGCGGTCCGACCCTCCTGCGCACCGCGGCCGGCCATCGACCACGCCATGTAGATCATCATGTCGGCCACCGTCGACGGCGGCATGATCGTCTCGTAGCGCCCCGCTGGCAGCTCGACGCTGCGCTGCGCCCAGCCCAGCCTGGTGGACAGCTGCTCGAGCAGCGAATCGATTGGCACATCGACGAAGTCGGGCGTCCCGACACCCGCCCACGCGCTGGCGTCACCGCGTTTGGCGTTGATCTCCACCGCACCGGTGGGCTGGCTGAAACGCCGGCGCAACCCGGTCGACGACGCCAGGAACGTCGTCGAAACACTATGGTGTGCAAAGCCGTAGAGCCGATCCGCGCCCCGAAAGCCGCGGCCCAAGGAGTCGGCCACATCGGCGAAGACCAGTGGCCCTGTGCCCGGCACCGGCGCGTCCCAGTCGGCGGGCACCCCGCTGTCGACGAGCAGCGGTGCGGCATCGCCGGCCTCCGGCGCCGAGCCGGCGGCCTCCTGCGAGGCCGCCACCAGTCCGGGAAGCACCCGCGGATCCGCCTCGGCGGACACCACCGTGCCGATGCGCGCGCTGGCACCCCGGCGCACCACGGAGATCACCGACACGCTGCGGCTCACCGAAACCCCGTTGGTGGTCATCGAATTGCCCGCCCACCGCAGGGTCGCCTCGACCTTGTCGCTGACCAACACCATGGTCTCGTCGGCGCCGCCAAGCTTGGCCGCCTCGTCGAGCACGATGTTGACGACGTGCTGCGCGGTGATCATCGCCCACCCTCGGTCCGGGTGTTGAGCACGTTCACGCCGCGGAAGAGCGCCGAGGGACACCCGTGGCTGACCGCCGCGATCTGCCCGGGTTGGGCCTTGCCGCAGTTGAACGCCCCACCCAGTCGCCAGGTGGACGGACCACCCACGGCCTCCATCGAATTCCAGAAGTCGGTAGTCGTGGCTTGATAGGCGACGTCGCGCAACTGGCCATCGAGGTGGCCGTCGCGAATCCGGAAGAACCGCTGGCCCGTGAACTGAAAGTTGTAGCGCTGCATGTCGATTGACCATGATTTGTCGCCCACGATGTAGATGCCGTCCTCGACCCGGCCGATCAAGTCATCGGTGCTGATGTCCTCGGGGGCGGGCTGCAGCGATACGTTGGCCATGCGTTGGATCGGCACGTGGTGCGGCGAGTCGGCGTACGAGCAGCCGTTGGAGCGCGGCTGCCCCAGGCGCTGGGCGAACACCCGGTCCAGCTGATAGCCGGTGAAGATCCCGTCACGCACCAGATCCCAGCTCTGCGCGGCCACTCCCTCGTCGTCGTAACCGATGGTGGCCAAACCGAATTCGTCCGTCCGGTCCGCGGTCACGTTCATCACCGGCGACCCGTACCGCATGGTGCCCAATTTGTCCGGCGTGGCGAACGACGTTCCCGCGTAGGCGGCCTCGTAGCCGATTGCACGATCGTATTCGGTTGCGTGCCCGATGGATTCGTGGATCGTCAACCACAGGTTGCTCGGGTCGATCACCAGGTCGGTGCGCCCCGGAACGACGGTGGGCGCCTTGACCTTCTCGGCCAGCAGCGCCGGCAGCTGCGCCAGCTCGTCGGTCCAGTTCCAGACCTCGTCGCCGGCCAGGACCTCCCAGCCCCGGCCCATCGGCGGGATCAGCGTGCGCATGGAGTCGAAACTGCCCGCCGCGGGGTCGACGGTCACCGCCTCCAAGGTGGGCTGGATCCGGACGCGCTGTTGGGTGATCGAGGATCCGAAGGTGTCGGCGTAGAACGTCTGTTCCTTGACGGCGGTCAGCACCGCCGACACGTGATCGATGCCGTCGGCGCTGAGCAGCCGCCCCGAGTACTCCTCCAGCACGGAGATCTTGTCGGTGGTGGAGACGTCGAACGGGTCGATGCGGTAGTTCGACACCCAGGTCGCGTCGGCGTAGACGGGTTCGGGCGCCAGTTCGACGCGCTCGGTGCTCAGCGCCGCCAGCGTGGTGGCGACGTGCACCGCGCGCCTGGCGGTTTCGGCGGCGACCGACGGCACCAACTCCGCGTGCGAGGCGAATCCCCAGGTGCCGTCCACGATCACTCGGACCGCCAAGCCGACCTCGCGGTTGATCACCGAGGTCTCCAGCGCGCCGTCGCGCAGCTGGACGATCTCGGTGGTGATGCGATGAACCCGCAGGTCGGCGTACGTGGCCCCGGCTGCGGTGGCGGCCGAAAGCGCGGCGTCGGCCAGTTCGTGGCGCGGCAGGTCGAGGAAGTCGGCATCGATCCCCCGGTTCGGTGTCACGGCTCCACCGTAACGGCCGCTCACCCCACACCGCGGCAGCGCCCGCTTTAATTACCCCATGGCCAGCGCCGAACGCAGGATTCGTCCTCGATCGACCGCGTTGGGCTATGCGCTGCTGGCGCCGAGCTTGTTCGGCGTCCTCGCCTTTCTGCTGTTGCCCATCCTGGTGGTGATCTGGCTGAGCCTGTGCCGGTGGGATCTGCTGGGACCGCTGCGCTTTGTAGGCCTGTCCAATTGGCGGTCGGTGCTGACCGACGGCGCGTTCGGCAATTCGCTGATCGTCACGGCGATCTTCGTGGCGATCGTGGTGCCGGCGCAGACGGCGTTGGGGTTGCTGGCCGCGTCGATGCTGGCCCGCCAGCTTCGTGGCACCGGCCTGTTTCGCACCGTGTTTGTGCTGCCATGGATTTGCGCCCCGCTGGCGATCGCGGTGTTGTGGCGGTGGATCCTGGCTCCCACCGACGGGGCCGTGAGCACGGTATTGGGACACAGCATCGAATGGCTCTCCGATCCCAGCTTTGCGCTGCCGCTCGTGTCGGCCGTCGTGGTGTGGACCAACGTCGGATACGTCTCGCTGTCGTTCCTGGCGGGCCTGCTGGCCATCCCCGACGAGGTTCACGCCGCCGCGCGCACCGACGGCGCCAACGCGTGGCAGCGGTTCTGGCGCATCACCATGCCCATGCTGCGGCCAACGACCTTCTTTGTGCTGGTGACCGGGATCGTCAGCACCGCACAGGTTTTCGACATGGTGTACGCCCTGACCGGCGGTGGGCCGGCGGGCAGCACCGACCTGGTGGCCCACCGCATCTACGCCGAGGCCTTCGGTTCGGCCGCGATCGGCCGGGCATCGGTCATGGCGGTGGTGCTGTTCGTGATCCTGATCGGTGTCACGCTGCTTCAGCACCTCTACTTCCGGCGGCGGATCAGCTATGACCTCACCTAGCCGCCGTTCGACAACGATGCGGGCTCGAGGCGGGGGTACCTCCCGCTTGCGGGGGCGTGTCGGACCGTCGACCATGGCCAACGCGCTCATCTATGCCGGGCTGACGCTGGGTGGGTTGATCACGTTGGCGCCGTTCGCGCTTGGGCTGATGACCGCGTTCACCTCGGCGCACCAATTCGTCACGGGCACGCCGCTGCAGCTGCCGCAGCCACCCACGCTCGAAAATTTCACCAACCTGGCCGGGGCCGGGTTCGGCCGCGCGGCGGCGGTCACCGCATTGATGACGGCGGTGATTCTGGTGGGCCAGTTGACCTTTTCCGTGCTGGCCGGATACGCGTTCGCGCGCTTGCAGTTTCCCGGGCGCGACGCGCTGTTCTGGGTGTACATCGCGACGCTGATGGTGCCGGCAACCGTCACGATCGTGCCGATGTATCTCATGATGGCCCAGCTCGGTCTGCGCAACACGTTCTGGGCACTGGTGCTGCCGTTCATGTTCGGCTCGCCCTACGCGATCTTCCTGCTGCGCGAGCACTTTCGCATGGTTCCGAATGACTTGGTCAACGCCGCCCGCCTGGACGGCGCCAATACCCTGGACGTGATCGTGCACGTGGTGATCCCGTCCAGCCGGCCGGTCCTGGCCGCGCTGACGCTGATCACCGTGGTCTCGCAGTGGAACAACTTCATGTGGCCGTTGGTGATCACCAGCGGGCACAAGTGGCGGGTGCTCACCGTCGCAACCGCCGACCTGCAGTCGCGGTTCAACTCACAATGGACCTTGGTGATGGCGGCCACCACCATCGCCATCGCCCCGCTCGTCGCACTGTTCGTGGCCTTTCAGCGCCACATCGTCGCGTCGATCGTCGTCTCGGGGCTCAAGTGACCCGGCCCCGGTTTTCCACGCTGGTCGCCGCGGCGGTTGGGCTGGTCGCGGTGCTGTTGGCGGCCATGGCGGTGCTGCTGGATTACTCCGCTCAGCCTCATGGCGGCAAGACCATTGTGACGGTGCGCATTTGGGACGATCAGATCGCCACGGCCTATCGGCAATCGTTCCAGGAGTTCAGCCGCGCCCATCCCGACATCGAAGTGCACGTCAACTTGGTGGCGTACTCGACCTACTTCAACACCCTGCGCACCGACGTGGCCGGCGGCAGCGCCGACGACATCTTCTGGCTGTCCAACGCCTACCTCGCGGCTTACGCCGACAGCGGCCGGCTGCTGGATATCGGTGCGGCGCTGGGACCCACCGCCGCGTCGGACTGGGAGCAACCGGTCGTCGGGCAGTTCACCCGCAACGGCACGCTTTGGGGCGTGCCGCAGCTGACCGACGCCGGGATCGCGTTGTACTACAACGCCGATCTGCTGGGCGCCGCCGGCATCGACCCCGCCCGGCTGAGCATCTTGCGGTGGAGCCCCGACGGAGACGACACGCTGCGGCCCATGCTCGCCCGGCTCACCGTAGACGCCGACGGAAACCGCGGGGATACCAAGGGGTTCGACGCCGGGCGGGTGCGGCAGTGGGCATACAACGCCGCCAATGACCCCCAGGGGATCTACCTGAACTACATCGGGTCGGCCGGCGGCGTGTTTCAGCGCGGCGACGAGTTTGCATTCGACAATCCGGGGGCCGTGACCGCCTTTCAGTATCTGGTTGACCTGATCAACCGCGACCACGTCGCGCCTCCCGCCGCCGACACCAATGACAACGGCGACTTTTCCCGCAACCAATTCCTGGCCGGCCGGATGGCGCTGTTCCAGTCGGGTACCTACAACTTGGCCCCGGTGGCCCGCGACGCCCGCTTCCATTGGGGTGTGGCGCTGATGCCGTCGGGCCCGGTGGGCCGCGTCAGCGTCACCAACGGCATTGCGGCGGCGGGCAATGCGGCATCACGGCATCCCGACGCGGTGCGCCAGGTGCTGGCCTGGATGGGCAGCAGACAGGGCAACGAATATCTGGGCCGCTACGGTGCGGCGATCCCCGCGGTGTCGTCGGCCCAGCCGGTCTACTTTCACTACTGGGCCGCCCGAGGCGTCGATGTCACGCCCTTCTTCACGGTGCTGAACGGGCCGCGCATCGCGGCCCCCGGGGGCGCCGGGTTTGCCGCCGGCAATGACGCCCTGCAGCCGTATTTCGACGAAATGTTCTTGGGCCGCGGCGACGTCGCGTCGACGTTACAGCGGGCTCAGGCGGCGGCCAACGCCGCCGCGGCGCGCCAGTGAGCGCCTGATCATTGCGAGCCGCTCGACGCCTCGCCGACCGTGTCGTCGTTGAGCGCGCTGTGGTGGCGGCCCCAGACGAAATAGAAAACCAACGCCAGCAAGACCCAGCCGCCGAACGCGATCCAGGTGTACCAGTGCAAGCTGGCGAGGATGTACCCGCAGGCCGCCACCGAAAGGGCCGGCGTGACAGGGTAACCCGGGACCTTGAAACCCCGCGGCAAGTCGGGCTCGCGCACCCGTAAGACGATCACCCCAACAGAAACCACGACGAACGCGGTCAGCGTGCCGATCGACACCATGTCCGCGAGTTTTTGCAGCGGAACGAAGGCGGCCAACATCGAGGCCGCCAGCGCGACGATCACCGTGTTGTTCACCGGGGTCATGGTGCGCGGGTTCACCGTCGCGAACCTTGCCGGCAGCAGCCCGTCACGCCCCATCGCGAACAGGATGCGCGTCAGGCCGTACATGGTGACCAGCGTGACGCTGAAGATCGAAATGACCGCGCCCGCAGCGAGGATCGAGCTGGCCCAGCTGCCGTGCGTGACGTTCTCGAGAATCGTTGCCAGCCCGGCCTCCTGCTGATCGGCGAAGGCTTGCCAGGGCTGCGCGCCCAGCGCGGCCACCGCAACGAAGACGTAGACGCCGGTGACGGTCAGCAGCGCGGCGATCAACGCGCGCGGCATGGTTTTTTGCGGGTTGTTCACCTCGTCGCCCGCGGTGGACACGGCGTCGAGACCGATGTAGGAGAAGAAGATGGTGCCCGCGGCCGACCCGATGCCCGCGACGCCGAACGGCGCGAAGTCCTGCAGATGGTGCGCGTCGAACGCGGTAAAGGCGACGACCATGAATACGACGAGCACGCCGAGCTTGATCATCACCATGATCGCGTTGACCTTCGCCGATTCGCTGGCGCCGCGGATGAGCAGCAACGCGCACATCCCGATCAGCATTATCGCCGGCACGTTCAAATAGCCGGGTTGCGTATCCCACGGCGCCGCCGACAGGGCATGTGGCAGTTGAAATCCCACCACATTGCTCAACAACCTGTTGAGGTAGCCGCTCCAGTTGACCGCGACCGCGGCGGTGGCCACCCCGTATTCCAGCAGCAGGCACGCGGCCACACCGACCGCCACCACCTCCCCGAGCGTGGTGTACGCGTACGAGTACGACGAACCCGAAACCGGCACCGCCGACGCCAATTCGGCGTAACACACGGCCGCGAGCCCGGCGGCGAGGCCCGCGAGAAGGAAGGAGACGATGACTCCCGGCCCGGCCTCCGGCACGGCCACGGACATGACGAAAAAGATGCCGGTGCCGATCGTCGAGCCCACCCCGAACATGGTCAGCTGAAAGGTGCCGATGCCGCGCTTGAGGCCCTCCGCGGCGCCGGGCGCGACATGCGCGCCCACCACCGGGCGCCGCCGCAGCATCTGCTCCTTCAGGCCGACCGACGTGGCTGCCAATTGCGCCTCCTGTTTCCGGTTCGGCAATCAGCGCCGGCCAAGCAGCCGCGCCCCCCGGGAGGGCTGCGGGCGTGCCTGGTGTGGGCAGCGGGAGGCGTACGGCTTTCCTCCGAGCCCGGTGGCCGCCCGGTGGTGCGCCCCGGGCTCGGTCCAGGTGCCCGGATCGTCGAAGGTGCGCACCGGCTTCCCGCCTAGTGAAGCTGGAGCATCGAGTCGATGACCACCCCGGTCACCCCGGCGGCGGCCGTGATGGCCAGGGTCACCCAGTCCGCAAATTTCGGCCGCGCGGGGGCGGCCGACAGCTGACCGGTACCGCCTCGGGCGGTGATGGCATCGCCCATTTCGTCGGCGCGCCGTAACGTCACAACGATTGCCGCCGTGAGCAAGTCGATCATGTCCCGGGCCTGCTGGCGACGGCGGGCCCGGCGGCTGCGCGGTGTCTGGTTGGGACGCAGGCGCCGCGCGGCGTAGAGCACCTGGAATTCTTCGATCAACATCGGGAAGGCACGCAGGGCGAGCGCCAGGGCAACGGCCCATTCGTCGCTCGGGATCCGCAACCAGCGCAGGGGGCGGCCCAAAGCGGCTAGCGCCGGCCCCATTTCGGCGACGTTGGTGGTCCAGGACAGCATCGCCCCCAGCCCGATCAACACGATCGACAGCCCGGTGACCCGCACGAAGTGCAACGTCCCGCCCAGCCCGATGTGGACGCCGGCGATCGAGACCACAGGGCTGCCGGCACCGAGCGCGGCGGTGATGCCGCCCACCGCGAGGGCAATCCAAATCCAGCGCCGCGGCGAGGGCAGCGCGCCGCGGGGAATGTGCGCGAGCCGGGCCGCCGTGATCAGCAACACCAGCATCAGCCCGACGGTCGCCCATCCCGGGTAGAAGGTCAGCAATATCGAAACGCCCAGCACCACCAACAGTTTGGTGCCGGCCCACAGTTGATGGATCTTCGACGTTCCCGGCACCGGGACCAGCAGGACAACCGGACGGGGAGTACGCCGCGTCCTTCCCGCCTTCGCGTCCGCGGGCGCGGTCACGGCATTCCCCCCGCCGCCGTCGATGCCGTCTCCAACGACCCGTTGCGCAGATACAGGGATCGCGGGCAAAGCTCCTCCAGCCCGACGATGTCGTGGGAGATGACCACTACCGTCAGACCTCGTTCCCTGCGCAGATTCTCCAGCAGCCGCAGCAGGCCGCGCTGACTGCCGACGTCCAATCCTGCCAGTGGTTCGTCGAGGACCAGCGCCCGCGGGGACCGGGCCAGCAGCCCGGCCAGCACCACGCGGCGCATCTGGCCGCCGCTGAGCTGGTCGATGCGCCGCTTGCCCATCGCCGGGTCCAGGCCGACCGAGATCAGCGCCTCGGCCACCCGGTCTTGGTCGAGATGCGAAAAGCCTGCTGCGGAGGCGACTTCGGCGTCGACGTGGTCGCGCATCAGCTGCAACCGGGCGGACTGGAACGAGAGCGCGACCTCCCCGACGTGTTCGTGGGTGGGCTCGCCGTCGATCAGGCAGGTGCCGCCGGTGGGTGTCGTCAACCCGGCCATGATCCACGCCAAGGTCGACTTCCCCGACCCGTTGCCGCCGTGGATCAACACCCCGTCGCCCTGCTCCACCACGAAGCTGATATCACGCAGGGCGACCTTGGCCCACGGTGTGCCGCTGGCGTATTCGTGGCTGACGTCGACAAGCTCGAGCACCGGCGTGTGCGAGCGCGGTGTGACCTGAGCCGTCTGCGCGGGCGTGCTCGGGGTTTCGACGTTGACGGTGTTGTCCGGCGAGTCGCTGAGCGTGATGATGCGGTCGGCGGACGCGGCCTCGTTGTCGTAATGGGTGATGTGCACCAACGCGCTCTGGTGGCGTTTCGCGAGACCAGAGAGCACGCCCAGCAACGCGTCTCGCCCCTGCTGGTCGACCATCGTGGTGACCTCGTCGGCGATGAGCAGTGCCGGATCCCGCGCCAGCGCCGCCGCGAGCGCAAGACGCTGCAGCTCTCCCCCGGACAGGCTTCCGGTGTCGCGTTCGGCGAGTCCCTCGAGCCCGACCTCGCGCAGCAACTCGCCGACATCGATCTGCGCCCCCGCGGGCAAACCCCACACCACGTCGTCGGCGACGCGCGTGCCCAGGACTTGACTCTTGGGGTGCTGCAAGACAATTGCGGTACCGCCCATTTCGCCCAGCCCCACCGCGCCCGGGCGGTCGATGGTTCCCGACGTCGGCTCGCGGCCGGCCAGCATCAGCATCAACGTGGTCTTGCCCGAGCCGTTGGCCCCGGTCACGGCGATGTGTTCGCCGGGCCGGACATCGAGGCTGACCTCGCGCAGCGCGTCTCGATCGGCGCCGGGATACCGGAACGACACGTTGTCCAGCCGCACGGGGACCGGCCCGACCGGAGCGCCGCCGGCCTGCGCGTCCTCGGAAACGTCCAGCTTGTGCACGTCGGGGATCTTGCGCATCCGCTCCAAGAGGCGAGACAGCGCCGACCAGCTGATGAACGAAACGATGACGACCAACAAGACCATGTACGGGAAAATCAGTAGCGGCCAATGGTGTATCCCGCCGGCGACGTATCGCTTCAGCGCGTCGCCCACGCCCTGCAGGTGTACCCAATTCAGGAATGCCGCGACCCCGTTGGCATTGGCGGTGATGACGTCGAAGAACAGCTGCCGCAGCCGCGTCAGCACCGCCAGCACCGCGACCCACCCGGCGCCCCAGAGGACTCCGGCGATCAGCGACAACAAGGCGACCGTCGGCGTGCCCCGGCCCTTGCGTTTGACGATTCCGCACAATCCGCCGACCCAGGCGCAGTCGACGAGCATGAACAGGCTGCCCAGTCCGGCGATCAAAAAGGCGATCACCCCGCCGGCTACCGTCGCGGCCATCAGGGCCCGGGGACGGTAGCGGTAGGCCAGCAATCCCATGGGGACGGTTCCCAGTACGCCCAGCCCCTGAGCGAATGGGATTACCGCGGCGAGGATCTCGATCGCCGCGCAGAGGGCCCCCATGACCGCGGCCTGTGCCAACTCATTCGGACGCAGCGCCCCTTCCCCAGGTTGCCGGAAACGCAGCAAGGTCACTTTGGCGATTCTGCCAGTCCCCGGAGGGAGTGTCCGCTGCAGAAGGGTGTTCGCGCGGCACGCGACGGCATTTTGGCCTCGCTTAGCAAAGCTATGCAACCATGGATACATGGACAACGTCGTCGATACCGCAAAGCTCGAGGGAGCGCAGGGACTGGGGGCCGATCTGCTCGCCGTGGTCGCGCGGCTCAACCGTCTGGCCACCCAGCGCATCCAGATGCCGCTGCCGGCAGCGCAGGCAAGGCTGCTGGCCACCATCGAGGTTCACGGCGAGGCCCGTATCGGTGACCTCGCCGCCGTCGACCACTGTTCGCAACCGACGATGACCACGCAGGTGCGCCGCCTCGAGGAGGCGGGCCTGGTGACCCGCACGGTCGACCCCGGCGACGCGCGCGCCGTCCGAATCCGCATCACCGCTGCCGGAAGGCGCACGCTCAACGCGGTGCGGGCCGACCGTGCCGCGGCGATCGAACCCCAATTGGCGCTGCTCGACTCCGGTGACCGCCAGGTGTTGATGCAAGCGGTCGACGTGTTGCGCCGGCTGCTCGACGACGCCTCCCTTGCCACCTCACTCGCGGGCCGCCGAAACCCGCTGTGAACGCCGCAATGCTGGTGAGCGGACCGCGAGCACGGGTAAACACGTAACCGAACGGGCGACCGGCGCCTGACGGCGAGACCAAACCAAGACCGGTGACGAAAGGTGGCGGCCATGCCGACCGAGGCTTCGGCCGTTCCGGCCTCCCCGCTGACCGTGTGGGCCGGACCGACCAGGTACGTCTTCGCCCCGGGACGCGACGTGCTCGTCGGCTACGGCCCGGCCTGCGACATCCCGCTGGAGCGCCTCGGCAGCCCCGCGCCGGTGCCGCCCGCGCCCCACCCCGATGTGGTGCTGCGGTTCACCGGAGCCCAGTGGGTGGCCATCGATCTGAGCCACCGCGGCATCTTCCTCGACGGATTCCGAGTCCCGACGGTCGAGATCCGCGACGGCCTGGGGATCACCATCGGCGATCCCCAGCACGGTCCGCGCCTGGTTTTCCAGGTCGCACCCGCGCCGCCGGGACACCCGCCGCCCGGCGGGCCCGATCCGCGGGTCCCCACCCAAAGCGCCACCCAGCGCATGCCCGTGGTGGCGCCCCCGCCACCCGCCGGCCCGCGACCCGCACCGCCGCCCCCACCGGCACCGCCTCCTCCGGCGGCGCCGCCGCCTCCCGTTCAGCCACCAATCGGACCGACGCACCCACCCGTCGCACCGGCCGAGCAACAAAAAGGCCCCGGCCTGATCGAGCGGGTGATCACCTCGAAGCTGCGCGCCCAGCGCCCCTCCGTCCGCACCGACGAAGCCAACTCCACCTTCCGCCTGCCGCTACGAACGGCGGCGCGCACCACCGGGGTGACGGCGCACCAGCTGAGCGTTGAAGTCGACGGGCAGCAACTGCTGTCGGGCATCTCGTTCACGGCGCATCCCGGCACCATGACCGCCGTCATCGGGCCGTCCGCCGCGCGCAATTCCGCGCTGCTGGCCGTGCTGACCGGCACCAGGACACCCAGCGCCGGGCGCGCCACGGTCGATGGGCACGACGTGCACGCCGAACCGCTATCCATGCGCAGTCGCATCGGGATCGTCGCGCGCGACGACCAGCTGCATCGGCACCTCACCGTCGAACAGGCCCTGAAGTACGCGGCCGAACTTCGGCTACCGCCGGAGGCCTCGACCGAGCAGCGCGAGCGGGTGGTCGGCCAAGTGCTCGACGAGCTCGACCTGACGCCGCACCGCGCCACCCGGATCCGCAAGCTCCCACCCGAGGTGCGCCGGTGCGCCGCCCTGGCGATCGAGCTGATCACCCGGCCGAGCCTGCTCGTGGTCGACGAACCCACCGCCGGGCTGGATCCGGCGCAGCAGCGTCACGTCATGGCGGTCCTGCGGCGCCAGGCCAATATCGGCTGTGTCGTCGTGGCCGCGATCTCGACGCGCGCGTCGCTCGCCGACGTCAACACGTGCGATCAGGTGTTGGTACTCACGGGAACGGGCAAGGTCGCGTACCTGGGCACGCCCCAGCAGGCCGAATCCGCCCTGGGAACCGGCGACTGGTCGCAGGTCCTCGCCCGGGTGAGCGCCGATCCCGACGGGACGCACCGCGCCTTCCGCGCGCGGCCCCAACCATTGACGACCCCGCCGGAGGTCGCCGCGCCGTGGACGCCACCGGCCGGGCTGCCCCGGCACCGCCAGATCCGGGTGCTGGCCCGACGCGAGGTGCGCCTGCTCCTCGCCCATCGCAGCTATTTCGCGTTCCTGGTGATCCTGCCGTTCGCGCTGGCGGGGCTGACGCTGCTGATACCGGGCGACGCGGGCCTGACGAGGCCCGGGCCGGGCAGCGCCAACGCGCACGAAGCCATCGAAATCCTCGCCGCCCTCAACGTCGGCGCGGTGATCCTGGGCACGGCCCTGACCATCCGCGCCCTGGTTCTCGAGCACCGCATCTTCCGCCGTGAACAGCAGGCGGGGCTGACCGCGCCGGCCTACCTGGCCGCCAAGGTCACGGTGTACGGACTGGCCGCGGCCCTCTGGACGGCCGTCATGTTCGCGATCGTCGTCGCCGTCCGGGGCGGACCGGCGGGCGACGCCGCGTTACTGCACAACCCCACCCTCGAGCTCTACGTCACCGCGGCGGCCACCGCGATCGTGTCCGCGGTGATCGGCCTCACCCTGTCGGCGCTGGGCAAGGCGCTGCGGGAAGTCCTGCCGCTGGTGGTCCCGGTGATCCTGGCATCCGCGCTCTTCAACGGGAGCCTGGTGCAGCTGGTGAGCCTGTGGGGGCTGCAGCAGGTCAGCTGGTTCGTCCCGGCCCAGTGGGGTTTCGCGGCCTCGGCGTCCACGGTGAATCTACGCAGGACCGACACGCTGGCCGCCAACGTCCTGACCTGGACCCACTACAGCGGCTGGTGGGTGTTCGACATGGTGATGCTCTGCCTGTTCGGTGCCGTCGCGGCCGGGTTCACGCTCTACCGGCTGCGCTCGCCGCTGCCCGGCGAGCACCACACGTCGGCCCGGACCACCTGAACCGTCGTTCTTGTTCCCCGCGGCGCGAACCGCGCATTACTGTCGGCTTATGGCGCCAGAAACGACAAGCACCGCAGAACATCTCCGCAACGCGCTGGACGGGCGGTGGCGTGATGTCCGAAACCGGATGCGGACGACGCTGACCGAGGACCTGTTCCGCCCGCACTACACCCCCAACACGGTGATCGCCCGCACCAAGGTGGCGGAGCAGATGAGGATCATGGCGGCGTTCGGCGCGGCCGCCGACAGCTTCCGGAAAGAACACGGCGGCACCGGCGACGTCGGCGCGGCGATCACGATGATCGAGATGCTGGCGATGTCGGACTTGTCGCTGATGGTGAAGGCCGGGGTGCAGTGGGGGCTGTTCGGCGGTGCCGTGGAGAACCTGGGCACCGAGCGCCACCACGAGACCTACGTGCCCAAGATCATCAGCCTCGAGTTGCGCGGCTGTTTCGCGATGACCGAGACCGGGCACGGCAGCGACGTGCAGTCGCTGGAGACCACCGCGACCTACGACGCCGAGACGCAGGAGTTCGTCATCGACTCCCCCACCCCGTCTGCGCGTAAGGACTACATCGGTGGTGCGGCCGAAACAGCAACCATGGCAGCGGTTTTCGCGCAGCTGATCACCACCGAGGACGGCAAGCCCGTCAATCACGGCGTGCACTGCGTGCTGGTCCCGATCCGCGACGAGGACGGCAACGACCTGCCCGGGGTGACCACGTCGGACTGCGAATACAAGGGCGGACTGCCCGGAGTGGACAACGGCCGCATCGTGTTCGATCACGTCCGCGTTCCGCGGGTCAACCTGTTGAACAAGTACGGCGATGTCGCGCCCGACGGGACCTACAGTTCGCCGATCGAGAACCCGAACCGCCGGTTCTTCACGATGCTGGGCACCCTGGTCCGCGGCCGGATCACCGTGGGCGGCAGCGCCGGCGCCGCCGGGCGGGTGGCGCTGGATATCGCGACCCGATATGCGTTGCAGCGCAGGCAATTCAACGCACCCGACGACAGTTCCGAGGTCCTGATCATGGACTACCTGGTGCACCAGCGGCGGCTGTTTCCGTTGATCGCGAAGTCCTACGCCCTGCAGTTCGCGCAGAACGAGCTGGTCAGCAAATGCCATGACGTCCAGAGCGCGGACGCGCCCGACGCCGACGAGCAGCGCGAGCTGGAAGCCCGCGCGGCCGGGTTGAAGGCCGCCAACACCTGGCATGCCAGCCGCGCGATCCAGGAATCCCGCGAGGCGTGCGGCGGCGCGGGCTACATGGCCGAGAACAGATTGATCGGGCTACGGGGTGACACCGACGTCTTCACCACGTTCGAGGGCGACAACCACGTGCTGACCCAGCTGGTGGCCAAGGAGCTGCTGACGGCGTACGCCGACGACATCAAGAGCATGAGCCCGGTCGAATGGGTGCGCTTCGCCGCCAACACCGTCGGTGAACGCGTCATCAAACGCACTGCGGCAGAAGCGATCATCCAAACCATCGTCGACACCCGCCAAGACAGTGAGGAAGAGGGCAGCCTGTTCAACCGCGGTACGCAGATCAAGATGTTCGAGGACCGCGAAGAATATCTGCTGGCGTCGGTGGCGCGCCGGCTACAGGCGAAATCCAAAGAGATGTCGGAATTCGACGCGTTCAACTCGGTGCAGGATCACGTGCTGCACGCGGCGAGCGCCCACATCGACCGAGTGGTGCTCGAAGCGTTCGTCGCCGGGATCGACGCCTGCGAGAACGAAGAGGCCTGCGAACTGCTGGGGTACCTGTGCGACCTGTACGCGTTGTCGGTGATCGAGGACGACAAGGCGTGGTACATCGAGCACCGGTATCTGTCCACGGAGCGCGCCAAGGCGGTCACCCGGGGGATCAACGACCGCTGCCGGGTGCTGCGCCCGCACGCCGCGACACTGGTCGACGGCTTCGGGGTTCCCGAGCAGCTGCGTTACGCCGAGATGCTGCACCCGGAGAACCTGGGGGACGCCGTCACGAGCTGACGGGCGGGACGAAACCGGTAAGCGTCGTCGAATTCGTTGGCGTGACGGGCTATTGGTTCGGGACCGTGCCGACGGTTTGCAGCTTGCCGTCCGGGCCGATCCGGAACTTCACCGTCCCGATCCCGCTGGGACAGCACAGCTGATCATTTCCCTTCTGCCACTGGTACTGAACGGTCACGGTGTCATCCGAGGGCGGCAGCACGGTGATGTACGGCTTTGGGTTCGGCGTGGCGGTCCCGAGCGACCGGTTGTGGTCGAAGAAGAGCAGCTGCTGGGGAGTCGACTCGCTGGCGATCGTCGGGATGATCTGCACCCACGACAACCGGCAGTTGCGGGTATGGCCGCGCCCGATTTCAACCCAGATCGTGCCGGGGATCGCGATGGGGACCGCGGTGATCGCCTGCCGCACGGTGTCGGCGGTCGGCCCGTCGGAAGCCTTGCAGGTGTCGGGTTTGGCCTGCGGTGGCGCCGCCGGCTTCGCGCCGCAACCGGAGGCCAGCAAAACCAGCAGGATCACAATGAGCGGACGCACGCGGTGAGCTTAGCGAAGACTGTGAATGTTCCGTTGGTTTGGTCGGAAAGCCCGTTCTGACAAGCGTCGCGCGGGGCGCGCGACGTAACCTCGGGCGGGGCGAACGGTCAATGGTGACCTGCGATAACGCGATCCCCCGCCGCGAATTCCCCCGGCGATTTCACACCGGCGTGTCGGCCGTTGAGAGAAAAAAGTAAACGGGGGGAAATTTCGGGGAGCGGTGCCGAAACACGCCTGCTCCACAATGAACTCACGCGATACGGAGCTAACCCGTACGCATTCGACGAAAGGGACGCAAGCGTGACCACGGAGTCCATGGCGCAGCAGAACGCCGTGAACACCATGTGCGCGTACTGCGGCGTCGGCTGCGGCATGGTGTTGCAGATCACAACGAATCCGGAAACGGGTCGCGGTCACGTCACGAAGTCGGTTGGCAACAAAGAACATCCGGCGAACTTCGGGCGGCTGTGCACCAAGGGTGCCACCACCGCGGACATGCTCGGCGCGCCGGGCCGCATGGACTCGGCGTACGCGCGCGCCGATCGCGGCGAACCGCTGGAGCCCGTCGAGATGCACGATGCGATCACCCAGTGCGCGAGGCGGTTACGGGCGATCATCGACGAACACGGCCCCGACGCGTTCGCGATGTACGTGTCCGGTCAGATGTCCATCGAGGCGCAGTACCTGGCGAACAAGCTGACCAAGGGCTTCATCGGCACCAACCAGATCGAGTCGAACTCGCGACTGTGTATGGCCAGCGCGGGTTCCGGCTACAAGCTCTCGCTGGGCGCCGACGGGCCACCCGGTTCGTATCAGGACTTCGAACACGCCGACGTCTTCTTCGTCATCGGCGCCAACATGGCCGACTGCCACCCGATCCTGTTCCTGCGCATGATGGACCGCGTCAAGGCCGGCGCAAAACTGATCGTCGTCGACCCGCGCCGCACCGCCACCGCCGACAAGGCGGACCTTTTCCTGCAGGTCGCCCCGGGGACGGATCTGGCGCTGCTCAACGGCCTGCTGCACCTGATCGTCGAGAACGGCCACACCGACCCAGAATTCATCGCCGAGTTCACCGAGGGCTGGGAGGTGATGCCCAGCTTCCTGGAGCAGTACACCCCCGACAAGGTCAGCGAAATAACCGGCATCCCCGAGGGCGACATCCGCGCAGCGGCCCAGATGATCGGCGAGGCCGACAATTTCGTGAGCTGCTGGACGATGGGTCTCAACCAGAGCACCCACGGCACCTGGAACACCAACGCCATCTGCAACCTGCATCTGGCCACCGGGGCCATCTGCAGGCCCGGCAGCGGGCCCTTCTCCCTCACCGGCCAGCCCAACGCGATGGGCGGCCGCGAGATGGGTTACATGGGACCGGGTCTGCCGGGGCAGCGGTCGGTGGCCTCGGCCGACGACCGCGAGTTCGTCGAAGACCTGTGGGGCATCCCCCGCGGAACGCTGCGCACCGAGGTCGGCACCGGCACCGTCGACATGTTCTCCCGGATGGCCGGCGGACAGATCAAGGCCTGCTGGATCATCTGCACCAATCCCGTTGCCTCCGTGGCCAATCGCAAGACGGTGCTGGCCGGGCTGGAGCGCGCCGAATTGGTGATGGCCCAGGACGCGTTCCTCGAGACCGAGACCAACGAATACGCCGACGTGCTGCTGCCGGCGGCCCTGTGGACGGAGTCCGAGGGGGTGATGGTCAATTCCGAGCGCAACATGACGCTGTTCCAGCCGGCGGTTCCCGCTCCGGCCCCCGCGATGCCGGACTGGCGGATCATCGCCCGGATCGCCTGCGAGATGGGCTTTTCGGAGGCGTTCAGTTACGACTCCGCCGAGGAAGTCTTCGAGGAAATCAAGCGGTTTTCCAACCCGAAGACCGGTTACGACCTGCGCGGGGTGAGCTACGAGCGGCTGCGTCAGAGTCCGGTGCAGTGGCCGTGCGCACCGCAGAGCGACGGCGACCGCAACCCGATCCGCTATCTGAACGACGGTGTCAGCCAAACGCAGTTGATCCGCGACGACGGCAGTGTGCCGCGGCTGGCCTTCCCGACACCCACCGGCCGTGCCGCGTTCTTCGCCCGCCCGCACCTGCCGCCCGAGGAAATGCCGGACGACGACTACCCGTTCCTGCTGAACACCGGGCGCCTGCCGCACCAATGGCACACCATGACCAAGACGGGCAAGGTGGCCAAGCTCAACAAGCTCAACCCGGGGCCGTTCGTCGAGATCCACCCCGGCGACGCCGCCCGGCTTGATATTGCCGACGGGGATCCGATCGAAATCGCTTCTCGCCGCGGCCGCGCCGTGCTGCCCGCACTCGTCAGCGACCGGGTACGCCCCGGCAACTGCTTCGCGCCGTTCCACTGGAACGACGCCTTCGGCGAATACCTGTCGATCAACGCCGTCACCAACGATGCCGTCGACCCGATCTCCAACCAACCCGAGTTCAAGGCGTGCGCCGTCACCTTGACGAAGGTCAGCGTCTCCCAACCCGATTCGGGCGCCGCGACAACGGCGATCACCGACACCCCGCAACCCGCGGCCGCGCAGGTACGAGAGATCAGCATGACCCAAGTCGACGCCCTCGGCGAACTGCTCGGTGTGGCAACGCTGCCCAAGCCGGAATTCAACGAGCTCGGCCGCGCCTACCTTGCCGGGATGCTGACCGGCCTGCGCTCGGACGCCGGCCGCCGCACCGCGGGGGTACCCACGCTGCCGCCGAGCGCGCCGTTCGATTCCGGCACGCGGCTGTGGGTGGATGGCCTACTGGCGGGCTTGTTCTCGCGTATCGACGGGCCCCAGCCGGTGGCATTGCCCGTGGCGTCCCCTCCGATGGCGGCCGCCGAGCAACCGCCCGTCGCGCCGGCCGATCCTCAACCCGCGCCCGAGCGTGCCCCCATCGTGGTGCTGTGGGCGTCGCAGACCGGGACCGCGGAGGAGCTCGCCGCCGACATCGCCGCACAACTGGGCGACGCCAAGCTGCCGGTCTCTTTGCACAGCATGGACGACTTCCCGCCGGCCAAGCTGGCGACGACGCGGGAGCTGTTGCTCATCACGAGCACGACCGGTGACGGCGATGCGCCCGACAACGGTGCCGGCCTGTGGCGGGCGCTGACGTCCGAGAGCGCGCCGCGATTCACCGATACCCGCTACGCCGTGCTCGCGCTGGGTGACTCCAATTACGACGATTTCTGTGGCCACGGACGCAATTTGGACGCGCGTCTCGCCGAGCTCGGCGCGACCCGCCTCGCCGGCCGGGTCGACTGCGAACCCGACTACGACGACTCCGCGGCCAAGTGGCTGGGCGACGTCATCGACGCGCTGACCCGGACACCCACCTCCGTCGGCAGCGACGGCAGGGCGGCGGCGCCGGCCCGCGCCTCCGCGATGGCGGCGCGCTCGCGCCCGAATCCGCCCGCAGCAACCGCGTACAGCAAGAAGCATCCGCTGATCACCGGCATGGTCCGCAACACCATGTTGAGCCAGCCGGAGTCGGCAAAAGACGTGCGGCACTTGGTCTTCAGCCTGCCGGAAGAAACCGTGACCTACGAGGCCGGTGACGCGCTGGGGGTGTGGCCGCGCAACAGCGACCAGCTGGTCGACGAATGGCTGTCCGTCACCGGGCTCGACGGACAGACCCCGGTCGAGGTCGGCGAGCACGGGCTGATGTCGTTGCGCTCCGCGCTCACCGAGCGCATCGAGATCGCCCACATCAGCCGGGACCTGGTGCGGTTCGTGCAGGAGCGCACGGGCGATGCGACACTCGCGGAGCTGCTGAAGCCGGAAAACAAGCGGGCGCTCGCGGATTGGTCGTGGGGGCGCCAGTCCATCGACCTGCTGGCGCAGCTGCCGGTCATCGCGTCCGCGCACGAGTGGCTGCGGGTGCTCAAACGCCTTCAGCCGCGGCTGTATTCGATCTCGTCGAGCCCCAAAGAGTGCCCGGGCGAGGTTCACCTGACCGTCTCACCGGTGCGCTACAACTTCCAGGGTGTCCCACGCCGCGGGGTGTGTTCCACCTACCTCGCCGACCGCTCCCCCGGCGATCGAGTTGCTGTCTATCTGCAGGCGTCAAGCAATTTCCGCCCGCCGAGCGACCCGGACACGCCCATGATCATGATCGGTCCGGGCACCGGCATCGCGCCCTTCCGCGGCTTTCTGCAGGAGCGGCGCGCGCTCGGCCACAACGGACCCAACTGGCTGTTCTTCGGCGAGCAGCACGCCGCCACCGACTACTACTACCGCGACGAACTCGAGCAGATGCGCGACGACGGCTTTCTCACCGAGTTGGACCTCGCGTTCTCCCGGGACCAGCAGCACAAGATCTACGTGCAGCACCTGATGCGCAACCGCGGGGCGCAGCTGTGGAGCTGGTTGCAGGACGGCGCTCAGCTGTACGTCTGCGGTACCGCCGACCCCATGGCCAAGGACGTCGACCGCGCGCTCTGCGACATCGCGGCCGAATTCGGCAACCTCGACCCGGACGCGGCGCAGGCGTACGTCCAGGCGCTGAGCGCCGACAAGCGCTACCACCGCGACGTCTACTAGCGCCGATTCCCCCGCTGACGTCGAACTTGTAATACGGCGGAAACATCGCGCATCCGCCGATGAAACATCCGAGTCGCACGATGCAGTCATAAGGTCGCGCACCTGAAGGGGTCGCCATATGGCTCGGGAGTCTGATGGACCCGATCGGGTCATCAAGAACGGCTGCCCGTTGCGGTGCCGCCTGCGACACGTCGGCGTGGCGGAGGAGCGGGTGGATTGGGCGGGGCTGCCCGTCAACCTGGACTTCGCGTTCTCGCGTGATCAGCGCGACAAGGTCTATGCGCAACACCTGATGCGCAGGCGCTTGTGCGTCTGCGAGATCGCCGCAGGGCAGGACGGCGCGGAGACGCTGCGGGTCACCTGAACGCTCGCGGCGCCTACCGCGTGGGCGGATCCGGCTGCCCGTACACCGCCACCACCACGGTGCGGTCCACACTGTTGGCCGACCACACCCCGATCGCGGTGTTGGCGCAGTCGCGGATGATCGCCATGTCGTCGGGGTTGTAGTACCACTGGTTGACCAGTTCGAGGCTGCTGATCGCGATGGCCGGGTTGGTGGCCACCGTCTCGGCCGCCCTGCCGCGGAAGCCCGCGGCATTGGCGCGGTCCTGCGGCGTCGATCCGTCGGAGCCGGTGTCGTCGTTGATGTTTCGGTTGTTGATCATGTCTTCGGCATGCCATTCGGCGGCCAGGGTAAGCGCGTTGTTCCTGACGACGTCGTTCGTGCAGCCCGCCTGATGCTGCAGCGTGTAGACGGCGGAGACTACCGCGCTGTTGAGTCGCTTGTTGTCGGCGTGCACGGCCGGGGCCAACAACGTTGAGGCCCCGGCGAGAAGGACGGCGGCGGACAGCGCGCTGCCTGGGCAGCGAATCGGCACGGACATGTGCTTTCTCGGATCACACGGGGTCGAAGCGCGAAACCAGCCATCGGCCGTTGACCTTGTCCAGTGTCATCCGAACGACGGGCTGGGTGTCGGTGGGGGCACCGTCGCCGATGGTGACGGTTTGGTCGACGAACACCAGCGCCACGGCGTGGTTCGCGGTCACCGAAACCGACGCCGCGGCATTGGCTTTCGCCGCCGACGAGATGCGCTTCTCCTTCGCGCCGGGAATGACGACCTGCCGGGTGAGCTCCGCGTAGGCATCCTTGAACTCACCGGTCAGCCGCTCGCGTGCCGCGGCGAGATCCTTGTCCACCGAGTCGGCGCGATAGGACAACAACGCGACCGCGTCGTCGCGGGCGGCCTGCACCGATTCGGCGCGCACCGCGGCCAGGTCGGCGGACGACCCCGCCCACCACCTGAGGTAACCCGCGCCCAGTGCCAGCACCAACGCCAACCCCGGCAGGATCCCGTAGGCGACGATCCGCGACCAGGCGGTCGGGCGCCTGTCTCGTGTGGGCGTCGGGGTGGTCTCGGCATCGTCGATGCCCGGTTCCGCCTCGGCCGCAGCGGCTTTCACATCCTCGCTCACCGTGGTCATGGCACGAACACCACGTTGGAGACCTTGGCGTCAGAGGCGTCCGGGCCGACCGATCGGACCTCGATGCGCATCCGCCATTCCCGCGGCGCCTCCTCGCCGCCGGCCGTGCGCGACTTCACCGCAACCGCCACCAGCACCTGGGCCGAGTCATCGCTTTGGGATTCCAGGCCCGCATCGGTCACGGTGCCTTCGGATTTCGACTGTGCCGCCTTCACGACCTCCATGAACGGTTTGGACCGCTGTTCGAAGTCATCCCGGAATGCGCCGGTGGCCGAATCGAGGATGCGCTGCACGTCGGTGTCGACCTGGGTGTAGTTGATCGTGGTGAGGTTCACCGCGCCCTGACGGGCGGTCGCAACGTACAGGTTGCGGCGGGCCTGGGCGTCATGCTGCTGGTAGGCGCGGTAGCCGAGCCAACCGCTCAGGCCGGCCAGTGTCGCGACGATGAGACCGCCGGCGACCAAGGCGGTTACGACGGCCGAAAACCGCTGCTGCTGAACGCGTTCGCGCCAGCGGGTGAACCTGCCTCGTGGGCGGCTTTCGCCGGGGTCGTGGCCCGGTTCGGCGATGCGCTCCTCGGCCTCGGTCGGGCCGGGGCGTTCGGCGACCTCGGTCGCCGCGTCGTTGTCGTGTGTCATCGTGCTCCTTCGAACTCTCAGGGTTGCGGGACGAGCAGTGATTGCCAGCTCTTGGCGCGCGGGTGGGCCAGGTCCGACTCGGTGTAGCGGCGCCCGTCGGGTCCGATGTAGTCGCCGGTGGCCGGGTCGTAGGTGGCCACGGCTATCGGCGCGGGCGGTGGCGCGGTGGCCCGCGGAGCCGGCAGCCGCGAATCCTGCCCCGGGGGATACAGCGGCACGCCCTGACCGCTGGTCGTGGCGTTCGGGTCCCCCTTCCAGTTGTAGCCGTCGTTGAGCGGCACGTACTCCTCGTCGCTGTCGCATAGCTCGACCGTGGGCGCCCTTTTCCATGGCTTGCTCTCACACGGAATGTTGCGCACCCCACGGACATTGAACTCCGAGTCCTGGGGCACCCGGCAGAACAGGTCGGCCGCCGGCCGGTCCGGGGCGTCGACGCTGGCCGGTGAGCGCCGCTGCTGCGGCGGCAGATACCCCGTCGTGCACGGGGGCGGCAGGTTGAGGTTGAGGTTGAAGTCCAGCTGGGCGCCGCGGTACTCCTGCTTGGTGTTGGAGCTCGGCACGATGATCGCGGCCATGGCCGCGATGCCCTGCGGGAGCAGCACCAGGAGTTGCTCGATGTCGTGGCGGTAGACGACGGCGATGTCGCCGAGGCTCACCAGGTTGGCGAAAAGCACTGGCAGCGCGGGTGTCACCCGATCCAGGAGGGCGCGGCCTTCCTCGATGCCCGACGCGCCGTTCGTTAGCAGGTCTCGCACCGCGGCGTCCTGCGCCTTGAACTGCGCCATGATGGCCGCGGTGTGGCGGGCCCACGCGGTGATCGCGCCCGACGTCTCGACTTGGGAGTCGAGTACCGCCGGCGACTGATCGATGAGGGCGGCGAGCGGGTCGACGGTCCGGCCTCCCGCGATGGCCAGCGCGGTCGATCCGTCGACGATGCGGGACAATTCGGGTCCAAGGCCGCCGACCGCGCGGTTCGTCTCGTCGATCACGGTGCGCAGGTTGTCGCGCGGAATCGCTTGCAGTGCACGGTTGGTCATGTCGAGCAGGCGCCCGATGTCGACGGGGACGTCGACATGGCCCGCGGGGATGACGTCACCGGCCTGCAGCGGTCGGGCGTGTTCTCCGCCGTTGCCGGGCTGCGGGGTCAGCTCGATGTACTGCTCGCCGATGGCCGAGCGGCTGTGCACCGACGCCTGGACGTCGGCGGGCACTGTGACCCCTGACCTCATGGCGAGCACGGCGCGCACTCCGGTGGCGGTGACGTCGACCGACTTGACCTGCCCCACATCGGTGCCGCGGTAGGTGACGACCGAGGTCTGGTAGAGCCCACCCGATTGCGGAAGGTCCACGGTGACCTTGTATTCGCCGATCCCGAACAATGTGGCGGGCAGCTTCATGAAGTTGAATGCCATTGCGCCACAAGAGACGACGGTCACCAGCGTCAGGATCGACAACTGGATCCACGTGCGTCTGGTCAGTCGAAGCATTCAGTACCCCCCGAAGTGGTACGGGTAGGTCAGCGGGTTGCCCCCGGTGACCGGGCTCGGCTGCATGCCGATGGTGCGACCCCACTGCAGCTCGAGTTGGGTGAGGTTGCCTTCCCAGCGCGACCCGGTGAAAAGCCCTTGGTCGATGCGGCTCAGCGTCAGATCGACCACCAGGGTGAGGTTGGCGTAGTCGCCCCGGAACCAATTCCGCACTGTCGACGTCGGCCAGGGATAGGTCGCCAAGCCGTCCAGGCCCCGGGTGAGCGAGGGCCCGGCGTCGGCGAGCGAGCGCAGCACCGGCGCGATGTTGCGCAGGTTGTGTACCAGCGATTCCCTGCTCTGATGGACGGTATCGGCGGCGATCGCGCTGAATTTGCCGACCTGGTCGATGGTCTCGGCGATCTTGGCCCGTTCCTTGGCCAACACCTCCAGCGCCTTAGGCACGGATGTCAAGGCCTTGTCGACGACCGGGTCGTTGCCGGCAACCTGACCCGCCAGAGCGTTGAGGTTCTCGGCGGCGGCGATGATGTCGTCGGTCTGGCCGTTGGTGCGGGCGATGAACTCGTCCAGCTGGCCGAGCAGACTGCGCATGTCGTTTTCGCGGCCGGCGAATGCCTTCACGACCGCTTGGTTGATTTCCTGCAGCTGCCCAATTCCGCCGCCGTTGAGCAGAATCGACACGGAGGCCAACGTCTGCTCGGTGGTGGGATAGAGGCTGGCGCGTGACAACGGGATGACCGACCCGGCTGTGAGCCGGCCGACCGGCGGTTCGTCTTTGGGCGGCGCGAGTTCGATGTGCATCGAGCCGAGCAGGCTGGTCTGCCCGAGCTTGGCCGTCGAATTGGCCGGCAGGTGGACGTCGCCGTCGATGCGCATGGTGACCAGCGCGTGCCAGTCTTGCAGCTCGATCCTGGTGACGTTGCCGACGTTGACGTCGTCGACCCGGACCCGGGTGTTCTCCTGGATGGTCACCACGTCGGGCATCTGCGCCTGAATGGTGTAGGAGCCCGGCCCTCCCCCGGCCGTTCCGGGCAGGCTGAACGAATTCAAACCGCGCCATCCGCACGCCGAAAGCGCGGCGACGCAGAGCATTCCGACGAGTGCCGCGGCCGCGCGTCTCATGACGGCCCCGTCGGAAGCATCAGATCCTGCAGGACCTGAAGCGAGTTGGTCGTCGCGCTCGGCGCTGGCGGGGGCGGTGGCTGCTCGGGCGGCGGGGGCGGCGCGTCGGTCGGTGGGGACGCGTCGGGTGGCGGGGGCGGCGTGTAGCCGGGTCGCAGCCAGTCCTCGCTGTAGGTGATCTCGCTGGGGCGGGCCTGCGTCCCGACGAACGGATTGATCCCCGCCGGAATATAGTTGTAGATGCGGTTTTTGATGATCGGGTTGAGGTACTGCAGGCACAGTTTCGAGACGCGGGCCAACCGCGCCCGCGACGCCGCTTCGATCGAGCTGCAGATGAATTGCGGGATGTCGGCGAAGTTGTTCAGCGCCAGGATGCCGGTCATCGCGCTTTGCGCCGGCTGGTAGATGTTCAGGAAGTTCTGGAACACCGTCGGGGCGATATGCAGGATCTGTTTGATATCGCCGCGGCTGTCGTTGAGCGCGGTCGTGATCGAACCCAACCGGTCGACCGTGACGCCCATCGCTTCGCGGTTCTCGGCGAGGAAATCACGCACGTCCGTCAGCGCGCCATCCAGCGACTTCAACGCGGCGCCGACCTCGTTCGGGGTGTTCGACAGCAGGGTGGTCACGCCGGCCAGGTTCTGGTTGAACGAGGCGAGCAGATCGCTGCTGGAGTGCAGCGCGGATACCAACAGCTGCAGGTTGCGCACCGTGCTGAAGATGTCGTCGGCGTGGTCACCGAGCGCCGAAATGGCCTGGGACAGTTTGATGACGGTGTCGCGGGCGGTGTCGCCCTGGCCGCGCACGTTGTCGGCCGCCGAGTCGATGAGCTCGCCGACGGAGTTCACCCCGCCGGGGCTCGTGGGTTGCAGCGCGTCGGTCAGCTTTTCCAGCTGCCGGCGGAAGTCATCCCATTCGACGGGAACCGCGGTGCGGCTGAGCGGGATCGACGCGCCGTCGCTCAACTTCGGGCCACCGGAGTATGCCGGGACGAGTTGGATGGCCCGCGACGTCACCAGCGATGGGGACAAGATGGCGGCGCGCGCATCGGCCGGGACCGAATACTGCTTGTCGACCGAGAACGTCACCCTGGAGCTGGTGGGCTGGGGCTCGATCTTGTCGATGACCCCGACGGCGACGCCGAGGATTCGGACCTCATCCCCGACGAACAGACCGTTGGCCTCCGCGAAATACGCCGAGTAGGTGTTCTTCTCGACGTCGTCCCACAGCCTGCTCGCGACCAGAACCGACGCCGCGGCCAGCGTCAGGATCAGGCTGATCGCGGTGACTTTGCGAAGGGTGCCCCGGCTCATGTTCACGGCTCGTCGAAATCGTGTGGCGAGGGCGGGGGGATGGTCCGCACGGGTGGGGTCGACGGTGGCGGCGACGGCGGCTGTGACCACAGCGGCACCGGCGCGTTCTCCGGCGGTACGGGTGGGGTTCCGGTGGGCGGATCGACCGCCTCCGACGGCAGCTTCTGGTTGGGATCCAGGAACCGGTCGTACATGTCCGCATCGAGGACCGGTCCACCGATCTGGCCGGGAACCAGGTTGGCGACATAGGCCTTGAAAAATGGCCCGGAACCCAGGCATTCGCCGAAGGACATCGCGTACCGCTTGAATTTGGGCAGCGTCTTCTGGATGTCGTCTTTGCGGTTGTCCAGGATTTCGAGGACGCCGTTGAGCTTGTCGAGTGCTGGTTTGAGTTGGCTTCGGTTGTCGTTGACCAGCCCGGAGATCTGGCCCGACACCGCGGTGAGATTGTTCATCAGCGCGTCCAGCGAATCGCGTTCGTCGAGCAGCGCGGCCAGCAGCGCGTTGGAGTTCGCGACGAGCCCGGCGATTTGTTGGCTGCGCTTGCCCAACACCGCCGAGACTCTGTCGGCGTTGCCCAGCAGGCTCCTCAGCTGTGCGTCGCGGCCGTTGAGGGTGTCCGAGAACCGGGCGACTCCCTCCAGCGCCGGCTTGAGATCCGCAGGCGTCGCCTTCAGCGTGTTCGCCAATGTGATTAGGGCCGTGGATAATTGGGCGGTGTCCAGCCCGCTGATGGTGGTCGTCAGATCGCCCAGCGCGTCCGGCAGGTCGTAGGGCGAGGTGGTGCGTTCCAGCGGAATGGTGCCCGAAAGCCGGCCGTCTCCGCGCGGAGTCAGCTCGAGCATCTTGGCGCCCAGAATGGTTTCGGTCTTGATCGCCGCCTCGGTGCGGTCGCCCAGTTCGACGCCCTCGCGCACGGTGAAGCCCACCCGAACCTTGGTGCCTTCCAACCGGAGGTCGGAAACCCGCCCCACGCCCATGCCGGAAACCCGCACCGCGTTGCCCGGTTTGATGCCGCCGGCCTCGGCGAAGTACGCGGCGTAGTCGTTCGTGTTCTTGATGAAGGGCAGCCTGTTGTACTGGAACGCGACGACGGTCACGCAGGCCAGGATGACGGTTCCCATCACGCCCAACACGAACGGGTTGCGCGGGCCGGGCGACGTGAGTTTGGGGATCTTCACCTTCATCGCGGCGTGCACCGCCCACTGGGCTGGCCCAAGAGCTTGACGAAGATCGGGTTGCCGCCCTTGCCATTCAACTTGAGCAACACTTCGCAGAAGTAGAAGCCGAAGTAGTCGCCGTTGAGCCCCTGCCGGGCCAACACCTGGTAGATGTCGGGGAGCTCTTTGAGCAGATTGTCGACATAGTCGCGGTCGGAGAGTACCTGTGCGGACATGCGATCCGTCTCGTGCACAACGTCTTTGATCGGCTGGCGGGACTGAGCGAGCAGATCGGTGATCGAGCCGGCGGCCGCGTTGATGTAGGCGAGGCCGGTGGAGATGTCGTTTCTGCGCTGCGACAGACCCTCCACCAGCTGGGCGAGCTTGTCCAGGCCGTCGGAGAACTCGTGGTCGCGAGCGGCGAAGGTGTGCAGCACGGTGTTCAGGTTGGTGATCAGCTCGCCGATCAGCTCGCTGCGCCCAGCCAGGGTCGAGGTCAGTATCGAGGTCTGCGACAGCACCGAAGCCAGGGTTCCGCCCTGCCCCTGGAAGATTCGCAAGAGTTGACCGGACAGGGCGTTGACCTGATCGGGATCCAGTGCGCGGAACAACGGGCGGAACCCGCCGATCAGCGCGTCCAGGTCAAGCGCCGGCGAGGTCCGCGCCAGCGGAATCGTCGCCCCCGGCGGGAGTCGCCGCGGCGGCCCCGGGCTCTCTTCGAGCGCGAGATAGCGGTCGCCGATGAGGTTTTCGTACCGCACGACCGCCTTGGTGCCCTCGGTGAGTCGCACGCCCTTGTCCACCTCGAAGCCGACGGTGACCGTGCCGTCGTGATGCAGGCGCAGCTCGCCGACCTTGCCGACTTCCACCCCGGCGATGCGCACGAAATTGCCGGACTTGAGGCCGGAGATATTCGTGAACACGGCCTGATAGCCGGTGCGATCCTCGAAGCGCAATTGGCCGAACACCGCGACGAGCGCGAAGGTGAACAGCAAGCAGACCGTCGTGAAGATCCCGACGCGCAGGACGATGCTGGAGAGCTTTCTTCTCATGGCGGCGGCTGCCCCCCGCGCCAGAAGTAGCGCGGCGCCTCGGGTGGGTTCTTGGTGGTGGGGAACCAGTTGGCCCACCACGGATTGCCCGCGGCTACGTTGGTGCGGATCTCGTTCGGGGCCGCCCCCCAACCGGTGTCGGTGACCAGCGCGCGCACCGGGAAGTTCGCGCTCGGGTCGGGCAGCGATCCGCAGCTGGGCTTGCCGCCGGGGCCGCCGGTGGCGTTGACCTTCGGCAGGTGTTTGGGAAATCGGTAGGGGTCGTCGCCGAAAAGCAGCGCGGCGTCCAGGATCACCGAGTACCCGTTGCCGCCCAATGCATCTCGGCCGCCGTGGTCCACATACCACTGGGCGCCCTGGAACAGGCACGTGTAAGTCGGCGAGTACTTCTGCAACAGCGCGATGGTGGGATCGAGCAGGTTCATGGACCGCACGATGTTCGACTCGTTGGGGCCGATGACGTTGATGCCGGTCTGGCTGAAGCCGACGGCCGACAACAGCAAGGAATCGAGTGAGCGCTGCTCGTCGGTGACGGTCGCGCTGGTGGTCGCCGCCGAGTCGAGGATCGACAGGATGTTCTGCGCCGCATCGGAGTAGATGGCCGCGGTCTTGCCGAACAGCCTCCAGTCCTGGTGAATCGTGTCCATGCGCGAGTTGACGGTGAGCAGCACGTTGTTCGCGTCGGTGACCGCGTGTCCGATCCGATCGCCCTTGCCGCGGACCGATTGCGCGAAGGCCGACAAGATCGCGTTGAGTTTGGCCGGGTCGAGCGCCTGCACCACCGATTGCAGGTTCTCGAACACGGTGTTGACCTCGACGGTGACATTGCGCGAGCGCAGCACCGCGCCGGGCTTCAGGGCGGTAACGCTGGGCTGGGAAGGGACGATCAGGTCGACGTATTTGGAGCCGAAGGCCGTGGTCGATTTGATCTCGGCCTCGAGGTTGTCCGGCAGGTATCTGAAGGCATCCGGGCGGATCTTCAGCTGCAGCCGGGCCGTTTTCACGTCGGTGCCGATCGAGGCGACCTGTCCGACCTGGACGCCGCGCAGCTTCACCTTGGCGCCGTCTTCCATCACCAGTCCAGCCCGGTCAGAGACCAGCGTGAGCGGGACGAAGGCCGCGAACTTGCCGGAGAACGACGCCGCGGTCAGCGCGACTAGGCCGCCGACGAGGATGAACAGCGTTGGCGCCCACCATATTGGGTCGATCCTGCTGGTGCGGGTCCGGTTTCGCTGCTGCGATCGCCCGCGGTGCGTGTGGTTGCTCATGCGGCTAGCCGGACAGGTTGAAGTTGCCGGATTGCCCGTAAACGGACAGTGAAATCATCAGGCACACAAACGCGGTGACGATCATCGATGACCGGACCGAGCGGCCGACGGCCTCCCCCACGCCGGCCGGCCCGCCGGTCGCGGTGAAACCGTAGTAGGTGTGCACGACCATCACACCCGTCGCCATCGCCAGAGCCGACAGGAACGACCAAAGCAGGTCGTTGGGGCGCAGGAACGTGGCGAAGTAGTGCTCGTAGACGCCTCGCGACTGCCCGTAGACGTAGATCGTGAGCAGTTTCGCCGCGATGAACGACATCAGGACGGCGACGGCGTAGAGCGGGATGACGACCAGGATGCCGGCGATGATCCGGGTGGAGGCCAGATAGGTGACCGCCCGGATGCCCATGACCTCTAAGGCGTCGATCTCCTCGTTGATGCGCATCGCCCCCAATTGCGCGGTGGCACCGGCGCCGATGGTGGCCGCCAACGCCAGACCGGCCGTGCAGGGCGCGATCATCCGAACGTTCAAGAACGCCGACAGGAAGCCGGTCAGCGCCTCGACGCCGATGTTGGACAGCGTGTCGTAGCCCTGCACCGCAACGAGGGCACCGGTGGTCAGCGTGAGGAAGCCGATGATGCCGACCGTGCCCCCGATCACGGCCAATGCGCCTGTGCCCATGCCCATCTCGGCGATCAGGCGCAACAGCTCTCCGGGGTAGCGGCGCACCGCATCGGCAGTGGAGGCCAGGGATTGGCCGTAGAACACGGTCTGTTCGCCCAGCTTGCGGGTCGAGCCCACCATCCTGGGTCCCAGGGTGACGAACCACGACGGTTCGCGTGCGGCATCGGTCATTTGGCCGTCACCTTCACCCCGAGCGCGGTCGTCAGGATGTTGATGAAGAAAAGCGCCATGAAGGAGAACACCACGGTCTCGTTCACCGCATTCCCGACGCCGGTGGGTCCGCCGCCCACCGATAGTCCCTTGTAGCAGGCGATCAGGCCCGCGGACAGGCCGAACAGAGTCGCCTTGATCAGTGAGATCACGACCTGCGGCAGCCCGGTGACCAGCGTCATCCCGGCGATGAACGCGCCCGGCGTGACGTGCTGAACGAAGACCACGAAGATGTAGCTACCGGTCAGCCCGGTGACCGCGACCACCGAGTACAACAGGACCGCCACGAACGTGGCCGCGATGATGCGCGGAACCACCAGCGCCTGAACGGGATTGACGCCGATCACCTTCATCGCGTCGATTTCCTCGCGGATGGTGCGCGCACCCAGATCCGCGCACATGGCGGTCGACCCGGCGCCCGAGACGACCATCGCGGTGACCACCGGGCCCACCTGGGTCACCGAGGCCAGGCCGGCACCGGCGCCCGAAAGGTCTCCGGCGCCGATCTCCACGAGCAGAATGTTGAGCACGAAAACAATCAGCACCGTGTACGGAATCGACAACATGATGGTCGGGAAAATGGAAACCCGGGCGACAAACCAAATCTGCTCGAGCACTTCACGCCACGCCCACGGACCGCGCACGGCGGCAACCAACGCCTCGGCGCTGAGCAGAAAGAATTGCCCTAACGCGGTCATGGGCTTCGCCACGGTCGTCGCGTTCACGCTGTTCGCCCACCCCAACGGCGGTCCTGGTGACTCAACTCGACCCCCATGTTCGTAACAGACGTTTATGCGTTCGTAATTGGCTGGCGCTCAAGCAAACAGCACTTTTTACTGCGCCGCCAATGCCTGCTCGTGCGCGCAGATCAGCGAATGTACGGGCAAAACAATGCCCGGCGTTAGATTTGCGATCAACAAGAAGAAATGTGGCCGCGGCCGGTAACCCAATCGACGAATGGCCCACGGCGGCGCACGCGGTCGGTGGCGACGGCGCGCACCCGATCTCCCATCGTTGCCGGAACCGGCCTGCGGCACAGCGCAAGTCGGGGCGAACCGGCACGCGTCGCTCGCGACGCGTTGCGTCTGCTCCGAAAACCGTTGCGCACTCACGGCCACCGTCCCGTTCGACTATCCCCGCCGAACGCCACGGTTCGGGCAAGTGTGGTTCAACGCAACGGTTTCACTCAGGCTGACCGTGATCGCGCTACCGGAGATGGGATGCGGCGTTTCCGGTTAGACTCTGCGGGTGACAAATAGGCCGTCGTCATATCTGGTGTTGGCGTCGCAGCGCAGTGGCAGCACGCTGCTGGTCGAATCGCTGCGCGCGACCGGCGTGGCCGGCGAGCCGCAGGAGTTCTTTCAGTACCTACCGGCCACCAGCCAGTCGCCGCAGCCGCGGGAGTGGTTCGCCGGGGTCGAGGACGAGTCGATCCTGAGCCTGCTCGATCCGCTGGACGCGGGGACACCCGACCTCGCGCCGCCCGAGATCTGGCGTGCCTACATTCGCACCGTCGGACGGACGCCGAACGGGGTGTGGGGCGGCAAGCTGATGTGGAACCAGACGCCGCTGCTGCTGAACCGCGCCAAGGACCTGCCGGACCGCAGCGGCGACGGCCTGCTGGCGGCGATCCGCGACGTGGTGGGCGAGGAGCCGCTGCTGATTCACGTCTACCGTCCCGACGTGATCTCGCAGGCGGTGTCGTTTTGGCGAGCGGTGCAGACACGGGTCTGGCGCGGAAGGCCCGACCCGGCGCGTGACGCGCGCGCCACCTACCACGCCGGAGCGATCGCGCACGTCGTCACCATGCTGCGCGCGCAAGAAGAGGGCTGGCGGAATTGGTTCGCCGAAGAAAACGTCACCCCGATGGAGATTTCGTATCCGGTGTTGTGGCGCAACCTGACCCAGGTGGTGGGATCCATCCTCGAGGCGCTGGGCCTTGACCCGCAGCTGGCGCCGGAGCCGGTGCTGGAACGCCAGGCCGACCATCGCTCCGACGAGTGGGTGGACCGCTACCGTGCCGACGCCGAGAAGCGCGGCCTGCCAACCTGATCGACCGCCCCGGGCGAGCTAGATTCTGGCCGAGCCAATCACTTGGCCGCGGCGGCGCCACGGGCCACGATTCCCGTCAGCAGGATGCGGCTGCACAAGCCGCCAATGTCGCCTGAGGAGTCGCGTGAGGAGTGGCCATCGTGGGTGAAGGCGTGCCAGATGACGACGCGCTGCGGGGCCCGAACGGGTCGGCGAGGCTCGGCGCGATATCGGTGGACTGGTGGGCGACCGTCGTGGCGGGCGTGATCGTCGCGTTGGCGGTGGCCGACGTGCTTCCGAAGGTCCCGTGGTGAGCGGCGTGAGCACGCTGCGCGCGGAGCCCGGCGAAACGCCTGCCGAGGCCACCTTCACCAGTACCCGTCCGCTCGACTATGTCCCGGGCGTCCTCCTGCTGATCGGTGTGGGGTTGCTGGGCAAGCACGCCCAGATCTGGTGGAACGCGCTGGCCAAACACCAGCACTGGACGGTGCCCGACATCGAATACGTGTTGTGGGCGATCGTGATTGGGCTGCTCATCACCAATACCGTTGGCCTGCACCCGATCTTTCGCCCCGGTGTGCTGACCTACGAATTTTGGCTCAAGGTCGGCATCGTGGCGCTCGGCTCGCGTTTCGTGCTGGGCGACATCGCCAAGCTCGGCGGGATCAGCCTGGTGCAGATTCTGGTGGACATGACCATCGCGGGAACGATCATCATCGTCGTGGCCCGCGCGTTCGGATTGTCGGGCAAGCTCGGCTCGTTGTTGGCGATCGGCACGTCGATCTGCGGGGTGTCGGCGATCGTGGCGGCCAAGGGCGCGATTCGGGCCCGCAACTCCGATGTCAGCTACGCGATCGCGGCGATCCTGGCGTTGGGCGCGGTATCACTGTTCGTGTTGCCGCCCCTGGGCCACGCGATCGGGCTCACCGATCACGAATTCGGGCTGTGGGCAGGACTTTCCGTGGACAACACCGCCGAAACCACCGCCACCGGCTACCTGTACTCCGACCACGCCGGCAAGATCGCCGTGCTGGTCAAGTCGACCCGCAACGCGCTGATCGGTTTCGTCGTGCTGGGCTTCGCGCTGTATTGGGCCGCGCGCGGGCAGGCCGACGAGATCGCGCCGGGCGCCCGGGCCAAGGCCGCGTTCATCTGGAACAAGTTCCCGAAGTTTGTGCTCGGTTTCCTGGTGGTGTCGGCGATCGCCACCGCCGGCTGGCTGACCAAGGGCCAAACCGCCAACCTCGCCAACGTGTCGAAATGGGCGTTCCTGCTCACGTTTGCGGGTGTGGGGCTCAACACCGACATCCGTCAGATCGCACGCACCGGCTGGCGCCCGCTCGTCGTCGCGGTCATCGGCCTGACGGTCGTGGCCACCGTCTCCCTCGGCATCGTGCTGCTGACGTCGCGCCTGTTCGGGTGGGGTATGAGCGCCTAGGGCACGGCGCGGAAATCATGCCGAAACCATCGCCTCGAGCCAGATCGAGGCGATGACCAGCCCAGACGACGCAGATCCCGGCTGAGCCAAGCGGGCGGGAGCCTCGACTGTCCTATAGTGGAGACTATGCAACACTCCGTACAGCTGCGCTTTGTCCCGTCGCGCGTCGCGGACTGTTCGTGTCGCTGTTGTTGATTTCCGCACGCCTCTGACATTGTAGAAATCCGCGCGCTCGCCCATGTCAGGGCGGTTTCGGTGTATTTGTCCGGCGGCGTCAAGACGCGGACCACGGAGACCTTTCAGGAAAATTTGCGACCGATGACCGTATCGTCCGAGCCGATTCACGCCCTAGCGGGAGGTAGCCGCGGCGGCCCTGATCAGGCTCGACCCGCCTACCCGGCGCTAGCGATCCCGACCGAGATGAACATAGAGTTCGATATTAGCTGGCAGGCTGAGAGGCCTGGTCCTACATCGTTGGAGACAAAAGGTAGATGAGCATCGCCGAGAACGTCACGGAACTGATCGGAAACACCCCGCTGGTCCGGCTCAACCGGGTCACCGACGGTGCGGTCGCCGACGTCGTCGCCAAGCTGGAATTCTTCAACCCGGGAAACAGCGTCAAGGACCGCATCGGGGTCGCGATGATCGACGCGGCCGAAAAGGCGGGCGTGATCAAGCCGGACACGATCATTCTCGAGCCGACAAGCGGGAACACCGGCATCGCGCTGGCGCTGGTGGCCGCCGCACGCGGCTACCGCTGCGTGTTGACCATGCCGGAGACGATGAGCGTCGAGCGGCGAATGTTGTTGCGCGCGTTGGGCGCCGAGATCGTCTTGACACCCGGACCCGAGGGCATGCCCGGCGCCATCGCCAAGGCCGAGGAATTGGCCAAGAGCGACCAACGGTACTTCGTGCCGCAGCAGTTCGAGAACCCGGCCAACCCCGAAATCCACCGCAAGACAACGGCAGAAGAAGTGTGGCGCGACACCGACGGCAAGGTGGACATCTTCGTCGCCGGGGTCGGGACCGGCGGCACCCTCACCGGGGTGGCTCAGGTCATCAAAGAACGTAAGCCCTCCGCACAATTCATCGCCGTCGAACCGGAGGGGTCCCCGGTGCTCTCCGGTGGACAGAAAGGGCCGCACCCCATCCAGGGCCTGGGCGCCGGCTTCGTCCCGCCGGTGCTGGCGATGGATCTGGTGGACGAGGTCATCACCGTCGGCAACGAAGAGTCGATGGCCCTGGCCCGGCGGCTGGCCGCCGAAGAGGGACTGCTGGTCGGCATCTCCTCGGGGGCCGCGTTGGCGGCCGCCCTGAAGGTCGCTCGGCGCCCCGAGAACGCCGGAAAGCTCGTCGTCGTCGTGCTGCCCGACTTCGGCGAGCGCTACCTGAGCACGCCGCTGTTCGCCGACCTGGCCGACTAATCATGCTCGACGCCATCCGCACCGACATCCGGGCAGCCAGGGAGCGAGACCCCGCCGCCCCGACCACGCTGCAGGTGATCTTCGCCTACCCCGGGGTGCACGCCATCTGGTTTCACCGCATCAACCACTGGCTGTGGCTGCGCGGGGCGAGGCTGATCGCGCGCATCCTCGCCGAGATCACCCGGATCCTGACCGGCGTCGAGATCCACCCCGGCGCCGTCCTGGGCCCCGGGCTGTTCATCGATCACGCCACCGGCGTGGTGATCGGCGAGACGGCGGAAGTCGGTGAGGACGTGACGATCTACCACGGTGTCACCCTCGGCGGCAGCGGCAGGGACACCGGCAAGCGCCATCCCACCATCGGCGACAGGGTGATCATCGGCGCCGGCGCAAAGGTCTTGGGCGCGATCAAAATCGGCGACGACAGCCGCATCGGCGCCAATGCCGTGGTGGTCAAGGAGGTTCCATCCAGCGCGGTGGTCATCGGAGTGCCCGGACAGGTCATCAGCCGCAGCCGTCCCGGCAGTCCGGACGACTCGATGATGCCCGATCTCGTCGGTGTCAGCCTGCAGTCATTGCTGACCCGGGTGACCAAACTCGAGGCTCGGGCGGACGGCGCGCAGACCAACCACGTCATCCGGCCCCCCGAAGCCGGAGTTTGGTACGGCGAGGACTTCTCCATCTGAGCGGACCGGCCCCCAAAGACCAGCATTGGCACGTTCTTTAGCGATGAGCTCGGCAAAGTATTGCTCACGCTGAACATAACCCCGCTTCGGAATGCATCGTCGCCCACGGCGTTGCACAGTGGGTTATGGACACGATGCACGACGGCGCCGCGACGCCAGGTTCCGCAGGCCGGTCATGACCGGACTGCATCTGGCCGTGGGACTCGACGGCTACGGGTGGCACCCCCACGCGTGGCGATACGCCTTCGCGCACAACGCAACCGGCGGCGGACAACTCAGCGGGCGATACTGGGCCTCGCTGGCGGCCACCGCCGAACGTGGCCTGCTCGACTTCCTGACCATCGACGACAGCCTGGATGCGCAGCCGGGCCGCCGGCCCGAAATCTCGCCCCGGCGCCTGGCCGGCCGCGCCGACGCCACACTGGTGGCCGCGCGCATCGCGCCGGTCACCGAACACATCGGCATCATCCCCGTCGCGACCGTCACCCACACCGAGCCGTTCCATGTCTCGAAAGCGATTGCGACGCTTGACCATATCTCGCACGGCCGCGCCGGCTGGCAGGTGCGGGTGAGCCCGACGGCACACGAGGCGGCGCTGTTCGGCCGGCGACCCGCCCCCGACGGCGACGAGCTGTTTCGCGAGGCCGCCGACGCCGTGGAGGTGGTGCGCCGCCTCTGGGACAGCTGGGAGGACGACGCCGTCATCCGTGACGTGGCGACCGGACGCTACATCGATCGCGACAAGCTGCACTACATCGACTTCACCGGCGAGCACTTCTCGGTCAAGGGACCGTCCATCACCCCTCGCCCGCCCCAGGGCCAGCCGGTGGTGGCGGCGCTGGCGCACGCGCCGCGAGTCTATGAGTTCGCCGCCGCCAACGCCGACCTGGTCTTTGTCACCCCACGCGACGAGGACTCGCTGCGTGCCATCCTGGCCGAGGTCGGACAGGCGCAACGTGCGGCGGGCCGCACGATCCGGGTCTACGCCGATCTGGTGGTGTCGCTGGGTGAGGATCCGCTGACGCCGGGCGCGGCCATACCCTCCGACGCGCACGTCTTCCGTGGCAGCGCAAGCGATTTGGCGGAGCTGCTGCTCGCCTGGCAGCACGCCGGGGCCGACGGGGTGCGGCTGCGACCTGCGGTCAACGCGATCGATCTGCCCGCGATCGTCGACGGCCTGGTGCCGCTGCTGCAGCGCGCCGGGCGGTTCCGCACCCGCTACCGCGAGGGCGAGACGCTGCGCGAGCGCCTCGGCCTGGCGCCCGCCCCCAACCGCTACGCGACGGCGCCGTCATGAGCCTCACCCCCTTGTCGATCCTGGACCTGGCGCCCATCAGCGCCGGCAGCGACGCCGCCACGGCGCTGCGCAACACCATCGATCTGGCCCGGCACGCCGAACAATGGGGCTACAAGCGCTACTGGCTCGCCGAGCACCACTTCGTCGCGGTGGCCAGCTCGTCACCGGCGACGCTGATCGGCCAGATCGCCGCGGCCACCGAACATATCCACGTCGGATCGGCCGCCGTGCAGGTCGGCAACACGACGGCGCTCGCCGTAGTCGAAAGCTTCGGCATCCTGGACGCGTTGCATCCGGGACGGATCGACATGGGCCTGGGCCGGTCCGGGCAACGGCGCAAAGAGGCCGCCACGGCGCTCGCCGCCCCACCCGACCGCGCGCCGCAGCCGTGGCGGGACGTCGACGGCCTGCTCATCCCCACACCGTTCGACCAAACCCCGCTGATGAAATCCGAACGGATGCGGGCGCAGGCGTCTGTGCTTGCCCAACCGTGCGCGCAGCCAGCGGATTTCGCCGAGCAGGTCGCCGATATCGAAGCGATGCTGGACGGCACCTACGCCGTCGATGGCCATCCGCTGCGGGCCGTTCCCGGCGAACACGCGCAGCTGACACCGTGGATCTTCGGCAGCACCAAGGGACAGAGCGCCGAGGTGGCCGGCGCCCGCGGACTTCCGTTCGTCGCGAGCTACCACATCACCCCCGGCACCGCGCTCGACGCAATCACCGCGTACCGCAACGCCTTCCGGCCGTCCGCCCGACTGGCGCGACCGTACGTCGTGGTGTCGGCCGACGTCGTGGTCGCCGAGGACAGCGCCACCGCGCGCTACCTCGCGTCCAGCTACGGCCACTGGGTGTATTCGATTCGCAGCGGCCGGGGCGCGATCCCCTACCCGGATCCCGACTTCTGCGAACCCCTGACCGAGGCTCAGCAGGCGCTGGTGGCCGACCGCACCGCAACACAATTCGTCGGCAATCCCGATGAGGTCGCCGACCGGCTCGAGCTGCTGCGCCGGGTCACCGGCGCCGACGAACTGGTCATCACGTCCGTCACCCACCGGCACGCCGACCGGCTGCGCTCGCATGAACTGATCGCCAAACGATGGGGGCTGACCGGATGACCGTTCGAGATGCGGGACAGCGCAAGCAGATACACCTGGGCGCCCACTTCCCCGGGGTGAACAACACCACGGTGTGGTCGGATCCGAGCGCGGGCAGCCAGATCGCGTTCGAATCGTTTGTGCACCTTGCCAAGACCGCCGAGCGGGGGCTGTTCGACTTCTTCTTCCTGGCCGAGGGATTGCGGCTGCGCGAGCATCGCGGCAAGATCCACGACCTCGACGTCGTCGGCCGGCCCGACACGTTCACCGTGCTCGCCGCGCTCGCCGCGGTGACCGAGCGACTCGGTCTGGCCGGCACGATCAACACCACATTCAACGAACCCTACGAGGTGGCAAGGCAATTCGCGTCGCTGGACCACCTTTCCGACGGCCGCGCGGCGTGGAACATGGTCACCTCCTCCGACGCGTTCACCGGGGAGAACTTCCGCCGCGGCGGATTCCTCGCCCACGCCGACCGCTACCACCGGGCCGAGGAATTCATCAGCGTCGCGCGCAAATTCTGGGACAGCTGGGCGCCCGACGCCGTGATCGCCGACGTCGACGCCGGAACCTACGCCGACCCGGCCCGCATCCACGTCGTCGACCACCTCGGTCCGCAATTCGACGTCCGCGGCTCGGCCTCGCTGCCCGCCGGCCCGCAAGGCCACCCCGTGCTGTTGCAGGCCGGTGACTCCAGCGACGGCCGCGACTTCGGCGCCAAGCACGCCGACGCCCTGTTCACGCTGCACGGTTCGCTCGAGGCGGGGCAGCGCTACTACGCCGACGTGAAGGGCCGCGCCGCCGCCCGCGGGCGCGACCCCGACCGGCTCAAGGTCCTGCCCGGCGCGACGTTCGCGCTCGGTGACACGCCCGGTGAGGCGCAGGACAACGCGCGCCGCATCCGCGAGCAGCAGGTCAGCGGGCCGACGGCGATCGCGTTCCTCGAGCAGGTGTGGGGCGTGGACCTGTCGGCCTACGATCCCGACGGGCCGCTGCCCGACGTCGATCCCGTCGAGAACCCGAACATCACGCGAGGTCGGGTCCGGCACGGCGATCCCAAGACGGTCGCCCAAACCTGGCGGGCGCGAGCGGAAGCCGAGAACCTGTCGATCCGCGAGCTGATCATCGAGGTGACCAGCCGCCAGCAGTTCGTCGGGACGCCGCAGCAGGTGGCCGAGGAGATCGACCGCTACGTGCAGTCGGATGCCTGCGACGGCTTCATCCTGGTGCCGCACCTGACGCCGCACGGCCTCGATGAGTTCGTTGACAAGGTGGTGCCACTGCTGCAGGAACGAGGCAGCTTCCGCACCGAATACCGCGGCCACACGTTGCGCGAGCATCTGGGTTTGGCGCCGACGGCGGCGTGGGCGGGAAATCCGACGGATATCGCGATCGGGCAGTGACGGCCGAGTCGCTTGGTGAAATCTGCTCCCCCGCCTGGACTCGAACCAGGAACCCTTCGGTTAACAGCCGAATGCTCTGCCAATTGAGCTACAGGGGACTAACCCGATCGCGGGACGACTCTAGCGTACTGGCACGACCACGCCCAACTGGCGCGGGCCGCCCGTGGCGATCGCAAGCGCGGCGCAGCCGGGCGCAGCGGGTCGCCACCGACTTGGCCCGTGGCGATCGCAAGCGCGGCGCAGCCGGGCGCAG
>NZ_JAEKMI010000037.1 GCF_020217485.1 Mycobacterium sp. WUMAC-067 | reverse complement strand
TACCAGCAGACCAAAGTCGACGGGGTGGTGCCCACCATTCTGGTCGAGCAGGCCGTGGTCAACGTGATCAGCGAACAGCAAGACTGGATCCGGCGGCGTTACCCGGATTTGGAGACGAAGTACCTGTTCCTCGGGGTGCGCTACCAGCACCAGGGCCAACGACCACGCAGCTATGACTCCTACAGCCGGATCCTCAATCGGCTCGACAACATCCACGGTCTCACCGACACCGCCGGCCACCCGCTGCGGTTCTCCCAGACCCACCGGCTGCGCCACACCCGGGCCACCGAGCTGCTCAACGACGGCGTCCCGATCCATGTGGTGCAGCGCTATCTCGGACACGCCTCCCCGGCGATGACCCTGCGCTATGCCGCCACCCTGCAAGCGACCGCCGAAGCGGAGTTCCTGCGGCACAAAAAGATCGGCGCCCATGGCACCGATATCACCATCAGCCCGTCCGACATCTACGACATGACCCAGCTCTCGGCCCGCACCGACCGGGTGCTGCCCAACGGGGTATGCCTGCTGCCACCGGTAGCCACCTGCGACAAAGGCAACGCCTGCTTGTCATGCGGGCATTTCGCCACCGACGCCACCCACCTCGACGAACTGGTCGACCAACGCGCCAGGACCCTGAAACTGATCGACGTCCGCCGCGAACAGTACCGTGCCCGCACCGGGCGCGAGCTCACCGACGACAACGTGTGGATCCATGAGCGTCGACGCGAAATCGCCTCCCTGGACGCCATCCTCGACCGGCTCCACCGCGACGACGTGACCGATGACGGCGCAAACAGCGTCGCCGGTGCGGGTACCGCCAACCGGGCACCCACGATGCAGACTGCTGCCCGCGGAAGCCACGAATCAGTGTTGCGCAAGGCTGACCCGGACACGCCGCGATGAGTCGCCCCAAGCCGCCGCCACCCACCCAGAAAGCACTGAATGCGCTGGCCGAATACCGCGACGGCCGCAGCGATGAGAAGCGGCGTGCCGTCGAAAAAGCGATCGCCTACCTGCGCAAGACCAACGCCGACATCAACTTCTCCACCGTGTCCCGCCGCGCCAAGGTGTCCCGCAAGACCATCTACAAACACGACGACCTGGTGGCCCTCATCAAGCAGTACCGCGACCGCCCCGCCGCCCGCCAGCCAGCACCGGCCGGCCGCGAAACCAGCATCGACGCTGCGCTGCGCCACCGGCTCGCCGCCAAAGACAAAGAGATCGCCGCACTCAAAGCCACCGTGGCAGAACAACAATCAACGATCGAGCTGCTCTACGGCCAACTCGACACCCTTCACGAACAGATCACCTGATCATCTCACCGTGGGGCGGTCATTCCGGAGCATCCCAGCTGACCCGCGCGCGCGGCGACGGTGTCCAGCTCACCTGTCGGCTAAGTGCAGCAGTCGGGGTCGAGCACCACGCAGAGTGCTTGGAGCGCTTCGGGTTTGACGCGGTGAAAGACGTTCATGCCGCGACGGTCGGAGATCACCAGCCCGGCTTTGCGGAGTTGGCCCAGGTGGTGGCTGACGGTGGATTCGCTCAAGTCGAGCGCCCCGGCCAGTTCCCCGCTGGTCTCCTCGCCGGGGCGCGAACTGAACAGTAGAGACATGATTTTGACCCGCATCGGGTCGGCGAGCGCCTTCAGGCGCATCGCCACCGCCAGGGCGTCGTCGTCGCTGATCGGGCCCGCGGCTACCGGGGCGCAGCATACCGGCGCGGACATGTCGATCACGGGCAGCGCTTTGGGCATGACCCCATCCTGCCACCAATCTTGACATATATCAAAAAGGTGGCATCCTGAGGTCGACGCGTCAATTCGATATATGTCTCAGCCCTAGAGGAGGCGGATTATGTCCCGTGTTCAACTCGCCCTCAATGTTGATGATCTCGATGAGGCGATCACGTTCTACTCCAAGCTGTTCAACACCACTCCGGCGAAGGTGAAGCCGGGCTATGCCAACTTCGCCGTCACCGAGCCGCCGCTGAAGCTGGTGCTGCTGGAAAACCCCGGTAAGGGCGGCACCATCAACCACCTCGGCGTCGAGGTGGAGTCCAGGGAAGCCGTCCATGCCGAGATCGCCCGGCTGACCGGCGAGGGGCTGTTCACCGACGAGGAGATCGGCACCACCTGTTGCTTCGCCACCCAGGACAAGGTCTGGGTGACCGGCCCGGCCGGGGAGAAATGGGAGGTCTACACCGTGCTGGCCGACTCCGACACATTCGGCGCCAGCCCACAGCACCTCGACGAATCCAGTGAGGGTGACGGTGATGTGTGCTGCGGCGGCGCATCCAAGGAGTCAGATCAAGCCGCAGCATCCTGCTGCTAGCCGACCGTTCGCGACCTGCCGCGGCCGTGGCCACACGGGCCGCGGTAGGCGCATGATCGGGGCATGGACCGCGACGCCATCGCTGCCGATCTGGAGCGCGCGCGTGTCACGTTTCACCAGCTACTGGCGGCCGCCGGTCCCGACGACTGGGGCGCCCCGACGCGCGGAACCCGTTGGACCAACGAGCAATTGCTGTTCCACATGGTGTTCGGCTACATGGTCGTGCAGCGACTGCTGCCCCTGGTGCGGGTGATGGGCCGACTGCCTGACCGCGTCAGCGTCACCTACGCCCGGGTGCTCAACGCCGCGACCACGCCGTTTCATCACGTCAACTACTACGGATCGTGTGCCGCCGCCCTGGTTTACAACCGGGTCAGGATGGGCGCCAAACTCGACCGGGTCATCGCCGCGCTGCAACAACGACTCGCCCGAGAAACCGACGACTCCCTGCGCCGCGGCATGCACTTCCCGCCGGGATGGGATCCGTTCTTCTCCGATTACATGACGCTCGAAGACGTCTACCGCTACCCAGGGCGCCATTTCGACTTCCACGCGGCCCAGCTCATCTTCACCTGACGTTCATTTGCCATCTGATTCGATAGCTGTCAATATCGATGTATGTCGAAGTCCCGGGAGATGTTGGCCGATCAAGTGTGTTGCCCTCCGGGCGCCCTGCTGCACGAACCCATATCGGCGGCGGTGGCGGCGGATATGGCGGTCAAGCTCAAGGCGCTGGCCGATCCGGTGCGGCTGCAGCTGTTCTCGGCGATCGCCAGCCACGCCGGCAGCGAGGCCTGCGTCTGTGACATCTCACCCGGGCTGGAAGTCTCCCAGCCGACCATCAGCCATCACCTCAAAGTGCTGCGGGACGCTGGATTGCTGACCTCGCAGCGCCGGGCGTCGTGGGTGTATTACGCCGTGGTGCCCGAAGCGCTGGCCAGCCTGGCCGTGCTCCTCGGCGCGACCACCGCCCACACCGTGGCGGGAGTATCGGCATGACCGACACCACCACATCCCCTCCAGCGGTCGTCGGCAAGCTCTCCACCCTCGACCGGTTCCTGCCCTTATGGATCGGCGCGGCCATGGTCGCAGGGCTGCTGCTGGGCCGCTGGATCCCCGGCCTGAACACCGCTCTGGAAAAGGTTCAGATCGACGGGATTTCGCTGCCGATCGCCCTGGGCCTGTTGATCATGATGTATCCGGTGCTGGCGAAAGTCCGCTACGACCGCCTCGACACCGTCACCGGCGACCGCAAACTCCTGCTCTCCTCACTGGTCCTGAACTGGGTGCTCGGACCCGCGCTGATGTTCGCACTCGCCTGGCTGCTACTGCCCGACCTGCCCGAATACCGCACCGGCCTGATCATCGTCGGACTGGCCCGCTGCATCGCCATGGTCATCATCTGGAACGACCTGGCCTGCGGAGACCGCGAAGCCGCCGCCGTCCTCGTCGCGCTCAACTCGATCTTCCAAGTCATCATGTTCGCCGTGCTGGGCTGGTTCTACTTGTCGGTGTTGCCCGGCTGGCTCGGCCTGGAACAAACCACCATCGACACCTCACCGTGGCAGATCGCCAAATCCGTACTCATCTTCCTCGGCATCCCGCTATTGGCCGGCTACCTGTCCCGCCGCATCGGCGAGAAAACCAAGGGCCGCGACTGGTATGAGGCCAAGTTCCTACCGACGATCGGCCCATGGGCCCTCTACGGTCTGCTGTTCACCATCGTGATTCTCTTTGCCCTGCAAGGCGATCAGATCACCCACCAACCCTGGGACGTCGCCCGCATCGCCCTACCTCTGTTGGCGTACTTCGCCGTCATGTGGGGCGGGGGCTACCTGCTCGGCACGCTGTTGGATCTGGGTTATGAGCGCACCACCACCCTGGCGTTCACCGCCGCCGGCAACAACTTCGAACTGGCCATCGCCGTGGCGATCGCCACCTACGGCGCCACCTCCGGCCAAGCGCTGGCCGGGGTCGTCGGCCCGCTCATCGAAGTCCCGGTCCTGGTCGGATTGGTCTACGTCTCGCTGGCGCTACGTAATCGGTTCAGCCACCACACCTCCCAACACCTGCCCACCGGCTCGACGACGAGAACGGAACCAGCCGATGACTGACAGCCCCGTCACCCACCAACTGCGCCACGACCTCTCCATCGACCAACAACTCGCCCTGAAAACCGCGGCGAGCCGTCTGCACGGCGAGTTCGACGGCACCTTCGGCACCGAAACCATCGAACGGTTCCTCTGCTCGTCCTACGACCAGTTCGCCGGCCGCGCCACCATTCCCAACTTCCTGCCGCTGCTGGCCGAACGGTTCGCCCGCCAGCGCCTCCACGCCCTGGCCCGGGTGGAAGGCAAGATCAGCGACGGCAAACCGACCGTCCTGTTCCTATGCACCCACAACGCCGGCCGCTCCCAGATGGCCCTCGGCTTCTTCACCCACCTGGCCGGCGACAACGCGATCGCCTGGTCCGGAGGGTCAGAACCCGGCAACGAGATCAACCCCGCCGCCATCGAGGCCATGCACGAAGTCGGGATCGACATCACCGGCGAATACCCCAAACCCTGGACCGACGAAATCGTGCAAGCCGCCGACGTCGTCATCACCATGGGCTGCGGCGACGCCTGCCCCATCTTCCCCGGAAAACGCTACGAAAACTGGGAACTCCCCGACCCCGCCGGCCAAGGCCTCTACGCGGTCCGCCCGATCCGCGACGACATCGAAGAACGCATCCACCGACTCCTGACCGATCTGAACGTGCCCATCACCCGCTAATCGCGAAAACCCAAGGAAAACACCGATATGGCCGACAGATCCGTGTTGTTCGTCTGCGTCAGTAACGCCGGCAAGTCGGTGATGGCCGCCGGGCTCATGCGGCAGATCGCCGGCCCGCACATCCGCGTGACCTCGGCGGGCACCCACGCCAAGGGTGCAGTCAACCAACAATCGGTGCAGGCATTGGCCGAAGTCGGCGTCGACATCAGCGACCATCAGCCCACCCAACTCACCGAGCAGATGCTCGACGAGGCCGATCTGGTCGTCATCGTCGGCACCCAAGCCCAACTCGAGGACCATCCCGGCACCACCATCCAACGGTGGGACACCGACGAACCCTCCCTGCGCGGCATCGACGGCATCGACCGCATGCGAATCATCCGCGACGACATCACCACGCGCGTCCAGGCCCTGGCCGCCAACTTGTCCACCGCGGCCGCACCACCCGCCGGCCAGTCAACACAATCCGACCGCCGAGACGGTTGAGGGCCACCCCGCTGCCGTTCGCCACCGATTGAGGGTTGCATTCCGTACCTAGGTACGGGTTTATCGTCGACGTATGGCCAGCGAGGAAACTACGGGTTGGGTGCCCGATTCGTGCTCGTTACCCACGGTTGATCGGCCGTTGCGGGTGGCCGAGTTCGACGGGCTATTCGGTCAATCGGTGCTGCGGTCGGTACGGGTGAGTGCCACACGGTTGGATCTTGTGCTGGCCGCCGACGCCGAGGCCGCTGCCCGCGACCTGGCGGCACGCGAAGTCGGCTGCTGCTCGTTTTTCCGCTTCGACTTCGACACGGCCGGTTCGGATGTGGTGATAAGCATCGGCGTTCCCCCGTCGCACACCGACGTGCTCGACGCCCTCGCACAGCGGATCGGTGACATGACGACGGGGCAGACGCGGTGAGCGACAGCGGATTGCGCAGCGGGCAGGTCGCGGCCGCAGCCGGGGTCAACACCGAGACGCTGCGCTACTACGAGCGACGCGGCCTGCTGCGCCAGCCGCAGCGATCACTGGGTGGACACCGCCTATACCCACCGGAAACCGTGACCATGATGCGGGTGATCAAGGCCGCGCAACGGTTGGGCTTCACCCTCGACGAAGTCGCCGACCTGTTGGCCGCCACCCGACTCGGTAGCCGCTCCGAGGCCGGACTACACACCCGGGCGGCCACCAAACTGGCCGAGGTCGACCAGAAGCTCGCCGAACTTACCGCCGTGCGCGACACGCTGCGTGCTGCGCTCGCCGCGGGCTGTGACGACCTCCTCGCCTGCGCCGAAAGCCCCTGCTGCCCACTACCATTCACCGCAGAACCCGACAACGAGACGAAAGGCGGCACCGGTGGCTGCTGCTGACGACCGCGCCCGCAAGGCGTGGTGGGCATCGATCGGCGTCGGGGCGCTGGCATGTGTGGGCTGCTGTGTGGTCGTGCCACTGCTGGCCGCGGCCGGCATCGCCGGCGGTGGCATGCTGCTCGTCGGTTCCCGGTGGCTAGAGCCACTCGGATTCGCGCTCATCGCCGTCGGAGTCGTCGGGGTGGTCGTGTCACAGATCCGCGCCTACCGCCGACGCGGAGCCGACACCTGCCAGTGCACTCGTCCGAACACGAACACCAGTTGCCGGTGCCGACGATCACAGCCGGCAGCGGCCCCAGTGCCCGGCCAGGTCTCCTAGGGTCATCACCATGGTGATCCGTTCAATCCTGTTGTTCGTGTTGGCCGCGGTCGCCGAAATCGGAGGCGCGTGGCTGATCTGGCAAGGTGTGCGCGAGCAACGCGGCTGGCTATGGGCCGGGCTCGGCGTCATCGCACTCGGAATCTACGGGTTTGTCGCCACCCTGCAGCCGGATGCGCATTTCGGCCGGATCCTGGCCGCCTACGGCGGCGTGTTCGTCGCCGGCTCACTGGCCTGGGGCATGGCGCTGGACGGGTTTCGACCCGACCGCTGGGACATCATCGGCGCCCTGGTCTGCCTGGCCGGCGTCGCCGTGATCATGTACGGCCCACGCGCGCACTGACACTTCCCCAGGAGGGGCATGCTGTGATCGAGTTCCTGTCCTGCAGCACCGGCAATGTCGTCGGAATCCGGTTCAGCGGCAAGCTGAACCGGCAAACCTACCGCGACGTGCTCGGCCCACGAATCGACTCCCTTCTGGAGCAGTACACCACGTTGCGGGTGCTGATCCTGATCGACGAATCCTTTGAAGGCTGGACCCTTCCCGCGGCCTGGGCCAACACGATCTTCGACCTCAAACATCGACGTCACTTCGACAAGATCGCCATGCTGGGCGCCCCGAAATGGGAAGAATGGTGCGTCAAAATACCCGCGGCACTGCTCATCCGCGGTCAACTGAAGACGTTTCCACGCGATCAACTCGAACCCGCATGGGACTGGCTTCGCGCATAGCGCCCGCTGAGCGGTCAGGCCAGCGTCAGCCAGCAGCGCCACCACTGGTGGTGGGCCTATGTGTGCGTTGCAGCCGCCGTCGGCGCTTCGGTCGTGGCACCAGCGGCCAGTGGTGTGGTGCGTCCGGCGCGCACACCGTTGGCGATGACGACGATTTCGTGCACCGTGCCTATGTCAACCTAAATTGGCTCCGCCTGGGCGGTGTCAGTTGGCCCCGCCTGGAGGCGTGCAGAACTCGCGCGGGTTGAGCGAAGCTGGATGTATGCGTGTGGAGCTTCTCACGAGCCCGGGGTGTCCGAATGCGGCGGCGGCTCGGCGCTTGCTCGCCGAGTGTCTGTCTGAGGTGGGTATCGCTGACGATGTGGTGGTGGAAAGGGTCGGTGCATATCCATCGCCGACGGTGCTCGTTGATGGTGTGGATATCATGAAGCCGGGCACTGAGTTGGCAGCTGATGCATGCCGATTGGACCTTCCGACCAGGGATCGCGTGCTGGCGGCGCTGCGGAGTGCGACACCGTTGACCTGATCGATCCGGGGTTTCACCCCGTTGCTCGGCCGACCCCTCTTGGCTGTGACGTGATCCTGTTGCGCCCCGAGTTCAACTGGCTGTCGTGGTTTCCTGGGTGCGGGTGTGTGCCAGCCGGTGGGAGTCGGTTCCGGTTTCGATGATGGCGCCCCGGAGGGGTTTGGTGCGTCCGGCGCGGACCCCGTTGGCGATGACGACGATTTCGGCGAGTTCGTGCACGGCGACGACCGCGGCCAACCCCAGCATCCCGGTGAGGGCGAGCGGAATGAGTACCGTGATCAGGCCCAGTGAGAGGCCGACGTTTTGCAGCATGATGCGCCGGGCACGGCGGGCGTGGGCGAAGGCTTGGGTGAGGTGGCGCAGGTCTTCACCCATGAGGGCGACGTCGGCGGTTTCGATCGCCACGTCGGTGCCCATTGCGCCCATGGCGATGCCGAGGTCTGCGGTGGCCAGGGCGGGGGCGTCGTTGACGCCGTCACCGACCATGGCCGTCGAGGAATGTTGGCGCAGTTGACTAATCAGCGCGGCCTTGTCTTCGGGCCGCAGATCAGCATGCACCGTATCGATCCCCACCTGCTTGGCCAGGGCGGTCGCGGTCGCTTGGTTGTCACCGGTCAGCATCGCCACCTGATAACCCCCACGGCGTAACGCCTCGACGACCCGGGCGGCTTCGGGCCGTAGTTCGTCACGCACCGCGACCGCCCCAATGACCTGACCGTTGTCTTCGACCAGCACCGCGGTCGCCCCGGCGGCCTGCATCTTGGCGACCTGTTCGGCCAGCGGGCCGGGATCGAGCCAGCCGGGCCGACCGAGCCGCAACCGGCGGCCGTCGCGATACCCGGTGAGGCCGGCGCCGGTGACCGCCTCCACCTCCTCGGCGGGTCGGACCGGGCCCTCGGCGGCGGCGAGGATCGCTGCAGCCAGGGGGTGTTCGCTGCGGGCCTCCAACGCCGCCGCGACCTCCAGCACATGCTCGCGGGTGGCGCCGTTGGTGGTGGCGACGTCGATGACGGTGGGCTTGTTGGCAGTCAATGTGCCGGTCTTATCCAGCGCCACGGTGCGGACCGCGCCCAGGGCTTCCAGCGCCGCGCCGCCCTTGACCAGGACGCCGAGCTTGCTGGCCGCGCCGATCGCGGCGACCACGGTGACCGGCACCGAGATCGCCAGCGCGCATGGGGAGGCCGCCACCAGCACCACCAGGGCGCGTTCGATCCACACCAGCGGATCACCCAACACGCTGCCGATGGCCGCGATGAGGACGCCGGCGATCATGATCGTCGGGACCAGGGGTTTGGCGATGCGGTCGGCCAGGCGCTGGGCTTCGCCCTTGCGGGACTGCTCGGCCTCCACGATGGCCACAATGCGGGCCAGCGAGTTGTCGGCGGCGCTGCTGGTGACCTCGACCTCGAGCACCCCGGTGCCGTTGATCGACCCGGCGAACACCTCATCACCGGGCCCGGCCTCCACCGGCACGGATTCGCCGGTGATCGCCGAAACATCCAGCGCGGTACGGCCTGAGACGATGACCCCGTCGGTGGCGACGCGTTCACCGGGTTTGACCAGCATCCGGTCACCCACCCGCAATTCGCTTGGCGGGATGATGGTTTCGGCGCCGTCGCGCAGGACGGTGGCCTCATCGGGCACCAGCGACAACAGGGCGCGCAGGCCGCGGCGGGTGCGGGCCAGCGAGTATTCTTCGAGACCTTCGCTGATGGAGAACAGGAACGCCAGCATGGCGGCCTCGCCGACCTCGCCGAGGATCACTGCGCCGACCGCGGCGATCGTCATCAGCGTGCCGACCCCGATCTTGCCTTGGGTCAGCCGGCGCAGCGTCGAGGGCACGAACGTGTAGGCCCCGATCGCCAACGCCAGCGCATACAACCCGATTTCGACCGGGCGGGGCCCGCCGGCCCCGCCGACCACATACCCGGCCAGCAGCACCACACCCGCCACCGCGGCGGCGCGCAGTTCGGTGATCTCCCAGAGCCGTTCGGGTTCGTGCTCGTCGTCGCTACGTTCGTCGCTGCCGCAGCCACACGCCTCACTCATCGAGCAACCTTCTTCCGCTGATCGGGGAGGCCGTAGTTGGGGCACAACGCCACCGCGTTGCCGGTGGCCTCCAGCACCGCCTCGGCCGCGCGCAACATCTCCAGCAGCTCCGGGCGGGCCAGCCGATACACCGAGGCGCGGCCCTGCGGCCGGAAATCCACCAACCCGCAGTCACGCAGGCAGGCCAGATGCGCCGACACCGTCGACTGCGCCAACCCCAACTCGCCCGTCAGATCCACCACCCGGGCCTCACCACCCGCCAGGCGGCGCAGGATCGCCAACCGGGTCGCATCCGAGAGGCTGTGAAACAACGCCGTCGCCGCATCCACATTCCCGCACACCGCGGGATCGACCGAACCACTTTTCATCGCCACATAACGATGATAGCGTCCAATGCTATTGATCGGTCAACCTCGCCAACATCGATGCCATGCGATATAGCCGCCGATCCCACGAAAGAGGTATCTGAATGGCGCGCGCCAGCCGCATGTTGCTCACCGCGTTCGTCATCGCCGCGATGGCGATCGGTGCGCTGGTCTACCTGTCGGTGCGCGACCGTGACTCGACCGCCCCAGCGCAGTCCGATACCAGCGAGATCGGGCAGGTGGTGCGGGAGAACAGTCACCGGCTCAACTCGGTGCCTGAGAGCAAGGTGACGTTCGTGGAGTTTCTCGACTTCGAATGTGAGGGTTGCCGCGCGGTTTACCCGGAGATCGAAAAGTTGCGGGCTGAATACGGGGACCGGGTGAATTTCGTGATCCGCCACTTCCCGCTGCCAGCGCACGTCAACGCCGAGCGGGCCGCCCGGGCCGTGGAAGCCGCCGCCCAGCAGGGCCAGCTGGAGGCGGTGTATCGCAAAATGTATGACACCCAGGCTCAGTGGGGTGAAAAGCAAACCCCGGCCGATGACGTATTCCGTGGATTCGCAGCAGAACTCGGCCTGGATATGGCCGCTTTCGACGCGGCCTACGCCGATCCCGCCACGCTGGAGCGCATCCGGCTCGACATGGCCGACGGCCGGGCCTTGGGGGTGCAGGGCACGCCGACGTTTTTCCTCAACGGCACCCGCATCCAACCGCACAGCTATGAAGACCTCGCCAAGGCCCTTGATCAAGCGCTCGCCGAGAACTAACCGCGCCGTCCCACGTCCATCGGCTTTAACGCCCATCTCCACATCGGCACCTATCCCAGTCCCGGCCAGGAGGTTTCACCCATGCCCGCCACCGCGCTCATCTTCTACGTGATCTTTGCCGTCTTAGGGTTCGGCTGGCGCAGTTGGACCCAATACCGCCACACCGGATCCACCGGATTCCGCGGCATCCACGGTCGGCCCGGGTCGCTGCAATGGTTGGCCGGTGTCGGATTCATCGCCGCCATCCTCGCCGGGGCGGCCGCGCCCCTGCTGCAACTGCTCGACATCCTCACCCCGATGGCCGTGCTTGATGCGCCGTGGATCCAGACCACCGGCATAGTGCTGGCCGTCGCCGGGATCGCCGCCACCGTCCACGCCCAACGCGACATGGGCCCATCGTGGCGCATCGGAGTGGACCCCAGCGAAACAACCACATTGGTGCGCCACGGCGTGTTCGCGCTGGTACGCAACCCCATCTTCACCGCCATGCTGATCTTCGCCGCCGGCATCACCCTGATCACCCCAAACCCGCTTGCCCTGGCCGCCTTCGCCGTCTTGTGGGCCACGATCGAACTGCAGGTACGAGTGGTCGAAGAGCCCTACCTCAACACCATCCACGGCCAGGCCTACCGGGACTACTGTGGGGCTGTCGGCCGGTTCGTTCCCTACATCGGACGCCGCCTGACCGTCTGACCGCCGACGCGAGGTGAACCATGCCCACCGATGATCGCACCGCCCGCTGGAACCGGTACTGGGACAAGAAATCTCGCACCTATGACCGTGAGATCGGGTTCTTCGACCGCCACCTGTTCGGCGACTCCCGCCAATGGGTCTGCAGCCAAGCCACCGGCGACGTCCTGGAGGTCGCGATCGGCACCGGACTCAACCTTGCCTTCTACCCCGAGAACGTCACCCTGACCGGGATCGACTGGAGCCAGCAGATGCTCGACATCGCCCGCCAACGCGCCGCCGACCTCGGTCACCCCGCCACCCTGCAACAAGCCGACGCGCATCACCTGCCGTTCGACGATGCCAGCTTCGACACCGTCGTCTGCACCTTCGGGCTCTGCGCCATCCCCGACCACACCCAAGCCCTCACCGAAATGACCCGAGTCCTGCGCCCCGGCGGAAAACTCATCCTCGTCGACCACATCCGCAGCAGCACCGCCCCAGTCCGAGCCGTGCAGCGGGGCCTCGAACTATTCACCATTCCCCTCGGCGGCGAACACTTCCTACGTCGCCCCCTAGAGCACCTGCGGGCCGCGACCGACCTCGCGATCGACCATCGTGAGCGGTTCACACTCGGCCTCGTCGAACGCGTCGTCGCCCACAAAACCCCTGCCACCTGACCTGCCCTGCAGCCAAGGGGTCCGAGCGGGACACCATCACGAAAGCAGCCGCACATGACCGAATTCACCAGACGCGCCGCACTTGCCCTACTCAGTGGGGCAGGGGCGATCGCCGCACTGGGATACCTGTTGCGCACCAACAGTATTCGCATGCCCACCGGGAACGCCAACGGTCCCGGCATGATGGGCGGAGTCTCCGGCACCGACATGGATCGCTACATGACCATGTTCGCCCGCCACACCGAACTGCGCCGCACCGTGGAAAACATCCCCGGAGGCATCCGTACCACCACCGAATCCGACGCCCCCGATCTCGTCGCGCAACTGCACGCCCACGTCTCCTCGATGTATCAGCATCTCGACCAAGGCGCCGAAGTGAGCTGCATGAGTCAAAGCCTGCCCACCCTGTTCCGCCATGCAACCGACTACCAGCGGCGAATCACACTGACACCTAACGGAGTTATCGCCACCGAGACCTCCTCCGACCCCGAGCTCACCAACACCATCCGCGCCCACGCACACGAAGTCACCGGCTTCGTCACCGACGGCATGCCCGCCATGATGGGCCCGATGATGGGCGGCCGCGGAATGATGGGCTCCTGAATCGTCGCGTCAACCAGAACGCACCAACCAACCCCTAACCGGAAACACCAACAGCCTAACCTGTTTCCGATCAGGCCCGACTAGATCAGATCGCCTCAGCGGGAACAACAGTAAACATCAGAATCTGACCCCAGATAACGCCGCGGCCCGGGCCCGCTACGCCGACCATGACACGGGCCGAAACTGCCGGCCTACCAACGACCAGCTCGCCGAAGCCACAGGGTTCTCGGTGCGTCAGGTGCAGCGGGCCAATGAAGCGCTGCGGCTTTTGGGTGTTGCCACCGAGATCATGCGCGGTCGGCAACGGACGCTGACGGAGCGGTTGGCGTCATGGCGTGTCGGTGATCGTGGCCGTGGTTGGGCATCGGTCTGGGTGCTTCATGATTCGGCCTGGCTGGCGCCGGTTATTCACAGGTTGTCACCCCACCTCGTAGGGTCTCTTTTTACTTGTAAAAGCTCGCTTTTACGAGAACTCACTACCACCAAGCGGACGCCTGTCGGCGCCCGTGGTCGCGGCGCGGGGCGCCGCGAGGGCCCGGACAAGGCGGGTTCGGCTCTGGCGCGGTCCTGGAGGGCGCATCCTGGGGCCCCACCGTGGGCCAGACGGTACTCGGCGGACGCTTGGGCTGCGATGCTGGCCGGACCGGCTGTGCACGGCTGGACGGCACGTGACCTCAACCAGCTGATCACCGACTGGCTCGGTATCACCGGGCGCCGTATCCCCGATGCGCCGCATAAGCCGATCGGGCTGTTGGGCGCGATTCTGGCTTGGCATGGCGCCGAGAATCTCGATGATCGGCCGGCCGTCGCCGACGAAGCGCGCGAGGTCGAGGAACTCGCTGCGATCGCGGCCAGGGTTGCGCGGCAGGCCACCGAGCTCACGCCGCCGAATGGTCCGGATGGCGGTGGCGCCGGTCGTGTCGCCGCGCGTGCGGCGGCGTTGGAGGCTGCGCGTAATGCTGCCCGGAAGCGGACCGAGGAGGCTGCGCGTCAGGCCGCCCAGCTGCAGGAGGCGGTGCGTTGGGCCCGCGGGGTGGAGTAGGTGTGAGTGCCGTGGTGTTGTTGGTCCTCGCCTCATCGGGAGTTCGCGGCGCTTGCGGTCTCGGCGCGGAGCCCGGAATCTCTCGCCGCCGCCGATCATCGCGATCCGTTGCCGCGCTGCTTAACGTGGTAGTTGCGTGACTTCTCGGGCTCCCCGTCTCCTCGGCGGTGCGGTCGCACCCAGGTGGTTCCGCCTTCGCGCAGTCGCCGCTGGTGACCCCGCACCTGGTGGCCAACGGGTGCATGGCGCGGATCGTCGAGATGGCGTTGGTGGCCGGGAAGTGGCGCGTCGCCCCACATGAGGACCACCGGGCCCCCGAGTTTATGGAACTTGGCTGGCAGTACGGGAGATGTCGCGTGCGGTCGCGGGGCCCACAAGTTTCGTGTATGCACTTCGTTGATGAGTGCGAGGTGGATGTATACCGCATCGAAACTGCTTGTAACCGCGTCGATTTGGAATTGGCTAAAGTTGTTGCGGCGAGCCGAAGTCGAAGGTCGCCGATGGGTAAGCAAACCGTCTACAGTCAGCTCTACGATTTCGGGGCCAGGCCACCATAACGGTGCTTTTCGACCGGCGGGGTTGCTGGTGACGAACTGGATGCTCAGACGCCGGCCACCGTTATCAGTGGCCGTGATCAATGCGCCGCAGAGCAATTCTTGGTGCGGGTACTCCAGCCACAGTGTGTCGAAGGGTGGCCTAAGACATTTGGCCTTCCAGTCCGTCGACGGCGCGGCCTGGGTTTCGACAGCAAACCGGACAGGGCAGTTGGTGATTACCTTGACGAGGCTATCTGGGGCTGGCGCGCCGTCGTCGGTCTGGTCGCAGATTCGCATGCCGCGTTCGGCGATCAAGTCGAGTAGCGGTGATGTATCGACTGTCTCCTGTTGGGGTGTCTGTTCGCGGTCCGGTGCAAGCGCTGCCGGAGGCGGCAGGGCGGCTCCGGGCTGTGGAGGCTTGGGGTGACTTTCGGCTGGAGTCTTCGGTCGCTCTGTAGCAGCGGTCCGGGCTGCCAGGGCTCGTGCTCTGGCCCGTTCGGGGGATGACCAGCCGAGGGAGTCACGGCTGACCGTTTTCGGCACTACGCCGGCGGCCTGGGCGGCGGCGACCATCCGCATGTTCTCAGCGGCGCGGTCCTGAGCCGCAGCTTTGCGGATTTGCTTGGTTCTCTTGCGTTCCTGATGGCTGGGAGAAACAGGGTTCGACGATCCCACAGCGGAGCGATCGCTCGAGTTCTGTGGGTCCTTATCCCTCATGCCGCGCAATCCTAATTCCGACCCACGACCACCCAACGCCTAACGTCGAAGATCCCTTGGCGAAGAGCCCCCGGTTGTAGGAGACCGGGGTTAGGAGATGAGTGCGGTCACCATGGTTGTTGTCTCGTGCAGGGCCGTGGGGCCGATGTTGCCGATCGGTTCGTCGAGTGCAGCGGTCGGGAGCCATTGGACAAGTTCGGGGAGTGCGACGCCGTTGGGATCCGCCACGGGGACGACCATTGCCATTGTGGCATTGGGGATTTCACCTGGAATGTAGGGGCAGGTGATCACGCGGCCGGTTTCGGCGGCCAGGTGTATCGGGTTGGACAGGACTATCACGAACATTTCGCTTTTCGCGTCGCGGCGCGGCACGATGTCGCCTGGTCGTATCACAGGCCGGCGGCTTGGTTGGCTTGGTAGATCTGCTGGGCGTAGTCGTCGATGTTCAGTGCGGGCACTGTGTGAGTTGTGTAGTTCTTCAGGGCAATTCGAAGATGCTCGTGGCGTAGTGCTTGTTCGATGAGCTCTGATCGGTTGAGGCCGGCGGCTTTGGCGTCGCTGTCTGCGGCTGCCAGCACTGCGCCGTCCAGCGTGACGGACACCTTTTCTTTCGGCATACCAATCATCCTACTAACAGGAGGATGATCCGTCCTACCGTTCGGTCGCCGCGCAGAGTTAGTCGGGTAGTTCGACGTAGGGGACGCCGAGCACGTCGGGTTTGAACCGTGGGTCGCCCGGTGAGAGGTATTCCGCGTAGAGGTTGCGGACTTGGTCGGCGAACTGTGCGCGGGTCTGGCGGAGTGCGTCGGTCATGATCTGTTCGAGCTCGGTGTTGGTGTACTTGTGCAGGGCGTCGTCGTCGACCTCGAACACCGTCAGGTCACCGTTCTCGTCGAACCGGACCGTCACGTCGGGATGGGCCTGGTCGAGGGCGATCTTCTCGCACGCATCCATCCAGGCGCGGTTGCGGGCGCGCCAGTGCGCGATCCCGCCTTCGACGCGCGCCACGTACTCCTCGTCGGACAGCTGCGTCACTTCTTCTCCCCCTCAGACTGTTTGACACTGCGTGCCTCGCGGCGGCCCTTGACCGGTTCGGTGTTCGGCTGCTCCTCGATGTGCAGCCGGCGCTCCGGATACAGCCGGCGGTCATCTTCCGAGCCGCCACCGCGGCCGCCCATCGGTGCACCCATCATCGGTGGCATCATGCCCCCGCCCATCGACGCCCCTCCCATCGATGGGCCGGCCGGTGACGATGCGCTGACCGTCGCCGGCGCCGCGGCGATCGGTGCCGATGTGCTGGCGGTGGTGGCCGGCGCTGTCAGCGGGCCCGCCGGTGACGATGCCGGTTCGGTGTCGCCGGGCATTCCCCCGCCGCCTCCGCCGTCGAAGCCGCCGAAATCTGGTGTGCCGCTGCCGGCTTCGTCGCCGCCGCCCAGTTCCGGTGCTGCGGCTGACATGGCTGAGGTCAATGCGCTGGCGCCTTGGGTGACACCTTGGACCGCTTGGTTGCCGACTTCCTGAAGTTTCTGGCCTGCGCCGCTCACTGCGCCCAGTACTCCGCCCAGGGCGCCGGATACGCCGCCGAGCACGGCGGGCAGGACGGTTTGAATCATTTCGGATGCGGTGTCGGTCGCGCCGTCGAGCGTGGGATCGGCCAGCGGATTTGCCGCGGACAGTGGGTCTGCGGTGTCTGTGTCGGTGCCGGGCAGGTCGGCGGGGTCTGTGCCGCTGGGTGTGGCGTTGGGGGTCCCATGAGGTCCGCCAGGCCGGTTTTCGGGTGGTTGCATTGTGCCTATCGGGCCGGTGTTGGCGGCAGCGGTGTATTCGGCGAATCCGCGGTTGGCTTTTTCGTTGGCTTCGGCGAGCTTGAGCTGCAGGTCGGTGATGGTGGCCGAGTAGCGGCCCATGCTGCCGGGTTGCGTGTTGGCGACGTTGGCCGCGTGCAGGCGGCGCTCCAGGTTGCTGAACACTTCCGGTGCGGGGATGGTGGCTTTGGCTTGGCGGAAGTTCGCGGCCTGAGTGCGTGCGTGCGAGGCCAGTGAGCGTGCTCGTTCGGCGTGTTCGGTGTAGCGGGTTTGCAGGCTCGAGATGTGGGTGTCGGCCTGGTCTGCGGCGGTCGACGTCCAGCTGTTGGTGGTGTCGGTGCGTGCCGATTGCACGGTGTTGGCCGCGTTGTCGAGCGCGGTTGCCCTGTTGTCGAGGGTGGTCGCGGCCGCATCGAGGCTGTCGGCGCCCGGGCCGCCGTGGATCAGTTGGGCGATCTCGTGTCCGGTGGTGGGGATGACGCCGGCCGGTGCGGGTACCGCCGGGGCTGGAATGTCGGGTGCGGTGAACGTTGGCATGTTGACCGAGACAGGGCCTGTCGAGGCGGCCGTGTCGCTGTAGGCCAGGCTGCGCGAGGACTCGGTCTCCTGCTCTTCGTAGGTGGCCGCGGTGGTGTTCAGCCGCGTCGACGCGTCGGTGGTCCGAACGTTCGACGACGTCGTGTCGATGTCCAGGCCGCCCATCAGAGTGGCCAGCTGGGTGGTGACCTGCACCGAGGTCGCGTCCGCGGCCGGCGGCGTGACCGACGCGCCGGACGGGGCAGTCGGTGCCGCGTTCAGAACCGCGCTGGCACCGCGCACCCCGTCCGGATCGATGTCGACGTTTTTCCCCATATCGTGTGCCGATCTAGGTCGACAACGCCTTGGTGTTGGCGTCCTCGGTGTCGCCGTAGCTTTGCAGGTCACGACGGATGTGTGAGGCCACACCCGAAGCGAAGGCGCCGAAACGCTCGCCGGCCTCACTGCGGGCCTTGAGTGCTGCGGCGTATTCCTGTCCGATCGAGGACGAGCCCAGCTTGCCGAACGCTCCCTTGGCTTCGGTGAGCGTGGCGTCGTCGACGTGCAACCGCTCACGGGCGGCGTCTGCTTCGGAGTCCCACCACGAGGCGTGGTTGTTCCACTCGTCGGGATCGAGGTTCAACGATCTGCTCATCGGTTTCCTCCTGCTGTACCTATTGTCTGCATTTCCCCACCGTAACCACGGTTTTCTGGTTATGCCGTATCAGAAATTGATGTTGCGGCGTCGGTATTCGTCGATCTCTGAGGCCATCGGGTAGGCGGCTGTGCCCGGGGCGATGTTGGCGCCGCGCTCGTTCATCGCCGCCAAAGAGTCACACCGCACCCGCATCAACGCCACCTTGTACAAGTGCAGGACGCGTTCGGACAGCTCTTCGGCCGTCCATGTGGCGTTGACTTCGGGCTCGATCTGCACACGAGGTACCTCGTTGGCGTCGAGTTCGACCATCAGCGCTCCGTCGCGCGACGACTCCACATAGGTGTGCTCGGTGGTCGTTGCTTCAGGCTGCATCGGCGTTCTCCTACACGGCTCCGACACCGGTGGATCGCGCGGCTGCGCCCGGCGCCTGTGTCCAGCCTAGAAAGTCTGTACGGCTGCCGAGTGCACTAAGTGGTTGCACCTGCCCATCCAGCCAGATTTTTCGGTTCCCAAGGGCCAGGATCGGCTCCTGAGCGTCAAAATAGCCCAGCTCGCCGCCCTTCATCATGTTCGGATCAACCGGTGCGGTCACCGCGGTGCCCGGCGGTGGCAGCTGGATGTTGTGTGCGGAATAGGCCGCGGTCACGCCCATGCCCTTGTTGATCACGTCATCCATGACCGCTTTGGTGGTCGGGTCGGGAGCCTTGAACTCTTCGTCGCCGGCCTTGACCGTCAGGTCGGACTCCCCCGGCTCAGGCTTGCCGGCTTCCGGAGCAGCGGCTTCCGGCGCGGTTTCGTTCTTGGCCTTCGGGTCGCCGGCGAGCGGGTCAGCCGGGTTCGTCGGCGGGGTCGGCTGCGGCTTGTCGTCCTTGAACTCCTCTTTGGGTTCTTCGGGCTTCTTACCTTCCTCGTCTTTGAATCCGTCCTCAGGTGACGTCGACGCATCATCGGCCGGCTTGTCGGTGAAACCGTCCTTGGCCATGCCGGCCAAACCACCACCCAATGACCCGAGCATCGAGCCGAGATCTCCGATCGGCAGGCCTCCCCCGCCCATACCCGACATCATCTGCGGCAACGAGCTCAGCCCGGCCAGCGCCGGACTCAACGCTGACAGCGGATCCATCATCCCGCCGCCCAGCGGGCCCAGGCCCGCCAGCGGATCCTCCAAGGGGTCGCCACCGCCCGCCACCGGGCCGCCGCCGACCGCCGCTGGGTCGCCACCGCCACCACCAGTGCCGCCACCGTCACCGCCGCTGCCGCCAGGGCCGCCACCATCACCGCCGCTACCACCGGCCTCGTCGTGCTCGTCGCCCTTCGGACCCGTCGTGCGGTACTCGTCCCCCAGTTCCTTGAGGATCTGCCCCTGGGTGGCGGAGTCGACGTGGGCATCGGCGAGGATCTTCTGGACCTCGGCGAGCTTCTCGTCAAGGAACTTCTGGAACGTCAACAGGCCGGCAGGGTTGTCCAACGCCTCCGGACCCATCTGGGCCTTTTTGTCCTCAATCTCCTTGAGGATGGCCATTACCCGGTCATACGACGCCTTGTTGGCGGCGAAGATCTCCTTGAGCTTGGCCGCCAGCTTCTCGTCGATCGCCGACACACCTGCAGTACCCGTGCCGTAGTCGCTGCCAGCCTGGTTCGCACCACCCGGAAGGCCACCATTCTGTGCACCAGGCGGCGGCGGTGGGGGCGGGGGTGGTGCGGCCGCCGGCGGTGGCGTGATCGGGTCATGGCCCGGTGGCAGCGGATAGGTGGGATTAGTCGACGTCCCTCCACCGCTGCCGCCGCCGCCATCGATGGTGGGCGAGACAGCCGGTGACTGTGGCGCGGGTGCGAACAGGTTGCCAGCGGCGCCGATCAACTTGCCCACGTGGAAAACCGAGTCCGCCAAGATCTGGTCAAACGGAATCGTCACCGTAGACCCGTCCTTTCCTTTCGGGAGGCGCCAGCCGCCGCAGTTCTGTTGATGTGAACGCTATGGACCGTTTGCCGGTTATGCGACAGCAGTCGGTAACCGAAATAACGCCGCTGCAGCAGGGACTGATGGCGGATCAGCCGGCAGTACTGCACTGAGCGTCCACTCCTATCCCGAGAAGCACGGCTGTCTCGTCACGTACCTTGCCCACGACGTCGTGGTGCCGGTCGACGCGCCGGCCGATCTCCCGGAGCGTCAGCGGGGGCTGACTGTGGAACAACAGCTGTACCGTCTCGGCGATGACCTCCTGCGGATGGCCTGTCAGCTTGCCGCGCGCCTGGATACCGGCCGCGACTGCCAACGACAGCTCGGCCACTCCCCCGACGTAGTTGCCGACCTCTGCGGGCGCGGGTGCGGTGAGCTCGTCCTCGGGTGTGAATGCCCAAAGTCGAGCCAGCAGATGGGTGCAGGCCAAGAGCGCGATCGGAGGGATGCAGGATATGCCGGCCCCCAGCCAGGAGCCGGCCGTGACGGGGCCTTGGTCCTGGCCTGTGAGATGGGGCAGCAGCGGGTGAATGAAGTTGGCGCTCATACTCACAACGGCTCCGAAGGCCAGAACGCACCACGAGTAGATCTGGTTCGACTTCTGTCCGGAGTAGCCACCGAACGCGACCAGCGACATCGTGGCGACGATGATCATGCCGTCGACGATGAGCGGCCACAGCCATGCGATGTATCCCGGCCACGCCAGCTGCGATGCCATATCCCATAGCGAATAGAACGAGAGTCCGAATGAGCCGAGAGCGATGAACACCGTGACGCCAACCGCGCTGCGTCGGGCGCGGCGCAGCATCCGCAGCTTCTCGTCCGCGCGGCTTGTCGCCCCAGGCTCTCCCACCACGGGCGGCGGCTCTGGACTTGTCGGCTGAGCTGACGGCGCTGGTTCGGCCGAAGCCTCAGGTGCCATTGGGGGTCGCTCATCGAGGAGGGTCATTCGGGCTTCCTTTGCATAGCTCGGATCTCGACTCGAAGTGTCAGCGGCAACCCCAGCCTTACGCGACAGCCAAAGCAGATTCGAAGCATTCCGATGGTGGCCGGTGTCTGGTTCGGGGCTGGGGTATCGCCTTCCGCGCCTGTTGAACGTGCTGGGGCACCACGTGCGACAGGCTCACCGAGCTGGCGGAAGGGCTTGCAAGAGAAGCCACGAACCGACCCTTGACCGACAATCAAGGGGCATGACCAGCGTGTCTGACCGGTTTAACCGGCCTTCCGTGCCAAACTCTGCGTCAACACGAGCACCAGGAGGCACACCTATCACTTTGCCGACGCGTCGGGCGCTGCACCCAGCGTAGGACGCCGCAGGGTCAAAAACCAGAAAACCCCGCCGAAGCGGGGAGATCCGAAACCTGAACCGAAGCGCCAACTTCCGCTCAGGCGACCCGTAACAACCGAATTCTCTGACACCGATTTGGGGCCAACCACGTAAGGCTGGCTCCAGGATAAAGGACGCCCATGTGAGCCGCAATGAACGACACCCCATTGTGATATCGGCGCGGGCAGCTCGGCCCAACCAGCCAGGCCCGCAACCATTTTCCGTGATCCGCCCGTGACAACGGCGGTCCTCCCAGCTGATCGCAGGGCCCCAGCATGCCCGCCGGAGCTCGTGTGGAAACGGCTGGCACGACTCGTGGCTGCGCCCGGGCGCAGTCGGATGCGCCTGTGGAACCCGGACACCGGCAAGTTCAGCGACACCGCCAAACACTGCGAGCGCCTTCCGAGCCGGCCCGCCGCGGTCTATCTCTACTCACGACGCCGTACCCAGACGTTGTGGTTGGACTTCGATGCCAAGCTGCACGGACCAGCGGCCGCCTCAGCCGACCTATCCAGGGCCGTGGAATGGCTCACCGAATGCGGCGGAGCGGTCGTCACTGATCGATCCAGCAGCGGCGGCCGACATCTGATCTGCCCACTGGCCATCGGCACCTCAGCATCACTTGACGAAATGAACCACCTGGTGCGGCTTCTCGCCGCCCGACTGCCCACCCTCGACATCACCCCGAACACCAACGCCGACACGGGTTGCATGACGCCACCGGGATCACCATGCCGCGAAGGTGGCTACCGCCAGCTCGACGGAACCCTGGACGCCGCCGTCGAGGCCTTCACCACACGATCCGACCCCGGCCTACTGCCGCGGTTGCTCATGCTCCTCGGTGCACTCAATCCACCAGACCGTCAGCGCCCCATTCCCGCACCAGAAACGCCCAGCGCCGCAGCCGAATACACCGTGGGCGCCGGCGACGACCAACGCATCAGCGCTCCCTACGTCCGCCACGATCCGCTGCCGGCCGACGTCGCCGCCTACGCCACGCACGCAACACTCAACCCAGCGCGCCTCACATGGCAGTCCAACCATGAGGCCCGCCAATCCGTCGTCGTCAATGCGATCGCCCGTGGCCACAGCCTGGCCACCCTGCGCGAGATGATCGGGCCGAACGGTCCCTGGCACCAAGGACTCGGTTCCGCCTACCGCCGCTACGACCACCGCAGCGACCAGGCCCTCACACGCGATGTCACCAAAGCATTCGACTGGTTGATCAACAACGTCTTAAAGTCCTCTCCCCCACGGCACAAGACAAAGAACTCACCGGGGGGGTACACCCCAGGACCACGCGGACCGAAGGATCTTCGGGACTGGCTCGCCAACGCAACCGCCTGGGCCGATAAAGAATTCGTCGGCAAGAGGTACCGCTGGACAGTGCACGCAGTTCTGCAGAGCATCGCCTTCTACGCTGTGATGGCCGGAGAACAACGATCAGGAACCTGGCTGGTAGGTGTCGGCGGCCGAGCACTCTCACTGAGCTGCGGGCTCCTGAGCGAAGACACCATCTGGCGCGTACTCGCAGACCTTCGGGAAAGAGCCGGCGCCCCCCTCGTCCTGGTCCGACACCACATCCGAACCGAGGCCGACGTCTACGCCCTGACCACCCAGAACCGCGTGACCAACGACCCCGCAGCCGCCGAACGCACCCGCATCGAACCAGTGCACGACGCCTGGATCGTCCTGGGCCACCACCTGCGCCGAATCTACGAACTGGTCGCCCACCACGGACTGACCAACAAAGCTGATATTTACGCGGCGGCCGCGGTGCCCAGAGCCACCGGCGACGCCATGGTGCTCGACCTCGAAGTGGCCGGCCTCCTCACACGTACCGGCCGAGGCGCCGTAGCTCGGGGGCCCGTCGAGCTCGACACCATCGCCACCAGCCACCATCTCGACGACTGCCGCACCGCTCGCCTTCAACGTCATCAGGCCGAAAGAGCCGCGTGGAAAGACTGGCTCGATCAACGCGAACAAGCCCGCAACGGCACACAACAGGCCGTATCCCAAGAAACACTCGTCGCCGCGCGGCCCTCAACAGGTGTCGACGAACCCACCGAACACGCTTACCTGGACCTCACGATGTCGACCGGTCCCCCACCGATGGACGACATCGACATCGAGCGGGAAGCAATCGACATGATCGCCGACCTGCTTGGCGGGAGGATCCTCGTCGCGTAGAAGACTGGGTGACCCGGTGTCCTCAGGACGCCTTGGCCGGCTCCAAGATCTCGCCGTTCTTCTCGCAGTACTCGTGAGCCTGCTTGATCAGCTCAGTGACGAACGGTTCGAGCAGTACGGCAACCTTGACGCCCTGGGCTTCTGCGAACTTGGTGAGCGCCTCGTGGTCCAGGGCACTGACCCGTTTGGCCACCATCTTGTCGCTGGCGCGAGTCTCGTTGTGCCGCCAGTTCCTCCGGCGACGCGGCGCCTTGGCGACGTCCGGTGTGTCCGGCATATGCGCGCTCCGTTCAACTAGCGGTATCGTGTGGCATACCCAGACTGACCAGGTATTACAGGATCTGTGTAACAGAATATCAGTAACACGAAACCTGTAACAGAAATCCTGTAATAGCATGTCAGGCGTGTCGTCGTACGCCCAATCCGAGAGAGTCCAAGAACTCTCCCGGGTGGTGTTCGGCCAGAAACACCGACTCGCTGTAATGGCGGCGATCGCTCAAAGCGACGGCCTGGTCAACCCCAGCGACCTCGCGATGCAACTCGGATTCGCCGCACAAAGCGCCGTCCAGCAGCCGCTCAAGGACCTCACCGCCGCCGGCCTCATCACCCGCCAAGACGGAATGGGACGCGTCTACTACCGGCGAAACCCGCACACCCTCTGGGACGCCGCCATCGAATTGCTCGGCCAAGCCCTGGCCGTCGACGTCAGCTCGGAGACCGTCGAGAACTGATACACCACCGCGCCCGGAGCACATCGGCGCGAAACTTAGGGCCCTTCACGGGACCTCAATGATGTGGTGAGCACGCGGATCCAGCTCCCGGCACCTGGACGGATAAGGCTGGATCCGCTGAGCTCACTGAGCCGTCGCGTCCTTCTTGCCGGGGAGGAACGCGTTGAGGACCGGGGCAATCCACGTCGACCGGGTATCGAAACCCAACTTCTTGCCGATTTGGTCGATCACCGCCTCCTGTTCCGGAGTCGGGCTGAACGAGATTTGGGAACTCCCACCACCCAGATAACGCACCGCCGACGGATCGGCAGGGAACAGTTCGTTCACCGGAGCCGTGCTGTACCGCGACTCCTGGATGATCTGGTCAAGCTTTTCGGCCTTGTGCATGGCGCTGATCGCCTGCAAGACCACCTGCAAATTGGTGGACTTGTTGTCATGCCGGTACTTCTCGAACCGCTTCTTGACACCGGCCGTCACGTACACAGCTGAGGCCGGCTTGTTCCGTGTCCGAGGTCGACCAGGCTTGCGCGTGGTCGGATCTGGCGGCGTCAACCGAACCGGCGCCACGGCCGCAGGTGCCGGTTCGGCTGGCTGCGGATCAACCTCAGGAACCTCGCGCCGCTGCGGGCGGTCCGGAACAGGGGCCAGCGGAGCGGCAGGGACGGGGCCGATGAGATCGGCCAGACCTGAAGCGCGGCTCTTTGGCTTGGTGATATCGCCGAGATCCTCTGCAGGAAGCTGCTGTCGGGTCAACTTGCTCATGGCCATGCTCCTTCTTCGATCATGTCGGCGCGGATCTGCGATCCACGTCTGAGAATCTCGGCGGTCAGTTTTACGAAGTCCTCGGCAACTCCAGCCGACGTCTTGCTCACTACGGCATTGGCGTCCGCCGTCCCTCTTCGGATCGCCGACTGCGATGGATTGTTTGCGACTTCCAACTCCAGTTCGTGGGCCAGCCGGCCAAACTTCGGCACGTCACGACCGACAGCTTCCGAGTGGCGAATGAACGCCTTGAGCATCACGTCCTCGTTCTGCCCCAGGTCCGCCGCAACATTCTTCCCGTGCTCTTCGCGGATCTTCTTCGACGAATAGCCCGACGCGAACACGCAGCAGCCCAACAACATCACGTACGGATTGAGCTCACGCATCGCCCGCAAGTCGCCGGCCACTTCCCGCAATCCGATCCTCGACAGGTCGTCGGTCTTCATCGGGATTATCACGAACCGTGACGCACACAGAGCTGCCTGTAGTAACAGCTGGTTCTCCGGAGGCGAGTCGATGAAGATCACGCCGTACTGATGACTGATCTCTTGAAGAGCCATAGCCAGCGACATCAGCACCTGCCTGGCTGACTGAGAATTCCCCATCTCGGCCGCCATGACGGGGGCGATCCGGCGTACAAACGGGCCGCCCGGCACGACATCTAGCCCGGGCCGAACATCACGCGCCGGACTCAGCGCAGCGCCAGCAGTGATCGCACTGTAGAGGTTCCGCCCCTTGTCATCGGCTTCAGTATTCGCGAAGCCCAACATGGTTGCGACATTCCCCTGCCCATTGAGGTCGACCAGGAGAACCCGAGCACCATCGGCGGCGAGAAGCGCCGCACCGTGCGTCGAGCACGTCGACTTGCCCACCCCACCCTTGCCGTTCGCGAACAAGTAAACATTGCCGAGCCTGCTCCAATCGACCGCGGGTTCTGCAGGCCCAGATTCATCCCAAGCGGCTACGCTGCTAGTCATGCGGGCGCCTCACTCTGCGAGTATCGGGGGTTCTGCGCGCCTGCTGAACCGCACCACCGAAGGTGCTGCACACCATGCACGCTCATGGTTCACAAAGTCTAAGGCGACCAATGCGACACGCCGGCCTATGCCACGCACGCCTCAGCACATGACACCGGGTCAGACCGCGAGCCAGTGTCCGACCATCACCTCACCCATGGCGCGCTGTAGCAAACGTGACAACAACTCACACGGTGCCGCACATGCGCTCACGGGTGCGGTCACCCATCGCGGCCCACACAACCAAATCAACCCGCGTGAGCGCTCGTCATCAGGCTCGCGCGCATGCCGTTTCGTGCACGTATACCTCCACTTGCAGCCACGCGCGGAATGCGGTGGGACGCATTGGGCGCCGCCATATCATGCGCAAACCCCCATGTCAGGCCACATGCCCAACCCGGCGCGGCATGCTGAACCATACCGGCACCAATACCTGACTAGATACCTGGATGCATACCGCACCTCAGGTATGTCCGACTATGTGAGGCGATACCGTGCTAGGTGGTCGAGTGTCGACCCGTCTGCATGTTTGGTGGCACCCACAGCGGAGTGCTGCGATGGATAACAGCTATCGGATAATTCAGCGCGCAGTGATCGCAGCCGTCAATCCGACAGTGCGCCAGGTGTCGCGAAAAATCTTTTTCCCTACTCGGCGTGTCGCGTGTTTCGCGATGCAAATCGATGGCATGCGCGGTACGCCACACATCACTCTGATGCCGATATCGACACCCATCCGACATCAAGCAGACAGAAGAATCCGACTTACTACGCGTGGCCCAACCCAGCCACAGATACCGACCCGAACCCACGCAACAGCCTGTGGCGGAATCTGCGTCCCGGCTCGCCACTCAACGAGGGTGTTCATGCCATCCGTCACGAGCACATCCGCAGAGCGCGTGACGCGCCGTCATGTTGAGCATCGCAGTGGACGCGCAATGCGACTGCCAGTACGGGCACATGCTGCCCATCGCACCCGCGTATGTACATACCTCGCTGCACCGCACCACATGCTGATCGCCATCACTGCAGCGATATTCCGACCTGTAGCCCGACCTACCTGGTACAAAATGTGATACGGAATGTGGCCCGAAACCCGCGACAGTACAAGTGACCGCACACGACCACTCATCGTGCGGACCGCCTGTTGGGTGGGGGAGCGGCCACCGGTCGACGCGCCTCGGAACATCTCCCACCAGGCGTTTTGTCGGGTTCGGTCACCTCTCCCGAACCGGACACCGCAGAAAAGGACCCTGACGCGCCTTCAGTCGCGTGGGACAGCCGCTAGGCCTCCAAGTATCTAACCGTGCGATGTTTGGGCCGGTACGTGGCTGCTAGGCCGTTTTCGCAGGTCGCGTGAGTCAAGCACCCCGGGTTCCGGCCCAGTCCGGTGCCTAGATCTTGCGGTCGGGACGCGGACGTCAACGTTCGACATGGGGTAGGGGAGTGGCAGCGTGACGACGTTTCAATGTTCCGGCCGGCACTGAGAGCCTGTGCCCGATGCTGACCACGTGGCCAGGTTCCACCGGGCAACTCCTGTGGCGGACGCAACGTTTACCCAACGCTGCGCCAGATCCCTCGCGCTTCGAGCAGCGGCTGCACCAAAGCCAGAACCTCACCGGCCGGAATTTCAAACTTTCTCATCACGCGATCTCGATTGGCGGGTAACTCCGAGTACGGACCAGGCTCGGGGTCCGCACTGGAAAGCCCGTCCCGCAGAGCGGCCGCCAACTTCTGGATAGCCGGCCACGCGCATTCCAGATCACCCGACCAATAAGCTTCCATACTCGGGATGCTGGGATCCACCCGCACTTGTTGCATGTACATCGCGAGATCACTACCGCCACCGAAGTGCGGTGCGTCTTTGAACGCAGCTATGACCGCCTCGCGGAATGGAATGCCTCGGTCGTCGGATTCGTCCAAGCCGCCGAGGACCGGGTGCGCCCATTGCGCACGAGCCTCGGCCCACGGGCCCGCGTAGAAGACGAATGCGACCTGCGCCGGCTGACCGGCAACCCAACGCGTGATCTTGGCATTGCCGGTGCCCCGACCGGCCACCATCGAAACGGTCACCGGGCCATCCAGATCGCCGAGCACAGTCATCAACACAGCGACGGCGTGACCAGCCTCATGATGCGTGATCGCCGCAGTCTGATCGCTCATAGCGCGCCGCCTTGGTTCATTCGCCGATCGCGGGAATCCATGTCTTGGTTTCCCAGTCCCAAATCGGATCCGAAATAGAAGGTGGAAGTGGTACGACCGTCGCGCCGGCGCCGGCATGCTCATCGGCGTACCGTTGCGCCTCGGCATGCTCATCGGCGGTGAAAGCCGCTGTCACACTGGGGTTGCCGGGAACGCGAACGAGGATCGTCAATTCGTCCAGTGTGACGTCGCGGCGCTTCGGCGCGACTCGGATCCGCAGGTCCCCGGCGGTGGGTTCACTGCTCACTGTTCCGGCACCTCGTTGGATGTTCTGCCCATCGGTACATCATCGCGGGACCGACATTCCATGACTGTGCGCCAGCCAAACATGTCATGACATGGGCTAAGAGGTGCTCATATTGGATGCCTGCTCGCCGTGTTCACCGCACGATCCGAGCCACACGACTAGGCCTAGCGTTCGAGCAACTTCCGGCCGCGCGCAACGAAGGTGGACCGACCGCTCCGCCTGCCGGCGAGGGATTCGCGTCAGCGCCGGAATCCACGACCTGCCGGGCGCGCTTCGAACCCATCGAAGGGGTCGAACCAGGTCCCTGGATCCGGGATTACGCCCAGCCACACGGGTGCGTCGCCGGGGGAGAGGTGCCAGCCGATGTGCCGGTTCCCGACCAGTGCATCGGTTGCGAGATCCCAGTCGCCGTCACCGGCCGCCGCCGGCAGCTCCGCGACGTCGTCCCCGTACTCCTCATCCATCCAGATGGCTTGTGCCGTCGCCACCGACAGCGCCAGCGCGACCTCCTCGGCCACACAACGCGGGTAGGGCAGGCGGCCTGCTTCCAGGTCCAGGGCGAGGTCGTCGAAGACCCGAGCGAATTGTCGCCTCCACGAAACCGGGCATCCCCACGCCGCTTCAGGTAAGCGGTCGAACATCGCCCACCAGCCCGACGATTCCTCCTCCACTGGCAGCCCGCCGCGCTCCTCGATGTCGTCATAGCAGTCGTCGGCATGCACCCACAGATACGTGCGGAGTAGTTCACGCTGCCGCGGAGTCAGTCTCGATCGAAATGCCGCTACCTGCCCCATTATTTCCCTTCCTGGTGATCGCCCTGCACGCTCGTGCCATCCCTACTGAGCATCGGAGACGCTCTTCTTCGGTTTTCCTGGTCGAATACGTTGAGGAACCACCGTGGTGTAGGTAGCCGGATCCTCGATCTCGAGGCTGTGTTGCCATGCTTCGTCGGCGTCGGAAAACAGGGGAGAAGTGGTGGCCGTGCCGCTCTCACGGTCCACACTGATGACCCAGTATCCCGCCACTACCTGGACCCCTCCCGGGTGCGTTTGGCCCAGCGTTCGTGGGCGGCTTGCCCTGACATCTGTGCTGCGGCACCAATTTTGGCCCATGACAGCCGGTTCTGCCGGGCACGCACCACTGCCTGGTCGAGCTGTTCTTCGCCGGCGCGGATCGCCGACAAGGCAGCCTTGATGGCTGTCTCGGCATCAATGTCGTCGATGTGCTCGTGCTGCCACACGTCATGGGTGGCGGTATAAGCGTCGCCGACGACATCCAGAACGTCCTCATCGGCCGCGTAGATCCGAAACATGTTGGGGTCATGCCGAATCGGTGACGGCACGCGAGTCCAGAATTGCTGGCTGACCCAGCGTTGCGCGGGCGTCGAAGATCCGGGGGGATAGCAGTTGCAGACGACCCGCCAACCGATCACTTCGCCAGCCGGCCGCGTCTCAAACTCGGATGTGCCGCCGTGGCGCCGTACCGCTCCCTGCCCGAACGATCCATCGCCGTACCGATCTACGGCCAGGTGTCCCGGCGGAATACCCGTGCCACCGATGCCCAAGGCCCGCCGGCCGTCCTCGAACTCGGCCGCAAGATATCCCTCGTGCCACTCGCTGCCGCGATCCCCGGTGGAGTACTCCCATCCCATGCGCAACACCATACCGAGGTGGCATCAGGATTTCTTGATGTTGAACATGGTTGCGTCAAGTACATTTGACGCAGTCCGCTGCGCTTCCGGTCAACGCCAAAAAAGCACTTCAACCAGTCTGACCAGGCAGCCTCCGTTAGCGTGGACGGCATGGACGAGGGGGACCGCCTAGTGGCCCATGCCGCCGATCTGCGGGCACAAGTGGTCGAGTTGTTTGAGCACCGTGACGAGATCCTGGCAGAGATGGACGACGATGAGCTGCAAGCACTGCTTGAGGTACTGCAGGGGATACGGCGCAATCGTGAACGTGGCGGGCCCTCGCTGAACTGACAGCAAGGCCGCTAGATAGGACCTCGCCGAGGAGTAGTCGTGAACCCTCGCGGTCGGCAGGTTGGCGCGTGCACTCCGTGGCGGACGTGATCAGCAACTATGGTTCAGGGTGGTTCTCCAGCGAGGGAGGCGGCATTCAAAGGGGGTTGACTGTGACGTTCGACCGCGGTCAACGAGTCCGTGTCCAGGCTGCCGGGGTGCCCGAATTCGCGACCATTCGCTATGCGCTTCGGGGGGATTCCGACGGGTCTTGGGACCTGATCCTCGTCGACGATGACGACCGTCGTCACGAGATCAATCTGGCGGCCGGCGACACCCAGACCGTGCGCAGGCTCGTCAGCGACGGCCACGGCGATTCGGCGCGGGTTCTAGCGGCGATGTGGACGCAGTGGATGGACGCGGCCGCGACCAACGCGGAGTCCAGCGCCATGGCCTCGATGCCGCTCAAGCCGTACGCCCACCAAACCACCGCGGTGTACGGAGCGATGCTTCCGCAGCCCCAACTCCGGTTCCTGCTCGCCGACGAACCCGGCACCGGCAAGACGATCATGGCCGGCCTGTACCTGCGCGAAATGCAACGCCTCGGACTGGTCAAACGTGCCTTGATCGTGTGCCCCGCCAACCTGGCATCGAAGTGGGTCGACGACTTCTCCCGTCTGCTCGGCGGCGGTCTGCGACAGATCACCGCGGCGACGGTGCGCGAGGATGCGCTGAACTCAAACGACCTGTGGGTCGTCTCGCTCGAACTGGCTGCGGTCAACCCCGCCGTCCAAGATGCGCTGCGCCCCGACAAGGCCGGCTGGGATCTGGTGGTGTTCGACGAGGCGCACCGGTTGACTCCGACGGCGGCAGGGTTCCACCAGGTGGGCCGACTGCTGGCGAAGAACACCCCGCGGGCCCTGTTGATGACCGCCACTCCGCATCGCGGCAAGGAATGGCTGTTCAGACACCTGCTGCACCTGGTCGACCCCGCGATCTATCCCGACCCGGGCAGCGATCCGAACGTCGCGCTATCGGCGTTGCGCCCCGGTCCCATCCACTTCCTTCGCCGGATGAAAGAGGATCTGGTCGACTACGACGGCAAGACGCGGCTGTTCAAGGGTCGATCAGCGCACAACCACAGCGTGGCCCTCTCGCAGGTCGAATACGCCTACTACCAGGCCGCACTCGACATGGTGGAGCAGTTCTTCCCGCAGACCGCGCAACCGTTGGCGCGGATGGTGTACGGCAAGCGCGCCGCATCGAGTCTGTACGCGCTGGCCGAGACGTTGCGGCGGCGTTCCACCCACATGGGCGAGATGAGTGAGGCCGAGGCGGCGCTGATCGCCGAGAGCAGCGGTGACGGCGACGAGAACGAGGTCGACGAGGCCAAGGTCATCCACACCGGGTCGACATCGACGCGGGCAGAGCGCACGGCGATCAAAGGACTGGTAGACCGGATCGACGCCACCCTCGCCGATGCGGCGTGGCTGCCGTCGAAGTGGCGACGCCTAACCGAGGACTGTTTGGCCAAGCACTCGATCCTGCCGGGCAACGGCGAGCAGGCGGTGGTATTCACCGAGTACGCCGACTCGGCCCAGTGGATCGCCGATCGGCTCAACGCCGAGGGTTACACCGCGAAGATGTATTCAGGCCGGCAGAATAAACCGGATCGCGACGAAGTCCGAAAAGCGTTCATGCGCGGCGACTTTCAGGTCATCGTCACCACCGACGCGGGCAACGAGGGTATCGACCTGCAGGCAGCCCATGTGCTGGTCAACTACGACATCCCGTGGTCACTGGTACGTCTGGAACAGCGGATGGGCCGCATCCACCGGGTGGGCCAGAAGCGTGAGGTCCACCTGTACAACCTCGTCGCCACCGACACCCGCGAGGGTGAGACGTTGCTTCGGCTGCTCGACAACTTCGTCACTGCGGCCAACGAGTTGCACGGGCAGATGTTCGACAGCCTCTCGGCCGTAGCCGAAATCACCGGCGTGGACTACGACCGATGGCTGACCGACCTGTACGGCAACGACGAGGCCAAGAAGCAGACCGCGATCGACGCCGCCCGCGCGGTGCAGGCCCAGGAGTTGACGCGCGTCGCTCGCCAGGTCCGCGATAACGAACGCCGGCTCGCCAGCCAGGTCGACGCGGTGGCCGCGCTGACCCTCCTGCAACGCGACCTGTTCGCGCGCATCAACCCTGCCATCGTCGAGGCCTACCTGGACCGGCTGTCGGCAGCCAGGGTGCTGCAGTCAGCGCCGACGGCCGCGGGGCCGGGTTTCCGACGCTTGACCTTGGGAGGCCAAGCACTGCCGGCGTCGCTGGGGGGCGGCACGGACGCGCTCATCGCCACGAGCGGGGAAGCCGTACGCGCAGCCGAGGGCAGCATCGACGTCGGCGACACGGTCACTCTGGGACCGGGAGAAGAGGCATTCACCGACCTGATCGCCTTGGCTGATCGCGCCCTGGCTGAAGATCTCTATCAGTCGGGCGCCGCTGCCGATCCCAGCAGCCTGACACCATATGACCTGTATGCCTACGAGGCGACGATGACAGAGAGCGACGGGAAGCGTGCCAGCGTGTGGGCGACGCTGGTGAAGGTCGACGACAGCGGCAGCGCCCGCCCGGTGCGTTGGGAAACGTTGGCCAATCTGGTGCCCACCGACGCGGCCGGTACAGCGGCCCATCCGGCGCGTGAGGGCCGCGCCCTGCAGGTGGCGCGGGCGGTCGCCGACACCACAGTCACCGAGCATCGCAAGGTCCGCACGGACTGGTTCAGTCAGGCCAGGCGCGACCTGAACAACTTGCCGTTGAACCTGACTGAAGGCATCGAGGACCGCGACACCCGTGTGGCGCTGCGGCGCCAGTTCCAGGTGCAGACCGCCGCGCGGATCGCGGAGCTGGAACGTCTGACCGACGTGCAACTGACCGAGCCGAAGCTGGTGGGCCGGATCCGAGTGGTGGCGGCCGCCGACGCCGGCACCCAGGCAGAGATCGACGCCGAGATGGTCTCGATGAGTCACGTCCGGCAGCTGCTCGTCGACGACGGCTGGGTGGTCGAAGACGTGCACACCGAGGGCCGCGGCTACGACTTGGAGGCCCGCCGCAACAGCCAGATCCGGCACGTGGAAGTCAAGGGGGTGCTCGACAGCGCGGCCAGCAACGGCATCCGGATGACCGGCAACGAGGTGCTCATCGCCACCCAGCACCGTCGGAGCTACTGGCTGTACGTCGTCGACCAGTGCGCCGACGGGGTGGGCCGATTCTTCGGTGCCTACGAGGATCCCGCCACGTTGTTCTCCAACGACATGACTGGGGACGCGATCTTCCGCGTTCCTGGTAGCAGCCTCAAGAATGCGCCGGGAAGCAACCTATGACCTGGATGATCGAACGCTGGTTTCCGTGCGCCGAGGTCAGTGCTAACAGTCAATCCGGTTGGGGGAGTGGGAACTCCGAAGTCGGCATTATGACCTGGTTTGCGAAGCGGCCCACCGCGCAGGCCAAGGCGGCGACCATCTGTTCGCTGCTGCCGTGGCCCGATGATCCCGCCGAGCAGCAGGACTTGCAGCGCCTGGTCCGCGAGGCGATGTCGGGGCGCTTCGCCGCGGTCGAGGAGATCAACAAGAGGATCTCTGCCAGTCACAGCACGCCAGTGTCGACGCTGGACCCGTTCAGCGGGCGCGGCATGCTGCCGCTGGAGACGGCGCGCTTGGGTCTGCTGGCCCACGCGATCGACTACAGCCCGGTCGCGGTGCTCGCGTCGCGACTACTCACCGATTTCCCGTTCCGCAGCTGGGAGGACGAGCCCGCGCTGCCGTTCGACCAGACGTTGTTGGGCACTCGGGCGCGGCTCGTCGGTGACGTCGACGCGGTGTTCCGCGAAGTCTCGATGCGACATCAAGAGGCGCTGGCTCGGTTCTATCCCGAAGTCGGCGGTCGGCAGGCCTGGGGCTACCTGTGGGCGGTCACCATCCCCTGCCAGGAATGCTCGCGCCCGTTCCCGCTGATCGGTCGCCTCAATTTGCGTCAGCCGAGCACCCGCCGAAACCGCAAGACCAAGACCACTTTTGCAGATCCTGGGCAGGCCTACTACATCGACGCCGATGTCGCTTCGGGTACCTGGTCGGTTGTCGTTCACGACGGCGAGCCGCAACGTCCCCCGACTCGCCAGGTGCCGCCGGGGCGCAGCAAGTACGACAGCAACGGGCGGCTGGCGGTATGTCCGTTCTGCGGTCACGCACACGACCGGCATATGCAGATGAGGATCCTCGCCGAGGGCGGCGGTGACGATGCGCCGCTGTTGGCCGCCGATCTGGATTCGGAAGTGGGCAAGTCCTACAGGGCACTGGAGGCCGTGGAGTTGGAGGCGATCACCGCCGCGGCCGCGGTCGTCGGCAATCAGCCTCGGTTCGCTCCGTTCCTGCCCGCGGTGCCCGATGAGCGGATCCCCGACGGCAACACCTGGACCGTGCAGGCCACGGTGTACGGCACGCGCACCTACGGCGAGATGATGAACGCCCGCCAGACGCTGTCGTTCGTGACGCTGGCGCGCGTGATCGGCGACATCGGCAGCGAGCTGGTCACCAACGGCAACAGCGATGAGTACGTGCGCGCGTTGACGGGGTATTGCGCGGCCGCGATGGCGCGCAAGATCCGCCGCGCCACGCGCGGCTGCACCCTGGACCCGAAGCTGAACAAGGTCAACGACGTGTTCGCCACCGAGTCGAGCCTTAACTTCTCGTTCGACTACTTCGAGGTCGGCTTGGCAGACGGACCCGGCAGCTGGGATTCCGTGGCCGGCGGCACGTTGAGCGCGTTGGAGGCGACGATGCCGCCTTCAACTGGTCACCCCTGCGACGTGCGGCGAGGGTCGGCAGTGAGCTTGCCGTTCCGTGATCGCAGCATCTCCGCGGTCGTCACCGATCCGCCCTATGACGCGATGATCGACTACAGCGACGCCAGCGACCTGTTCTACGTGTGGATCAAGCGCGCGCTCGCCGTGTCGTGGCCCGAAATCGGTTTCACCGCACATGAACTCGGTGTGCAGGAGAAGCAAGAAGAGATCATCGTCAAGAAGGGCGGCACCAGCAACAACGATCACCGCAACCGTGCGCATTACGACACGTTGATCACCAAGGCGTTCTCCGAGGCGCAGCGCGTGGTCGCCGAGGACGGCATCGTGACGATCGTGTTCGGCCACGGCGAACCCGAGGTGTGGCAGCGGTTGTTGACCGCCATCCGCGATGCCGGATTGGTGCTGACCGGCGCGTGGCCCGCCAAGACCGAACCCGGCGGCAAGGTGGGCTTCACCAACATCGTGACCACGTTGACGATGACGTGTCGGCCCGCACCGACGGGACGCTCGGCAGGACGCAAGGGCGCCGTCGAGGCCGAACTGAAGGCCGAGATCCGCCGGCGGTATCCCGACTGGGAACGGTGGGGTCTCGCGCCGGCGGACATGCTGATGGCCGCCGCCGGGCCCGCGATGGAGGTCGTGGGCCGCTACAGCGAGGTCCTCGACGCCCGCGGCAATCCCGTCGACATGCACACGTTCCTGCCGTTGGCCCGCGCCGCGGTACAGGAGGCGATGGCAGTCGAGATCAATCATCAACCGCTCGACAGTTTCGACGCCCGCACGCGATTCGCATTGTGGTGGATACGGCTCTACGGCCGCCAGGTGCAGGCCAAGTCCGAACTGCGTTGGCAGACACTGGCATCGGCGCTGGAGATCACTCAAATCCGCGACCTGATCCGCGACTCGGGCAACGGCGTCCAGTTCGTCGACGCGGCCCACTTCACGACCAGGATCGACGCCGACTCGGCGGCGATCGACGTCGCCCTGGCCGTCGCGCGGGTATCCGAGGAGGGCCTCGATGCGATGGGTCAGGTGCTGGCCGCCGCCGGCCGCGACGCCGACGACGTGCATCTCTGGGCGGCCATCCAGTTCCTCGCCGACCGGCTACCCGACAATGACCCCGACGCGGTAGCCCTCACCCGCATGCTGCGTACCCGCACGGCCATCGGAACCGCGGCTGGCGCCGCGACGGCCAGCAGCAGCGCCGCGGCCCAGCGCCGCCAGGACGCCGACGACCAGCTCAAGCTCATGTAATGCCCGCCATCTTCGTCAACGCTCACCAGGAGGACCACCATGACGACCCCGGTAACGCCGTGGTGGAAGGCGCTGAAGATCCGACAGGAGATCCTGTCGGCATCCGGGCAGATCGACGACGTGCAGATGTCGCTGTTCGCCGCCGTCCACGGTGCCGGGGCGGCGCGTCCGCTGTACGCCGACGCCGCCTACTACGGCGAGATCACCCACCCCACCGAGCGGCTCGTAGACCTGCTCACCGAGATCGCCATCCGCATCGGCGGTGCCGACGACTATCTGAAGGCCCGTGCAGTGACGCGTCTCGACCAGGGGATGGGCGGCGGTAAGTCCCACGCGTGCATCGGTGCGTTCCATCTGGCCGCTAATCCGGAAGCGCTGTTCAGCACCGAGCTGGGAAAGCAGGTCGCGGCGCGCGCCAAGGCCAAGATCGGTCAGCCCTTGGCGGCGGATCTGCGTGGTCCCCACGTCGTGGTGTTGCCGTGCGACAACATGACACCGGGCGCCTCGGTCCAGGAGTACGACGGCCCGGCGGTCAACCTCTACGAGCGCTTCCTGTGGCGGCTGTTCTCCAAGGATTACGCGCTGTTCGAGCGCTACCAACCGTTTTGGAGTGACAAGCACAAGATCGCCGAGGCGATCCGGGCGGTGAACCGGCCCGTTCTGATCATCGTCGATGAAGTGCTCGACTACATCGGCAACGGGCTCGACGGGGCAAACAAGCCTGACCTCGCAGCGCAGGACATGGCGTTCCTGCGGGCGTTGCTGGACGTCGTCAACGACGTCCCCAACGTCTCGATGCTCATGGTCATGATCGCCTCCGACGCCGACCAGACCGCACTGTCGAAGGCCGCCCAGGAACGGCGCGATGATCTCAACCGTCTCCTCGAACGCAACGGTTTTCCCGCTGTGGTCACCGAGGTCGCCGACTTCGCCGACATCCTGCGGCGGCGCCTGTTCGACGCCGAACCCGCCGCCGAGGTCCTCAGCGCCACCGCCGCACAATACTCTGCGGTGTTCGCCGACAAGGGGTGGACCAAGAACGTCTGGGACGCCATCGGCGCGACCTGGCGCAATCGCTGGGCCGATGAGGTCGCCGCCTGCTACCCGTTCCATCCGATGCTGATGGCGCTGGCCAAGGACGAGTGGAGCAAGGTCACCGGATTTCAGCGAGTCCGCTCGACGATCCGAATCTTCGCCGCGACGGTTTACGCGCAACAGGAGCGGGGAAAGGCCGGCGAATGGGTGCCGACGCTCATCGGGCCCGGAGACTTCCCCCTGTCAGATTCGGCTGTGCGTGAAGCGATCCTGGGAAGCGGTCTGGTCGAAGATGAACGCACGATTGCCAACTACCGCAGCCTCGCCGAGATCGAGGTCGTCAACCACGACGGCAGCAGTGGCACCGCACGCCGGCAGGACCTCACTCGCGAGCCCCTTCTGTGGAGCGAGGCCAACCCGCGGGCCGCGGAGCGGGCTGCAACCTTCATCTTCATGGCCAGCATCGTCGGGACGCTGCGTCCCGGTCGTGGTCGCGGCGCCAGTGCTCCGGAAGTGAAGGCCGCCACCAGCATTCCCGACACCGCATACACCATCACCGACGCCGATGCCGTGGTCACCGACCTCGTCGACGTCGACCACGGCCTCAGCGCGCTGGACATCATTCCGGGGCAGGGCAACAACAAGCCGGCGCGCTACTTCCTGTCGACACGGCTGACACATCGGATGTTGGTCAACAACATTCGGCGCACGATCACCGAAGCCGAGCGTGACGCCGTGCTCGTCGAGTTCGCTCAGCGGCTCGCCAGCACCGGCCCGTTCCGTGAGCTGCGGTTCGTCGCCGCCGACGCCACCCGCACACCGGCGCAGGTGCTGTCCACTGCAGGGCTGGACACCGCATTTACCACCCGGCTCGTCATGCTCGATCCTGCCCAGTTCAGTCTGCGCAACGGAGCCGAAGCAGCCACCTTGGAGGCTTTGCAGGCGGCGATGGGCTTGAGTCAGGGCCCCGATCAACTGCCGGTGCAGTGGGCCAGCAGCGCCGTGTTCGCCGTCGTGAACACACAGCGGCGCGGCCTGGCGCGCAGCGTGGCCGCGGAGTACTTGGCTAGAAGCAAGGCGTTGGCCGCCCCCGAGGTGCAAGCCGATGACGAGTTGAAGGCCACGGGCACAAAGGAACTCGCGACCGCCAAGGACCAACTCGAGAAGGCGTTGAAGCGGGCGTACCAGCACGTCGCGTACGTCGCGCAGCCTGATCCCGACGGGGAGCGCTATCTCGACCAGCTCACGTTCGACGACGACACGCTTACCGCGCTCAACGGCACCATCGTATGGAAGGGGCTTGCGGACCGGGACAAGGTGTTCGACGCCGGCCAGTTCGGCGCGCAGGCGTTGATGCACAACCTGCGCGAGCAGGACTACGGCAAGACGCTGGCAGACATCCGCGCCGCGTTCTACAGTGCGCCGCGGCTACCTCTGCTTTACGAAAGTGATCGCGACCTCCAGCAGGCCATCTACGATGCCGTGGCGCAGGGGTCGTTGCGCATCGTCGACGCGTCCGGGACCGCCGTCGAGGTGACCACGCCTGGGCAGGTGAACCTCACCAGCACCGCATTGCGGATCGCCGCCCCCGCGCCGCCGGCCAGCGACGACCCCGATGGCCCCGATAGCGGCGGACCGGGCTCTGCAACCGGCGCCACGGGAGGCCCACAGGCCGGTGCCGCCACCGGCGGGATGTATGGCGGGTCGACGGCGGCCACAACCGGGTCTGGCTCTACCGCGGCCCCCGCAGGCAGCGACGCCCAATCCGGGCCCGGGGCGGCGACGGTCGAGCGTCAGATCGCGTTCTCCTTCACAAGCAACCTGCTAGCCGGCGCCGATGCCGCCGACGGATTCGCGGCGGTGTTCCGCGCGCTCTACATGGCGCTCGACGAGCGTCAGATCAGCTACCTACAGGGCACACTGCAGCTGGTCCTCGACGCAACGGTCGTCGATCAGCTGCAGCCGCTACTGACCGACCTCAGTATTTCGGCGACGGTCAAAGAGATCTGAAACCGGCCCTGCCCCGAGGTAGGCGGGCGCCTCGCTGTCACGTGTCGGTGTGCGATGGGGTAGTGCGCACCCGCATGGGCTGGCGTACGTGCGGAGCGCAACCGCGCTAGTAGCTCGGTTGCGTTTCGTTATCGACGACAGGGGTGGTGGGGCGCGCCGTGGATCAACGACCATCGTGTTGATCTGGAAACCGATGAGCGGGCGGAAGCGATCCGGCGACCGCCACGTTCAATGAGAAATCCGCCAGATCTACTGAGACCGGACGATATTATCGGAGTATCCAAAACTGTTGGAGCACAAAGGGTTAGCGCCGGACTGGTAACCCTCCATATTCGATTCCGCCGTATTCGTCGTGCTGAAAGCGGCCGTCGGCGATAAGGCTTCCTAAGCAGCTTGTCGTATTGGATGGCTGCCGCTCCTTTGGGCGCCTACCCGGAAACTAGTTTGCTGAGTGTTGGTCTAGGGGTCGATGGGGTAAGCGGGGCATCAAGCTGCCCCCGTCGTGTCGGCCGGGGCCCATTAACGCTGACATGGCCAACCGTCGAACTAGCCAAACTCGGCTCGTCCTCCAACGCCACTGCGGCGTTATCGCGCGCAAACCGGCTATCTCGATGAATCGGATTCGGCCTCAAACCCCTGGAACACTCGCGACGCCGATCGGTTGAAGCGGGCAAATGATTTCATGGCGTGGGTGGTCGAGGGGTCGCCGTGGAGGCCCGCCGCATCGCCGAAACACGCTGCTTTGCAGACAATCTGGATGGAGCCGTCGCGATGAGTGACCGCCGGGTGATCAGCCTGAATCAGCGACGCTTGAATGACGGGGCGCAGTGATCGCGCCTGGCCCACGCCCGCGTGGCCCGGGCCACCACCTGATCAACGTTTTACACTCGCTCCATACTCCTACTATTATCTGCGCATGAATGCAGATAAAGGGGCTTGTAGTCGTCGGCTGCCCGACGACCAGGTCGATCTGGTGGTCGAGGTGTTCCGGATGTTGGCCGATGCCACTCGAGTTCAGGTGCTGTGGGCGCTGGTGAGCCGCGAGATGTCGGTCAACGACCTGGCGACCCATATCGGCAAACCAGCGCCGTCGGTATCTCAGCATTTGGCGAAGCTGCGGATGGCGCGGCTGGTGCGGACCCGCCGCGAGGGCACCACGATCTTCTACAGCCTCGACAACGACCACATCGGTCAACTTGTCACCGACGCGGTGTTCAACGCCGAACACGCCGGACCAGATGTGCCGGGCCATCACCGCGACGCCGCCGACCTGGCCACCCTGCATCCCGCCACCGTCGACCCCACGCCGATCCGATCGAAGGGACGCCGCACATGATGCACAAGGCCCGACCCGCCGCGGCTGTCGGACATGACCACGGTGAACACGCCGGTCACGACCACGGCTTAGATCACGGCCACGATCACCCCAAAGGCCTGCGCGCAGCGATCAAGGAGATCTTCGCCCCGCACAGCCATGACGCCTCCGACAGCATCGACGGGGCCCTGGAATCCAGTGCCGCGGGCATCCGCGCAGTCAAGATTAGCCTCCTCGCGCTCGCAGCGACCTCCATCGCGCAGCTGGTAATCGTCGTGATCTCCGGGTCGGTAGCCTTGCTGGCCGACACCATCCACAACTTCTCCGACGCCCTGACCGCCATCCCGCTGTGGATCGCTTTCGCGCTGGGCACCAAGGCCGCCACCCGCCGCTACACCTACGGCTACGGCCGCGCCGAAGACCTGGCCGGACTCTTCGTGGTCGCGATGATCACTCTCTCGGCCATCATCGCCGGCATCGAATCCGTTCGCCGGCTGATCAACCCGGTTCCGATCCAACACCTCGGATGGGTCGCCGTGGCCGGGCTGGTCGGCTTCATCGGCAACGAACTCGTCGCGGTCTACCGCATCCGCGTCGGACGCCAAATCGGGTCGGCCGCCCTGATCGCCGACGGGCTGCACGCCCGTACCGATGGCTTCACCTCCCTGGCCGTGCTGCTCGGCGCCGGCGGCGTCGCCCTAGGCTTCCCGCTGGCCGACCCCATCATCGGCGTGCTCATCACCGTGGCGATCTTGGCGGTACTGCGCACTGCCGCACGCGACGTGTTCCGACGCCTACTGGATGCCATCGACCCCGCACTCGTCGCCGCCGCAGAGACCACGCTGGCCGCCGAACCCGGTGTCACCGCTGTGCGCAGCGTCAAAATGCGCTGGATCGGACACCGCATCCACGCCGACGCCGAACTGGACATCGACCCGTCCACCAGCCTCACCAACGCCCATCAGATCGCCCACGACGCCGAACACGCCCTCACCCACGCCATTCCGAAACTATCGAGCGCACTGGTCCACGCCTACCCCGCAAGCCCCACCACCTGAGTCGAGCACCTTCCCGCGAAACACCGGGAGGCGAGTTGTCACTGCGGCTCTGTCTGGATGGCTAGTCGCTGAGACTGGCGGCGAGGTTCTGGACGCGGGTGTTGATGTCGTCGCGGATAATTCGCATGCGTTCGATTCCGTCGATGCCGCGGAGTGAGGGTTCGTCGGTGTCCCATCGCTGGATGGTGGTGCCAGGGTGGTTGCCGAGTTCGGCTTGGGTGCCGACGATGACCACCAGGTCCGCATCGTCGAGCATCTGATCGGTGAGTTGGACGGGCTGGTGGCCGCTGATGTCGACGCCAACTTCGGCCAATGCCTGCGCTGAGAGGTCGTTGACGGCGGTCTTGGCGTGGGTGCCCGCCGAGGCGACGTGAATGGCTGTTCCTGCGATGTGGTGCATGAGTCCTGCTGCCATCACTGATTTTCCGGCGTTGCTGACGCAGACGAACAGGACGGTTGGGGGTGAGTTGGTCACCGGGTGTTCTCCTTCGTTGTGGGCGGTCAGATGATGTGCGGGCTGCGCCGCTCGAGGAGGATGACGTCACGCCAGTGGCCGTGGTGTCGGCCGTGGCGCTCGCGCACGCCGACGACGCGGAATCCGGCCCGGTGGTGAAGGGCGAGAGTGGCGGTGTTCTCGGGAAACACCTGGCTTTGCAGGGTCCAGATTCCGGCGTTCTCGCTGGAGGAGATCAGAGACTGCAGCAGCAGTGTCCCGATACCTTGGCCGCGAGCGTGCTCGGCGACATACACACTGAGCTCTATCACCCCGGCATGCACGCACCGTGATGAGACAGGTGCAGCGGCAGCCCATCCCATGACGTGTCCGTCGGAGTCGGTGGCGACGAAGCGGTGATCCGGGAGGTGTTCGGTGTCGAAGGTTGCCCAGTCCGGAGCATTGAGGTCGAAGGTGGCGTTTGCGGTGTTGATCCCGGCTTGGTAGATCGCCAGGACGGCATCGGCATGGTCGGCGGTCATTGGCGCCACCTGATGTTGACTGCGGATCATCGCGACGGATGCTCGTGCGGTGCGATGGTCACGGGGTGACTGCGACGTTCAGCTGGGCCAACAGTTGGTGGATGCGTTGGTCGATTTGGTCGCGGATTGGGCGCACAGCGTCGAGGCCTTGGCCGGCCGGGTCGGGCAGTTCCCAATTCTCGTAGCGTTTTCCGGGGAAGATCGGGCAGGCGTCCCCGCAGCCCATGGTGATGACAACGTCGGCGGCAGCCACGATTTCGTCGGTCCAGGGTTTGGGGTATTCACTGGTGATGTCGATACCGACCTCGGCCATGGCAGCGATCGCGGCCGGGTTGATCTCGTTTCCGGGTTCAGAACCCCCCGACCAGGCGATCGCGTTGTCGCCGGCGTAATGGGTGAAGTAACCGAGCGCCATCTGCGAGCGGCCGGCGTTGTGTGTGCAGAGGAACAGCACGGTGGGCTTGCCGTCGCTGATCTTGCCTTCGACCCGTGCCAGGGCGTGCAGGCGTTGGCGGGCGAACCGTTCGGCCAGCAGCGGCAGGAAGTTGGGAATGGTGGCGCGACCGGCGAATTGGTCGTAGGACGAGCAGAGGAACCGTTCGATGGTCTCGGTGCCGAATGTGCCATCGAACTCGCCGTGCAGCCGGGTCGCCGCGGTCTTCAAGGCGAGCTGTTGGTCGATCGAGAGGTCGTCGCGCAGTTGGTGAGTGACGGGGCTGTCAGTCATGGTGTGGGTTCCGTTCTCGTCGTCGAGCCGGTGGGCAGGTGTTGGGGGGTGTGGTGGTGGAATCGTTTGCGTAGCGCCAGCGAGACATAGACCAGGGCGACCAGGACCGGGACTTCGATCAGCGGGCCCACGACGCCGGCCAGGGCTTGGCCGGAGGTGGCGCCGTAGGTGGCGATCGCCACGGCGATCGCAAGTTCGAAGTTGTTGCCGGCGGCGGTGAACGCCAGGGTGGTGGTGCGCTCGTAGCCGAGATCCAAGATGGTGCCGAGCAGGTAGCCACCGCCCCACATGATCGCGAAGTAGGCGAGCAGGGGCAGGGCGATGCGGACCACATCCAGGGGTCGGTTGGTGATCTGATCGCCTTGCAGGGCAAAGAGAATCACGATGGTGAACAGCAGCCCGTAGAGCGCCCAGGGCCCGATCCGGGGTAGGAACTTGGCCTCGTACCAGTCGCGGCCTTTCGTCTTTTCTCCGATCCGGCGAGAGAGGTAGCCGGCCAGCAGTGGGATGCCGAGGAAGATGAGCACGGATTTGGCGATCTGCCACGGTGAAGTCGAAATGGTGGTCTGTTCCAGGCCGAGCCAGCCAGGCAGCACTGACAGATAGAACCAGCCCAACACCGCGAACATGATGACCTGGAAGATCGAGTTGAGTGCCACCAGGACTGCGGCGGCTTCGCGGTCTCCGCAGGCCAGGTCGTTCCAGATGATGACCATGGCGATGCAGCGGGCCAGCCCGACGATGATCAGTCCGGTGCGGTATTCGGGCAGGTCGGGCAGCAGCATCCAGGCCAGCGCGAACATCAACGCCGGGCCGAGCACCCAGTTCAACACCAGCGAGGAGAGCAGAAGTTTGCGGTCTCCGGTGACGGTGTCGAGGCGGTCGTAGCGGACTTTGGCCAGCACGGGATACATCATGATCAGCAGGCCCAGGGCGATGGGCAGTGAAATACCGTCCAGCTGAACGCTTTCCAGCGCGGTGTTCAAGCCGGGGATCCAGCGGCCCAGCAGCAGGCCGGCGACCATGGCGGCGCCGATCCAGACCGGCAGGAACCGATCCAGGGTGGAGAGCTTGCCGACGACCGGCGGCGCAGTGCTGGTGTCGGTCATGCCGGCACCCCCGCCAACGTCGCGCCGAGTAGCACGGCCAGGCTGGCCAGTGCGTCGGGCACCACCGCGTAATACACCCACGAGGCCCGACGCTGCGAGGTGAGCAGGCCGGCGTCGCGCAGCACCTTGAGGTGATGACTCACGGTGGGTTGGGAGACCTCCACCCCGGCCGAGATGTCGCAGACGCAGGCCTCGCCGCCGGCGTGGCTGGCGATCGCCGAGAACAACTGCAGCCGAACCGGATCGGCCAGGGCCTTGAGTTTGACTGCCATATCTGCGGCCTCTGCGGCCGAGAGGGGTTCCCCCAGTAGTGCTCCGGGTGGGCAGCACGCGTCGTCGACCGGATCAGATGATTTCGACATACATCAATATTGATACTTATCGAACTAGCCGTCAAGCCAGGCCACCAATGACCAGGGGCCCACCATCGTGTGATGGTGGGCCCCTGGTGTCGTGGCGCGGATCCCGCTCAGCAGCAGGCCGACGTCTTCGCCGCTTGGGGCTCCGCGTCGGCGGCGGCAGTTCCGCCGCAGCAGACTCCACCCTCGGCAGCCTCACCCTCGGCGAGAAGCTGGGGATTGGTGCCGAATGTCTCGGAGTCGGCCAGCACCGTGTAGACCTCCCATTTCTCTCCGGCCGGGCCGGTCACCCAGACCTTGTCCTGGGTGGCAAAACAACAGGTCGTGCCGATCTCCTCATCGGTGAACAGCCCTTCGCCGGTCAGGCGGGCGATCTCGGCGTGCACCGTCTCGCTGGATTCGACCTCGACCCCGAGGTGGTTGATGGTGCCGCCCTTGCCTGGGTTTTCGAGCAGCACCAGCTTCAGCGGCGGCTCGGTGACCGCGAAGTTGGCGTAACCGGGCTTGACCTTGGCGGGGGAAACGCCAAAGAGTTTGGTGTAGAACGTGATCGCCTCGTCGAGATCATCGACGTTGAGCGCTAACTGAACACGGGACATGATGGGCCTCCAACCACTGATGAGACATATATCGAACTGACGCGTCAGTGCTCAGCATGCCACCTTTTCGATATATGTCAAGAATTGTGGCAGGATGGATGTCATGCCCAAAGCGCTGCCCGTGATCGACATGTCCGCCCCGGTGTGCTGCGCCCCGGTGGCCGCCGGACCGCTCAGCGACGCCGACGCCCTGGAGGTGGCGATGCGCCTGAAGGCCCTGGCTGATCCGATGCGCGTGAAGATCATGTCGCTGCTGTTCAGTTCGCGCCCTGGGGAGGAGACTAGCGGGGAGCTGGCCGCGGTACTCGACCTGGCCGAATCCACGGTCAGCCATCACCTCGGGCAGCTCCGCAAGGCTGGCCTGGTGATCTCCGATCGGCGTGGCATGAACGTCTTTCACCGGGTGAAACCCGAAGCCCTGCAAGCACTGTGTGTGGTGCTCGACCCGAATTGCTGCCAGTAGATGATCCCGCCGAGCGGCCACATGTAGTGCGATCACCGCGGTCCTGCGTGAGGGCCAAGTTCGTTACGGATCCTGCGTGTCGTGAGCGTTGCCCGGCCTGTCGTGCTCGGCCGGGTTGCGGGCCCGTGCCGCCCACCGTTGGTGTGCAGCCTGCGGCGAGATACCCAGTCTCGCAGCAATTCTCGTCCAAGTGAACCCGGAGCGATAGGCGTGTAGCACAGCCTGTGCGAGTTCCTCTTCGGCTGCGGTGACAGCGGCCCGTGCTTGCGTGACGGTGTCCGCTGCGCCATCAAGGGCATCGAGGAGAGCCTGAACGGGACTGGCTGGGGGAGCACCATCGTCGATGTCGTCATCGGTGAGGTCTAAGGTCAGTTGGTCACCGTTGTCAGCGTGCGCAAAGTGAGGAACAGGCTGCGGCTGCTGTCGCGGAGGAATCACGCTGCTCCGTTCGGGTGCGGTGGATGCGTAGGCGGCCCAGGTGTTGCCGGCGTCCGCAGCATGTTTTTGGGTGACTTGGTCGCTGTATCCGAGCATCTCGGCGACCAGGGGAGCGGGGACCTGGGCGACGAGTTCCTTCAACGCGGTGTTGCGTGAGCCCAGCGTGTTGATGCCCACCCATCGAAGCCGGTGCATGATCGTTTGTGGGTCCAGGTGCCAGCCCGGTCTGCTGCTGGGGAACATCCAGGGGGTGCCGACGGCTCCGCCGGTGGTGCGCAGATTGGGTCGATGGCGAAGGTGGTAGTTGAGCTGTGAGGCGAACGGTTCGGGCACCGGGATGGGCTGTTTGCCCAGCGCGATGAGCGTTTGCCCGTCGGCTTGGGAGATAACGGTGCTCTGCAGGGCAGCGATTTTGGTGAGTGGTTGTGCGTAGAGCAGCACGAGGACGCCGGCCACGCGATAGGGAAGGCTTTCGGCGTTGCCGGTGAGCAGTTCCTTGAGCCAGGCCAGTCGCTGTTCTTGGGTGATTGTCGGGGTTGTTCTGGCCTGCCGGAATCCGATCTGCACTCCGGTATTGATCCTGCTGCTCTTGGCCCAGACGAAGAATGTTCTGATCAAGTGGCGGGTGGTGGGTCCCGATGCGAGATATTCGTCGACGTCGTGCTGTGTGCAGTCCACGGCGGTGCGGCCATGGGTGTTCTCGAGCCAGGTGAGGAATTTGATGGTCTCGGTGATCTCTTGTTTCGCGGATCGCTTCGGTCCGTCGGATGATTGGCCGGGCTGGGACTCACTGCGTAACCGACGTAGGTGGTGCCAGGTGGCGAACTGCTCAATCGGTGCGCGGACTGCCGGTGAAGCGACGGCGCCCAGTTTGGCGCTCAACCATTCTTCGAAGCGTGCCAGGTGTTCGTCTCGTGGTGGGAGCAGTCCATGGTGCTCCAGGATCGATCGTAGGTGGCCGATGTGTTTGCCGCGGCCCGCTGCAGTGAGGCCGTCGTGGGTGAGTGGTATTGCGCCGGAGGTGATCCCGCCGAGCATTTCCAGGACCTTCTGGCTGCGTTTCCAGGTCAGGATGCTCTCGGGCCGGTCCACGCCGCACAGTACTTCGATGAGGGTCTCCATCGCGGCAGAGTCTGCCGGGTGGTGCAACAGGATCCGGCAGAGGTCATCGCGCAGTGCGCATCGGGCGCAAACGCCGTTGCGGTAGATCTCGCCTTCCTGTTTGCAGGTCCGGCAGGTGAAGTTGCCGGGGATGCCGGAGCAGGTCAGGCAGACCGGCCGTGGGTCGGTGTGGTTCGCGCGTCCTGGTAGGACGCCATCGTGGCCGCAGAGCGGGCAGATGCCATGCGTGCGCATCGCGGCGTAGAAGCAGCTGTGGCAGAGCTGATCACCGGGCCAATACACCCGCAGTTTGTTGGCCATGCGGTGGCACCTGCTGCACTCTTGGTCACCATCAGTGACCGGTGGCCTTCCACGTCGTGTCGAGCGGGGCTTTGGGTCAATGGTCATCGGTGATGACTCGGGCGCGCCGTGGTCGGACCGATTTGTTGAGTTCGACGACGTTCGGCGCGGGCGGGGTCGTGCCCGAGGCGGTCTTGCGGCGGCGGACGTCGGTGGCGGTTACTGTGACCAGGTCTTCGACGCCGCAGCCCAGGATGTCGCACAACGCCGCCATCAGCTGCAGTGAGACACGTTCGGGCCGTTGATGAACGACGCGGTACACCTGGGGCCGGGACAGCTGTATCCCACGCTCGGCGAGCCGGGGGATCAGGTCGGTGCTGTTGTGCATGCCATGAGCGGCCATGAGCTCGGCCAGTCGCCAGCTGTAGTCGACTTCGCGTTTCATGAGGTTTCCTCTCCCAGCGAGAGCGCATCCTTGATGGTCTGGTCGAGCACGCGGCGCAGGGTGCGGGTCCGAAAGTCGCTGCCAACACTGGTGTACAGCGATGTGGTGCTGGCGAAT
>NZ_JAEKMI010000036.1 GCF_020217485.1 Mycobacterium sp. WUMAC-067 | reverse complement strand
CCGGCGAAAGAACCGGCGGATCACCGCGATGTGTCCGGCGCCGAGTTCGCCGCGGGCCTGGGCGGCGGCGGTGGCGGCCAGCACCGGGGCAGGGGTTCACCGGTCAGGCCGTGGCGCGGGCCCAGATCGGCGGCCTGTTTGACCCGCCGGCTGGCCTCGGTGTGGCTGATCCGCAACCGGTCGGCGATCGCCTGATCGAGTTTGGCGCCGAGTTCTTGGATGCTGGCTTGGCGGGCCAGGTGATTGATCAACGCATGCTCGGGCACGGGCAGGCGGCGGCGCGCCTTTTCGCAGCGCTCCAACAGCGCCAGGCACTCCCGAGGGGCCAGCGCATCAAAACTCAGCCCTGCCACGCCCTCGAGGGCGGCGTCGAGCGCGTCGAAGGCTTCGACGATCTCCTCACGCGTACTCGAACCCATGCCGCAGACATTACGAAGACCCACCGACACAAAACCCCGAATTGTGACCACTGAAAACACAGTGACACAAGGGAATTCAATATACGTTCCCGATATCCGAAATCGCGAGCGAGCGAGGCACGAGAACCGACGGGCGAAGCCGGTCACCCCGGTCAGAACTAACCGCGCCGATTCCTGCTTACCTTCGCGGTCCGGATGGCAGGATTTACGAGCATGGGCCCTTTTTTGGTGCGTGCCGCGCTGACCGGATTCGCGTTGTGGATCGTTACCCTTTTCGTGCATGGCCTGAGCTTCGTGGGCGGCAGCACGAGGCTCGAGCGGGTCGGCATCATCTTCGTCGTCGCCGTGATCTTTGGCTTGGTCAACGCGTTCATCAAGCCGATCGTCCAGATCTTGTCGATCCCGCTCTACATCGTGACGCTCGGCCTGTTCCATGTCGTCATCAACGCGCTGATGCTCTGGATCACAGCGCGGATCACCGAGCACACCACCCACTGGGGGCTGCAGATCGACCACTTTTGGTGGACCGCCATCTGGGCGGCGATCGTCTTGTCGATCGTCAGTTGGTTGCTGTCCTTGATAATTCGCCGCACCGGTGCGTGAGATCAGCGGCTGCCGGCCAGGCTCACCACGTCACGCGCACAGCCCCAGGACAGGGTGACGCCGTTGCTGCTGTGACCGTAGTTGTGGATGCAGCGCGCCCGCCCGAGCGGTTCGGCCTCCACGCGCACCGAGGGGCGGTCGGGCCGCAGCCCGGTGATGACCTCGATCACCTCGGCGTCGCCCAGTCGCGGCTCGATTCGGCGGCAGCGTCGCAGGATGCGTTCGGTCACTTCGGGTTCCGCGGCGGTGTCCCACCGGTCGGGGATGCTGATTCCACCGCACACCACCCGCTGCGGGTGGGGGAAGTAGCAGGTCCATTCCGGGCCGTCGTTCAGTTCCAGAAACAGTTGCTGCAGACCGGGATTGGTGAGCACCACATGCTGGCCGAATAGCGGCCGCACGGTGGGGTCGCCGGTGAGCGCGCCCGCGGCGAGGCCGGTGCAGTTGACCACAATTTCGGCGGTGTCGGCCGCCTCGGCCAGGGATCGAACGGGATGTTCTTCGATGTCGCAGCCGGCCGCCGCCAGCCGCCGGGTCAGGTAATCGAGATAGTGCGGCATGTCGATCATCGGCACGGTGGCGCGAAATCCGGTTCCGAAACCCGGTGGGATGTCGGCGGGGTCGGCCGGCCGCAGGCCGGGGATCAGCGCGGCCGCGGACGACATCGCCTCGGCGGCGGTCAGCTCGCCGACGGCCAGGGCCGGCGCCAGCAGCACGCCGGAGTCGGGATCCCCGGCGAGATCACGGAACACCTGCAAAGAGTGCTCGGTCCAACGCAGCGTCTCGCCCGCGCGTTCCGCGGGCCGCGGGGGCGCCCACACGGCGCCCGCCACCGCCGAAGTCGTTTGTTTGGGCGTGGCATCCGCCCATACCCGGACCGGCCAGCCCGCCTCGGCCAAACAGATGGCCGACGTCAATCCGCTGACGCCGGCGCCGACCACGACGATCTGCTGCGTGCTGGCCACGGCGCCGGCGGGCCGATCAGGAATGCGCGGCTTGCGGGGCGGGCGCAGCCGGGGCCGGCGCCGGTGCCGGCGATGGGGCCGGTGCCGGGGCTTGCGGAGCAGGCGACGCCTGCGGAGGCCGCTGCGCGTTCCCACCCAACAGACCGTTGAGGATGCCGAGCGTGCCCTGCACGCCCGCGGGCGGCGCTTGCGAGGGCGGAACCGCGTCCGGCGTCAGTTGCCAGGGCTGGCAGCCCGAGGTCTTGAACGATTTGTCGCCCGGCTCGATCTGAACTACCTGCGCCTTTTTGGTCATGGCATTGTCGATGAGCGCGCCGTCGGGGTTGCCGGTCCGTTTCCAGTAGCACGTGCCGTTGCCGACGGGACCACCTGAGCTGTAGATGCCCGGGACGATGTCGGTCCCCACCGCGTAGATGCCGTCCTTGTCGATGGTGGTCTTCGGCCCTGCCGGGGCGGGTGCCGGCGAGGCCCCAGGCGACGCTGCGGGCGACGGGGCTGCCGAAGGTGCAGGTGACGGCGCCGGGGAGGCGGCCGGTGCTGGTGAGGCCGCGGGCCCGGGCGCGGGACCCCGCGTCTCGTCGGGATCGGCGCTGGCAACGACCGTCGACGCGGCCCACCCCGCGATCATCAGGCTCGCGGCAGCCAACCGTGCCGCCCTAGGTACTCCACCCATAGGGATCGAGGGTACCGGGGTCAAGAACCTAATTCATCTCGTTGTGAAATCGCGCGGCGTGGGACTGCATCAGCTTTCCCCCCAGCCATCCCAGAAGGTGATGGTCGCCGCCGGCGGCCGCACGGCCGGCCGGAAGTCGGTGCCGAGCGTGTAGGCGACGGGGAACAGCGCGGCCTGCGTGACGGTGGGGGGAATGCCGAGCAGGTCGGCCACCTCCCGCTCCTTGAACAGATGCATTGTCGTCCACACCGATCCCAGCCCACGCGAGCGCAGCGCCAGCAGAAAGCTCCAGCCGGCCGGGATGATGGACGCCCATGCCGCCGCGGCGATGCCCGGTTCGGCGGTGTCGATGCGCTGGTTGAGGCAGGGGATGACGTGTACCGGGACGTCCCCCAACGTTTCGGTCAGGCTCATCGCGCTCTGGTACACCCGCTGCGTCTGCGGATCCGTCGCGTTGTCCGCCGCGTACGCCAGGTACTGCGCGCCGACGCTCCGGTAGATCTCGGCGATGGCGGCGCGTTTGTCCGGGTCCGTGATCACCAGCCAACGCCAGTCCTGCGTGTTGCTCGCCGTGGGCGCCTGCATTGCCAGTTGGATGCACTCGAGGATCACGTCGCGGCCGACCGGCCGGGTCAGGTCGAGCCGTTTGCGCACCGATCGGGTGGTGCTCAGCAGTTCGTCGACGGTGGCGATGTCCATGGGGTCCTTACATGTGTCGGTAGGGAGCGGGTAAAGGTCGATAGCACAGGGTCGTTCGATGTTGCGGCCGATCATCGCGGCGGGGATTCCGTCGGCGAATCCTGCCCGCGCAATGGGGTATCGAGCTGAGCAAACCAGACCCCTCGCTCGGCTGTCTAGGCCGTCGCGTCGCGATTCAGGATGTGCGCCGCTTCGCTGACCATGTCGGCGACGATGTCAGCCGCGGGACGGACGCCGCGGACGCCCCCCACGCCTTCGCCGATCAGTATCGCGGCCGTATCGAAATCCCCGGCGGCAACGGCCTTCTCGTAGTCAGTGACCGCCTGGTCCAGCTGTGCCGACAGCTCGGACTCGCGACCGTGCCAGGTGTCCAGGAAGGCGCTGCGCAGCGCCCGCGCGTTGTACTCGGCGGGCCAATCGAGGCGGCGCACAACGTCATAGGCGCGGGTGCGCACGGTGTCGTCTCCGCGGGCGGCCACGGCCCGCTGCTGCGCCCGCGGTGACACCAGCGCCTCCGGCGACGCCCAGAACCTGGTGCCCACGAGGGCGCCGTCAGCACCCAAGGCCAGCGCGGCCGCCAGCCCGCGGCCATCGCCGACGCCGCCGGCGGCCACGACCAATGTGTCGGGGGAGCGTTCGCTGACGAAGTCGACGACCTCGGGCACCAACGTGAACGTCGAACGCACGCTCATCCCGTGCCCGCCCGCCTCGCCGCCCTGCGCCACGATGACCTCTGCCCCGGCATCCAGGGCCCGGCGCGCCTGGTCCAGGTTCTGCACCTGGGCGGTGAGCGGAACGCCGGCGGCGTGGATGCGATCGGCGAAGGGCCGCAACTCCCCGAAGGACAACATGACCGTCGCCGGTCGCCGAGCCAGCGCGATGTCGAGCAGACGCGGATCACGGGCCAGGCTCCAGGTGATGAATCCGCATCCGACTCGCGTGCCGGCGGCGTGGTCGAATTCGCGCTCCAGCCATTCGGCATCGCCATAGCCCCCGCCGATCAGGCCCAGGCCACCTGCCGATGTCACCGCCGCCGCGAGCCGGCCCCCGGAGACCAGGGCCATCGGCGCGAGCAGGATGGGGTGCCTGATACCGAAAAACTCCGTCAGACGCGTAGGCAGTGGCATGGTGTTACTCGCTTCAGCTGGCGCGGACGGGACGTCTACTGCAACCGACGTTAGGGCCGCGGAAATCCCTCGGTTGCTCAGGCAAGCCGCGCCAGACCGGAGCGCACCAGATCCAGACTCGCGGCAACGTCTTCGCCGAGGTCGCCCGCGCAACCCTTGCGGCCCCAATTCTCCACTGCCGCAACGAGGGCGGCGGCCAGCGCAGAACCCGCGACCTCGGCGGCGAGGTCGATGTCCGCCAGATCCCGGTTGCGCTTCCTGACGAAATCGGTGAGCACGCCGGCGAACGAGGATTGCACCACCCGTAGGTGGCCGGCGATCCGGTCGGCGCTGATCAGCTCGGCGCGCGCGGTCGCGGCCTGGCGGACCACTTCGAGGTCGTGGGGAAACGCGGAAACGCTTGCCAGCACCGCATCGAACAACGACTCGGACGGCGGGCGTTGCGCGAGCGCCTCGGCCAGCCATTCCAGCTGTGACTCGTAGTCCTGGAAAAGGACGGCTTCCTTGGTGGGGAAGTGCCGGAAGAAGGTGCGCTCGGTGACGCCGGCCTCGCGCGCCAGCTCGGTGACGGTGACATTCGCAAAACCCTTGCGGGCGAAGCTCTTCAACGCCGCACGACGAAGTGCCTCATGCGTCGATCGTCGTCGTTGTTCATGACGGTTGCCCAGGGCGGTCATCTCAGGGGAGATCGTATCCCAGCCGAAGTGGTCAATACTGACACCTTCCATTTATGTCAGTACTGACATATTCTGCATTCGATAACCCGACGAAGGCGAGGGCCATGAGCACAACGGATTACGACGCCATCGTGGTGGGCGCCGGGCACAACGGGCTGACCGCTGCGGCGATTCTGCAACGCGCGGGCCTGCGCACGGTGTGCCTGGAAGCCAACACCTATGCCGGGGGCATGGCGGCGACGGTCGAATTGATCGACGGCTTCCGATACGAGATCGCCGGTTCGGTGCAGTTCCCCATGGCAAGCGAGCTCACCAAAGACCTCGGGCTCGACACGCTGCCGGCGGTGGAGCCCGAGGTGATGTCGATCAACCTCGGCGAACACGGCGAAGAACCGATGATCTTCTATCGCGATCCGATGCAACTGATGACGCACCTGGGCGAGAGACACGGAATCGAGGCCGTCACCGGCATGGCCGAATTGATCGGTTGGAGCCAGGCACCGGCGAAGGCGCTGGGTCGCTTCGACGTGCGCCGGCCGCCCAAGACCCTCGACGAAATGTATGCCTGCGCGACCAACGACGCCGAACGCCGGGCCATTCACGAAATGCTGTTCGGCTCGGCGATGGACGTGATCGACCGCTACCTGCCCGACAAGCAAAGGCACGCGGTCATGCGCGGGATGCTGGCGTTCCTAGCCGTCAACTCGACCTACCGCGGCCCGTATACCCCGGGCAGCGCAACATGTTTGGCGTTCGCGCTGGCGGTGCCCGACGGCAGCACCGCGATGATGACCAAGCTGAAGGGCGGCATCGGCGCACTCACCGAACACCTACGCGAGCTCTTCATCTCCCATGGCGGCGAGATCCGCTTTCGCACCAAGGCCGAGCAGATCCTCGTCGACCAGCAGAGGGTGACCGGCGTGCGACTGCGCGACGGGTCGACGATCGCGGCTCCGATCGTGGTGTCCAACCTGTCACCCGATGTCACTCTCACCGACCTCGTCGCACCCGAACACGTTCCGGCGGAGCTTGTCTCGCGTGTGTCCGGTCGCGACCACCGAGCCTCGTTCGTGCAGATCCACTTCGCCCTGGACGGGCTGCCCGAATTCGCCCCGCCGTACGAGTTCCTCAACGCCGACGGCATGCAACAGTCGATCGGCATCTTCGGGTCGCCCGAATCCCAACAACTGCACTGGGAAAACTGCCGGCGGGGCATCGTCCCGGACAATCCGTCGATGGGCATGCAGATCCCATCGGTCCACGACCCCGCAATGGCGCCGCCGGGCAAGCACGCGGCGAGCGCGTTCGCCTATGCGTTTCCGGTCGAAGTCAGCCGCGCGCAGCATGGACACCTCAAAAACGAGATGGCGCAACGGGTTATCGACAAGATCACCAGGTTCGCGCCGAACTTCAAGGACATCGTGATACGGCACATCACGTTCGCGCCCTACCACATGAACACCATGTTCGGAGCGCCCGACGGCGACTTCTGCCACGGGCTGTTGCACCCAGACCTGATGGGCCCCAACCGGCCCGGACCGAGGGGCTTCCTCGATCTGCCCATCCCGATCGACGGCCTCTACCTGGGCGGCGCCGGCTGTCATGGCGGACCGGGCATCACCTTCACCCCCGGGTACAACGCCGGCTATCAGGTGCTCGACGACGCGTCCTGACGAGGACGGATCAGCCGCCGAACGCCCCCACGAGCTGGGCCTGGGCGGTCGCGGCGCCGGCGATCGCCTGTGCGGCCTGCACGCCGGCCAGGCCGCCGGGCAGCCGGTAGTCGTTGGGAAGCTGATAGAGCGTGAACCGATAACGGTGCGTGCCGGTTCCGGCCGGGGGACAGGGGCCCTGATACGCCGGCTGGCCGGCCGTATTCGGCAGGGTGATGGCGCCGGCCGGGGTCTGGCCCTCGGCCGTGCTGCCGGCCCCGGGCGCGATTCCGATCACCACCCAGTGGACGTACAACCCGGCCGGGGCGTCGGGGTCATCGACGACCAGGGCCGCACCCAGCGGGGCCGACCACGCCAACGGCGGTGCGATGTCGGCGCCTTTACACGTGTACTGCACCGGAATCGGCGCGCCGTCGGCGAAGGCCGGACTGCTGATCGTCAGTGGCCCGCCCGCGGGCGCGTTGGGCGCCGTCTTCCCGAGCGTCGTGACCTTCGGCGCCGGAGACGACGTCGGAGGGCTATCACCAGCGGAGCCGCAGCCGGCCAGCGTCCCCAGCAGCGTCGCCCCGCCCATGAGCGCTGCGATTCGACGAAACACCGCAGTCGTGTCCATGAAGACAGTCTGACCCGCCCGGTCGCGCTGCGGAAGCACCCGTTTCGCGGCGACGCACGCGGTTACTTACCGCGCTTCTCGACTTCGAGTACCCGCTTGCGCAATCCCTCGGTGGCCGTGTCCATCAGGCTCTTGGCGCCCTTCTTGACCAGAAATCCGGGAACGGGTGCCACCAGGTCGACGGTGAGATCGAAGCGGACCCGGGTCGAGTCCCCGTCGGGCGTCAACGTGTACCGCCCCTCCTGAGCGCGTTGTTGTTTGGAGCTGACCAGGGTCCAGCCGACGCCATCGTCGTGAACGGTGTAGGCGAGTTCCTGTTCATCGCTGACTCCGACGAGTTTGACCACCTGTCTGGATCTAATCGGGTGGTTCTGATCGTCGCGCTCGAGGACCTCGACCTTTTTGTGCGCCGACGACCATTCGGTCAACGACTCGAGGTCGAACAGCACATCCAGGATTTCGTCCGGCGTCGCTTCGATGACGACTTCGCGGGAATCGGTGATAGCCATGTCGGGGAGATAGCCGGTGCGATGACGCTCGAAACCGACCGCGTCAGCGCCCGGAGGCAAGCCCCGGGGGTTACCTTCCAGGGTGTGCATTTCGCCTGGGAAACGCTGACCGGCGGCGTGCATCGCTGCCGGCTCCCGTTCTGCGATGTCACGATCGGTCTGGTGTGCGGCCGCGCGGCAACGTTGCTCATCGACACGGGCACCACGCTGACCGAAGCGGCCGCGGTCGACGCCGACGTCCGTTGGCTTGCCGGGCGACCGGTGAGCCATATCGTCTTGACGCACAAGCACTTCGACCACGTCCTGGGCTCCTCGCTGTTCGGGCAGGCGGAGATACTTTGCGCGCCCGAGGTGGTCGGGCATCTCACGTCGTCGACCGACCAGATCCGCGCGGACGCGCTGCGTCACGGTGCCGACGCCGCCGAGGTGGACGCGGCGATCGCCGCGTTACGCCCTCCGCCCCGCGGCGTCTATGACGCCTCGGTCGATCTGGGGGACCGGACGGTGACGATCTCATACCTCGGACGCGGCCACACCGCCTCGGACCTGGTGGTCCTCGCGCCGGCGACCAACGCCGGCGAGCGGGTGGTGGTGTTCACCGGTGATCTGGTCGAGGAGTCCGCCGACCCCGCGATCGACGCCGATTCCGACGTGGCGGCGTGGCCGGCCACCCTGGACCGGCTGCTCGCGGTCGGTGGCCCCGACGCCATCTACGTCCCGGGCCATGGCAAGGTCGTCGATGCGGCATTCGTCCGTCGTCAGCGGGACTGGCTGGCCGCGTAGTGGCCCAGCCGTGAGCGATAGTGAACTGAAACATGTTGTGTCCCAAGCGTTTCACGACTGTTTTGGCCCGATCTTTCGACTCCTGATTGAACTGCCGTTCGCGGGGATAGACTCACGTTCAGTGGAGTCGTGCCGGAGAGGGGCGTAAGACATGGCGATCATCGATAAGGACACGCAAGTCCGGCCGTCGTTCGACGACGAGGTCGCTGCCACGCAGCAATACTTCGACGATCCGCGCTTTTCCCGGATCACCCGCCTCTACACCGCCCGCCAGGTAGCCGAGCAGCGCGGGACTATCCCGACCGACTACACCGTGGCACGCGACGCGGCGGCGGCCTTCTATGAGCGGTTGCGCGAGCTGTTCGCCCAGAAGAAGAGCATCACGACGTTCGGCCCGTACTCGCCCGGCCAGGCGGTGGCGATGAAGCGGATGGGCATCGAGGGGATCTATCTGGGCGGCTGGGCCACCTCGGCCAAGGGCTCCACCACTGAAGATCCCGGACCCGACCTGGCCAGCTACCCGCTGAGCCAGGTGCCCGACGACGCCGCGGTGCTGGTGCGCGCCCTGCTCACCGCCGACCGCAACCAGCAGTACCAGCGCCTGCAGATGAGCGAGAAGCAGCGCGCCGCGGCCACGACCTACGACTACCGGCCGTTCATCATCGCCGACGCGGACACCGGCCACGGCGGTGACCCGCACGTGCGCAACCTGATCCGCCGGTTCGTCGAGGTCGGCGTGCCCGGCTACCACATCGAGGACCAGCGCCCCGGCACCAAGAAGTGCGGACACCAGGGCGGAAAGGTCTTGGTGCCATCCGACGAACAGATCAAACGCCTCAATACCGCGCGCTTCCAGCTCGACATCATGAAGGTTCCGGGCATCATCGTCGCGCGCACCGACGCCGAGGCCGCCAACCTGCTGGACAGCCGGGCCGACGAGCGCGATCAGCCGTTCCTGCTCGGCGCCACCAACCTCAAGATTCCTTCGTACAAGTCGTGCTTCCTGGCGTTGGTGCGTCGCTTCTACGAGTTGGGTGTCAAGGATCTCAACGGGCACCTGCTTTACGCGTTGCCCGAAGGCGAGTACGCGGAGGCCGCCGCATGGCTTGAGCGCCAAGGGATCCAGGGCGTGATCTCCGACGCCGTCAACGCCTGGCGCGAGAACGGCCAACAATCGATCGATGACCTGTTCGACCAAGTCGAGTCGCGGTTCGTGGCCGCCTGGGAGGACGACGCCGGCCTGATGACCTACGGCGAGGCCGTCGCCGATGTGCTCGCGTTCGCCGCCAGCGAGGGCGAACCGGCCGATATGAGCGCCGACGAATGGCGGGCTTTCGCGGCGACTGCCTCGCTGTACTCCGCCAAGGCCAAGGCGAAGGAATTGGGCGTCGACCCCGGTTGGGACTGCGAACTGTCGAAGACGCCCGAGGGTTACTACCAGATCCGTGGCGGCATCCCGTACGCCATCGCCAAATCGCTGGCGGCCGCGCCGTTCGCCGACATTCTCTGGATGGAGACCAAGACCGCGGACTTGGCCGACGCCCGGCAGTTCGCCGACGCCATCCACGCCAAGTTCCCCGACCAGATGCTGGCCTACAACCTGTCCCCGTCGTTCAACTGGGACACCACCGGCATGACCGACGAGCAGATGAAGCAGTTCCCCGAGGAACTGGGCAAGATGGGTTTCGTCTTCAACTTCATCACCTACGGCGGACACCAGATCGACGGCGTCGCCGCCGAGGAGTTCGCCACCTCGCTGCAACAGGACGGCATGCTGGCGCTGGCCCGGCTGCAGCGCAAGATGCGCCTGGTCGAATCCCCTTACCGCACACCGCAAACCCTGGTCGGGGGGCCGCGCAGCGACGCCGCGCTGACGGCATCCTCGGGGCGCACCGCCACCACCAAGTCGATGGGCGAGGGCTCGACCCAGCACCAGCACCTGGTGCAGACCGAGGTGCCCAAGAAGCTGCTCGAGGAGTGGCTGGCGATGTGGAGCGAAAACTACGACCTCGGCGAGAAACTGCGGGTGCAACTGCGGCCCCGCCGGGCCGGCTCGGACGTGCTCGAACTCGGCATCTACGGCAACGGCGACGAGCAGCTGGCCAACGTGGTCGTCGATCCGATCAAGGACCGGCACGGCCGCAGCATCCTGCAGGTGCGCGACCAGAACACCTTCGCGGAGAAGCTCCGGCAAAAGCGGCTGATGACCTTGATTCACCTCTGGCTGGTGCACCGCTTCAAGGCCGACGGGGTGATCTACGTGACGCCGACCGAGGACAACCTCTATCAGACCTCGAAGATGAAGTCCCACGGTATCTTCAGCGAGGTCTACCAGGAGGTCGGCGAGATCATCGTCGCCGAGGTGAACCAGCCCCGCATCGCCGAACTGCTCAAGCCCGATCGCGTGGCGCTGCGCAAGCTGATCACCAAGGAGGGGTAGCCGCGATGCAGCCGCGGCCCTGGTCACGGCCTTTCGCGGCCGCCTGAGTTCGCTCCGAGGACGGTCTACTTAGTGAATATAAGAAATTTTCTAATTTGCGAGTAAGACATTTCGCCCACGGCAAGCGCCGGACACAGATACGATTTGTTTCGCCGATGGTCCATAGGCCCGAGATGGGCCATCGGCTTCAAAGCCTCGATGGTGCCCCGCGTTGGCACATTCCCTTGTGCCGCTACGGCTCCGCCCGTGAATCGCTAACCCGCTCTTTCCCGATGGCCCGCGATCGCCCGCGTGACGGCCACCGTCGTGCATCGCAAACTCGCCGCCGGAAGTAGTTTGCGCGCCCATGCCCCGGGGTAAGAAACAGTGGGCGCCGCGACGTGGCGCACGTGGAGATTGGGGGATCTGATGGGATCTGGACCGAGGACAACGGTCGCCCTGTTCGGCGGCGCGGCCATGCTCGTACTGGCGGTCGGCTGCGGCGGCGGGCACAAAGAAGGGCCAAGCAGCACGACCACCCCGACGACCACGCCGTCTTCGAGCGTCGCGCCCTCCACGACACCCGGTGAGGGCGGCGGTGGTCCCGGCGGCGGTGGTGGCAATGTGCCCGGTGGCCCGACCGGTGGCGGCGGTCCCGGTGGCGGCGGGGGCAGCATCCCCGGTGGCCCGACCGGTGGCGGCGGTCCCGGTGGCGGCGGCGGCAGCATCCCCGGCGTCGGCGGTGGCGGCGGTGGCCCGGGCGGTGGCGGCGGGTGCGTCGGCAACGTCTGCGGCGGCTACCCGTGATCAGCCACTGTCGTTGAGCCCGTTCTAGTTCGAAGTCCCAGACTTGTTGCCCTAGCCGGTGGGGTCATGGTTACCTGGCCCCACCGGCTGATAACTCTGGGCTTATTTCTTCCGGCTTCCCGCAGCGTCCTTTGAGCTATGGTTCGGGGGACTCGACTGCAAAGGGATCCCATGGGCAAGCTCAGGTTTGGATATTTCATCGCCCCCTTCCATCGCGCGGGCACCAATCCGACGCTGGCCCTGCAACGCGATCTCGAGTTCATCGAGCACCTCGACGCCCTCGGCTTTGACGAAGTCTGGATGGGCGAGCACCACTCGGCCGGGAGCGAAATCATCAGCTCCCCGGAGATCTTCATCGCCGCCGCCGCCGAACGTGCGAAGCGAATCCGGTTCGGCACCGGGGTCATTTCGCTGTCGTATCACAATCCGCTGTGGGTCGCGGACCGCCTGATGCTGCTGGACCATCTCACACATGGCCGCATCATCGGCGGCGTCGGTCCGGGCTCGCTGCCCAGCGACTCGTCGATGATCGGTCTCACCCCCACCGACACGCGGGAGCTGCTGGAAACGAACCTCGACATCGTCGTCCGGCTGCTCGCGGGGGAGACGGTGAGCGCCAAAACGGCGACCCACCAGCTGTTCGATGCCCGGTTGCAGCTTGCCCCGTACTCCGACGGCGGGATCCCGCTGTCGGTGGCCGCGGTCGCCTCGCCGACGGGCGCGCGGCTGGCCGGCAAGCACGGCATCGGCCTGCTGTCCATCGGGGCGACGCTGACCGTCGAGGGCTTCAACGCGCTGTCCTACCACTGGGACATCGTCGAGGAGCGCGCGGCGACGTTCGGCGCGCAGGTCGACCGCGGGAACTGGAGCCTGGTCGGTCTGTTCCATCTCGCCGAGACCGAAAAGCAGGCCCGCGAAGAGGTCAAGTTCGGCATCGAGCCGTGGTTCCGGTACTTCCAGAAGGTGGCCACCTTCCCGCAGATGACGATGCCGGGAGAACAGCTCGACGAGATGATCGATGTGATCAACGACAACGGGGCCGGCGTGATCGGCACGCCCGAGCGGGCGCGCGAGCAGGTGCAGCGGCTGTGGGACCAGTCCGGCGGGTTCGGTTGCATGCTGCAGATGGGTCACGAGTGGGCGAACCCCGCCGCCACCAAACGGTCCGCCGAATTGTTCGCCGCCGAAGTGATGCCGCACTTCCAGGGCCAGGCGCAGCCGACGCTGGACGCCGCGGCGCGCGCCGGGCAGGCCCGGGAGAGCCTCGCGCAGTCACAGCTCGACGCCGTCGCGCACATGACCAAGAAGTATCAGGACGAGGTCGGCTCCAAGTAGCGGCGCACAGCCGCGACCATCCTCGCGAGTGTGCTTCGCGTATCGCGTATTTCGCGGACTGCTACCGCCCGGTGTTCGACTCGCGTTCGGCGGCCTTGACCAAGCGGCCGGCGAAGAATCGGACCGCCCCGCCCATCGCGGCGCGCATCACCGGTCCCGTTCCGCGAACGCCCTCGGTGAATGAGCCGGTCCACCGGATGTCCGTGCCGCCGGCCGCATTCGGCGTGAAGACCACCTCGCCGGCGTAGTCCTGGGCCGGGGTCGGCGGTCCCACCAGCTTGTAGGCGTGGCGGCGGTCCGGCTCGTACGCGACGGTCTCCTCCTGCACGAAGACGGGCCACATGCCCACCTTGCGGATGGCCCCGATCCCACCCGGCGCGGGATCGCCCTGGCGGGCCCAACTCGAGCGCAAAACGATCGGCTTGGCCCACTGCGACCAGTTGGCGCCATCGGCGACGAGCCGAAACAGCGTCGCGGCGGGCGCGCTGCTGGTACGGGTGATTTCGAAGGAGAACTTGCGGCCCGACATGACAACTCCTGGTGATAGCAAACGCTACGGCCCTCGATGGCCCTGGACTGCGCTCGCCGGTAGGCTACCGCCCACCCGCCGAACCCCCGGCTCGGGGGCCACCTACACCTCACGGAATGAGCGAATGCGGCCGCGTCGCTTGGCGTTTGCCCGCTTCGTCGGCGCAGGGACCGCGGAAACGGCTTGCCTAGACTGGCACCCATGGATCACGGCTCCCGGCATGACGCCGGTGTCCCCGGGCTGCTTCGAATCGAGGACTGCCTGGACGGCGACGGAAATATCGCGCTGCCGCCCGGCGTCAACCTGATATCGCTGATCGACCGCAACATCGCCAACGTCGGTGACGCCGTGGCCTATCGTTACCTCGACTACAGCGGCCAGGGGAATGGCAAAGCCGAAGAGGTGACGTGGACCCGGTTCGGCGTGCGGCTGGAAGCCATCGGCGCGCGCATCCAACAAGTCGCGAGCCGTGGTGAGCGCGTTGCGGTCCTCGCGCCGCAGGGCATCGACTACGTCGCCGGCTTCTACGCGGCGGTCAAGGCGGGAACCATCGCGGTGCCGCTGTTCGCCCCGGAATTGCCCGGGCATGCCGAGCGCCTCGATACCGCGTTGCGCGACTCGAAGCCCACGGTCCTGCTCACCACCACCGCCGCGGAAGGCGCGGTCGCGGGATTCTTAGCCGGTCACCCGCACCTGGGCCGGCCGCAGGTGATCGCCATCGACCGGATTCCCGACTCGGCGGGTGAGTCGTTCGTGGCGACCGAGCTCGGCATGGACGATGTGTCGCACCTGCAGTACACGTCGGGCTCCACCCGGCCGCCGGTCGGCGTCGAGATCACCCACCGCGCGGTCGGCACCAACCTGGTGCAGATGATTCTGTCGATCGACCTGCTGGACCGAAACACTCACGGCGTCAGCTGGTTACCGCTCTACCACGACATGGGTTTGTCGATGATCGGCTTTCCGGCCGTCTACGGCGGCCATTCCACCCTGATGTCTCCAGCCGCGTTCGTCCGCCGGCCGCTGCGGTGGATCCAGGCATTGTCCGACGGCTCGCGGCAGGGCAATGTCGTCACCGCGGCGCCGAACTTCGCCTACGAGTGGGCGGCGCAGCGCGGCCTGCCCACCGGCGGCGAGGACATCGACCTGCGCAACGTGGTGATGATCATCGGCTCCGAGCCCGTCAGCATCGACGCGATCAGGACGTTCAACAAGGCGTTCGCGCCATACGGGTTGCCCCGCACCGCGTTCAATCCGTCCTACGGCATCGCCGAGGGAACGTTGCTCGTCGCGACCATCGCGCCGGTGGCCGAGGCGACGGCGGTGTACTTCGACCGCGAACAGCTGGGCGCCGGGCACGCGGTGCGCGTGCCCGCGGACGCCCCCAACGCCGTCGCTCAGGTGTCATGCGGGCAGGTGGCACGCAGCGAATGGGCCGTGATCGTCGACCCCGGCAGCGCCGCCGAATTGCCGGACGGCGAGGTGGGTGAAATCTGGTTGCAGGGCAACAACATTGGTCGCGGATACTGGGGACTCCCCGAAGAGACCCGGCTGGCGTTCGGCGCCGCACTGCGATCGCGACGCACCGATGGCAGCCACGCTGAGGGCGCCGACCTCGAACGCCCATGGCTGCGCACCGGCGATTTGGGCGTGTACCTCGACGGCGAGCTGTACGTGACGGGGCGGATGGCGGACCTCATCACGATCGAGGGCCGCAACCACTATCCGCACGATATCGAGGCCACCGTCGCGGAGGCGTCCCCGATGGTTCGGCGCGGATACGTGACGGCGTTTTCCGTACCGGCCCAGCAGGACCCGGCCGCCGACCGGCTCGTCGTCGTCGCCGAACGCGCCGCCGGCACCAGCCGTCAGGACCCACAGCCGGCGATCGGGGCGATTCGTGAAGCGGTCTCGCAGCGCCACGGTCTGACCGTCGCGGACGTGCGCCTCTTACCGGCGGGGGCCATCCCACGGACGACCAGCGGCAAGCTCGCCCGTCGCGCATGCCGCGCCGAATACCTCGGTGGCGGCCTGGGCGCCCACTGATCGGATTCGCGCGGCGGCGGAGCAGGCCGGACACCGACCGTCCTGATGGCATCCTGGCCATGTGGGCTTGCTATTCCGATTGGCGGAGCTGCTGATCCTCATCCTGCCGCTGACGGGCGCGATCGTGGCCGCGGTGCGTGCGTTCGGCGCCTACCGGCGGCGCGCCGACGAGCGGGCGCGGGAATCCGAGCGGACACCGCTGCCCGACGCGCCCGCCGGCCCAGCCGCCGCGAACAACCACGCGGCCCAATGGCGCGCGATCCGGCGTGTCCTCGACGAACACCGCCGCACCGACGATCGTTGGCTCGAGTACGAACTCGACGTCGCCAAGCTCCTGGACTTTCCGCTCATGACCGACATGCGCGATGCGCTGACGGTCGCGTTCCACAAAGCCAAACTCCGCGCCGACTTCCTGCGGCCCGTCAAGGCCGAAGATCTCCTCGACGATCGGGAAGCCGCCGCGCAATACATGGCCGCCGTCGAGGATTACGCGACCGCGTTCAACGCCGCGGAGGCCGAGGCGATGCGCCGACGCCGCAACGACTTTTCCCGGGCGGATCAGCAACGGATCGCCCGCGCGCAGAGCCTGCTTCGGGTGGCGGCCGACCCCGCGGCGGCGGCGCACGAACGTCAGCGCGCCTACGAGGTGGCCCGTAACGAACTCGACGGCCTCTTGGTGCTGCCGTCGGGCGCACGGGCGAACATCGAACGCGGGATCTCCGGCGAGATCGAGCGCTGACGTCCCGTTACGGGCAGCTGTACCCGCCGTCGATCACGAGGTCCGAACCGGTCATGTAGCTGGACGCCTCGCTGGCCAGATACAGGTAGAGGCCGATGAGTTCCTCAGGCCGGCCGATGCGGCCCAGCGGAATCTTGGGCTCCCACAGGCGGTGATACTCCTCGAGGGGCTCGACGAGTTCGGTGAGGATGTAGCCGGGGCTGACGCTGTTGACCCGAATGTTGTGGGGCGCGAATTCGACGGCCATCGCCTTGGTCAGATGGATGACGGCCGCCTTGGAGGCGCAGTAGTGGCCGACCTGCTGCGGCACGTTGATGATGTGGCCCGACATCGAGGCGGTGGTGATGATGGCGCCACCGTGTCCCTGCCGGACCATCGCCCGGGCCGCCGCCTGCGCGGTGAGAAAGACTCCGGTCACGTTGGTGTCCTGGATGCGCTGGAATTCTTCCGGTGACATCTCCAGCATCGGGGTGACGGCGATGATCCCGGCGTTGCACACGGCGATGTCGATGCCGCCCAACTCCGCGATCACCCGGTCCACCATGGTGCCCACCTGGTTCGGTTGCGTGACGTCACAACGGATCGGCACCACGTTGCCTTCTCCGTCTGCGGACAGCTCGCCGGCGATGCGTTGCAAGGCTTCGAAATTCCGTGCCGCAAGGGCGACCTGGGCGCCGGCTTGCAGATACGCCTGCGCCACCTGCTTGCCGATGCCGCTGGACGCGCCGGTCACCAACGCGCGCTTGCCGCGCAAGTCGAACAGGTCCCACACGTTCATTCGATAACCCTATTCGCAACCGGCAACCCAAAACCGAAACACGTTCTAGTGTGTCCGCTATGGGCAAATTCACCAGGGCAGAAATCGACGAAGCCGTCGAGAACTACACCAAGGTCGTCGAAGGGTGCAGCGCGTCGGGCGACTGGCGCCCGTTCGCGGATCTGTTCACCGAAGATGTCGTCTACACCGAGCATCACTACGGCGTCTTCCACGGGCGCGAGGCGGTGCGGGACTGGATCGTCGCGGTGATGGCGCCGTTTCCGCACATGCGCTTCCCCAACGACTGGATCGCCCACGACGAGGACAACGACGCCGTCGTCGTCATGATCAAGAACCTGCTGGACCACCCCACCGATCCGGACGGCGAACCGTTCTGGTTCCCCAACTGGACCCGGCTGGTCTACGCCGGCGACGGCCTGTTCTCCAGCGAGGAGGACATCTACAACCCCGACCGTGACGCACCCCGTGTCGTCGCGGCCTGGATGCAGGCCGGCGGGCAGCTCGCCACGACCGAGATCCTGCAGCCCAACGCCTAACTAGGCCGACCCGAGCGTGCGGTCTGCGACGCATCACCAGCGTGTCGCGTCGTGAATCGCACACTCGGCGTTGGTGTTAGCGCGCGACCACCGGGCTGACGTGCCGCCGGCGCCGCGACCGGACCTTGCCCAGCGCCTGCTCCCAGGCCAGCAAGGTCGTGGCCTTCACGTTGGCCGGCTTCACGCTGTCCTTGGACAGCAGCGCGGTCGCCGCGGCCTTGGTGGTCGCCGACGCCTTCGACATGTGGCCCGAGTCGAACGGTGGTTGCGGGTCGTATTCGAGCGCGAGTTGGATTGCCTTGGCGCGGCTTTCGCCGCCGATCTGTCCGGCCAGCCACAGCGCGAGGTCGAGTCCGGCGGACACGCCCGCGCTGGTGACGACGTTGCCCTCGTGCACGATTCGCTCGTCTCCCACCGGAACGGCGCCGAAGGCTTTCAGCGCGGGAATCGTCAGCCAGTGCGACGTCGCCCGCCGGCCCTGCAATAGCCCCGCGGCCGCCAGGATCACCGAGCCCGAACACACCGACGCCGTCCAGCTCGCGGTGCGGTGCGCGCGGCGCAGCCAGTCGAGCAGCGCGTCGTCGCGCGCATGGACCGGGGTCGAGGGGCCTCCCGGGACGAGAATCACGTCGGGAGAAGGCGTTTCGGCCAGCGAGTGCGTGGCGCCGATGACCAGCACGCCGGAGTCGGCGGTGATCGGCCCGGCGTCGTGCCAGACGAACCGCACGTCGGCGCCCGGGAGGTTGCGCAACACCTCGTAGGGGCCGATCATGTCCAGCGCGGTGAATCCTGGATAGGCCACGATGGCGATCTGGGTCATTGGTGTCGTCCTTTCCGGCTAAGCGAAGGCCTTGCGGTACTGGTCGGGCGAAATGCCCACGCGGCGAAGGAAATTGCGGCGCATCGTCTCCGCGGTACCGAAGCCGCATCGGGCGGCGATCGCGACGACGGTGTCGTCGGTCTCCTCCAACTGTCGGCGCGCGGCTTCGGTGCGGATGCGCTCGACGTATTGGCCGGGCGCCTCACCGATCTCGGCCGTGAACACCCGGGTGAAGTGGCGCGGGCTCATCGCGGCCCGGCGGGCCAGATCGTCGACGGTGTGCGGGCCGCCCGGTTCGGCCTCGATCGTCTCCTGCACCTCGCGAATCGAGTCGCGCCTGGCCCGCGGCATCCACACCGGCGCCGCGAACTGCGTCTGTCCGCCGGGCCGGCGCAGATACAGCACCAGCCAGCGAGCCACCGTCTGGGCGACCTCGGTGCCGTGGTCCTCCTCGATCAGCGCCAGGGCGAGGTCGATTCCCGCGGTGACCCCCGCGGCGGTCCATACGGTGTCCGAGGTGCGGACGAAGATCGGGTCGGCGTCGACGTCGATGGCGGGAAACTCGCTCGCCAGACGTTCGGCGAAGGCCCAGTGCGTGGTCACGCGCTGCCCGTCGAGCAGACCCGCCTCGGCGGCAAGGAACGCGCCGGTGCACACCGTCACCATGCGGCGGGCATGTCCGGCGACGGCCTTGACCCAGGCCACCAGCTCGGCATCGGCCCGCGCCGCGTCGACGCCCGCGCCGCCGGGCAGCACGACCGTGTCGATCGGCTCGCCCGGACCCGGCAACGGCGTCGCGACGAGGGCCAGCCCGGTGGCCGTCGACACCGGTTGGCCGTCGACCGAGGCGACGGTGACGTCGTAGCTGCCGCCCGTCAACAGCGATGCGGTCGTGAACACGTCGTGCGGCCCGATCACGTCGAGCGCCTGCACGCCGGGGTAACCGGCGATGACCACCTTGCGAGGCATGAACCCAGTGTTGGACACATCGGGCGTGTCGTCTACGCCATGTATCCCACTAATTAGGACACGAAGGCCTGCGCCGACCCTGCCCCGGGGCGTCCGGGGCGGTGTTGGCAGACTGTGCGCATGGCACAGATAACGTTGCGTGGAAACCCGATCAACACAGTCGGCGAGCTACCTGCCGTCGGATCCAAAGCCCCCGGCTTCAGCCTGACGGGCGGCGATCTGGCCCCGGTCAGCAGTGAGCAGTTCGGCGGTAAGCCCGTGGTGCTCAACATCTTTCCGTCCGTGGACACCCCGGTCTGCGCGACGAGCGTGCGGACCTTCAACGAGCGCGCCGCCGGGGGCGGGGCGACCGTGGTGAACGTCTCGAAGGATCTGCCGTTCGCGCAGGCGCGTTTCTGTGGCGCCGAGGGCATCGAGAACGTCAAGACCGCGTCGGCGTTCCGGGACAGCTTCGGCGAGGATTACGGCGTCACCATCACCGACGGCCCGATGGCCGGGCTGCTCGCGCGGGCCATCGTGGTGATCGGGGCCGACGGCAATGTCGCCTACACCGAATTGGTGCCCGAGATCGCGCAGGAGCCCAACTACGACGCGGCGCTGGCCGCGGCGGGCTGATCTCGCCGGACAGCTAGGCGCCGGCCTCGCCATCGCCGACCGTCCCGAGGCGGTCGGCGGTGGCGGCCAGCGCCTCGCGGCAGCCTTTCCACATCTGATCAATGATGTCGGCGGCCGGGGGCAGGTCGTGGATACGGCCGGCCACCTGGCCGGTGTTGGCGACGCTGGCGTCCAGGTCGCCCTCGAAGTAGAGCCGCTGCACGCGTTGCAGCGCCGCCGCGCCCTCGCCGGCCGACGTCGCGGTGTCCAGCCGCTCGGCCGCGGGCGTGCGGATGACGCGCATCATTCGTTTGCCGTCGAGGGGGAGCAGGACCGTCCCCGTCTCGTCGGCCTCGACGACCGCTCGCTTGAGGTTGCCGTGCACGGGGGAGTCCGCCGAGGCGAGTAACCGCGTGCCCATCTGCACCGCCTCGGCGCCCAGGACGAAGGCGGCCGCCATCGACCGGGCGTCGCAGATCCCGCCGGCGGCCACGATCGGAACGTCGACGTGGGCCGCCACCAAGGGCAACAGCACCATGGTGGAGGCACCGAAGCGGTTCTTGAATCCGCCGCCCTCGACGCCTTCGACCACGAGCCCGTCCACGCCGACGTCGACGGCCTTGCGCGCCGCGGCCAGGGTACCCACCACGTGGAAGACCGTGATGCCCGCGTCGTGCAGCCGATCGGTGAACAGCGAGGGGTCCCCGGCCGAGGTGGTCACGAACCGAATGTCGTTGGCGACAAGCAGATCCAGCATGGCGGGATCACGGTTGAACAGCAGGGCGATGTTGGCGCCGACGGCGCCGTCGGTCAGGTCACGCACGCGCCGCAGGTCGGCTCGACCTTGATCCGAGGTGGTTTCGATGATTCCCAGGGCGCCGGCGTTCGATACCGCCGCGGCCAGCTGGGCGCCGGCGATGTAGGTCATCGGCGCCTGAATGATCGGGATGTCGATGCCCGCGAGCGTGCACACCCGGTTGGGCGCTGGGGCTCCGCCGGCGGTACTCATCGGCCGCGCGGGTCGACGAGGTCGCGAAAGCTCTCCGACCGGTGCACCGAGGCGCCCAGGCTTCGCACTCGCTCGGCCAGGGTTCGGTCGGATGTCACGACGCGAATGTCGTGCGGGTGGGCGTCGGCCGCGACGAGCCGGACGATCTCGTCGTCGGCCGAGTTCGCGGCGGCCCTGGGGGCGTGGGCTATGTCGACCACCGATGAGGTGAGGGCGGTCGCGGGCGGACGTTCGAACACCACGGTCACCCCGTCTCCTTGGGTGGCTGCCCATCGGTCCAGGCGCTGCACCAACGCGACCATCGCGCCGTTGCGATCCTTCCACCAGCCGTCGGGCCGGCTCCCGATCACGTTCATGCCGTCAACGATCCAGCGCACGAATACACGGTAAGCGACGCGGCGTGACGCGCGATTTTCATTCGTCGTGCGTCGGCTGGTTGATACGGTCACCCTCATGACGTCGATCGCCGACACCGAAAACCGGGTCGTTTCGCTGGCGCGCGGTATGCGCGAGCTGGTGGCTGCCCAGGCCGCCGAATCCGAACGCTTGCGCACCCTGACTCCGGCGATCGTCGACGAGATGTGGGCCAGCGGGCTGATGTCCGCGTTCAACCCGGTCGTGGCCGGCGGCGTCGAGCCGTCCTTCACCGAGATGATCGAAACCTGGATCGAAATGGCTTGGCAGGACGGCTCGTTCGGCTGGGTGGGGATCGCCAATCTGCCGTCGTCCTTCGCGGCCGCCGCGTACTTGCCGGACGAGGGCTTCGCCGAAGTGTTCACCGCCCACGACAACCGCGTCACCATGGGCGGTCAGTTCTTTCCCAATGGGCAGGGGTCGGCCGTCGACGGCGGTTACCTCGTCACCGGGGCGTGGAACTTCGGTCCGGGGATCGGGCACTCGCAATACGTTGCGGCCGGATTCCTTCCGACGGACAACGGCGAGATGCGCTGGATCAGTGAGGGTTTCCCCGAGATGCGGGTTGCCATCATTCCCCGGTCCGAGATCAGCTTCGACGACGGCTGGTTTGTCCAGGGGCTCAAGGGAACCGGTTCCTACGACTACAGCGCCACCGACGTGTTCGTCCCCGCCGGCCGCACGTTCGAACTGTTCACGCGGCGCCCGTACCGGGGCACGTCGCCGGCCACCCGGATGGGCCTGATGCCCGTCAGCGCCGCCGGGCACGCCTCGTGGGCGCTGGGGGTGGCCAAGAGCATGCTCGACGACGTGCAAGAGCTGGCCGCGACGAAATTCCGGATGAGCGACATGGCGTCGCTGGCCAGCCGCCCGACCTTCCAGAAGGGACTGGCGCACCACCGAGCGGCCTGGCGAGCGGCCCGCCTGCTGGTGCTCGACGCGTTCACCACCGCCGAGGCGGCGGTGGCGTCGGGGGAGGAGCTCACGCCGGCCCTGCGCGCCGACATGCGAGTGGCCGCCGTCTACGCCACCGACACCGCCCGAGGCTGCGCCGAGTGGGCCCACCTGGTCGCGGGGACCAGCTCGATCCGGGAGGGCAGCCGGCTGGAACGCGCCTTCCGTGACATCTACACCGGAACCCAGCACGCCTTCATCAGTGAGAAGGTGGCCATCGACGTCGCGCAGATATGGCTGGGCATCATCGACGACCAGCCCGGGCTGTGATTCGCCGGCGAACGTTGACGGATCCACTGACGGCCAATCAGCTCCTCGCTAGCATTGCGCCCATGCGCGGCTCCAAGATCCTGATCACCGGTCCGACCGGTCAAATCGCCACCCCCATCGCCCGGGCGCTCGCGGCCGACAACGAAGTGTGGGGAATCGCCCGCTTCACCGATCCCGCCGCGCGAGAAGCCCTGGAGGCGGCCGGAATTCGTTGCGAGGCGGTGAATTTGGCCGCCGGCGACTTCTCCGGTCTGCCAACGGATTTCGATTACGTCCTCAACTTGGCGGTGGCTAAGAGCGGCAGTTGGGACAAGGACCTGGCGGCCAACGCGGAGTCGGTCGGCCTGCTCATGGCCCACTGCCGCGAGGCGAAGGCCTTCCTGCATTGTTCGTCGGCCGCCGTGTACGACCCGCCGGACGACGCCCCGCGCAGCGAGCGCTCCGCCCTGGGCGACAACCACAAGCCGCTGTTTCCCACCTATTCCATCTCCAAGATCGCCGGCGAGGTGGTCGCCCGTTCGGTGGCGCGGGTCATCGGGCTGCCCACCACGATCGCCCGGCTCAACGTCCCCTACGGCGACAACGGCGGGTGGCCGTTCTACCACATGGAGATGATGCTGGCGGGCATCCCGATCCCGGTCCCGCCCGGTGAGCCCGCCCGCTACAACCCGATTCACGAGGACGACATCATCGCCACCATCCCCAAGCTGCTGGAGGTCGCGTCGGTCCCGGCGACCACCGTCAACTGGTGTGGTGACCAGACCGTCAGCCTGCAGGAGTGGTGTGACTACCTCGGCTCCCTGGTCGGCAAGGAGCCGATCTTCGAGGCGAACGAGCAAGCGCTACGCGGCAACCCGACCACCATCGACCGGATGCACGAGCTCATCGGCGGCACCACGGTCGACTGGCAGGACGGAATTCGGCGCATGGCGGCCAAGTTCCACCCTGAACTTGTCGGCGTCTAATACGTTGCAGCACAATACTATTCGACGGCAAATTCGTCGACGACCGGGCTAAGCTCGCGCGCTGACGATGCGGGCAGCCGCCTCCACCGCGGCCGCGCGCCGCTCTGCGATGACGTCCGCGTCCGTGGTCGCCGCGTCGGGGTCGGGCCAGTGGGCCCAGGAGAGCCCGATTCCGAACAGCAGTACCAGCAGTTGGCGAGGGTCCCACCACGGGTCGACGTGGCCGTCGAGCCGGGCCTGTTCCAGCGCGGCGATGGCCGTATCGGGTGGGGATTCGCCCTCGAACTCCGGCTTGTCGAGGGGAAAGCCCTCCAGCTGCGCCCAGGTGATCATCCGCAGATGCTCCGGCCTGTTCTGGGCGAGATCGAAGATGTCACCGACGAACTCGGGCACGGCATCGGGACGCAACTCCACCGCGCGGAAGAACTCCGCGCCGTCGGCGGCTACCACGCCGCGAAAGAGCGTTTCCTTGTCGCCGAAGTGCGCGTACAGGCGTTCCTTGCTCGCGCTCGCGGCCCGCGCGATGCGATCGATGCGCGCGCCCGCCAATCCGTACTGCGCGAATTCCGCTCGGGCAGCGGCGAGAATTTCGCCGCGCAGCTCAGTGGTCGTCCTCACACGGTCATCATAGGCGGACGAACTGGTTCGTTTGTTAGGGTGGTGGGAGCACAAGGTAAATCGTGAAGGAGACGTTGTGATGGGCACGGCCAAGACGCTCGACCAGACCGCTATTGCGACGATGCCGCGGGGCGGCCCTGATGCGTCGTGGCTGGATCGTCGGTTCGAGACCGATGCGCTGGAGTACCTCGACCGCGACGACATCGCCGACGAGGTCAAGCAGAAGGTCATCGGGATGCTGGATCGCATCGGCACCCTGACCAACCAGCACGAAACTTTCGCCCGGATCGCCCTGGACGTTGTCGGCGACATCCCCAACCCACGCGTCCTCGAGCTGGGCGCGGGTCACGGCAAGCTGTCCGCCAAGCTCCTCGAACTGCACCCCACGGCTACGGTCACCGTCTCCGATGTGGACTCCACCTCGGTCGCCAACATCAACGCGAGTGAGCTCGGCGCTCACCCTCGGGCGCACGCCGAGGTGATCGACGCAACCGCCATTGACGCCCCGGACGACAGCTATGACCTGGTGGTGTTTGCGATGGCGTTTCACCACTTGCCGCCGGCGATCGCCTGTCGCGCCATCGCCGAGGCCACCCGGGTCGGGAAGCGGTTCTTGGTCATTGACCTCAAGAGGCGAACGCCGTTGGCTACCTTGCTGTTTCCGGTGATGGCGTTGCCGGTGAACCTCGCGCTATTGCCGTGGTCCTGGATACCACCGACGTTGCACGACGGGTTCATCAGCGCGTTGCGGGCATACAGCACATCGGCGCTCGAGACCCTTGGCCACGCCGCCGCCCCGGGGATACGGGTCGAGGTCCTGACCTCGCCGCGCCGACTCGGGATGCCGGCGAGCATCGTCGTGTTCTCGCGTCCGGACGGCCCCGCCGACCATGAGTGACGACGTTGATCTGGTTGGCATCATGGAACCCAGTGGGCGCGTCCGGTCGCTGCGCCGGGTGCTCGATGTGGTGACCAACCGGCTGCAACCCGTTCTGGACCTGTCCCGGCCGTACGTCGACGGCCTGGAGAATCTGCCGCCCGACGGGCGATTCCTGTTGGTGGGTAACCACACTCAGTTCGGCTCCGAGGTCTTTCTGATCCCAGACACGGTGCGCCGCAGCATCGGAACGCGGGTGCGGCCGCTGGCTGACCGGAATTTCGGGCGGCTGCGGGGGCTGCCCGCCGACCTGATGGCGGCGTTCGGCGGCGTCATCGGCGCACCCGAGACTGTCCGCGAACTGATGCGCCACGACGAAACCATCCTGGTGTTTCCCGGCGGCGGACGCGAGATCGCGAAATTCAAGGGCGAGGAGTACGCGCTGCGTTGGCAAGGACGCTCCGGATTCGCCCGCGTTTCGGTGGAGAACGGCTACCCGATCGTGCCGGTCGGGCTGGTCGGGGGCGACGACGTCTATCGCAGTTGGACCACACGCGACAGCGCGTACGCGAAGTTCAGTGCGGCGCTGACTCGACGACTGAATGGCCGACCGGACATGGCGATGCCGTTGGTGCGGGGGATTGGCCCCACCCTCATCCCGCGGCCGCAGCGGATGTATTTGCGGTTCGGCGCCCCGATCGACACCACGACACCGCTCGGTGTCGAGAACCAGCAGTGGGTGGACATCGTCAAAGAGCGGGCTCGACGGCAACTGGAAGCCCTACTGGCCGAACTGCTTCGGTTGCGGGAAAAGGATCCCTACCGCGGGCTCAACCCGCTGGCATGGCACAACGCCGTGACGGCCTGAACGCCCGACGCACGGTCAGAGACGCACGGGTTTAGGCGATTTGCGGCCCGGGGTGGCAGCATCGAGCGGGTGGCCGGCAGATCGGACGCGACGGCGCAGCGGCTGCGGACCCTGGCGCTGTTGCGCCGCGTCCGGGACCGCATCGACCGGGACTACACGCAACCGTTGAACGTCGAAGCGCTGGCCCGTGACGCGCACATGTCCGCCGGCCACCTCAGCCGCGAATTCCGGTCTGCCTACGGCGAATCGCCGTACTCCTATTTGATGACGCGGCGCATCGAGCGCGCGATGGCGCTGCTTCGCCGCGGCGATCTGAGCGTCACCGAGGTGTGCTTCGCGGTCGGCTGCTCGTCATTGGGCACCTTCAGCAGCCGGTTCACCGAATTGGTCGGTGTGCCGCCCAGCACCTACCGCCGGCAGTCGGCCGATGCGCTGGCCGGCATACCTCCATGCGTGGAAAAACAGGTGACGAGACCGATCAGGAATCGAGAAGCAGCCGCCGTCGCACCGGGCCTAGCCTGACCGCATGAACATCACCATTCATTCGAGCTTCCTTCCCCATGACGATCCGGAATCGTCGCTCGCCTTCTATCGCGACGTCCTCGGCTTCGAAGTCCGCCTCGACGTCGGGAAGGGCACGATGCGCTGGATCACGGTCGGCCCGCCGAACCAGCCGGACACCTCCATCGTCTTGAACCCCCCCGCCGCCAACCCGGGCCTCACCGACGACGAGCGCCGCACCATCGCCGAGATGATGGTCAAGGGCAGCTACGCCATGCTGCTGCTGGCCACCAAGGACCTGGACGGCACCTTCGAACGCCTGCAGGACAATGATGTCGACATCGTCCAGGAGCCCACCGACCAGCCGTACGGCCTTCGCGACTGCGCCGTCCGCGATCCCGCGGGCAACCTCATTCGCATCCAAGAACTGCGCTGAGGCCATCCGCCTGCGAATGCTTGACCGGCCGTGTGCAGAATGCTAAGCAAGTGCTCAGCACTGAGCGCATTCGGCGCTGGTGCGACGACTGGCAAGACGAAAGGGATCAGATGACAGTGCAGGCGGTACTGGACGACATTCGAAAGCGCCCCGGAACGGGGGACGTCATCACGGTCATCGATCCCGCGACCGAAGAGACGATCACCGAATTCACCGACTGCGGGCAGGAAGCGGTCAACGACGCCGCCGCGCGGGCGAAGGAGTCGTTCGAGTCGGGTGTCTGGTCCGAGCTTCCCGGCCGAGAGCGGGCCAAGATCTTGTGGCGGATCGGGGATTTGATCGACGAACACGCTGAGGAGTTCGCCCAACTCGACTCCCTGAACACGGGAATGCCGTTGATGCAGGCCCAGTTACAGATGTCCACCTGCTCGGAGTTCTTCCGCTACTACGCCGGTTGGTGTTCGAAGATCAACGGCGTCGCCTACGACGTGAAGACCGACGGCATCGCCACCGACAACTACGTCAACATGCACGCCTACACGCTCAAAGAGCCCTACAGCGTGGTGGGCCTGATCTTCCCGTGGAACGGCCCGATCTTCAATGCCAGCGCGAAGCTCGCACCGGCCCTGGCCGCGGGCGGCAGCCTGCTCGTCAAGCCCGCCGAGGAGACGCCGCTGTCGGCGCTGCTGTTGGACAGGCTCATTCACGAGGCCGGCGTGCCCGAGGGCGTCGTCAACCTGCTGACCGGTTACGGCCACACCGCGGGCGCCGCGATCACCGCACACCCCGACGTCCAGAAGGTCGCCTTCACCGGCTCGACCGAGGTCGGCAAGGAGATCGTGCGGGCCTCGGCGGACAACCTGAAGAAGGTCACGCTGGAACTGGGCGGGAAATCGCCGGTGCTGATCTTCGACGACGCCAACCTCGACAACGCCATCATGATGGCGTCGCTGGGCATCTTCGTGCACTCCGGCCAGGGCTGCGTGTGCGGGTCGCGCATCTTCGCCCAGCGCGGCGTCTACGACCGGGTCGTGGAAGGCGTTGCGATGATGGCGAATTCGTTCAAGCTGGGCGCCCCCAGCGAGGAGGGCTGCGTCAGTGGCCCGCTGATCAGCCAGAAGCAGCTGAACCGGGTCATGGGCTTCATCGACGAGGGCAAGCAGGACGGCGTGGAGGTGGTCACCGGCGGCCACCGTCTGGACCGCAAGGGTTACTTCGTCCACCCGACGGTCCTCACCAACGTCGGCACGAGCATGCGGCTGTACCAGCAGGAGATCTTCGGGCCGGTGGTCACCATCCTGCCGTTCGACGACGAAGACGAGGCCGTGGCCCTGGCCAACGACACCACCTACGGCCTGGCGGCCACCGCGTGGACGGAGAACCTCGGTCGGGCCCACCGGATCATGAGGCGGTTGCAGGCCGGCAGCGTTCAGGTCAACTGCCAGCTGGTCTTCGACCACGATGTGCCGTTCGGCGGCTACAAGCAGTCCGGCTGGGGTCACGAGTTCGGCAAAGAGGGCCTGGAGATCTACCTGAAGACGAAGTCGGTCTGGGCCCAGCTCTAGACCCCTGTCGGACCCCGCCGCCGGCTATCCGACGCGCGAGAGTGCAACTGCCGACACGTTTTTCGAGAGAGACCGTCGGTAGTCGCACTCTCGCGCGAAAGCTGCACGGGCGGGGCAGGTCAGTAGGGCGGCGACGAGGCTGCTATAACGCACGTATGTCAGGCCCAGCGCACACGATCACCCATGTATCGGATACGGCCCGCTGGACGGCGTTGCACCGGGCGACCGAATCGGCCCGTCCCGACGCGTTGTTCAGCGACCCGCTCGCCGGGCTTCTCGCCGGTGACCACGGCCGCGCGATCGTCGACAACGTGCCCCGCACGACCCGCAATGGTTGGTGGCTGGTCGCCCGGACCAAGATCATCGATGACGCCATCGCCGCAGCGATCGCCGACGGTTGCGACCGGGTGCTGAATCTGGCCGCCGGGTTGGACACCCGGCCGTATCGGCTCGACCTTCCGCCCGACTTCGTCTGGGTGGAGGCGGATCTGCCGAAGCTGCTCCCCGAAAAGACGGAAGTGCTGGCCGACCAGGTACCGCGCTGCCGGTTGACGCGGGCCGCCGTCGACCTTGCCGACCCGCAGGCCCGGGATGCCTTCCTGAACGAGGCGCTCGACGGCGCGACCAAGGCGTTGGTGCTCACCGAAGGCCTGTTGATGTATCTGGAAGACGCTGACGTGACAGCCCTTTCCGCGGCGATCAAGCGGCCCGAGGTCCACTGGTGGATGCTCGACTTCGCCGGGCCCGGTTTGAAGAAGATGATGAACAAGAAGATGGCGGGCATGTTGCAGAACGCGCCATTCAAGTTCGCGCCCGAGAACGGGCTGGCCTACTTCGAAAACCTCGGCTGGCGCACCGTCGACGTGGAAGCGCTGTATCTAGCCGCTCGCCGAATGCATCGCTTGCCGCTCGTGATGCGCCCACTTGCCTGGCTGCCGCAGCCAGATCCCCGCCGCCCGGGTGGCAGGGCCTGGAGCGCGACCGCCCTGCTGACGCAGTGAGAGCGCCCGTCTACCAGACACGGATCCAGTCGATGAGCATGTCGGCGGGGTAGGTGCCGGGGCCCGGGTCTTCGCCGCCCGATCCGGCCACCGCCAGGTTGAAGACCGGATAGGCCGCGTAACCCGGCCCGTTGAAAGGCCAATCGGGCAGGGAACTGGCCGGCACGTCGAAGTAGGGCGCGGCGCCGTCGGTGTAGTCCTTCCAGAACCGGATGCCCGCCTCGTCCCACTGCGTGCGCCAGGTATGCCAGGCGCTGTCCACCGCGATGTTGTGCGTCTTCCATTCGCCGCCGTTGGCCTTGGCGTGCACGGTGGTGGCCGACGGCCACTTGCCGTTGCCGTACCACTCCATGACGTCGATCTCGCCCTGATCGTCATTGCCGAGCCAGTACGCGGGCCAGGCGCCCGCGGTCAGGCAGTTCAGCTTGATCCGGGCCTCCCAGGTGTGGCCGACCCCGCCGCGCCACAGGCTCTGCACCTTGCCGCTGTAGTAGGTGGGCCCGTCCTTGGCGGCGCGCAGCACCAGATTCGACTTGCCGTCCAGGAACACGTTCCGGCGATCATCGCGGTACTGGCCGATGTTCTCGGGGCGCTCCCAATAGGTCGGGTCCTTGATCGTCTCGCGGGCCTTCGCCACTGCCCATTTGGACGCATCGGGTGCCGAACCGGCAGGGCCGTCGAACTCGTCGGCGAAAATATAGGTCCCCGACTGGCCGCTGGGCGCGGCAGGCGCCGGTATCCGACCGGCGGGTTCATCCCGTCCGGCCGGGTGGGCCCAGGCTTTCGGGGCCGGCAGCGCGGCTGCCAGCACGCCGATCCCGGTCGTCAGAATCATGCGGCGACGATCGATCTCCGGCATAAGCAAGGGACCATAGCAGCCAACCGTGCACGACGTTAAACGGGAATTGTCGGAGCGTGCCGCTATGGTGCGAATCGCGGCCGGGTCAACGCGGACGGCGGCACGGCAGTGGCATCCGAACGAGACCTGAGGAATTCATGGTCAATTCTCATCTTGACGGATGGTTTGGTCTCAGGATTCGGCGGGCATTCTGGAATCACGATCCAATAACCACTGTCCTAGCTTTTGCGGGTGGTCTGAGAGGAGTGACGATCGTGGCGAATACCCAAGAAGGCACGGTTATCTTCCTTCAGTCCCACCCGGTATGGGCCGCCGCCCAACGTCGGGAACGCGAACGTAACGAAGCGATGCGTCGCCACCCTTCGTTTCGCGCCCGTCAGCGCGCCGCGGTCTCGGGCAGTGCGGTTATTCCGCTGATCCGCAATTTCAGGGCCTGCTCCAGCAGTAACACTCCGGCCTGATCACCTTTTTGATTCGCCGGGCGCGCGTAGCGCCCTTTTATCGTCCCAGCCGGCGGCCGGTGGCCTGGCCATCACGACCGGGCGTGAATCCGTACGCCGGAAGGGTGCGCCCCGCCCAGGCCGCCGCGCGTTTCCGCCGGCCCCGGCCGCGGCGGAACCCAGCGCATTAGCTCCACCCTCGACACCCTCGACACCCTGGCGGCCGCGGGCGTCAAACCTTTCATGAATGTCGTCACGGCAACAATGGCGTTGGTGCCCTGCGCGGCTGCCGTTGCCGTTGGCATGAATGGCCCGAGTACTTGCTGTGCAGCGCGACCATATCGTCGATCATCGTGTATTCCGAAATATAATCGTCAATAGATTTCAGCGCGGCGTAAATGCGCGCCGAGTTGACCTCGGGCGGCAGCAAGCCATAGTCCGTTGCTCTGATCCCTCAGTAGCCCCGCGCGCTCAGTCGGCCGACGCCGCGTTGGCCGCCTCGGTCGCCGCATACGAGCCGGCGCTCGCGGCCAACATCACCGCCAGCAAGTCTTGAATCGCGGCCGCGCGCGCACTCAGTTCCTGAAACCGCTGAGCATGAGCGGCAAACCGCACCGCGGCCAAGACCGAAACCTCATCGGCCGCCGCCGGAACGACCGCGACCGTCGGGCCCGCCGCGGCGGTGTTCTCGGCGTTCAGCGCGGCGCCGATCGATTGGAGGTTTGCGGCCGCGGCCGACAACTTGTCTGGAGCACCAGATACGAATGACATCCGATTTCCCTTCAGCGGACTTGGACCGGAACGAACACGTCGGCGTGCCCGGTTGCCCCGAGACGCTATTTATCGGGTTGCGGCGAACTCAACACGTCCGACGTGGCCAAAAGGACGCTGAACTTCGGTTTTCGTACACGTTCTCGTTGATTTTAATTGACCTTTTGGCGGCCCTATAAACACGCGCAATCCACCTTATGAATTTGCTATAGACATATATATCGCGGCCGGAAAAACATATACTGCGGCTGAACATATGTGTTCTATTTTAGTTTCCGCTCGCACATTGACTCAGCGGTCCTCGGGCCTGATCCGGCGACGGTCCGCCGCGCCAGGTTCCGGGCGGGGTATCCGCCTGGGAGAATATCGCCGATCCGGCGATATTCCTGGCGGTTGCCGGGCAACGGACCCAACGGATCCGGCTTGGTTCCGGGGTGGTCAGCCTGCCCCACCACCATCCGATGATGGTGGCCGACCGGTTCGTGCAACTCGACTACCTGACCCACACCAACCTGCGTTAGGCGTGGCCCGCCGGCACTTCCTGCGATTCCTGCACTTCCGGCGTACCGCGTTGCGCGACGGCCCGGCGCAGGTCGTCGTCCCACCGGGGGAAGACGTCGGTGTGGATGCCGAATTGGTCGAGAGCGCGGCCGACGGAGTGGTCGACAATGTCCTCGATGCTGGTGGGCCGGAAATAGAAGGCCGGCACCGGCGGAAAGATGGTGCCGCCGGCTTCGCTGATGGTCGCCATGTTGCGCAGGTGGATCAGGTTGAGTGGCGCTTCGCGCACCATGAGCACCAAACGGCGACGTTCCTTCAGGACGACGTCCGCCGCCCGGGACAGTAGCGAGCTGGACACGCCGTTGGCTATCTCGCCCACGCTGCGCATCGATGCGGGCGCGATCAGCATGCCCCGCGTGAGGAAGGAACCTGACGCCATGGGGGCGCCGACGTCGGTGACGCTGTACACGTGGTCGGCGCGGGCCTCGATTTCCTCTCGGGTCAGGTCGGTTTCGTAGGCGCGGGTCAGGTGCCCGGCGCGGGTGACGATGAGGTGGGTCTCGATGCCGACGCTGCGCAGCACGTCGAGGGCCCGGACACCGTAGACGATTCCGGTGGCGCCGGTGATCCCGACGATGAGGCGGTCGGGCTGGGTCGGCTGGGTCATCACGGATACTCCAAGTCGAGATCGGGGGCATACGGGCGGGGGTCGACGTCGCGGAAGTGCGCGCGTTCGAACTGGGCTTGCATGTGAAACGGTGCGGTGGCGTCGAAAATTGTTTTGCAGCTGGTGCCTTTAGCCGGCAGCGTCGGGTCGTACTCCGGCTGCTGGGTCGGATCCAGAACGTGGCCGGCCACACCGGGAATGGTGATGATGTCGCGGTTACCCTGCATCCGGGTTTGCATCGCCCACAGCACGTCGTCGCTGTCGAAGATGTCGACGTCGGCATCCACCAGGATGACGTTCTTTAACTCCGAATAGACACCCAACGCCACGAGCGCGGCTTGGCGCGCGCGACCGTCATCAAAGGCCTTGGTCTTGTTGCACTTGAGGATGGCCAGGAACTTGCCGCCCCCGGCGCTATGGGAGTAGACGTCGGTCACGAATCCGGGCATGGCGTCGTGCAGGGCGTGGAAAATGCTGGCCTCCGTGGGGATTCCGGCGAGACTGACGTGCTCTTCGCCGGGGCCGACCAGGGTCTGCAAAATCGGATCGGTGCGGGTGGTCACCGCGGTCACCTTGATCACCGGCAACGCGGGGTTGGCCGGCCCGTCGTAACCGGGGAACTCCGGCATGGCGTGCCCGGTGTGGGTGTTCTGGTCTTCGGCCTGCCGTTCCCCGGGAATGATGTGCCCCTCGATGACGACCTCGGCCGAGGCGATTGCCTTCTGTTCGACCGTGACGCCCCTGACAAGTTCGACCGGCCTGCCGCGCAGGCCGCCGGCGATGGCCAGCTCGTCGTAGCCGAGCGGGGTCGTCGGCGCCTCGAAGGTGGCGCCGATCGGGATCGCCGGGTCCAGGCCCATGTTGACCGTGATCTCGAATTTGCGTCCCTCGGCTTCGGCGCGTTGCCGGAAGGCGTCGATGTGGCGGCCGGGCGCGAAGAAGATCGTCATCTCGTCGCGGCCCTGCACGCACAACCGGTGAATGGTGACATCGGTGCCGAGTTCTGGGTCGCTGCCCAGCACCAAACCGAGGCAGAAGTAGGGGCCGGCATCCAGGTCGGTGTTGGTGGGCGCGGGCAGCAGAGTCCGCAGATCGAAGTCCGGGGCGTCGGCGCGATGCACGACCTCTTGACAGGGCGCCTGGTCGCCACTGAAATCCGTTGGTCCCAAGGCGTTTTCGTAGGCTTCGGCCATGCGTTGGGTGAGCCGGTTCGCCGGTGATTCGAGCAGGATGCCGACACGTTTGCGGCTGGCCATCAGTCCGACGAGCACCCGCCAGCCGGGGAAGCCGGTCACGTTGTTGAAAATCATGGCCGGTCCGATGCGTGTCGGTCGTTCGACGGTTCCACCGGCGCCGATGCGGCGGTAGACGCCGGCGAGTTCGCCGATAGGGTCGATCGGACGGTCGGTCTCGATCAGCTGCTTGGAATGGCGCGCTAGCCTGGCGAGCGCGGATCTGAGGTCGACGATCTGGTCATCCGGCAATGGCTAAATCCCTCCGCGCGCAGCTGGAGTTCCTAATACCCGTCTGTGCCGGGATCAACGCACGCACCAGCCGCCGGAAACAACACGGGCGTCTGGAGCCTGGGCTATCGGCGCCTAGCCGAATCGATCAGAGCTTGCCCGCGACGAAGTCGGCGGCCTCATTGGCCATGCCCGCGTCGATGTAGGCGCCGGCGAGATGCTGCGGCCAGTTCTGCTTCCACGTGTTGGGGTCGGCCGGGTTGCAGATCGGGTCGGCGCCGTGGCACAGCTCGATGGTCCGGTCGTTATAGGTCGGGTTGAAGTTGGTGATCGGACCCACCCATTGGCTTCCGTTACCGAACAACGCGACCGCGGCGATGTGCTGATCGACGCCCGGCGGCAGGGGGCTGTCGAAACCGAACGCGCCGATGGGCGCCGCGAGCACGACGTCGGTGACGGCCGCGCCCAGCGAGTAGCCGCCGAGCACCAGCCGCGTGTCGGGGCAACTGTTGACCACGTCCTGGATGTGGTGGCTCATGTCGTTGGCGCCCTGGGCGACCTCGGTGTCGGCGGGGTATCGCACGGCATAGGCGTCGACGGTCCGGTTCACCTTGGACCGCAGGGCACTGATGAACGCGTTGCCCAGCACGCCGGGTCCGGGCGACTCATTGCGGCCGCGGGCAAACACAACCTGCACCGGCGGGCAGGCGGCCGCCGCCGGTGGCGCCGCGAGTGGCGACGCGGGCGGAAGGGGTGCGGCAGCCAGCACAAGGGCGGCCGCGACCGTGACCGCGGCAAGGCCGACAGCACCGAATTTACGAATAGGCAAGGCGCGCACGCCCATGATGGTAAAGGGATCGCGCCGCGCCCGCTGGCCGGCCGGCACGACGACCTCGTGTGATCGCTCAGCGCGAACATCGACCACGGCGACGGCGGCGCCGATCCAGACGATAGGTTCACCTGATGGATCACGTCGACGCGGGCGCGCCCGAGCGCTTGTTCGCACTGGCCGAACAGGTACAAGGTTTCATGCCGGCCGACGAAGGGCGCGCGCTCTACGACGCCGCGCTGCGCTATCTCCGCGGCGGCACCGGCGTGGAGATCGGGACATACTGCGGCAAGTCCACGCTGTTGCTGGGCGCGGCGGCGCAGCAGACCGCCAGCGTGCTCTACACGATCGACCACCACCACGGCTCCGAGGAGCATCAGGCCGGCTGGGAATACCACGACGCCTCGCTGGTGGACGAGGTCACGGGCTTGTTCGACACCCTGCCGACGTTTCGTCGCACCCTCGACACCGCCCAGTTGGACGAACACGTCGTCACGATCGTCGGCAAGTCGCCCCTGGTGGCGCGGGCGTGGCGGGCCCCGTTGCAGTTCCTGTTCATCGACGGCGGCCACAGCGAGGACGCCTCGAACCGGGACTTCGACGGTTGGGCCAAGTGGGTCGATGCCGGTGGGGCGCTGGTCATCCACGACGTGTTCCCCGACCCCAAAGACGGTGGGCGTCCGCCGTATTACATCTACTGCCGCGCAATCGATTCCGGGAAGTTCCGGGAGGTATCGGCCACCGGATCGCTACGGGTGCTCGAACGGGTCGGCGGCCAGCCCGGGGAGCCGGTGTAGCGGAGGTCTGCGCTTACCGGCCCGGCCCGGTGACGACGCATTCGCAGTCGAAGTCGGTCTGCAGGCCCATCGGTAGCGCGTCGCCGCGGAAGATCCCCGCGCCGCCGGTCGCGCCCGACAGGGCGTCCGCCGCCAGGATCATCGCGGCGCCGGTCCAGGTGGTGCGCTCCTCGGGCCACCGTTTCCCGTCCGCGAAAACCAGGCCCGTCCAATAGGATCCGTCGTCCTCGCGAAGGTGCTGCATCGCGGCGAACTGGCGATGGGCGTCCTGGCGCTGGCCGAGGGCATCCAGCGCCATCACCAGCTCGCACGTCTCGGCGCCGGTGACCCAGGGGCGATCGCCGACGCATCGGATGCCCAGACCATCGACCACGAAGTCATCCCAGCGCTGCTTGATGCGCGCGGCCGCCGCCGGACCACGCAAGGCGCTGCCGAGGATCGGGTAGTACCAGTCCATCGAGTAGCGCTCTTTTTCGGTGAACGCCTCCGGGTGGTCGGTGATGGCGTGGCCCAGTCTGCCCACCGCCAATTCCCACTCCGGCTGGGGATCGTCAACGAAGGCGGCCAGCGCGAGCGCGCAGCGGATGCTGTGAAACACGCTGGAGCACCCGGTCAGCAGGGCCTCCGGCAACAGACCGGCTTCGCTTCGAGCCCAAGCGATCTCGCCGTTGCCGATCTGCATGTCGATGACGAAGTCAATCGCCTTGTGCACCACCGGCCACATCTCGGCCGCGAACGACGCGTCGCCGGTGACGAGCACGTGGTGCCAGACACCCGCGGCAATGTAGGCGCAGAAGTTGCTGTCGCTGTTGGCGTCTTCGATCACACCCGCCCGAAACTGGATGGGCCAGGAACCATCCGACCGCTGGGTGCGGCGGCTCCAGTCGAAGGCCGCCCGCGCCGGCTCCAGCAGCCCGGCGGTGGTGAGCGCCATCGCGCACTCCACGTGATCCCACGGGTCGGTGTGGCCGCCGTCGAACCAGGGGATGGCTCCCGAGGATTCCTGTGCGGCGGCAATGGACAGCGCGGTCTGTCGGCATTGTTCGGGAGTGAGTACCCCCGCGACCGCGGGCAGGTTAGACCGATGCAACTGAATATCCCGCGGTCGCTTGGCTATCGGCCTCCTGTTGTTTGACGAAGTACATCGCCACGCTCTTGCCCACCAGCGGGTTGAGCAGCGACTCGGCCAGCTGGGTGACCTTGGGCCGCTGCATCAGATCCCAGACCAGAAGCTTGTGGTAGGCGGTCACCGCCCGGTGGTCGGTGTTGGAGACACCCACAGCGCATTTGAGCCACCAGAAGGGGGAGTGCAGCGCGTGCGCGTGATGGGTATGCGTCAATTCCATTCCGCCATCGAGGATCTTGCCGCGCAATTCGTTGGCCCGGTAGATCCGCACGTGGCCGCCCTCGTTGGCGTGGTATTCGTCGGACAGCAACCAGCACACCCGCTCGGGCAGCCAACGCGGCACGCTGACCGCCAGCGTGCCACCGACTTTGAGCACCCTGATCAGTTCGGCGATGGCGATGTCGTCGTGCGGTATGTGCTCCAGAATCTCCGAGGCGATGACGCAGTCGAATGTCTGGTCGGCGTAGGGCAACTTGAGCGCATCCCCGACGACCACCTTCGCCGAGGCGCCGGCGGGCGCCTCGCCGTTGTCGGCCATCGCGCGCAAAATGGTGTCCACCGACCGTAATTCGTCCTCATCGCGGTCAAAGGCGACAACGTCGGCACCACGCCGGTACGCTTCGAAGGCGTGCCGGCCCGCGCCGCAACCCACGTCGATGACCTTGCTCGACGGCCCGATCCCCAGCCGATCGAAATCGACTGTCAGCATGTCGCTTCACCTCGCGCGGCGCGTGCGATCGCCCGCTCGTAGACCCGAACGGTTTGGGCGGCGACGGCTTCCCAGCTGAACACGTCGACTGCGCGTGTCCGTCCCGCCTTGCCGAGGTGGCGGCGCTTTTCCGGAGAATCCAGGAGTTCACCGAGCGCGCGGGTCAGGGCGTCCACGTCGGCGGGCGGCACCAGCTCGGCGCAAGCGCCGTCCGTCCCAAGGACTTCCGGCAGCGCGCCCACCCGGCTGGCGACGATCGGGGTGCCGCTGGCCATGGCCTCCACGGCCGGCAGCGAGAAGCCTTCGTAGAGCGACGGGATGCAGGCCACCTCCGCGGACGCGAACAACGCCGCGAGCTCGGCGTCGGAGAGCCCGCTGGTGATGTGCACGATGTCGGAGATGCCGAGCTCGGCGATGAGCTTGTGGGTCGGGCCGTTGGGTTCGACCTTGGCGACGAGCCGCAGCTCGAGATCCCGGACGGTGCGCAGCCTGGCGACGGCCTGCAGCAGGGTGCGGACGCCTTTCAGCGGGGTGTCGGCGCTGGCGATCGCGATGATGCGGCCCGGCTCCCGCGGGCCGGAGCCCGGTTTGAACAGCTCGGTGTTCACCCCGAGCGGCACCACGTGCAGCTGGTCCGGCGAGACACCGAAGTCACTGATGATGTCGGCGGCCGACGACGACGAGACCGTCAACAGGTCGGGGATGTGGCGGGCGACCTCCTGCTGCATGTCCAAGAACCCATACCAGCGGCGCACCAACGGTTTTCGCCACCATCGCGCCGCCGCCAGATCCAGCACCCGATCGCGGGTGATCGGGTGGTGCACCGTGGCCACCACCGGCAGCCCCGCGCCCGCGATGCTGAGCAGTCCGGTGCCCAGGCTCTGGTTGTCGTGGACGACGTCGAAATCGGCTGCCCGCTCGGCCAACAACCGTGCGGCCCGCATCGTGAAGGTCCGCGGTTCGGGAAAGCCCGCGGTCCATGTGGTCAGCAATTCCAGAAGGTCGATGGAGTCGCGGATTTCGCTCGGCCGCGGCACCCGGAACGGGTCGGGTTCCCGATAGAGATCAAGGCTCGGAACCTCGGTGAGCCGGACGCGGGGGTCGAGCAGGTCGGGATAGGGCTGGCCGGAAAACACCTCGACGTCATGACCGAGTTCCACCAGGCCGTGGCTGAGATGGCGCACGTAGACGCCCTGTCCGCCGCAATGGGTCTTACTACGGTAGGACAGCAGGGCAATTCGCATACTCAACTCTTCTGTGCTGGAAAATGACCGCGGAAAGGCGCCGAATCCATCGCGGTCAACGGGCTCCCGAACTCCGTGACAGCAAACTGGACATGTGTCCAGACTATAGTTCGGTCACCTAAGTGAGCGCAACGAGCCCGAGATCCACCGCCCCGCGCGACGACGGCTTCCGGGATATCCGACACGCCAAGATCATGCCACTGGCCGACGGCGGCCGGCTTTCCGGCCGGTGGGTCGCGGCCGCTGACCGGCGACAACGCGCGGTCGGGGGGCTTTGTTACCATCGCGCGGTGCGGGATTCGGCTGCACCGGCGGGACACACGCCGCGCTCTGTTTCCAGACGCGACGTCCTGAAGTACGCGCTCGCCCCGGCCCTGCTGAGCGTGGGCGCGGTCGGCGCGATTGCCGAGGGGCCGCAAGCGGCGGCCGCCGGTCTGACGCTGATCGATTTCGCCGAGAAGAGGATCGCGCCGGAGGAGATCAAGGCCGCGGGATACGGCGGGGTGGTCAATTACGTGTCGGAGTCGCGCCCCGGCGCGAACTTCGAGGCGAAGCCCATTACCCGCCAGTACGCGGACTCGCTGCGCGCGGCGGGGTTGCAGATCGTCAGCAACTTCCAGTACGGCAAGCCGGGTTGGCCCGACCCGTCGGACTGCACCCGCGGGCACGACGGCGGCGTGGCCGACGCCCAGACGGCGATGCGGCTGCACGCCGCGGCCGGGGGACCGGATTCGGCGCCGATCTTCTTCAGCATCGACGACGATATCGACGACAACACCTGGAATAGCGTTGGTGTCGACTGGTTGCGGGGGATCAATTCGGTGCTGGGCGTCGCTCGTACCGGCATCTACGGGCATGCCAGGGCGTGCGGGTGGGCCATCCGCGACGGCGTCATCGGGAGTTCCAGCACGCCCGGCCACCGGTGGGCGTGGCAGACGCGTTCGTGGTCGCACGGGGAGCGCGAACCGGCGGCGGTGCTCTATCAGGCCGTCGTCAACAGCCCGTCGAACCCGGGCCCGCTGCTCGGCGGGATCAACGTGGACGTCGACGACGTCCTCGCGGCCGATTATGGGCAATGGGATCTGGCCCGCTGATCCGCGCGTCGACCGTGGGGCTCATGCACGAAAAGCGGCGGCCCGTTTCAGTGCACAAGCCCCACACTCGAAACGGCACCCCGCGCGCCGATGGCCCGCGGGGTGCCGCTCGCTGTCCGGCCTTTACTTGAGGTCGAACCGGTCGCTGTTCATGACCTTCACCCACGCCGCGACGAAGTCCTCGACGAACTTCCCGTGGGCGTCATCCTGGGCGTAGACCTCGACCAGTCCACGCAGCACCGAGTTGGAGCCGAAGACAAGGTCATTCGCGGTCGCGGTCCACTTGAGCGCGCCGGAAGCCCGGTCGTGTCCCTCGTAGACGTTCTCCGCGGTCTCCGACGCCTTCCACTCGGTGCCCATGTCGAGCAGGTTGACGAAGAAGTCGTTGGTCAACGCGCCCGGCCTGTCGGTGAACACGCCGTGCTTGCTGCCGCCGTGGTTGGCGCCGAGGGCACGCAGGCCCCCGACGAGCACCGTCATCTCCGGACCGGTCACGCCCAACAGGTACGCCCGCTCCAGCAGCAGCTGCTCCAGCGGAGCCTTCTCGCCCGGCCGGATGTAGTTGCGGAACCCGTCGGCCCGCGGTTCGAGCACCGCGAACGACTCCACGTCGGTGCTCTCCTGCGAGGCGTCGGTACGCCCCGGCGCGAAGTGCACCGAGATCTCGTAGCCGGCGTCCTTGGCGGCCTTTTCGACGGCGGCCGAGCCCGCCAGCACGATCAGGTCGGCCAGCGAGATCTTCTTGCCGCCGGATGCCGAGGCGTTGAAGTCCTGCTGGATCTTTTCCAGCACCGGCAGCACCTTGTCCAGCTCGGAGGGCTCGTTGGCCTCCCAGTTGCGCTGCGGCTGCAGGCGCAGCCGACCGCCGTTCGCTCCGCCGCGCTTGTCGGTGTTGCGATAACTCGCCGCCGCCGACCAGGCCGTTTTGACGAGCTGCGGAATGGACAGCCCGGAGTCGAGCACCTTTTTCTTCAGCGCCGCGACGTCGTTGTCGTCGACGAGTTCGTGGTCGACGGCGGGGACGGGGTCCTGCCAGAGCTGCGGCTCGGCGACCCACGGGCCCAGGTAGCGGGTGATCGGGCCCATGTCGCGGTGCAGCAGCTTGTACCACGCCTTGGCGAACGCGTCGGCGAGCTCCTCGGGATGGTCCAACCAGCGCCGCGTGATGTCGGCGTAGATCGGGGACTCCCGCAACGAGATGTCGGTGACCAGCATCGTCGGGGGGCGGCCCGCACCGCCGAACGGGTCGGGGATCGTGCCCGCTCCCGCACCGTCCTTGGCGGTGAACTGCCACGCCCCGGCGGGGCTCTTGGTCAGCTCCCATTCGTAGCCGTACAGCGTCTCGAGGAAGCTGTTGTCCCACTTCGTCGGGGTGGGCGTCCAGACCACCTCGAGGCCGCTGGTGATCGCATCCTTGCCCGAACCGGTGCCATACGAGCTCTTCCACCCGAGCCCCTGCTGTTCGATCGGGGCGGCCTCCGGCTCGGGACCGACCAGGTCGGCGTCGCCGGCGCCGTGGGTCTTGCCGAAGCTGTGACCCCCGACGATGAGCGCGGCGGTCTCCTCGTCGTTCATCGCCATCCGGCCGAACGTCTCGCGGATGTCGATCGCCGCGGCGATCGGATCGGGCTTGCCCTCCGGGCCTTCGGGGTTGACGTAGATCAGGCCCATGGTCGTCGCGCCGTAGGGCTGCGCGAGATCGCGCTCACCCGAGTAGCGCTTGTCGGTGCCCAACCATTCCTCCTCTTCTCCCCAGAGGATCTCTTCGGGCTCCCAGACGTCTTCGCGACCGAAGCCGAAGCCGAAGGTCTTGAAGCCCATCGACTCCAGGGCCACGTTGCCGGCGAAGGTGATCAGGTCCGCCCAGGAGAGTTTGTTGCCGTACTTCTTCTTGATCGGCCAGAGCAGCCGTCGGGCCTTATCCAGGCTGGCGTTGTCCGGCCAGCTGTTCAGCGGGGCGAAACGCTGCATGCCCTGGCCGGCGCCGCCGCGGCCGTCGTGAATGCGGTAGGTGCCCGCGGCGTGCCAACTCATGCGGATGAACAGGCCGCCGTAGTGGCCGTAATCGGCGGGCCACCAGTCCTGCGACGTGGTCATCAGCGAGATCATGTCGGCCTTGAGCTCGTCGACGTCGAGCTTGGCGAACTCCGCGGCGTAGTCGAAGTCGTCCCCGAGCGGGTTGGACTGCGGCGAGTGCGGGTGCAGCCTGGAGACGTCGACCTGGTCGGGCCACCAGTCCTGGTTGGTCAGCGGGGCGTGGGCCTTCGGCTGCGGTGAAGGGATTGCTGGGTTTTCGCTCTCGCTCGTGCTAGCCGTCCCGCCGGCCGGTTGGGGTGGGCGGCTACCGGATGTATCAGATGACACAGCATTCCTTTCGAGGGTGGGTGAATCGGGCTGCGATCACGGGGCGTGATCTAGGAGCCTGCAGTCGAGCAATCGGCGCACAGGCCCCAGTAGATGACTTCGGCCTCGTCGAGAACGAAGCCATCAAGAACGTTGTCGTCGTCGGACGGTGTCAGGCACGGCGCCTCCCCGACGGCGCAGTCGATGTCGCCGATGATCCCGCAGGACCGGCACACGACGTGATGATGGTTGTCGCCGACCCGCGACTCGTAGCGCGCGACCATGCCCAACGGCTGGATGCGCCGGACCAGACCCACCGTGGTCAGCGCGTTGAGAACGTCGTAGACGGCCTGGCGCGACACATCGGGCAGGCCCACCCGGACCGCCGAGAAGATCGTCTCGGTGTCGGCGTGCGGGTTGGCGTCCACGACTTGCAGCACGGCAACCCTGGGACGGGTGACCCGCAGATCGGCCATCCGCAACCTGTCCGCGTAATCGGCCGTCGATGACACCGCACCAATATGACGCACTTATCTGGAACGAGTCAAGAGTTTCTTGTGAAGTGGAGCACAATTCCGGGTGACCAATGGGCTGCGTCACTTCGCAGCCACGGCGGGCCGGCGTCAGGTGGGCTTGAGCGCGCTGCCTTCGCGCCACTGGTCCCAGCTGAGCGTCCAATCGCCGTTTTGCTCCAGCGCCAGCGGCGGCCCGCCGCTGTTGCGGACCTCGACCACGTCGCCGGGCACCGAAAAGTCGTAGAACCATTTCGCGTTGTCGGCGTTGAGGTTCAAGCACCCATGGGACGTGTCGCGATGTCCCTGGGCCCACACCGTCGCCTCGAGCTCATGCAGGTAGATGCCGTCCGTGCTGATCTTGGTGGCGTAGTTGATGGTTTCGCGGTACCCGAGCCGGGAGTTTTTGGGCAACCCGAACGTCGAGGAGTCCATGACCACGGGATTGCCCTTGTCGAGCACGGTGTAGACGCCCGGCGGGGTCCACAGCGAGATCTTGCGGCCGCCGACATCTTCGGTGCCGCCCATTCCCATGCTGGTGGGCATCGTGCGCACCAACGCTCCGTTGTTGAAGACGCTGACCTGTTTGGTGGCGTCGTCGGCGATGGAGACGTGCGCGTCACCGATCCGGAACGAGACCCGGCTGTCGGTTTGGCCGAATAGCCCGTCGCCCAAGGCGATTCCGTAGATTTGCGCCTCGGCCGTGATCTGCGTACCCGGGGCGTAGTAGTGCTCCGGTCGCCAGTGCGCGTTTTGGCCGTCGACCCAGAACCACGACCCCTGGACCTTCGGGGTGGTGGTCACGGCCAGGCGTCGCTCGGCGGCGGCCCGGTCGGCGATCTGCTCGTCGAAGTGCGCGACGATCACCGTTCCGACACCGTAGGTGCCGCCGTCGCGCAGCGGGGCCTCCGCCGTGGTGGTGAACGACACCTTGGTCTGGTTGGACGGTCGCAAGGTAGTGAACGTCGAGACTTGTTTGGCCGCAACGCCATTGGTGCCACGGCTGGTGACCGTCAGCGTGTATGTGCGCCCGTATCCCAACGGGACGGTGGGCTTCCACACCAGGTTGTCCGGGGTCATGACGCCCTGGACCGAGGTGCCGGCCTCGTTGACCATGTCGACACCGGCCAGGGTGCCCACCTCGGCTTTGACCATGACGGGGGCGACGGGGTCGACATCGTGCGCGTCGGGGCCGGGGGTGAACGTCACTTGCGCCGGCCCGGGCGCCGTCGCGGCGGTTCCGGGGTGATGACCCCGCGCCGCGATCTGGATCGAGCCGACCACCCCGACGACTACGAACACGGCCAGCAGCAGCCGGCGGGACCAACGGATTGTCATGGTGTGCACCTGATAACCCCCGCAACGCTCTCGTAAACGTGGGGTGCCCTGCGCCCTTGGATGCGGGCCGTCGCCCGGGCCGCGAGAGATCATGGCTTCATGGCCGACGACGAACTCGACGATCTCTATGACGTGCCGCCCAAGGATTTCACGGCGGAGCGCGCCAGGTTGACCGCGGCGGCCAAGCAGCGCGGTGACGACGACGCCGCCCAACGCATTTCGGCGGCCAACAAACCGACGACGGCGGCGTGGATCGTCAACCGGCTGGCCCTGCGGCGCAAGGACACCCGGGAGCGTCTGGCCGACCTCGGTGAGCGGTTGCGAGCCGCGCACGCCGCGATGGACGGCGCACGCATCCGCGACCTGTCGGCCGAGCAACGCACGCTCATCGACGAACTCACTCGCGACGCGCTACACGTCGCCGATGTGAAACAGCCATCGGCGTCCGTGCGCGAAGACCTGACCAGCACGCTGCAAGCCGCCATCGCCGACCCGCAGGCGAGGGCGCGGCTGGGCCGGCTGACCCGGCCCGAGCAGTGGTCGGGCTTCGGCGCCTTCGGTGACGCGGCGCCGGGATCGTCGCGCAAGAAATCCCCGAGCCGGCGCGGCGAGAAGCTCGGCGCGGCCGTCGCCGCCGCCGAACGGGCCAAAGCCGATGCCGACGACCGGTTGACCGAGCGGGAAGCCCAACGAGATGAGGCCCGGCAGCACCGCGACGAGGCCGCAAGGGCGCTGCGGAGAGCCGAGCGGGAACTCGCCAGCGCCGAACACGACTATGACAAGGCCAAGGAAGCCAGCCGAGCCGCCGCCGACGCGCTTAAGGAGGCGAAAGCCCGGTTGACGCAGGGGTGAGCCGCGCGGCGTTTCCCCGTGCCGGGTTGGGGTATCAGCACAGCCGTGACTTCTTTGTGGATGACCGACCGAACCGAACGGCCTTGGGCGGCAAGCCCGCTTGACCGGGGCCCCGCATCCGCCGATGTCATCGTCGTGGGCGCCGGCATCACCGGCCTGATGACGGCGGTGCTGCTGGCCCGCGCGGGCAAGGACGTGCTGGTCCTGGAGGCGCGCACGGTGGGTGCCTGCGCGACCGGCAACACGACCGCCAAAATCAGCCTGCTGCAAGGTAGCCACCTGTCGAAGGTGCTGCCGCGGCACGGCAGGGATGTGGCGCGCGCGTACGTCGACGGCAATCGCGAAGGACAGGAATGGGTGCTGGGCCACTGCGAGGCGCACGGGGTGGCAGTGCAGCGCGAGGATGCCTACACCTACGCCCAATCGGCTCGGGGTGTGCCGTCGGCGCGCGCCGAACTCAAGGCGTGCCAGGCGGTCGGCCTGCCGGCGGTGTGGGAAGACGATGCCGACGTGCCGTTCGAATATCACGGCGGCGTGCGGCTGCCCGACCAGGCGCAGTTCGACCCCATGCCCTTCCTCGACTCGTTGGCCGTCGAGTTGCTCAATCGGGGTGGGCGGCTGGTCGAGCACACCCGGGTGCGGCGAGTCTCCTCGCGCGGCAAGGGGGTGCGGGTGCACGTCAACGACGCCGCCCAGCAGGACGTCGAACTCCAGGCCGGCCAGCTGGTGCTTGCCACCGGGATCCCGATCCTGGATCGCGGTGGCTACTTCGCGCGGGTCAAACCCAGCCGGTCTTACTGCCTTGCCTTCAAGGTCCCCGGCAACATCACCCGGCCGATGATGATCACCACCGACTCGCCGACACGTTCGGTGCGCTACGCGCCGGTCGCGGACGGCGAGCGGCTGATCGTGGGGGGAGCCGGCCACACGGTCGGTCGCGAGAAGAGCCCGTCCGAAGCGCTCGACGAACTGGCCGCGTGGACGCGCAAGCACTATCCCGGCGCCGTGCAAACCCACTTCTGGTCCGCGCAGGACTACACGCCCATCGACCATCTGCCCTACGTGGGTCCCATCCTGCCGAACAACGAAAGCATCTTTGTCGCAACGGGTTTCAACAAATGGGGCATGACCAACGGGGCCGCGGCGGCCTTGGCGCTGTCGAGCCGGATGCTGGGCGGGCGGATGGACTGGGCCCGCGCGTTCGCCAGCTGGAGCCCGCACGAGCTGACGGGCTTGGCGACGGCCCTGCAGGCCAACCTCGAGGTCGGGTTCAATTTGACCAAGGGCTGGATCACCCCGGCGACACGGATCGGGCGCCGCAGCCCCGTCGACGGGGAAGGCGGCGTGGTGAGCGGTCCGCCGTGGCACCTGGAAGCCCGCTGCCGCGTCGACGGTATCGAGCACCGCGTCTCACCGGTGTGCCCACACCTCGGCGGGATCGTGAACTGGAACGACGCCGACAAGGCGTGGGAATGCCCGCTGCACGGGTCGCGCTTCGCGCCCGACGGCACCTTGTTGGAAGGTCCGGCTACGCGCGACCTGACCGCATAGGCCGCAACCGATCTCAGCCCGTCTTCGCAAAGACGAGCCAGCGCAGCTCGATCGGGCAGTCGTCTCGCTCGACGTCGAACACGTCGATGCCGGTGGCCCATCCCTCGAACCACCCCGTGGGCGGCCACGCCTCGGCGGGCAACCGCGCCTTCTCGTATGCGTAGGCGGAGTCGTCGGCAACGGGCTCGAGAGGCAGTCCGGCCGCCGCGTCTTTCACCTCGTCTCGGGTGAAGATCATGCTGTTGCACTGTTGGCTGAGTTGCACCGCGGCGTCGTCGGGCGCGTAGCCCTCACGGGCCAGGAAGGTGTTGAAGACCAGGTGCCCGGCCGGCGCCAGACATTCCGCGGCGAGTTCGAACATGCCGCGCAACTCGTGCGGAGTTCGGAAGTCGGGCACCACCTCCGAGAGCACCATCAGGTGGTAGTCCGCGTGCGCACCCTCCATCGCCGTGAACACGTCGCTTTGGATGACGTTCACGCGCAGCGCTGCACTGTCGGCTTCCGCGCGCATGACGTCGGCGAACTTCGGGGTCATCTCCACCGCATCGACCGGGTGACCGCGGCGGGCCAGGGCCAGGGCGTTGCGGCCGGTCCCCGCGCCGACGTCGAGCACCCGAAAGGCGGCCGGGTCGGCCGCTTGCGCGGCGAGATCCAGCACCCGCGCGTCCGGCTCGGTGCCGAACAGCGGCGGCGGGCGCGCGGCAACCCACTGCTCGTAGTCGGCCTCGATTGTCCGCGCGTCGGCCTGGACGCGGAAGTTCACGCCGCCCGACCCGAACGGGGAGTGGTAGGCGATGACCACGTCGGAGCGGGGGGAGGCCTTGAACGCCTTCGCCAACTCGACTTCCAGCGCGGCCCGCAGCTGTGCGGACTGTTCGGGGGTGTACCAGACGCCCAGCGTGGCGCAGACGTTGCCGCACAATTGCACGTACTCGTCGATCAGGCCCGGCACGGCCGGCACCCTGATCTGGCCCTCGGCCGACGACCGGCGATACATCCGCCGGATGAGCGCTTCGCGCAGCATCAACGGATCGAATGATCCATCCGGCGGTTCCTGCACCAGAACCTTCTACACGACATGGCGGCTTTGCACCACTGGCCTGCGCCGGTCAGTCGCGCCGCGCCGTGCGGGCGGCGTCTTCGAGGAGATCGGCGGCGCGGGCAACGCTCTGGGCGGGTTTTGTCATTTGGGCGGCGACCTCGCGGGCTCGGCCGAGGTAGCGCGCGTCGAGCACGCAGCGCAGGTCCGCGGCCAGTGAGTCCAGGGTGGACTCCGAGAACGCCCGCGCTACGCCGACTTCCAATGCGCTGACGGCCTCGGCCCACATCGGCTGATCGAGCCAGAGCCACAGAATCAGCATGGGCACTCCGGCCCGCAAACCCGCGGCGGTGGTGCCGGCCCCGCCGTGGTGCGCGATCGCGCGGCAGGCCGGAAAGACGGCGGCGTGATTCACCGCCTCCACGATCTTGACGTGATCAGACGGCGGGATGCGGGTGAAATCGTTTGGGCCGCTGCAGATCAACGCCCGCTCGCCCAGGCGCGCACAGGCCGCGCTGATGACGGCGACCGTTTCGGCGGGGGAGGTGACGGGGGTGCTACCGAACCCGAAGTAGATGGGCGGGGCCCCGCCGGCGATCCAGGACAACACCTCGTCGTCGGCATCGCCGGGCATGCCCAGCGTCAGGGAACCGACGAACGGCCGTCGGTACTGCGGGGTGGCCCACCGCTTTGCCAGCTCGGGCACGCACAGCTCGTCATAGGTTTGCACCTCGAGCGTCGGCCCTGTCGACGGTGCGGCTGCCGCGGGCAAACCGAGCGCTGTACGTTGTGCGGCTTCGGCCGCGCTCGTGACGTGGGACTGTAACCAGCCGAGCTCCAGGGCGTCGGCGGGGAAGAAGTGCAGCGCGGCCAGCGGAATGCCGAAGCGCTCAGCGACGTTGGCGGCGAGCCGCTGCTCGTTCATGCCCGCCACCAGGAGGCCGGCATCGGCTGCCAGCGAGGCCAGCGTCTCGCTCTTTTCCGTCCAGATCTGGGTGACACGTTCGATGAGTTGGGGCAAGACGCCGATCGGCTCCTGGACGTTGCGGACGAAGTCGGTGGCCGTATCGAGCTGCTCGCGGCTGTCGGGCCCGTAGGCGACCGCGGCCAGCCCGGCCGACTCGGCCAAGGCGAGCTTGTCGGGCGGCACCGCGATCACGACGTCGTGGCCCCGGTGTTGCAGCTCCCGCGCGACGGCGGCGCAGGGTTCGACGTCGCCGCGACTGCCGTAGGCGGCCAGCACACATTTCATGAAAGGACCTCGCTCACGGTGGTGCCACAAATCCAAGCAGAACCGTCGACGCCTAACCCGCTGGGCATGAGACAGCCGTCTGACCACCGCTTTTATCGCCGCTCGGGAGATACGGGCCGCGCCGGGCCGATGGACGAAACCCTCGCGTCCCACTGAGAACGGGCTGAAAAGGATTTGCGCACCACGCGGATAACCCTTGTGAGTTTCCTGAGTCATGCGCCGGTAACCTATCGTTAACCCATCGCAACAACTTCGCTGTATTCGTTAACGTTGGGTCACACCTGCAAACGTGTGAGGCCGAC
>NZ_JAEKMI010000035.1 GCF_020217485.1 Mycobacterium sp. WUMAC-067 | reverse complement strand
CGGGATCTCGATTGGCGTATCCCAGCCTGAGCCCTTCCACCACAGGCACGTTCGCTGTCCTTTTTCCAGGATGGCAGTACGTATCTCGCTGGGGCATCGGTAGAAATCAAACTCGATTACCCGATCCGAACCACGCCGATTGCTCAGCTTGTCCTTCAAGAGGGTCTTCACAACCATCGCCCTGCGGTGGAGGACGAAGGCACTTAACGGGTCGCCCATCGTCACAAACCCGCAATTCCTGCGCTTACGACGCATGACGGCCCCCACACGACACCGTCTCGGTCGATGACGACCACACTCGGTCCTGGATCGAACGGGTCGAAATAGAAGACTCGCCGGCCTGGCATAGGCCGACACTGATACCCGGGCATATCCACCACGTTTGACGACGACGGACCAGCGTGGAGCAGCTCTTTCAAGTCGCGTGGCTGCGATCTGCCGTTAACGGTGACGCGCGACGCCGGTGAGGTCGGTGATGCAGCCTGCATCACCGCCCCTGTGACCGCTAGCGCAACAGTGAGCACCACGCAAATTGTGATTGAGATTAGCCACCAACGTGGAAGGGTGGCAGGTCCGCGCAACCAGGCCATACCCGCGCGTAGACGTCCCATCGTCGAAAGCTTGAACGGGTCCGAATAACGAAAGCGTCGCGGTCTAAACATCATTCACCGCTCGCTCGCCGCGATCCGCCCCGTAGCAGTTGGTCCACTGAACCTACTGGAGTCAACGTCTGCGCATACACCGACACTGCCAGCACTCCGCGCGGCCCTCGGTCGCCGAACCCCGGCCGTGCGTCCGCACGTACTGTGAGTTCTGCAGCGCCTTCGACACGGAAAACTGTTCCCGCGGCCACGGTCTCAAGGGGAGTTGTCGTCTCTAGCATCGCCCCGTCGAGACCGACGCCGGCGACGGACACCGCTACACCCGAAAGCCGATGAACCGCTGCCCCATCGCGTTGTACGAGTTCGTCGGTCGCAGAGCCGTCACGATAGACGGTCCTCGTCCGTCCTCCACCACCTGTACCGATCACTAACAGTAATTCCGACGGCACTGGCACCTTCAAAGTCGTCAAATCAGCCATTTGTCAGACCCTTTCACTGCAGGGCGAGTACCTCTCGCCCATGTAGAGCCTGCTACTGGTTTGCGTCTGAACTGCCCACCGCGCCAACATGCTGAGAAATAGCAGGTCAATGCCCATCCAGAACAAAATCACGTCATCTGCCGGCGATTGAATACATAAGGTTCGCGATGTCACTGCGCGGCGTTAAGGTGCCGATATGACTGTCCTAGACCCTCGGGCGATGAGCGATCAGACTCTCGAACAGACAGCTCACGCGCTCGCCAACGCACTCACAGCACTCGCCCAGTTCGCCATCGCCGCCGGTGTCACGCCCGGCCTGGTGAGAAGGTACACAGGGTGCAACGTGACCAACACGTCACGCCCGAGGAAGCAAACGTTCAATCACTTGGTCGCGAAGCTGAATCAAGCGCTAGTCTCCTCCGGTTGCGTTCCGCTCCTTGATGTTCGGGCTCGCGCGAGTGCCACAGCCATTGAAGTCATCTACCCAACGATTCGACAGCCATTTGTTGACGAACTGATGAAGATGGCCGATGCACTCCAACAAATGAAATACGTCCTGATGGTCGAACTCGATGCCAGGACTCTCCGCTGTGGCACCGATATCGCAAGCATCGACGGTTGGCACGAGACGGTGCAGCCGCATATCGCCCGGTGTGAGTCTGTTGCCAGCCGCATCATGGATGAGGTGAAGATGTTCGAAAGGGCAAGAACGCGCTACATCCAGCTTGCGAGTATCGGCCAGATTTCATGGTCTTCAAGGCAGTCGACCAAGGACCGATTGTTCGTCGCGCAGCACAAGATCGCTGACCTGCTCGTAATCTTTGCCGATTGCATGCGGTCTACTGCGCGCGAAGCAAGCATGTTCGACCGCATGTTCCATCCGTCACAAGTTCGGCGGCTTGCTGGGGCCTGGCGATCCCATTCTGACAGAATTTGGGACCCACGCGTGATCGGTAAGGGCAACAGGGATTTTCGCAAGACTACCCCGTCATATCATCCACTAACCGAGGTCCTCTCATCGAAGTCAAGCCTGGCCCAGAGCCGCGAAGACTGGAGGGTCGACTACCAGCGTGCGTACCACGTTCTCCAGTCGATTGTGAGCATTGCAAGAAGTCGCTCCAACGACGCTGAATCTTGCCGAGAGCTGCTGCTTAGCAATGGCGTTCATGACATCAGCGAGTCGGCCTCTGCCGCGGTCGACCTCGGGTATGGACGTGTTCTGAAGATCCGCACAGTCACCGCAACTGCGCATGGATCGACACTGCTCGGTAGCATCCCAGACATCGCGGTCGATCGAACGTGAATGCCATTGCAGGACATCACGGCGTGGGTGACCGATAGCAAAGAGCCTTCGTTGATCACACGCGGCGGGCTTCATATCCGTCTCGTTGATTAGACGGTATTGACGTCCTCTTCATTCCTGCCGATTGCTATACCGCTATATACATCGCTATAAATTGTGGTTCTCGCGCGCCAAAGCCGGTCCACGCGCTCGCGGATCGATTCGTACGAACCACCGCAGCTTGTCAGGACATTGACATCGATACTGTCAGGCTCTCTCGTCAACTCAGCACAGAACATGTTCTGCGTCTACCCGCTTGTGGCCGTGCATCTCCGGCTCGTGCACACTGCCCTCAAGCGCTTTCTTTGCGTGCGGTGCGAAAGGGATTTATCGGCCGGCGGCTGCAGGGCAGGGGGGCCTGGCCTGACCCCGATCGGTCGATCCATGTGGACCAGTTCACGGGGTCCGGTCAGGGCAGCTCGTCGGCCTTAGCGAGGATCGCAGTCGGTTCGACACCGACCGCGGCGCCGCTGTCGAGATGCAGCCAAGATTGACCAGAATCGCCGAGCGACTTTGACCGACCTTCGGCGTGTCGCGAAGTCTGTCAATCTTCATTGCAAAAGTCCACATAGCTGAGCTATCGAATCTGGCGAAACTTCGCTGGCTGGGTCGATGACGGACGGCGGCGATTCAGTCACAAAGCGCATCGCGGATCGTCGGAGGTAATCGGTCGCGAACCCCAGATCGCGCCACCAAATCGGAAAAATTTCTCCATGAGTGGTCGCGAGCCACACCACCGTGAATCTGCTCCAGAACGGATTCGATCGCTGACACGTCTCCCGGGCGCCGGGCCCTGGTGCGCGACATACTTGAGGGAAAATCGGTCTCGGTCAATGTCTTGTCCATCGGGATCTGTTCTAAAACATGGTGTTTCATCGCTGCATTGACGGAGAAGAAACAGTGCATCTCCACAGCCCGCCGAATATCAGCGGCGGTTCCGTTGAACCAGTGCAGCACAATCCCGGGGTGCGGACTGCGTTCGATCTCGTCGAGCACCGCCGAACACATGCCAGCGCTGTGCACACTGAGGATCACAGGCTGATTGGCCACTGCGGAGAGTATCTCGCGGAAGACCTCGGTTTGGATGGGATGGCCGCGACGATCCAGCCCCACCTCGCCGACGAGGGCGAAACTCGGCAGCAATTTGCAAAACGACGTCGTATCGAATTGGGCCAGCGACTTCTCGACGCCGGGGTGGGTACCCAGTCCCCAGAGCAGATTGGATCTGCCGGCCAGCTGGGTGCGGTTTGCGTAGGCTCCCTCTTTAAGCGCAGCAAAGCGGCACTTCATCAACTCACCAGACTGCCTGCCAGAGAACTGGCCCAGCCTCCTGCACCTAATCATCCACACCGCGCCCGCGTGCACGCCGACCGCGGACGGTCTCGTGCTCCTGGCGTCGTGGGCGGCCACCCAAGAGAGGCTGGCGACCGAGCTTGAAGCACCGAGCGGATAGTGCACCCCCCTTCAGCAGGTTGCGATTACCGCTACAAGGTGGCGTCTCAAACTTCGTGTCCACAGTCCGCTTGCTGAGCTGCGCCGACAGCGGCGTTCTCACGATGTCCACTTCACGGATTCTCACTTTCATGTCCACTTCACCAACACTGCAAGTACCTGTTCGGAGACAGCCAGCCGCTGGCACCACGCGCAGAATTCGATTCGTCACAGTGATGCAAAAGCGCGAGTCGTCGGGCTAGTATCAACGTCGCTGAAACTGCCCGGCTGCAAGGTCTTACACGCACGGAATCAGTACTAACAAGAGCTGGGCGCCCGGCGCCGAGAGCGTCACCGACTCGCAGGAGCGTTGCGATGCTTGGGTGTCGGAATGCAGGTGACATCAGCGTCTTGACGATGAGCTTTAGGACACGGCGGGGTATTTCACGCCGGTGAGGTGTTCGGAGATCTCCCATAGTCGGCGGGCGTCGGCCTCGTTTCTGGCCTGAGCCGGGATGTCGGCTTCGCGCACGCCACCGCCCGTCGCTTCGAGGAATCCGCGCGGGGTATACAACGCGGCGCCCTTGGCTTGGGGCGAGGTAGCTGCGTAGAGGGTGGGCTCGATGGCTTGGTCTATTTCCTGCCACATGAAAGACAGAAGCCGTTGGGTGAACCTGATGAACCTGTCATGGCGGGAAACGTTGGTCTTGTCGTCCGGTGTTGTGCCGTTGGCGGGGTTTAGTTTCGCCATTCCCGGGTGTGCGGCGTTGGACATCACGCCCCAGCCCGCGCGGCGACCTCGCCGGTCGAGCTCGCGGGCGAAGATCAGATTCGCCAGCTTCGACTGGCCATAGGCCTGCATAGGTTTGTAGTTCTTTTCGAACTGCAGGTCGTCGAAGCGGATGCGGGCGCTGCGGGCGGCCATCGCGCTGATGGTGACGACGCGCGGTGACCGCGCAGCCCGCAGCAGCGGCAACAGGTGTGCGGTCAGCGCGAAATGCCCGAGATGGTTGGTACCGAACTGCATTTCGAACCCGTCGGCGGTGGTGTCGCGCTTCATCGCTGCGATGACGGCGGCATTGTTGATCAGGACGTCGATGGGTCTTCCCTCGGCGTTGAGTTCTGCGCCCAGCGCGGCGACGCTGTCCAGCGACGCCAGGTCGAGGTCTTTGATTGTCACCGCAGCGTCGGGGGTCCTCGCGCGGATCTGTGCGAGCGCGCGTTCGCCCTTGCTCTGGTTGCGGATCGCCATGATAACCTCGGCGCCCGCGGCGGAGAGCCGGCTGGTCAGGCCGAGCCCGACGCCGGAGGTGGAGCCGGTGACGACGATCAACTTTCCGGCTAAGTCGCTAACGGCGACGTCTCTCTGGTCCACGGCAATGAGTACTCCTAGTTTCGAGGGTTAATTGGATACATCCTTCGATGACAACTTGGGGCAAAGCGCTTGCGCCGCAACATAACTCTGCCTAGTGATTGCACTAGACTTCAGCGCCGGGTTGCGATGATTCGGCTGGCCGCTTCGACGGCGGCGGCGCGACGGCGTGCGATGACAGTGCCGTCGCCGGTCGCGGAGTGAGGGTCGGGCGAGTTCGCCCACGCCAGACCCATGCCCAGCAGGAGGACGATCAGGTCGGCGGGCTCCCACCACGGGTCCACGTCGCCGGCGGCCTGCGCAGCTCGGATCGCTTCGATCGTATCGGCGAAAACGGGTTGGCCGTCGGCCTGGGGTTCATCCAGGGTGAACCCCTCCAGCCGTGCCCACGTGATCATCCGCAGGTGCTCGGGGCGATTGCGGGCCACGTCGTAGACGTCGCCGACAAACTCCGCAATGTTGCCGCGGCGCAAGTTGATCGCCCGGAAGAACTCGGCACTGTCCTCGGCCACTACCTCACGAAAGAGGGCTGCCTTATCGCCGAAATGCGCGTACAGACGCTCCTTGCTGGCCTGCGCGTGGCTCGCGATGCGGTCGATGCGGGCACCGGCCAATCCATATTGGGCGAACTCCGCTCGGGCAGCCGACAGGATCTCGCCGCGAAGCTCAGTTCTACTTCTCACAGCAAGACCCTAACAAACAAACTAGTTCGTTCTGTACGGTGGAGTCGCCATCGGATGTCACAAAAGTTAGGAGCTCATGATGGGTGAGGCCAAGGCGACGGCGGTGGACCCCGCCATCGCGGGCATGCCACGAGGCGGTCCGAACGCTTCGTGGCTGGATCGGCGCCTGCAGACCGGCGCGCTGGAGTACACCGACCGCTACGACGTCCCCGACGAGGTCAAGCAGACAGTGATCCGCGCTTTGGATCGTGTAGGCACCCGCACCGGCCAGCACGAAAAGAACGCCCGCACAGCTCTGGGTGTGGTGGCAGACATTCCGAACCCGCGCATCCTCGAACTCGGCGCCGGACACGGCAAGTTGTCGGCCAAAATCGTGGAGTTGCATCCCACGGCGACGGTGACGGTCAGTGACCTGGATCCGACCTCGGTGGCCACCATCGCCACCGGTGATCTAGGCGCCCACACCCGGGTGCGCACCCAGATCGTCGATGCCGGCGCGATCGACGCCGACGACGGTAGCTACGACCTGGTGGTGTTCGCTGCGGCGTTTCACCATTTGCCGCCGGCGACCGCGGTGCGCACGATCGCCGAAGCGACCAGGGTTGGCCGGCAATTTCTGGTGATCGATATCGAACGTTCGTCGCCGCTGCAGCTGATCCTCACCCACTTGATGATCGCGCCATTAGCGGCAATCGCGATGACAGTGCGGCCCTCTTTCAGGCACGTCATTCACGATGGCTTCATCAGCAGCCTGCGCGTCTACAGCCAATCGGCGTTTGTGGCCCTCGGCAAAGCGGTCGACCCGCACATGCGCGTCGAATTCCTGCCAAGAGCCATCCGGTTCGGACCCGGAATGGCCAGTCTGGTCTTCTCCCGACCCGGCGCGACACCGATGTGTTCAAACACCCCGCAACATAAGGACTCCCAACAGTCATGAGCACGCTGAACATCGACGCGATCATGAACCAACCCGGCCGGATTCAGAGGTTGCGCCGCGTCGTGGAATCCGTCGCCAACGGGGCCGCACCGCTGATCGATCTCTACCGACCCTATGTCGACGGGCTGCCGAACCTGCCCTCCGACGGCCGGTTCCTGCTGGTCGGGAACCACACCCAGTTCGGAGTGGAGGGCCTATTGATTCCCTACTTGGTGCGGCGTGAGACCGGCATGCGCGTGCGGCCTTTGGCCGACCGCAATTTCGGCCGTATGCGCGGCTTGCCGGGTGATCTGCTCGCGGCCGCGGGCGCTGTTGTCGGGAACCCTGAAACCGCGGGTGAATTGATGCGCCACAACGAACCCATTCTGGTGTTTCCGGGCGGAGGCCGCGAGATCGCCAAGTTCAAGGGTGAGGAGCACACGTTGCGCTGGCAGGGCCGAGCCGGATTCGCCCGGTTGTCAGTGGAAAACAGCTATCCGATCGTGCCGGTCGGCCTCGTCGGAGGCGATGACGTTTACCGGAGCCTGACGACGCGCGGTGGACGCTGGGAGCGGCTGAGCCAGCGGATGGCAGAGAGAATATCCGGCCGCGCCGACATGGCCGTGCCACTGATGCGTGGGGTCGGCCCCACCCTCATTCCTCGACCACAGCGAATGTATCTGCGCTTCGGAGCACCCATTGCGACAGCCAAACCCGCGCGGGTCGCCAACGACGAGTGGGTGGCAACGGTCAAACAATGCACACAGGAATCACTGGAGCAGACCATCGCCGCCCTCCTCGAAGTCCGCAACGTCGACCCCTACCGTGAACTGAATCCGCTCGCCTGGCACAAGGCGAATCGGCCACCAATTGAAAACTGAGGTCTGACCATTGTGTGCAGACCCCTTGCTTTACAGCATGTTTGGCAGAATGAATCCCCGCAGCGGACTCTGACGAAGATCGCATCGATGAACATCACGGGATACACCGACTCTAGGGGCCGGTTGCACCATTCGGTCGTGTCCTCGATGACCTTGTCGGTGATTCGGGAGATGGTGTCCTTGGACACTGTGGCCTCGTAAGCCTCGTCGAAGCGGGCTCCGGTCCTCGATGCTCATCAACGTCGGGCCAGTTAAAGCTCGCCGGGTGACCGCCAATGAAATCGTGGTAGCGCACGATGCGATTCGCGGACCCATCGGAACGGTCCTCGGACATGGTGTGCGACGGCGTGACGAAGGGTTCGGAGCACAGACACAGCAACGGCGATCACGTCGCGTCGTTCTGCTGGCGGGCGTTGAGAATCACTTGCAGGTGGGTCAGTGCGGGCATCGCCGCAGTGACCGCCGACCGTTCCTTCGCGGCGAGCTGATTGAGCGCCGCCGACACGATCCGTTCGCTGGCGGTGTCGTAGCGGCTCAACAACCCCGCCGCGAAGTCCGTGACGGTGACGTGGACGACGCGTGCGTCGTTGGCGCTGCGGACGAGGGTGAGCAGTCCTTGCCGCTTCATCCTCTGGATCAGATTGCTCACCGTCGGTCGCGCCAGTCCGAGTCGATCCGCGATCGCGCGCGGGCTGATGTCGGGACTGACTGCCACCGCCCGCATGATCTCGATGTACGTGTCAGGCAGGTCGGGTAGTCCTTCGGCCGCGCGAGTGGCCCGAAGGACCGCGCGGCGAAGAGGACCCAGCATGCGCGATAGCGCTGCTGCCGTGCTGGCGGCCGATTCGTCGTTCAATAGGTTCCTAACAAAACTATTTTGCACTAAACTCATCATATGATCGTGGAATCCGGCGCGCATGCGAACTTCGATAACGACATTTACGGCTTGATCGGCCATCGATTCATCTACACCTACGCCAATGGCTGGCAGTACGAGATGTACGTGAAGAACGCCACCACCATCGACTACCGCATCCACACCGGCCACGTGGGCGGCCGCTGGGTTCGCGATCAGACGGTCGACCTCGTCTTGCTGGCTTCCGACGTCTACAAGATCTCCTGGACCGAGCCGACCGGGACGAGTGTCGTGGTCAATGTCATGCCCGCCCTACGCCGTTTGCACGGCACCATCTTCTTCCCCGAGTGGATTCGTGCCAATGGGGCCAGGACTGTGCTCTACCAGAACGAGCATCTTGATGAGATGCGTGCCTACCGCGACGCCGGACCTACCTACCCCATCTACGTCGTGCCCGAATTCGCCACCATCACCTTGTTCGAGCACGTCGGCGTCGACGACGAGACGATCATTGCCACCGCGCCTGGCGAGCTACCCCCCGGATTTGCCGACCGCCGGAACTAAGCCCCATGATCGGTAAACCTCCCCTGCTGTTGTTGCACGGAGTCACCATGTCGGCCGCCGCCTGGGACAACGTCACGCCCCTGCTCGCCGACCGCTTCGAGTTGATCGTCCCCACTGCAGCCGGCCATCGGGGCGGCCCAAAGATATCGGGGCCGGCGACAATACGCGCATTGACCGACGTCACCGAGCGACTTCTCGACGACCGCAAGCTTGCCACCGTTCACATCGCCGGGAACTCGATGGGCGGGTGGATGGCCATCGAGCTGGCCCGCCGAGGGCGCGCCGGCGCGGTGTGCGCCATATCCCCGGCGGGATTGTGGAATGCATGCGATTCCCGCAACCGAAGCCGAGACACCCTGCGCCGCACCAAGAAGCTCGCCGACGCCACCCGGCACCTCACCCCCTCGCTTCTGAGATTCGGGGCGCTGCGCCGGCTCACGATGGCGGACATCGCCGTCCACGCAGAGCGTCTATCCTTCGATCAGGCCGTTCGGGCCTTCAACGATCTGGTGGGATGCGATGCCGCAGACGATCTCCTCGACACGACCGAACACCTGGAAACGCTGGACCCACTGCCCTGCCCGATCACCGTGGCGTGGTCGGCAAAGGACCGCATCTTCCCACCAGATGTCTTCGGGGCCAACGCACGACGACGGCTACCGAACGCGCGATTCATCATGCTGCCCGGAGTCGGCCACGTCCCCATGATCGATGATCCAGCGATGTGTGCCCAGACGATCATCGACTCAATTCCCGACGCCCCCACGCGACGAGACCGGGACTAAGCAACCACTGTGATGGCCGTGAGGACAGCGCCGGCGTCGACGCGGCGGCCTCCCACACATTGGGAGCCCGCATCCGAATGCCGTTGGGCTGCCATCTGCTTGAGTCTCGAATTCACCGTCGACGACGGTTTCGACATCGGCCTCCCGCCAATTGGCCTTCGTCGCGTCGTGCCCATCACCGGCGGCGGGCCAGCGTTGCCGTGGTCGGGCTATGCCGATCAGCTTGGCGACGTCGCTCTTAGCGCAACCGGAGGGGCGAGGACGGCGTCCCGTTGAGGGGCCGGGCGGCGGCAGCTGACCATCTGTGTAATCGCGCCGGTCCGTGACGTGACGGCAATATTGTATGCAGGCAAGGATGTTTGAGTACTCTGGCCAAGGTGTTGCTGGAACGTCAGCCTCGGCCATGGTAGTTAGGTGTGATCGTTGAGGCCGCAGCGCGCTGGCTATTGCATCTGGCGCCTCGGTGAACCTTGGTTGGCCATACCCTTATAGGTATATGTGGTCCCAGTCTCGCTGGTGCGATGTCGGGGACCACTACTTGCGCATGCCCCCGCACACGGTGATGTCGTCACCGGTGACGAACGAAGAGGCGTCGCTGGCCAGATACAGCGCGGGTCCGACGATTTCGGAGAGATCAGCGATGCGTTTCTGCGGGTTCATATCAGCCAGCAGCGACAAGGCGCCGGGCTGGTAGCGGTCGGCCTCCATGAGCAGCTCCGTGGCGAACGGGCCCGGGCAGAGAATATTTACGCGTACCGACCACGGAGCCCACAGGTTGGCCATTGAAACTGTCAAGTTCCGCAACGCGGCCTTGGATGCACTGTAGGCCACCGATATCGGACTTGACGGGTAGTAGGACTCCATGGAGCCGATGTTGATGATGCTGCCTCCACCGTGCTCGCGCATCACCGGAGCGACGCATTGACTCATGCGCAGCGCCCCCTCGACGTTGACGTTGAACACCTTGCGCCACAATCCAAGTGAGAGCTCATTGAGGTCGGCGACTGCTGGGTTGATTCCGGCGTTGTTGACCAAGATGTCGATGCGGCCGAATTCCGCGATGACCGCTTCGACAAAGGCTGGGATGGCATCCCAGTCGCCGACATGACAAGCGATCCCGCTCGCCTTGATACCAACAGCGTTGAGCTCGGCGGCCACCTCGTCGCAACGTTGCTGCTTGCGGCCGGATACCACGACTGACGCGCCAGCGCGTGAATATCCTTGCAGGATTGCGCGTCCGATTCCGCGGGTCGATCCGGTCACCACAGCCACCCGCCCGGTGAGGTCGAACAGCCCCTGGGTGCCTTGCACAGTCATACGCCCTCCTGTTCTGCCGGGACGCCCTACCGCGCCGCCGCTGTACTTGGGGCTCGACGCCTGGCGGTGGCGACATCGGCATATGCCTTAAATATCTAGAGGTATGGTAATCATAGAAACCGTGAGAAGCAGGCATGCGGGTACGTGAGGTTCAACGATGCCGCTCAGCTGCGTCGCGACGACCGGACCGCTGACCGTGGATGACCTTGGGCGTCATCGCGTGGGCTCGATAAGGCCTTCGATCGTGGCGTGCAGAATCGACCTGCTCGCATCGGGCAGAACTTTGCGCGCCACGAGGAATTCACTGCCGACCCACCCGTGGCGGATGAATTTTCCGAACCGCAACCGCGTCCCGGGCGCACCGGTGGCTGCGGGCATCATCTTGATCCGCTCCAACGCCTCCTTGACCGCGGGACCGGTCAGCGGATGTGCGGTCGCCAACGCCGTCATCATCAGCCGGCCGACATCGTAGCAATACACGGGGAAGAAGTATTCGGGGCGGCGGCCGTAGCGTTCCTGGAAGCGGTCGAGGAACTGTTGTCCGGTCCGATTGCGTTCGTCGTACTGGTCTAGGCCGACCCATCCGGCGAGCTGTTTGCGCCACCACCCCCCGGTGGCCGCGAATTCGAATGCGGTAGTGGTGTATCGGTGCGGCTTCCAACCGATCGCTTCCAGGGCCGCATTCATCCCGATGATGCCCAGGCCGAAGCCGACGTGCATGATCGCGTCAGGTTTGTCTGCAGCCAGTGTGGCCATCGCTGCGCGCTTGTCGGACTCGACCTGCGGGATGGCCACCTCGGCGGTGATGGTCAGCCCGGCGTTGCGGCAGGCCTCGCGGGTGGTGCGAAGGTACTCGCGGCCAATCAGGCTGTCCTCGAACGCCAACCCGACGCTTGTGCATCCGTCGTAGGCGGCCACGGCCGCCATGATGATCGGTTCTTCCTCCATCGAGCCCGCGGGCAGGCCGAAGACCCACTCCCCCAGCATGGTTTCCGAAGCGCCCATGGTGATGATCGGCACCTGTGCCAGGTCCTCCACGAAGGGACGCAGCGCGACGCCGTTTTCCGACACCCACGGCCCGAAGATCACCGACGCGTCCTGGTCGACCAGTTCGTAGAACGCCTCGCGCACGGGCCGGAACGAGCCGTTGGGCAGTCCCTGTACCGCCCGTACAACGAATTCGACTGGACGCTCGAGGATCCCACGCTGCAGGTAGTCGTCGGCCACCAATTGCAATGTCGGCAGGATGTTTTCGTCGTATCCGCCACTGCCCTGCAGATTGTCCTCGAGGTAGTCGATGAGCAATCCGATGCGGGCTGGGGCTACTTCTGCAGCCATCAATGACCTCCTGTCAACGACGCCATATCGGCCAGGTCCACGACACCCGGCGGCGCAGCGGTGATGAACGGGATGGCGCTTACTGCATGCCTGGCGGTGGCCAGACACCCCATGTCCGTGTGGTCCTGGCCGTCTCCACCTAGAACGAGTTGGCATCGCATGGCCGGTGTTCCGACGAACTCGAGTTCGTAGCCTTGCGCGCTGGACCAGTTCGGAGCCACAGCGTCGTCCAGCCATGTCACGTGCTCGACGGCAATCGTCATCGGCCCGCAGTCGGCGCGTACTCCCAATTTCATCGCGGCAACTGTCCCGGCGGCGATCGGGCCGGCAGCGACGTGCAGATCGGTGTTGGTGACCGCAGTTTCGCGGAACGCCTCGACGGACGTGGGCGTCAACCCCAATGCTTTGGCCAGCACGGTGACGGTGCCGATGAACGCAGCACCGGCGCGGTTGGGATCACCGAGCAGAGGCGAGCGGGAATCGGGAGGTTGACCGTAGCCCATCACGTCGACGAGCATCTGGCGGCTGGGATAGCCTGCATACGACAAAGATTCGCGCACGGTGATCCCAGTGCACTGCGCAGATAGCCGTGCCAGCACCGGCGCCACGACCTCGCCCCAGAATCCGGGGAACAAGCCGAGTCCGAGAAACGAACTCTTTCCGCGCCGGCAGGCATCAGCGATCAATGCACCACGTGCCGGGTCGAACGCGGCGACGTCGATGAAGGAGCTCCCCGTCGTGATGACGTTGACCCCCGCGTTTAGAACTGCGGCGACGTCGGCGAAGCAGTCGTCGGGTGATTTCTCCACCTGGCCCATGTAAAGGACCACATCAGGTCGCGCGGCGAGCAACGCCGCGGTGTCGTTGGTGGCCCGCACGCCCGTCGGCGCGCGGCCCGCCAGGACGCCGGCGTCCACACCGACCTTGGCCGGGTCGTACACACGCACGCCGACCAGTTCCAGCCCCGGGGCATCGATGACGGCACCAAGAGCCTTTGAACCGGTGGTGCCAGTCGCCCACTGGGCGACACGCGTGACGGTCATGCGTTGCCGGGCCAGACCAATTGCAGATCGGGCACGAACCGCATCGGCGGCCGGTAGCGCACCTCGTAGCCTGGCGCCAGCGTGTATTCCGGTATGCGGCGGTGCCATTCGCGCATAGCGATGCGCAACTCGCGGCGCGCCAGGTGTGATCCCAAACAGCGGTGTGCGCCGCCACCGAAGGCCAGGTGCGAATTGCCGCGCCGGTCGAGATTCACCTCAAGTGGATCGGAGAATTGGGCGGGATCGACGTTTGCGGCGCTGAGACTGACCAATACGTGTTGGCCCGCGCCCACCGTCTGATCACCGATCCTGCTGTCCTTACGTGCCCACCGCACCACCAGAGGCACCGGCGTTTCCCAACGCAAGAGTTCCTCGACCGCGCGGGGAATGACCTCGTTGTCTTCGGCGATGCGTTGACGCTGTCGCGGATGTCGAGCCAGGTAGGCCCAGAAACAGGTCAGCGAATCGGTGACGGTGTCCAGACCCGCTGTCAACAGCACGAAGCAGATCGACAAGGCGTCCTCGCGCGACAGGGGGCGGCCGTCGAGTTCGCTGGTGACGATCTCGGTGAGCAGGTCGCCGTGCGGATCGGCGGCGCGTTGGTCGAGGATCGCGTCGAAGTAGCTGTACACCTCCTGTGCGGTTTGGCGCTGGATGGCGCTCCGCTGCGCGGGGGTTGAGTCCGGCGAGCCGGGGTGCAAAAGCCCCTCACGCAGCCGCACCAGCTCGTCGAGCTGATCCCAAGGTAGCCCCATCAGTCCGAGGAACACCGCGGACGGAAACAGCTCGGCGAATTCGGCTGTGAAATCGCATGATCCGCGATCGATGAACATGTCGATGAAGTGGTTCACCCGCTCGGCGATATCGGCTTCCTGTGCGTCCATGCGCCGCGGTGAGAACATCGGGTCGAGCAGCTTGCGGTAGCGCCCGTGATCTGGTGGGTCGATACCGAGCGGGATCAGTGGCAGGGTGTTGCCCTGCTCCACGAGATCCGCCGACGAGAACACGGCCGGACTGGTCAACGTCTCGGTGACCAGTTCTCGAGAACAAACCAGCGCGCCGTCCCCGAGGGCCACGACGCGGCGCAGCGCCATTGCGTGATTTCGTTGGTGCGGATCCTTTGCCGACAGCGACATGCCGGCCGATCCGTTCACGAAATCGAATCGTGCGATGGGGGCGTCGGCTTCGGTGACCCCGCCGGGGCTCACGTGCTCGCCGGCCATGCCACGGTTTTGGTCTCGGTGAAGATTTCCAAGCCTTCGATGCCGCCCTGGCGTCCGATGCCCGATTGTTTGTAGCCGCCGAACGGGGCGTCGGCGCCCAACCACATCGCGCCGTTGATGCCAAGGGTGCCGGTGCGGATCCGCCGTGCTACATCCTTGCCGCGCTCGAGGTCTCCCGCAACGATCATGCCTGACAGCCCGTAGATCGAGTCGTTGGCTATCCGCACGGCATCGTCGTCGCCGTCGTAGCCGATCGCGACGAGCACCGGCCCGAAGATCTCCTCTTGGGCGATCGTCATGGCGTTGTCGACATCGGCAAATAATGTCGGTTCGACATAGTGGCCGCGAGGCAGATGAGCGGGCACACCGCCGCCGGTCACAACCCGTGCTCCTTCCTGACGCCCTTTGGCGATGTAGCCCAGGACCCTGTCCTGTTGCCTCTTGGACACCAACGGCCCTTGCAGCATGGATGGATCGGTTGGATCCCCGTACCGGATAGCCTCCAGCGTTGCCTTCGCGATCTCTATCGCCTCGTCGTAGCGCGCGTTGGGTACCAACAACCGCGTCGGCATCGCACAGCCTTGGCCGGCGTGCATGCACACGATCGCGGCAGCGTCGCGGACGACGCGGGTGAAGTCGGAGGCGTCGTCGAGGATCAGGTTTACTGACTTGCCTCCGAGTTCCAGGAACGTCGGCTTGAGCGTCGCCGAAGCTGCAGCCATGACTTGGCGGCCGGTGGCGGTGGATCCGGTGAAGGCGACCATGTCCACCGACGGTTCTGTCGACAACACCTCGCCGACGAGATGGTCCGATGACGTGACGATGTTGACCACACCAGGCGGGATGTCCGTGTGGTCAGCGATGAGCCGTCCAATCCGCGTGGCGTTGTACGGGGTTTCGGGTGAAGGTTTGATGACGCACGTATTGCCCATCGCCAGAACCGGGCCGATCTTGTTGAGCGTGATCTCGGCGGGAAAGTTCCAGGGCACGATGACCCCGACCACGCCGATCGGCTCTTTCCAGACCTCCCGAGCCGACAGCGAACCCGTGGCGAAGGCGTCGTTATCCGGCAGCGGACGCGACCAGGTGAATTCATCGATCATTTGCGCGGGCCACCGCAGCGCCTCACGCATCGGGACGTCGAGCTGCGGCCCGAACGTCGTCAGAACGGGGCAGCCGACCTCAGCGACAAGCTCAGACCGCAGATCCTCGCGCTCAGCCTCCAGCGCGGTCTGCAATTGCAGCAACGCCCGCTTGCGGCCACCGTGGTCACGTGCCCAGTCGGTGGTGTCGAACGCGGTCCTGGCGGCTGCGACGGCGCGGTGCATATCGGCGCGGGATCCGTCAGCGCAGTGGCCGATGACCTGTTCGGTGGCGGGGTTGACGTTGTCGAATATCCGTCCGCTCTGCGCCTCGACGAGCTTGCCGTCGATGAGCATCCGAGCCTCGTGCACCGGTCGCGTGGTCGTCATGCTTTGACTCGAGTGGTGAGCTCCCCCATGTTGATTCCGAGTTTCTTCTCGTATCGCCCGCGGTCGAAACTCCTGATCGACACGTCGTGGCCGGCGGCCTCCTCGCGCAGCGCCCCGACGGTCGACATCAGCCGCGGGCGGCGGATGAAGGGGTCGAATGAATACCAGCGGCAGGCGTTTTCGAAGGTGATCTTGTTGATCTCATGGTCCGGCACGCCGGCGGTGACTTCTTCGAGTTCCTCGGCGGCGTTCGGCCAAGACGAATCGCTGTGCGGATAGTCGCACTCCCACGCGATGTTGTCGACGCCGATATCGTGGCGCAGCTTGATGCCCACTGGGTCGGCGATGAAGCAGGTCAGGAATCGTTCGCCGAACACCTCGCTGGGCAGCTTGCCGCCGAAATCCTGCCCGGTCCACAAATGGTGCATCTCGTAGGTGCGGTCGATGCGGTCCAAGAAGTATGGGATCCAACCGGTGCCGCCTTCAGACAGCGCGAATCGCACGTCGGGGAATTGTTTGATCACCCGTGACCACAACAGGTCAGCAGCGGCCTGACAGATGTTCATCGGTTGCAAGGTGATCATCACATCGACGGGGGCGTCGGCCGCAGTGACAGACAACCGGCCCGAGGAACCGAGGTGGACCGACATCACGGTGCCGGTCTCAGACAGCGCCCGCCACACCGGATCCCAGTATTCGTCGTGAAAACTGGGACAGCCCAACGTGGCCGGGTTCTCGGTGAAGGTCAGCGAATGACAACCCTTGGCAGCCACCCGTCGGATCTCGTCAGCGCACAACTCGGCGTCCCAGATGATCGGCAGCGCCATCGGAATGAACCGGCCTGGGTAACTGCCGCACCACTGATCAATGTGCCAGTCGTTGTAGGCGCGAGTGACTGCCAGCGCGAGGTCCTTGTCGTCGGCGGCGGCGAACAGCCGCCCGGCGAATCCTGGGAAGGACGGAAAGCACATAGAGCCGAGCACGCCTCCGGCATTCATGTCCTTGACGCGTTCATCGATGTCGAAGCACCCGGGTCGCATCTCTTCGAAGTTGGTCGGCTCGGCGCCGTACTCCTCCCGGGGACGGCCCGCAACGGCATTGAGCCCGATGTTGGGGATGATCGTGCCGTTGAAGGTCCACACATCTGCGCCGTCCTCGGTGGTGATCACCTTCGGTGCTTGATCCTCATATTTGGCCGGTAGCAACCCGTGGAACAAGTGAGGAGGTTCGACCAAGTGGTCGTCCACGCTCACCAGAATCATGTCCTCGGCCTTCACGGCACCTCCTCGTTGCGCGGGCGTGCTCAACAGCGCCTGGCGCGAAATATCTGACATTTAATGTTGCGGCTCAACGTACCCCACAGCGTCGATGTACGTCCACATAAACCTATATAGCTTTCAGAATGTTCGGCTCGAATGGATCGACGGGATCGGAGTGGGTATCGAAGCGCGTTTCGCGGGCGGTGCAACCGGCGACGGCATTCCCGTGTGCCACACGGCGCGGTGGTTTGAAAGATCATGTGATCTTGCGCAACCGGTTGGCTGCTCGGGCTCACCCGCGCGCGCCGGTCCGACGGCCAGGCTGGCGTTTGACCGCTGTTCGTTCAGCCATCTTCGGCTCCAGATGCCGTTCTGATGCTATCGGCATGGGTTCTCCGGCGTGTCATACCGCGCACCTGCGGCCGCAGCCGATCGTCACCCACTTTACAAATGATTCCTGTAGAGGTTTAAATGGCGCTAGCCGGCCAACGCGCGGGCACGTCCGTGACAGCGACTCACGCACCAGGTCGGCGCGGGCAGATCAACCCCTACTGAGAGCAAAGCCGAGGTGTCCTCCATGCAAGTCCCGTTCACCTGGAAGGACGCGGGCTGGTTCATGATCGGCTCATCGGCGGAATACGTCGTGGATGACAGCGCCGATGACCCCGGCGGCCACGTACTTGGTTCCCGCGCTGTCGTCGACTTCACCAGCGCCTAATCACGTCAGCGCCGCCGATTCGACGGTGCGCAAGCGTCACACACACCCAACCAACACGTCACGCCCGAACTTCATGGAGTGCAATGACTAATCAACTCGAAGACAAGGTTGCATTCATCACCGGCGCAGCACGCGGCCAAGGTCGTGCGCATGCCATCCAGATGGCCGCTCAAGGCGCCGACATCATCGCTATCGACATCTGCGCGCAGATCGAATCGAACAAGTACCCGCTATCGAGCGTCGAAGACCTCAAGACCACAGCCAAGCTCGTCGAAAACCTCGGTCGGCGCTGCATCGCCGTCAAGGCCGACGTCCGCGAACGCGGCGAACTACGCACAGCGCTAGACGAGGCAATCACCGAGCTCGGCCACCTCGACATCGTCGTTGCCAACGCGGGAATCCTGCCGATGGCCATGGGGCACCCGCAGCCCTCAGACTTCGTCGACGCGACCGACGTCGACCTTCTCGGAGTGCTCAACACGATCGCCGTCTCGTTACCGCATATCAGTGACGGTGGTTCCATCATCGTCACCGGATCGACGGCTGGCCTGATGCCTGCCACCACAACGAACTCCCTAATGGGCCCCGGCGGTGCCGGATACGCCTGGGCGAAGAACACACTCGTCGGCTACGTCGAACAGATGGCGGTGCACCTGGCACCGCGACTCATCCGAGTCAACGCCATCCACCCCACCAACTGCAACACCGACCTGCTGCACAACGACGGCCTCTACGCGGTATTCCGGCCAGACATGAAGAAAGACAAACCAAGTCGGGCCGACGCCGAACTGGCCTTCACCCACTTTCAGGCGATGCCCATCCCCTACGTCGAACCTGAAGACATCGCGAACCTCGCGGTGTTCCTGGCCAGCGACGAGTCGCGTTACGTTACCGGCCAACAGATCCGAGTGGACGCCGGGGCGTTGCTGAAATTTCCCAACGGCCCCGCAGGGTAGCTTTCCTCAGCCGACCAGGACTGCTGCGGAGTCGCCGACTGAATGCCAATGGGTCTCATAGCATCCCATTCGCAAGTAGAGGAGAAGGAAATGCTCGATCACATCGAATTCGATGTCCGCGTTGAACCGCCATCATTGGACCACTATCGGCGCGAGTGGGTGCCCAGTCCGGGAGTGGGCTTGGCTGGAATGTGGATCGGCGCTGTTGTAGCCGACGCATCCGGGCAGGATTACTGGGGACTGCGTGGAGCCGACGACTTCCTCGCCGGCATGACTCACGTGGTGTCGCCAATCACCGGATTCAGGAAGTTGCAGACGACACTCGACGCCGACCCACCGCACCTGTTCACCGAATACTCCTCTATCGACTGGTTCGAACCTCTCGGATACACCGACACCGGCGCTGCGGTGACACTAAATTACGACAGCGGCCGAATTGAGCGCGACGGCGACGGCTTCCACTGGTACGACGCAAGCAACAGGTGGGAGATCCACGGCAGGAACGCCTCTGACATCTTCACCGTCCACGTCCCCGCACAAGACGGCATCGACACCGACGTCTACTATCGACACGAACTGCTCTGGGCCACAGGCAAAGTCAACGGTGAGGAGGTTTCGGGATACCTGCATCAGGATTACTCTTACGGTCCGGTCGGCATGGTCTAGCCGGAACTACCCATCGCGCGGCACCTGCAGGGCATGTGGGTATCGTGGCTACATCAATACGACGACGGGCAGCTAGGCGGTGGTTGCTGCTGGCAAGGCCGCGACGGTCTGAAGTTCGGACCGGGTTACCAAGTCAAAGACGAAATCACCACAGCCCATGACGACATCGTCGCCACGCCGACCTTCAACGACGCCGGCAGGTTGACCACGCTGGAGGTTTCCATCGGTGCGGATAACTACACCTTCACCTTCGACACCGCGGGCAGCTTCATCCACTTTTTCGGCCAGCTGACCGGCAGTTCAGCCGGCAAAACGCCATCTCGAAGCTGGTGCTGGGTCGAGTACGCCGGAGGCATGCTCACCCCGGAGGTCCTCGACATGATGATGGCCCGGTTTCAGCTCGCACGGGGCCGCTGAGGGTTCACGGCTTGGAATAGGCGCCGGCGTGCGGTGCCGGCGTGAGGTTGTTGATCAGTCCCGGATCTCCAGTGCACATCCTGGGAACGGCATTGAGAAACGCGATCTCGACGTAACCGCATGCGTCCGATTCGCCCACTGCACGTGCTTGATGCGCCGAATTTGCCGTTTGCACAGGCCGTTCCGGCAACTTCTGGCGGGTTGTCATCGTGACGCGGGTACGCCCGAGATCAAAGTTCTTGGTCGCCAGAAAGCTCGGTGCCAACCAGTGCTGGCTTCCCGCAGTGGGTGCGCTCGAAAACCTCTGGCGAAACGCTGGACCGAATGGCGGCCACAAGGCGAGCACTATCGTCGGGAGACGCCGGGTCGAAAGCGATCTGCACGCGGTCCACGATCGATCCGTAGCGTTGGGCGATTTCAGCACCTGCGGCCTCTGGTGTTTCGGCGATGACGCTGAAGGCGTACAAAACCTCGTCGTCGACCAGACCCGCCATGGTGGTCCAGTCCCCGGATTTGGACAGGCGGTGCAGCTCCTCACCCAACGCACCCCAGCCGTGATGTGCCAATACGGGCCGATACGAAGGAGTTGATCCGTAGAAGGCCAGCTGTGCTCGCGCCGCAGAGGTCTTGGCTTCGTGTGCCTCCTCGGTGTCGGCGATGATCGCCATTGCCGGGATGGAGACCTCCAGGTCCGAACGATCGCGGGCGGACCGTACCAGTCCTACCTGAAGGCTGGGCATTGTCACGTCGCGGGCATACGCCGGGGTGGTGAAGGCGTGCAGCAGCAAACCATCAGCAACTTCACCGGCCACTGCTGTCATCGCCGGCCCAACCGCAGCGAGCAGAATCTTCGGATCACCGACCGGACTCGGGCCGGGATCGAACACCGGCGTCATCAGCGTGTGTCGATAGAACTCACCCTCAAACGCCAGCGGTGTCCCCTCGTTCCACGCTGTCCAGATCGCGCGTAACGCACAAATGTACTCACGCATCCTCACTGCCGGCCGTGACCACTCCATCGAGTATCGCCGGGTGATATGCGCCTTGACTTGGGTACCCAGCCCCAACACCAGCCGACCTTCTGACAGTCGGTGAATGTCCGCGCTCGTCACCGCAACGGTCATCGGACTGCGGGCAAATGCCACGGCGATCCCCGTGACGAGATCGACGGAGGATGTCGTCGTGGCGGCGCTGACCAGCGGTAGAAACGGGTCGTGTGCAAGTTCTGGGCTCATGACGCCGTCGAAACCTGCCGCTTCTGCCGCTTTAGCCGTTGCCGGGTAATCAGAGAGATCGGCCATGAAGAGTGCATCGGCCTTCATGATCACTACTCACCTTCATTCCTCAAATGCCTGCCAAATCATCAGGCCCACTTCGCAGTTTCCGTGTCGGTGGCCCGAACAAGGGTTGGCAGACGTGCGGTACTCGGCGATGACTTCGTCGACCGAGCATGTCCTACGACTTCTGCTGTAACGTGATTCATCTAGAGCTTTACGTCGGATTCGTCTAAATGTAGCATCCTCCACTGCGGGTAGTGGACTGCTGTCCGTTGGCGGTGCATTCGAGGGCGCGCTTGTGGACATGTTGCGGGCGGCCGTGGGTGCCTGCGGATCGCAACGATATGAAAGGGCCGACATGACCAAGTCGCAGGTGCCCGATCAGAGCGATGCGGCGTGCGGCGGCCTGCGGCAAATCCTCAATGTTCAGTGGCAGTCGTTCATCGAGGAAGAACCTCCTTGTGCGGCATTGCGGCGCAATCACATCGGCCGCTTGACGGCACTTGTCCGCGTCAACGCCGATCCGTTCACCAACGCGCTGATGGACGACTTCGGAACGCGATCCCGAACGGCGTGGAAATTCTTGGATGCCTATGGAATGGACGCCCAACTAGAACACTCGGGGGCGAGTCTCGAGAGGTGGACGAAGCCGACGAAGATGATGCGTGGCATCGGCCGCATGCTCGGTGATCGCGCCGAAGTGCCGCCAACGCCAGTCGGCGTCGGACACTTCGTTAAGTTCACGCACAACGGCGCGGTGGTTCGGAATGATTATGGCGCCCAAATGATCCCGCTGTCGGCGCCATTCGGCGGCGTTGGCCACAGCGGCATGGGGCGCCTACCACGGCAAGGCCGGCTTCGGCAACTTCAGCCACTTCCGCACCGTTGTGGGTAATGACCTCTCCTTCAGCGTTGCCGGAACGATGGCCCCGCCGTATCCGCCCGGGAGGCAATGGATCGCAGACTTCGGGGCAAAGCGGGCACGTCGGCGTGCCCACCGGAAAATTGTCGAGTATCGACGTACCGCTGGAAACGACAGTGCGAGCGTCGGGGAATGCTGAACGGTGGAGGGTCCGCGACACTGGCACAGCGCATATCAGCGCTCCATCACACCGATGCCCAGTTTGCCAAGGCCCAGCCAGATCTCGAGGTTTCTCAAGCGATTACCCGTGCACTGGGATTACCTGAGGCAATGCACACAGCCGCCGTCGGCTATGCGCAGCGAACGGCACTGGGCGAGCGCGCGATTCGCCTGCAAACCGACCCGGTCACCGGCAGGCGCTATGCGCAGCTGTTGCCCTACTTTCGCACGATCACGTATGCCGATCTGTGGGACCAAGTAACCGCAGCAGCCCGCGCGCTGGCCGACATGCCGGTTCATCCGGGACGCTGCGTCGCCACGCTGGGCTTCCCCAGCATCGGCTACACGACAGTGGACATGGCCGTGGCGCTGCTGGGCGGGGTATCGGTGCCGTTACACGCCGGCGCGCCGGTGGACGAGCTCGCCGCGATGGTAACCGAAACCGAGCCGGTGGTAATAGCTTGCAGCGTCGAGTATCTGGGCGACGCCGTGCAGTTGGCGCTTACAGCGCACGCACCGTCGGCCCTGGTGTTGCTCGACGACAACCGAGAGACTGACGACCATCGTGACGCGCTGGCCGCAGCACGTGAGCAATTGACAGTTGCGGGGAGCAGGGTGCTCGTACATGTACTCGACGACATCGTCGAGCAGGGTCGCGCACTGCCGCAGCCTGCTGCCTGGCACAGCGACACCAGCCGGTTGGCCATCGTGATCTACACCTCCGGAAGCAGCGGCAGCCCCAAAGGTGTGATGCTGTCAGAGGCTCAGCTGGGCGCTTCGTGGACATACGCCGCGGCCGCGATGGTCGAGCTCGGCTTCGCCATACCGTCGATCACCTTGAATTACCTGCCGATGAGCCACACCGGTGGGCGCAGCATGTTGTACTCCACCCTGGGTGTCGGCGGGACGGCGTACTTCTGCGCACGCAGTGACCTGTCGACCTTGCTCGATGACCTTCGACTGGTGCGCCCCACGCAGTTGAACTTGGTTCCACGGGTGTGGGAGATCCTGCACAGCCACTTCCAGCGCGAGGTCGACCGCCGCTGCGCGGACGGTGCACAGACCGCGGCGGCGCAAACGCATGTGATGGACGAAATGCGTAAAAAATTGTTGGGCGGTCGATACGTCTCCGCGTTGACCGGGTCGGCCCCGATATCACCGGGTCTGGCTTGCTGGGTTGAACGCCTACTTGACGCTCACCTCATGGACGCCCTGGGCGCCACAGAGTCGGGCTCGGTGGCCGTTGATGGCCGAGTTCAGCGTCCACCGGTGACCGACTACAAACTTGCAGACGTCCCAGACCTCGGTTACTTCCGCACCGACCGTCCCTACCCACGAGGCGAGCTCGCGATCAGGTCGAGCAGCTTGTTCATGGGGTATTACCAGCGCCCGCAAGACACGGCCGAGGTGTTCGACGCCGACGGTTTCTATCTGACGGGTGATGTCGTCGCCGAGATCAGGCCGGATTGTGTGGAATTCGTCGATCGCCGCAACAGTGTGCTCAAGCTCGCCCAAGGTGAATTCGTCGCAGTGTCCAAGCTGGAGGCGCTCTACGCCACCAATGAACTAATCCACCAGATCTACCTTTACGGCGATAGCGCCCGCTCTTACCTGCTGGCAGTCGTCGTGCCCACCATGCAGGCCCTGGAACGCTACCCCACCACCGCGCTTAAAGCGCTCATCGCTACATCCCTGCAAGAGACCGCCCAGAGCGCAGGGGTGGCGCCCTATGAAATTCCCCGCGACTTCATCGTGGAGACCGAACCCTTCACCGTGGAAAACGGTCTACTCACCGGCATACGCAAACTCAGCCGGCACAAACTCAAGCGGACCTATCAGCATCGGCTCGACCGGCTCTATATCGAGCTGGCCGATAATGAGGCGGCAGAACTGCGGACCTTGCGACAGGGCGGCTCTGAGCGCCCGGTCACCGACACGGTGCGACGCGCCGTGAGGGCCCTGTTAGGAGTGCCGGCGTCGGACGTACGGCTCAACTCCCATTTCACCGATCACGGTGGTGACTCGTTGTCGGCGTTGACATTTTCCGGCCTGATCCAGGATGCCGTGGGCGTCGACGTACCCGTCAGCCCGATCGTCAGCCCAGCCAGCGACCTGGCGGCCATTGCCGCCTATATCGAAACACAACGACAACGGGGCACTGAGCGGCCCACGTTTTCGTCGGTGCACGGGTGCGATCCCGCCGAGGTACATGCCCGTGATCTGACGCTGGATAAGTTTCTCGACGCTGAAACACTGACCACCACACCCGGACTGCCCCAGCGCAACGACGACATCCGCATCGTGCTGCTGACCGGCGCTACCGGATTCCTGGGTCGCTACTTGGCACTGCAATGGCTGCAACGAATGGCAGCCGTCGGTGGCACGGTGATCTGTGTTGTGCGCGCCAAAGATGATGTCGCCGCCCGCGCCCGCCTCGACGCCGTCTTTGACAATGGTGACGCGAAACTAAGTACGCACTATCGTCATCTAGCCACCGATCACCTCGAGGTCATCGCAGGCGACAAGGGCACAGCCAACCTGGGTGTGGGCGCCAAGACGTGGGGCAGGCTGGCCGTATCAGTGGATCTGATCGTGGATTCGGCCGCGATGGTCAACCACATGCTGCCCTACCACGAACTGTTCGGACCCAACGTGCTAGGCACAGCCGAGCTTATCCGCCTTGGCCTGACGTCGACGATCAAGCCGATCATTCATGCCTCGACCATCGGCATCGGAGCGGCGCCGATGCTCGGCGAGTTCCTCGAAAACACCGACATCCGCGCGATCAATCCCACGCGCCGCATCGATGGCGGCTATGCCAACGGCTATACCACCAGCAAATGGGGCGGCGAGGTCTTGCTGCGCGAGGCACACGAGTTGTGTGGCCTGCCGGTCTCGGTGTTCCGGTGCGGAATGATCTTGGCTGACACCACTTACGCGGGCCAGCTCAACGTAGCCGACATGTCCAGCCGCCTGATGCTGTCGATAGGGGCCACCGGCCTGGCGCCGCCATCATTCTACGAACTCGACACCGAGGGCCGACGGCAGCCGGCCCACTATGATGCGTTACCCGTCGAGTTCATCGCCATGGCGATGTCCACACTAGGTGCACACGCTACCAAGGGATTTCATACCTACCACACGATCAATCCGCACGACGACGGCGTCAGCCTCGACACCTATGTCGACTGGCTGATCGACGCCGGCTACCGCATCCAACGTGTCGACTCGTACGACGAATGGTATGCGCGACTGCACACCGCTCTAACCAACTTGCCTGATCGACAACGCCAATACTCGCTGCTGCCAATTATGCAAAGGTACTCAAGGCCCCAGGTTGCGCAGCGCGGGACCTTGGCACCCGCATACCGATTCCGCGCTGCAGTGCAGGCAGCGAAAACAACTCAGTATCCAGATATTCCGCACATAACACCGGCGATCATAGCCAAGTACATGACGGATCTGCAGCTGCTCAGGTTGCTGCCCTAACCAACCATCACGCAAGGAGCATTAAGACCAGCCATGCCTGACGCCGCCGAAGTAAATGTGTATTACGATCCCTACGATTTCGCGATCGACGATGACCCCTACCCGGTGTGGAAGCAGCTACGCGAGCACGCTCCGCTTTACCACAACGACAAGTACGGCTTCTACGCGCTGAGCCGCTACAACGACGTCGCCGAGGGGCTGTACAACTGGCAGACGTTCCGGTCCGGGCGCGGGACAGTCCTTGACGTCATCGCCAGCGGGATGGAGATCCCGCCGGGCCTGGTCCTTTTCGAAGACCCGCCGCTACATGACATCCACCGGCGCATCCTGTCTCGTGTGTTCACGCCACGACGCATGGCGGACGTCGAGCCGATCGCTCGTCAATTCACCATCGCCGCACTGGATCCCCTTGTCGGCGCAGGCGGTTTCGACTTCATCGAGCACCTCGGCGCCTGGATGCCGATGCGCACCATCGGTGCGTTGTTGGGTATCCCCGAACAGGATCAGCCCACGATGCGCGACCAAACCGACAAGGTCATTGCACTCAGGGCCGGCGCGCCAGCGAGGGGGCCTAGCAGGGGCAAGGTGTTTACACCGCCCAACCTCGAGATGATCGGCGAATATGTTGACTGGCGCGCCCGTCACCCTTCCGACGACCTCATGACCGACCTGATCAAGGCTGAAGTCGAGGAGGAGGACGGCACCAAACGTGCGCTCACCCGCACCGAGATTCTGACCTACATCAGCACCATCATGGGAGCGGGCAGCGAAACGACCACTCGACTGATCGGATTCGCCGGCCAGCTGCTGTCCGATCATCCCGATGAGCGCCGGGAGATTGCCGCAAACCGTTCACTGATCCCCAATGCGGTTGAAGAAGTGCTGCGCTATGAGGCCCCCTCCCCGGTGCAGGCGCGTTACGTGGCCGCCGATACCGAGCATTACGGTGTCACTGTGCCCGAGGGGTCGGTGATGCTGCTCATCAACGGATCGGCCAACCGTGATGATCGCCGCTATCCGGACGCTGACCGCTTCGATATCCATCGCCGAGCATCACATCTCAGTTTCGGTCAGGGCCTTCACTTTTGTCTGGGTGCAGCACTAGCGCGGATGGAGGCGCGTGTTGCGTTGGAAGAGGTGATCGAACGCTGGCCCGACTGGGAAGTCGACTACACCAATGCCGTGCACGCACACACCGCCAGTGTACGAGGCTGGGCGAAACTTCCCGTCCGCACCTGACACAAGCGGCGTCAGCCTCCGGCATTTCTACCAACCAAATCCGATCGGAAAGAGTCCTCGATGAAATCAAGAGCAGCGGTACTTCACGGCGTCGGCCAAGAATGGGACGTCACCACCATCGACATCGACCCGCCACGCAGCGGGGAGGTCCTGGTCAAGACGTCCGTTGCTGGCATCTGCCATTCCGACGACCACTTCGCCACCGGTGACAGCGTTCCCGGCGAGGACTTGGTCGCCGCCATGTTGGCCGCGGGTATGCCCGCGCCCCAGTGGTTCCCGTTATTGGGCGGACATGAAGGTGCGGGCGTCGTCGAACAGGTCGGGCCCGACGTCAAAACGTTTAAACCTGGCGACCACGTCGCCGTGTCGTTCCTGCCATGCTGTGGCAAGTGCCGATGGTGCGTAACTGGATCCAGCTTTCTGTGCGACGTGGGCGCCGACATGTTCAGCAAGAACATGATCACCGACGACACACCACGACGCCACCTAGACGGCGAGGACCTGATGGCGATGATGCAGGTCGGTACGTTTTCAGAATACGTGGTCGCCTCCGAACGCTCTCTGATCAAGGTGCACGATTGGATACCACTTCAAGCCGCTGCACTTGTATCATGCGGGGTTACAACGGGATTCGGGTCCGGCAGCATCAGCGCGGGCACCAAGCCCGGCGACACCGTCGTGGTGATCGGCGTCGGTGGGGTAGGCATGAACGCGGTCCAGGGCGCGCGGATCGCCGGAGCCAAATACGTCGTAGCCGTCGACCCGGTCGACTTCAAGCGCGAAGTCGCACACTCGTTTGGGGCGACGCACACGGTGCTCGACGCCGGCGCAGCGCTTGAGCTGGTCAAGGAGATTACCTGGGGCGTAATGGCTGACGCCGTCGTTGTCACCGTTGGTGTGGTCGACACCGGTCTAGTGCCCTTGGCGCTGATGCTGACTCGCAAAGGTGGTACCTGCGTGATGACGGCCATGACGCCTCTATCGGAGATGAACGTGCCGATGGTCCTGGCAGATTTGGTCAACTCGTCGAAGACGCTCAAAGGCTCGTTGTACGGAGAGATGAATGCGCGGGCCAGCATGCCGATGCTGTTGTCGATGTATGAAACCGGTGACCTCAAGATTGACGAACTGATTACGCGACGATATCAACTCGACGAAATCAACGATGCGATCAAGCATATGCGCGAGGGATCCAACATCCGCGGTGTCATTGACTTCGCCACCATCTGAGGTCCCCCAAGACCCCAAACCCATGGAGCACTATGGGCAATCGTCGTAACGCACCTCTCCATCAGTAGGGCGTCATCATCGGTCGGATCGACGGCCGTTATGACGCCCGCCATCACCGATAGCTCGGCAATGGTGAGGGAGATCAGTTTGGTGGTCCATTCGCTGTGCAGCTTGGGGTTGGTGGTCGTGGTCCACTGTAGAGCGAACTCGGTTGGGATGAGTTCGCCGTGGGCGGAGTGGGGTCTGCTGGCGTTGTAGTCGCAGCGCCAGTCTTGGATGATCACGCGGGCTTCCAGCAGCGCGTCGAAGCGCCACGCGTCGAGCAGCTCGTCACGCAGCCGGCCGTTAAACGACTCGATCCAGGCGTTCCGCCACAGGCGAGCCAGGGTCGATGAAAAGTGAACCGGCACTGTTAGATCGGCACCAATCGTGCACGGCGCGCGCCACGAACTCGGGACCGTTGCCGAAACGCACGTAGTGCGGCGCCCCTGTTGCAGGACCAGGCGATCCAAGACATCGACGACGCCGTCGGCATCGATACCACGTTCGACGTCGATCGAGTGCTTCGCGGGTGAACTCCTCGATCACGTTCAACATCTTCAACGTGCGCCCATCGGCGGTCGTGTCGAACTGAAAGTCCGTCGTTCAGATCACGTTCGGACGAATCGGTGACATCGCGCCCACGGCGACACCAATACCGGTCAGACGGTTCTTCTTACGCCGCTGCGCAACCCACAGGCCCTCGTCCCGCCGCAACCGGCGGACGCGCTTGTTGTTGACCTGCCAGCCACCTCTGCGGGCCTCTTGGCTGCCCGCCACCATCCCCAGCAGGGCCGGTAGGTGGAGAACCGGCGTAACCAGGCACGCGACTTGGCCTCCTCCGCAGTGATCGGTGGTGGCATCAGACACATCGTGGAAGGGTAAAGACCCACCACCGTGCAGGCGCGGCGTTCGGACACCCCGAACCAGTCGCGAAGCGCCGAAACGGCGCAGCGCTTGCGGATCGGGGTTAGAAGTTTCCCGCCGAGATCTCCCTGAGCATGTCGATGTCGAGTGCCTGGTTAGCGACTCGCTTCTTGAGCCGGGCGTTCTCGGCCTCGAGCTCTTTGAGCCGCTTGGCCTCGTTGGCTTTCATGCCGCCGCACTTGGCAAGCCAGCGATGCCACGTCGACTCAGTGATCTTCAGGGACGGCATACCTCGTTGAGTTCCTGGGCAGACCCGGGCAGTTTGTTGCCCTCGGCGAGCTTGCGGATGATCTGATCCGGCGTATGCCGCCGGCGCTTGTTCGATGCGCTGTCGTTGTCGATTCTTCCTTGCCCGAACACCGGGCAACAGAGTCCCACAACAACTGGACCACTACAGCGGGCTCACCTCAGGTCTTCGAAACGCATGGAATGGGAACAGAATTGCGATAATCTCTTTGATATCTCTAGAGGCTTAGCATGTATCGAGCGACGCTTATCGAAAGCGAGGTATGAACGTGGGTACTGTGATCATGTTGAGCACGCTGTTCGGACTGATTATTGTGATATACGGGGTGGTACTCCGCTACGATCCGGAGGCGCGTCGCGCCCCGCATGAGGGGGGCAACCGGTGAGCGCCGAGGGGTTTTCGACAACCTTCGGCTACGTCGGGGGTATCGCGTTTCTCGCCTTTGGTGTGTATCTGAGCTATCGCCGCCGGCGCCTTCATCCTCTGTTACTCATCGCTATTTCTGCGATCTCATTCTCCTGGATCGAGGCGCCCTATGACTGGGCGATGTACGCGCAGTTCCCGCCCTCGGCCCCCCGCATGCCGTCGTGGTGGCCATTAAACATGACATGGGGTGGGCTGCCGGCGGTGGTCCCCCTGGGTTATATCGCCTACTTCGTGCTGCCTGCCGTAATCGGCGCCACGCTCGGGCGATGGTTGAGCGCGAAGCTCCAATGGCGACGGCCGATCACCTTGCTGACCGTCGGGCTCGTGGTCGGGGCCTGCTGGGCCTTTCTCTTCAACGCGATCTTGGGAGCACGGCTCGGCGTCTTCTACTACGGCTATGTGATCCCCGGGCTCGGGTTGTGGGAGGGAACCAAGCATCAGTACCCCGTGTACGACGCCCTGGCGATGGGCGTGCAGATGATGGTCTTTACCTACCTACTCGGAAGAACGGATTCCGAAGGGCGAAATGTCATCGAAATGTGGGCCGACAAGAGATCATCGAGTCGACTTACATCGTCGATCCTGTCGATTGTCGGGGTCGTGGTAATCGGAAACCTCCTCTATGGCGCGGTGTTCGCGCCGCATCTGGCGGCGAAGCTGGGCGGCTGGGTCACCTCCGCAGGAACCACGGACGAGCTTTTCCCGGGCGTACCGAACCAACCCAAGTAGGGCGCCGCCTTCAGGTGTTAGACACTGCACGCGAAAGGATCCCACCCTCAGGCGTTTTGGGCGGCTGGCTTCTGCCAGATCAGCACATAACGCCAGAAGCGGAGCCGCCGGAAGTCCAGTATCGAGATCAGTCGCTAGCGCTGGAACAGCCGGCGGTACAACCGGGTCCGGCAATGTTGTTCGGCACTTGGCCATGACGTGGCACCACCATCGGCGGCGGGAGTCACCGTGTAGGCATCCAGGGAGCGAGCCGGGGCGGCCAGCAGGCCCAGGATCAACGTGTCCCCGACGGTCCGGGGTTGAGGTGTTCCCCGCGCCAGCAGCCAGGATGGAGCGGACGGCACTGACGCGGCACCGTCGGATGGCGACTGCGCCGCGTAGCGCCGCGGTGAAGGCGTCGACGCCGTGGGCGGCGCCAGTTTCCAGAGTGCCTCTGGTTCCGATCTCAGGCGGGTGTTGCCGGTGGCCGCAGCCCCGGCGAGAAATGCTTGGGCGTCCTCTCCGAGGTCGCAGGACTGTTGATCAGTATGGGCTTTGGGTCGCGGCCCCGGCTGGGCGCCGGTCGTGGTCCTTCGTAGTGGTCATCGAGGATCGAGGCGGCGCCTTGGGGGGACGAGTTCGTGCTTGGCGACGATCATCCCGGTGCTGGGCTCATCGAGGCAGACGCCGCCGTGATCGAGCACCACGGCCACAGTTGTTCCAATCGACCGGGTCGGCACTGAATAGCGGGCCGGGCATACCGGATCCACGACAGCCGGTCGACCTTGAGTAGTACCGAGGGCGCCCCGATCTGCAGACGTAGTGATGGCAGTGGTTGTAGGAGTTCATATTCGGCCAGAGGTGCTCATCGGGGATTGCCTGAATCTCGGAATGGATCTTGGCGTTGACCTCGGCGCGCACCAAGTCTTGGCCGCAGCGTTGGCGGCCCGCACATCGATTCCGGTGCCGTCGATGGCGGCCCGCGTGAGCAGCGGCCAGGTTCCCGCCTCGTCGCCGAGGCGAACCTGTTGTGGCGCAACCAGATCACCGCGGCCGTCGCAGCAGAGTCCCACAACAACTGGACCACTACGACGGGCTCACCTCAACGGTGAGGGCCGGCGCCGGTTACGTCTGGGCCAACCAACTCCATCATCAGCTAGGTCCAACCGATGGCGCTACACCGGGCACTCCAACTCATCGGGGTCAACGCCATTCATCCCACGAACTGCGACACCCGCCTGTTGCATGGCCACGTCCGTTATGCGGGATGTCGGCCGGACATGAAGAGCCAAGCAATCTCGGCCGATACGGAACCAACTTCAGGCGATGTCCTCCCCGTCATCGAGCCCGACGACATCGAACAACCTTGCCGTCTGACCCGGCGACAGGTCCGGTTATGTGACGAGTCAGCAGATTCGAGTCGATGTGGGGACGCCGTTCAATCTGCCTGCGGGGCCGGGCTAGTGGCGTCGGAGCCGGCAATGAAGTTTTCGCGTTTCAGAGCCTTTCGGCGTGTCCATCCTGCCGATCGGTCAGAGGGATGCGTGTCTCTCAGCAGGCGGGACTTCGTAGAATTGGGTGGCCCATTTACGGAGGGCCATGTAGGGCTTTGCGTCGATCTTGGCCAATGGTGGGTGCTCGACGTACTTCTGGTAGCGCCAGATGTCGCAGTCCTCCCAGACCGTCTTAAGGAACTGCCGCTCAACCTGACTGCGGACGTAATCCGGTGGGATGTCCGAGGACTCACCAGGAACCTTGGGCCACCAGATCGAGTAGAACATGTCGGAGACGTCGTCATCGACCGGTGTGCAGGCGAAGATCAATCGATGGTTCGACGTCCCCTCGAACGCGCTCATGGCAAAGCCAAGCCCGGAGAAGTGGCTGTGGATGCGCAGTGCCATCTTGTCCGGGTCATCGCTGCGGGCGTCTGGCCACCCGGTAAGGAACCGCCATTCCTCAGCCTCGTGTTCCCAGTCCAGGCAGACCGGGGTCACCGTGGCGCCGTGCACGTAGCGGAAATGTGAACTGTCCGGGCCGTTCTCGGCAACAATCTGCGGGTGCACCGGTATCGCGTCGGCCCTGCTGGAGAATTCCGGAAAGGGCCGGTAGTAGGCGATGGGATCCACTTCGAATTGTGGGAACTTCAAGAAGATATCCGGCAATTCCCACCGCGGCGCATCACCGGCGGGGTGGTACCACATGAAGATGCAGCCGTACTGCTCCTTGACCGGGTAAGTGCGCAACTTAAGCCCGCGGTTGGGTCGGTCGGGCTGATACGGGATATAGGTGTTGTCTCCCTGCGGCCCCCATCGCCACCCGTGGAACGGGCACTCGATGCAGTCACCCACCACCTTGCCGCCGTGTCCGATATGAGCGCCAAGGTGTTTGCAGTTCGCCTCGAGCACATGTAACTCGCCGCTCTCGTCCCGGTAGGCGGCGAGGTCCTCACCGAAGTACTTCAACGCCCTGACCGCGCCGACTTCATACTCCGCCGACCATCCGATCATGAACCAACCGGTGACCTTCCACGTGAACGGCACCTTCATTGGGCCCTCCTAGCTACTGGACGCTTGTTTGACTGTGCTAGACGATTCCCGCCGCCAATGCTCCAAACCGAGCCGGACCTCCCCACACCCGTACCACGGCGGCAACGGAGATGACGCAACTGTCTGCTGTTGGAGGGCATTCGAACGTTTAGGTGCCCACCAAGCGCAGGCATCGCATCGTTGGAGCGGGTGCTATAAATAGGAATTGTCGGATTCTCGATCTCGGTGGTCATCTATACCTATAAAGGTTATGCGAACCCTACACCGCTCGACAAGCCCGTGCGATCGCTGGGCCTGGCCGATCCCACGTGCATTGCGGAAAGCCGCAATGGCAGCGGCGCCTCGCGTAACCGAGTCGGACCCACGCGGTGCCGCGATGCTAGATCACCTCTTCTTCACAGGATCACCGACGGTCAGCGCGCTTATCCAGCGTACAGTTGCGCGAATTGTTAAGGGACCGACTACGGCTCATTGCGAGCGCTGCGACGCCGGCTTCCGACTCAACACCGGCTGCTACCTCTGCCGTGGCCGTAATGGTCCGCGTGGCCGGCTTACTCCCACCATGGCGTCGCGTCATTGCCGTCGCCAGAGGGCCCGTCGTTGTCAAGACTCATCTAGTCCGATCGATGTTTCTGCGCGTTGTTCGTAAATGCGTCTGGCGTCTTGGTCCATGTCGTCGAGAAAGATCCTGTCGGCACGCGTTCGCTTGTTGATCCACCGTCGGCCACGTGGCCCAAGCGAGGCAACGAATGGTCCAATAAAGCGAGCGGCCCGGGGAATGGCAACGTGCGTGCGCGGCTTATCGATCGCTGCGACGATGGCCGCGGCCACCACGTCCGGCCCGACCGCCCTACCGACTCCGGTGGATTTGGTTCCGGCGATCAGATCGGTTCGCGTGAAGGGCGGCAGCACGGCGGTGATATCTACGCCGTGAGGTGCGACCTCATCGGCCATTGCGGTGGTGAATCCGATGACCGCGTACTTTGTGCCGGCATAGACGACCTGCCCGGGGACGGCCATGATGCCGGCCATCGACGCGATGTTGATGATGTGACCGCTGCCCCTGGCGATCATGTCGGGCAGAATCAGCTGACAACCGTTGAGTACACCGTAACAATTCACCTCGAGACAGGATCGGATGGCCTGTTGCGATTGATCCACAAATGACCCGACCGGCATCACGCCGGCGTTGTTGATGAGGATGTCAATCTGCCCACCACCGTCAGCCTTGGCTCTGACGATGAACGCCGCAAACGATTCTCGGTCAGTCACGTCGAGCAGATATCCGGTGACACCTCCAGCAGGCGATAATTCGGCCAATGCTGTTTCGAGCGCGCGGATGTCGCGGTCACCGATGATCACCGTGGCGCCGCGCGCCCGGAGTGCTCGCGCTGTGGCCAGGCCGATACCGCGAGCCGCACCAGTGATGACAGCAGTCCTACCCTGAATCTTGTCCATCGTTCCTCTTCGGGCATACGGGCCAGTGCCGCCCTGGCGTCGTTTCGGAATAACGCGCGTCGGTGAATCTTCTGAGGTTGATGAGGAATCGACGGAGGACACGGTTCATCACCGGTGCTAGACGAGGCAACACATGACCCAATACCCCGTTGCCCTCGATCACCACACTCCACGTGAGGCGGCAGCCGTCCGATGTGGGATCGAGTCGGTAATCCTCTGCGAAGAGGACGAAAGCCGAAGCCGAGCACTTGGTGAACCGAAATGCCATCCGCCGCTCGACGTCCCACGCGAGAAACACTTCCTCGGCCACGATTCCGCCACCCATCCGCACAGTGCGAGTGGTGCCCACACCCTTGGGATCTGGACTGGTCCACGTCACATTCCGCAGACTTGTCAGCCACTGCGGCCACGCATCGGCGTCTTCAAGCACCTCGAAGGCCTGCCTGGGTGTGACGGTCAGCTCGACGCTGGCGTGAAAATTCGGGTGCTCGAACACGGCCAGATCGACGGTGTCGCAGGGATGCATGGTTGGCACGATGCCTACCTTCTTCTTTGGGTGCGTTGATTGCATAGCCAGCGTCCTGGCGGGTTTCACTCCGTGCGGTTTCGGGCGATGCGGCGGTGGGCACGTCTGCGCGCAGACGCCACGGCGATGCGCACTGCTACTCGTTTCGCGGCGGGGTACGGCGGAGCGACGATCCCGGTAATGCTGAAAGGCAGGTCGGTACCAACCACTGTCCGGTAGTGGCTGAAGTTGTCGAATCCTGCCTTGCCGTGGTATGCCCCCATCCCGCTACGGCCCACCCCGCCGAACGGAGCTGATAGCGCAATCATCTGTGCGCCATAGTCGTTGCGAGCCACACTGCCGCTGCGCGTGCGCCGGATGAACTCCCGAAAGTCGGTGCTGTCGGGGCCGTACCAATACGCGACGAGTGGCGCCGGTCGAGCGTTAACGTAGCGGATCACATCGTCGACATGGGTGTAGGACAGCAGGCAGATTGCCGGGCCGAACGTTTCCTCCGATGCGATCCGCATCTCGTCGGTGACACCACGGACAATGGTTGGCGCGATTTTGCGCAGAACGGAGTTCGGCAGGTGTTCGGTGGATGGCGCGACGACGTCGATGCTGGCGCCGAGGTGACGGGCGTCGTCGATCAGCGCCACCACCCGTTCATAGTTGGCGGCGTTGACACTGGAACAGTAGTCGTCGTTACCTTCGATCGTCGGTGCGATCGCTCGGAATGCGTGACGAAGCGCTTCGGCGAAATCGTCCATGCTCTCCGCGGGGACGAACACGTACTCAGGGCAGATACAGGTTTGTCCGCCGTTGACAAGTCTTCCCTTGGCAATTCGTTTTGCAGCCACGCCGATGTCCGCCGCGCGGGAAATCACCACGGGATTCTTCCCGCCGAGCTCCAAGGTGACTGGAACCAAGTTCGGTGCGGCCGCCTGCGCAACCAACGCACCCACCTGCGGGGACCCAGTAAAGAAGATGTGATCCAACGGTAGCGCGGCGAACCGAGCGGAAACGTCGACGCCCCCTGTCACAACGGCAAGTTCGGTCTGATCGAAATACTCCGGGGCTTTGCGCTGAAGGATGTCTGCTGTACGCGGGGTGATCTCGGAGGCCTTGATCATCACCCGGTTGCCTGCGGCGAAGGCGTCCGCGGCTGGCAGTGCGACTAGATTCACCGGGATATTCCACGGACCGATGATGCCGACGACGCCGATGGGGGTTGGCCGAATCTCGGCTCTCACACCGAAGATTCGCCCAGCGCGCATCGGTTTGACCGGACGCATCCAGTCCTTGAGCCGCGCACGCGAATGCTGGATCTGCGCGACGATGCCGTAGGCCTCCATGAAGGTCGATGCGGTCTTCGACCGGGTGCCGAAATCCTCAACGAGTGCCTCGGCGAACTCGTCGCAGTTGTCCAGCACGAGCGTCAGCAGACGATCGATCCGGCTCTGACGCACTGCGGCCGACGGGGGCCCATCGGAGATGAATGACCGCCGTTGCATTTCAAGAATGGCCTGCAAATCAGGGGCAGGGCAGGCGCCGTCAGGGTTGCTGCTTACACCTGTCATGACCCGGCGCTCCCGTCATCATCGGTGAGCCAATGGGGTTTGCGCTTCTCCGCTCGCGACGCGAGTGCCTCGACGAAGTCTCCGTCACTGCCGGCAAGTACCTGTGTGCGATTCTCCAGTGCCACGGCGGCGTCGATGCTGGGCGCATTCTCGTTGGCGCGCAATACCTGTTTGGTCATCTCCAAGGCAAGTGGGCTGTGACTCACCAACGTGTCGGCCAGAACCTCGGCGCGTTCCATCAGCTGATCGTCAGCGGCCAGCTCGGTGACGAAGCCCATCTTCAAGGCGTCATAGGCATCGAAGGTTCGTGCGGTGTACATCAGTTCTGCTGCGCGAGTGCCACCCACCGCGCGCGGGAGGGTGTAGCTCATGCCCACGTCGCACCCCGAGATCCCCAGTCGGATGGTCTGCGTGCAGAAGGTGGCACCGGTCGAGGCAAGCCTCAGATCGCAGGCGGCCGCGAGAGCGAGGCCACCTCCGAACGCGTGACCATTGATCGCCGCGATGATCGGTTGAGGTAGTCGCATCATCTTCGGAATCACAGCCGCGACGAACTCCTGGGTACGAAGTGCCGCACCCGATCCACTGCGGTGATGAGCGGTCGGTGCCACGGGGGGTTCAGACAGGTCCAGGCCAGAGCAGAACCCGCGGCCAGCGCCGGTAAGAACGATGACGCGACACGTCGGGTCTGTTGCCAGTTGGTCGAGGGTGTCGTGCAGCGTAGCCACGAGGTCCATGCTGAGCGCATTCAACCGCGCGGGATTGTTCAGCCTCACCACCGCGTACCGCTTAGAGGGGCGCTCCACTAGGACTGTTCTGGGCGCTATGTCACCTGCGACATGAGTCATCAGATGTCGTACCGGGAGGATTCGAACCATCCCCGCGCCGGCGCCTCCCATCCCGAGACCTCCGCTTGTACGAGGGTGCGCCAATACAACCAGTGCTCCGGCTGCTGACAGGTGTGCGCTATGTCGAACACGATGCTGTCGGAGACCGGGACCATCGAGACGTCAACAGTTCCTCCGCCGTCGATGCGGAACGAAAGTTCTGCCGACTTGATCGTTCGTTGTTCGTCGAGGTAATCGAAGTGGGCATCGATGCAGGTCAAGGTTTGAAGGTGGTCGGAATCATCGCGCAGATAGCCCATGGCGAGTTCGGGCCATACACTCCCGACGAAATACAGTTGTCGGCGCTGCGTTTGCAAATCGCCCATGGCGAAGCTCTTGCGCCAGTCGCGTGGCCCCCACGATTTGTCCCGGTGCGCTCCGGCTCGAACGGCATGACTCTGGTCGCCGACGGTTACGAATCCCTTAGCCGACAGGGACTGTTCGAAACGCCCTGTGGCATAACGTGTTAGGCCCTCGTCCGGTCCGATTCCGGTTCCGTGCAACGGTCCCGTCGCGGCATAGTCCAGCTCGACCGACAGCGGCACCCGCGCGCCCGTCTGAGGCCCGGAGCGGACCAGGGCGGTCCCTGCGATGCTGAGGTGGCCACTGCTGAGCGCCTGCTCGTCGCGGCTGGAGAAGGTCAGGCCCCATTTGTCGTAGGCGACTCCGTCGTCGAAGGCGATGTCGGCGTAGTTGAGCCTTGATTCCTCGATGGTGAGCCATGCACCGTTGACGTGTACGAAGCACCAAAGCATTGCGCGGTCCTGGTTGGGGGTGACGCCGACGCGGAAGACTCCCGCCGGGCCACCGTTGGCGTCGATCCAGGACAAGAACCACGACTCGTTCCAGGACCAGTCCCCGGGGTCGATGGGATGAAGGTCTTCGTCGGCCGCCGTGAACGACGACAGTCCTCGTGCCATCAGCGATCGCCTACAGCTGTCGTGTGACCGTCGATCACATCTAGCATCGTCATTGACACCCCAATCATTAGAACGGGCCGAGCTTGCGCAGTGGACAGTATCCGGCTTCCCACCTCACCCAGGCACAGCGCCCAAGATACATTTAAACAAATCGCAGTGAAAGATCTAGATTTTTAGTAAGGTTGTGCTGTGCTGTGCTGTGTGATGGGGGCGATGGTGATGACCGCGTTACTGGCCCCGCTGCGCCGAATTATTCTTGCCGATCGTCGATTCGACCGGCGTGCCGCCAACGCGACGCACTGGCGACTCCCGGTCTCCAGTGCCAGTGATCGCGTGATCTTTGAGGACAACATTCGCCGATGAGCCACGTGACCGAGTTGGACAGCCGGTACTTCGATGTGCCGCGGCAATGGCCAGGGCCCGTCACACGAAAACGGCTGAGAAGATTCCGGCTCAGCTACGGTGCCGTAGCCGGTGCGGGATTCGCGTTGAGCGTGCTGGCGCCCAGCGACCACTGGCGCGCCTTCGGGCTGGGACTGGTTCTGCCTGGGGGTGGATTCCTGCACTATCTGGCTGGTGATTTCTGGGCCGTGACTGAGCACCTAGCACTCGCCGCGGTTTCAGCGGGGGCCTTCGCCGTTGCCGTGGTGGTGTGGTGGTGGTGCGGCATCGTGCTCCTGCCCATCATCGTATGGGTGGGCACGGCTGCGCTGGCAGCGACGATGCACCACGATGCAGTCCTCGACACTTCGTGGCTGATCGTGGCCGCTTTGGTCGTCGCCATCATTGCCGCTGAGACATACCGCAAGCATCGGGTTGCCCGACAGATCGACGGCCGCGTGCAACTTCACGCCGCGCGGGCCTCCCGCGCACCGATGTTGGCCGCGCGGCCCGCCGAGCAACGCGACGAGCTGTCGCTCGCCGATCTGTCGGCACTGCGGTTTGCTCTGGATCGAGCGCTTCAGCCGGTCGAACAGTTCAACGGGTTCCACTTCGGAGATCAATGGCAGCTTTCGGCGACCCGGTACCAAATCTTCACGCTGGGCTGGGCGCTTGCACTGGCCAATGCCAACTACTTGCCGGCAATGCGTGGCTACCTTCAGGACGCGCAGCTCAACCTCCTGGAGAAGACCCGCGATCCACGACTGTGGTCGTACTGGAAGTGGGAGAACCTTTGGGGCAACTTCCGATTGGGAGCGGACCCCCTGATTCACGACAACATCATGTACAGCGGCTACGTTGGCAAACAGCTTGGCCTGTACCAAGCCGCCACCGGCGACCTTCGCCACGACGCGCCCGGTGCGTACACCTTGGTTTCGCGACGCGGTCGACGCTACGTCTACGACGTGCCCACGTTGATAGAGATCTTGGTGTCCCAATACGAGAGCGCACCGTTCGGAGCGTGGCCGTGCGAGCCGAACTGGATTTACCTCTTTTGCAACACCACCGGTGGCGTGGCCATCCGCGCATACGATGCGGCGCACGGCACTGCACATTGGGACCGCGTTGCCGAGCGCTTCGATCGTCACATCGCCCAAGAGTTCACCCGGCTCGACGGGACGATCACCGAACTTCGCTCGGCCTACACGGGATTGACTCCTCCGTTCACTAACGGGCCGGCCACCACGATGAATGCAGCGATCGGCCTGCACCCGCTATGCCGTGAGCGCGCCGAAGGTTTGTGGTGGCTTAGTCGCGACGATGTCGTCGAGCAGCTCGAAAGTGGCGAAAGTAAGCTAAAGCAAAACGAGCCCGCGTTTGATCCGGGCAATATGAAGCGCAGCCCGGGATTCAAATTCGGGATGTTGTTGCACGGCGCCCGCGAGTTCGGCGACGATGACCTCGCTCGCGCGATATGCGCGGCTATCGAGACCGAGTTGACCTCGTGCAGCGAGGCCAAAGTGCTTTCTTACCACGACGTTTCGGTGTGGGGTCACGCCCTCCTGCTGATGGGTAGGGTGGGCCGCAAGGATGGCCTGCACGACCTTGCCACCCTTGGTAGCGATCCGTCGAACCGGACTGGCCCCGTGCTGCGCAACGTGCATTATCCCGACGTGCTGGTGGCGCGCGCATTCGGAGATGGTGCTGCCTTGGATACAGTGTTGTATCCCGGGCGTGACGCCGGACGGCACCACCTCGAACTGGCGCAACTTCGTCCGGGTGCCCGGTACCGCTGCGTTGGAGCCCTCACTGACGTCATCACGGCCAACCAGGACGGAACTGCCACCATCGCGATCACCGTTGAGGGACGGACCCCGCTGACGGTGGTCCCGCAAACCTGAATGTCTTCCGCCGAACATGGAGAGTGGATAGAGCACAGTGAAAGCCAATGCGCTGCTTATGGTCGACCTGCTTGCCTGCTCCGCCACAGCCGACAAGATTGAGGCGGCAGGGTTCGACGGCGTCGTGCGTCTGTCCACGCCATTTCCCAAACCGCCTTGGTCTGCTATTCACGGTGAGACGGCCAGTAACGGGACGACGGACGATCTAGCCTCGGCTGACGAATTGACGGTTGATTCCGCAGCTGCCAGCTTGAGCAGGCACTGATGACGATGAGCACCCACGGTGGCTGACGGCAAGCGCACGGCGGGAATCGAAAAGCCCCAGCAGATCGCACAAGAGCTTCGTGACCTGATCGTCAGCGGTGTACTCAAGGAAGGCGAAAGCCTCGGCCGCGAACCGGAAGTGGTGGCTCGCTTTGGAGTGTCACGACCGTCTCTGCGAGAAGCCTTGCGGATCCTCGAGGCCGAGCGGCTGATCGAAGTCGTTCGTGGCGTCAATGGCGGTGTATTCGTTCGCGCACCTGACAGCCGGACCACCGCACGCACCGCCGCGATCCTGTTGCGATCGCGCAATGTCTCGCTTGCCGACGTATTCGAGGCCCGCTCACTTATTGAGCCCATCGCTGCCAAAGCGATCGCCGCACGCCGAAAGGGCAGACGTTCAGCCCTCACTCATCTGCGGTACCTCCTCGACGACCAACGTCGAACCATCGATGACCTGGAAGCGTTTGGTGTCGCCAACCTCGCCTTCCATGAGGCTCTCGTCTCGTTGGGCGGGAACACCACCCTGAGTATGTTCGCTGAGACGATCAACCAGATCGTCGCGCACGCATTGATCAACGACAGCCGAGGCGACCCCGTGCTCGCAGTGACCGCCACTCGACGACGCGATCTACGCTCCCAGGAACGGTTACTCGAGATCATCGAGGCCGGTGACGCCGACCGCGCTGAAGCCCACTGGCGTGCACACATGGCCGCGCTGGGACGAGTGATATTGGGCACCAACGCATCTAGCGTGGTGGAACTCATACCAGCCAACCCTTGAGGCACCTGGCACCGGCGTTCCAACACTGAAATATCTGGGTCCCGCCTGCACGATCAGACCTCCAAGAGTGGATTGACCACCCGAGCTCACTGGGGCAATACTGCTCGCCCACTGCGCATTCTCGGCGGTGACCGCACCGAACAGCCAGCGGGCACGTAGGGAAGCTGTGGTTCTAGGCACGGGCGACAGCGCTCGGGCAAACGAACTCCTCGCTTTACCTCATGAACTGATCGCCCACTCCAAATGCCCAGCTTCGGTGGCATTCGTCGATTCCATCGATCGCATGCCGACGGGCAAGCTGCTCAAACGACCACTCCAACACTGGGTCAGAGACCCTTCGCTGACCCAGCCCTGCACCACCAACTCAGTACGATCAAGCCACGGGCGCTGAGTCCACATCTGTCCGGCCGAGAGCCGCGTCCATCATGCCGTCTCCCATCAGCATCCGCACCATGCCCTCGAAGTCTTCACCGACGTCCACTCCGAGTCCACCGTCGACACCGAGGATGTGACCTGTGACGAATGAAGCCAATGGACTTGCCAGCCATAACACCGCATTCCCAATGTCGTCGGGTTCACCAGCGCGGCCGAGGAAAGTCTTGCCGATCACGTCCTCCTGGAACTCCGGAGGGCAGTACTGCAGATTGGACTCGGTGGAATGCCACCCCGGCCGAATACCATTGACGCGGATTTTGAACTGCGACAACTCAAATGCTGCGCACTTTGTGAGCATCTCTACCGCCGCCTTACTGACGCTGTAGGCTGCCATCCAGCGCTCAACTTTAACTCCTGCTGTCGACGACATCGTGATGATGGAACCGCCGTTCTCCTTCATTGCCGGCACCGCGTGCTTGATCGTCAACGCCGTGCCGATCACGTTTAGGTCCAGAGCGAAACGCCAACCGGCTGGATCCAGTGAGGTTATCGGTGCGGGGAATGCCCCTCCCGCGTTGGCGATTACGATGTCGATCCGCCCGGAGGGGCCTGCCGCCGCCGCCATCGCGGCTTCCACCTGCGACTCCTCAGTGACGTCACACTGGTGCGTGGCTATGGTTCCACCCACCGCGAACTTCTCGAGCTCGTTGGCAGCCAACTCGAGTACATCGGCGCGTCGCCCCGCAATCAGGACGTGCGCGCCGTGCTCTATCAGTGTCTTGGCGCTGGCAAAGCCGAGACCGGTCCCCCCACCCGTGATGATTGCCCGCTGACCCTTGACAAGCTCCATTGCATCACTCTCTTCCTAGACGAGGCCGTCTCCGTCGATCGGAGGCCGTAGCGCATAGTGCCCGTGGTGACCCCAACCAAAATATCTAGATGTATGGAAAATATCTAGATGGATCGGTGTTACGACCTACACTAATTTTCGACTGCTAGGCAGCTTCACAGAACAACTCAGGGAGACGGAATGACCGGTGACACCGCCGCGACCGCCGAAGAGGCGTTCGACATCGAACGCCTCCACGACTGGCTCGCGAACGAAGTCGACCCTTCGTTAGGGCCGCTGACAGTGACGAAACTCGGAGGTGGACACTCTGGGGGAGCCTGGAGAGTCGACAGCACGCTTGCAGATGCGTCCGTGTCATTCGTCCTCAAGGCGCCACCGGTTACCGGCGGGATGGTGTTTCAGGCTGATCCGTGTCGCGAGGCACGAATCATGGATGCGGCCCGACGACTGGGCGCACCAGTGCCACGCATCATTGCGGTCGACCACGGAGCTCGAGTAATCGGCCGGCCATGCTTTATTCTCGAACACGTCGCCGGACGAAGTGTGGCCGACACGACTCCAGACGGTTACCACGGTACGGGCTGGTTCCGGGACCACTCCTCGGATACTCAACGTCTCATTTGGGAAAGCTTCGTCGATGCGTTGGGGACCTTGCACAAAGTCGATCCCAGCGAGTTCGCAGAATCCGAGAATCTGCCCCGCGGCTGCGGAGCTGCGATCGAGTACTGGCGATCATCGCTACTCGACGCTGCCGACGCGGAAACGGTGGCTCGCCAACTGGCGGTGCTCGACTGGCTACAGGCCAACATCCCAGTTGACGCCGACGCCGCTCCGGCCATCTGCATGGGCGACGCTCGGTTGGTAAACGCCCTCGTCAACGGGGACAGCGTGCAAGCCCTGGTCGATTTCGAGGTGGCGTATATCGGCAATCCCGCGGCCGACATCGGCTATGGGCTGTTCCTCGACGAGATGCACCGGCAAAACTCCGACGAACCCCTGCCGGGAGTGCCCTCCCCCGAAGAAACGTGGCAGCGCTGGAGTCAACGGACCGGCCGACCGGTAAGCGATTGCAACTACTGGACGGCATTCGGCGTGATGGTCCTGTGCATCACCGCCACGCGCGCAATGGTCCAGTGGGGGCTAGCCGGTCCGTCCCTCGAGGACACGAATCCGATTGTGGCCGAATGGGAGCTCATGACCACCCGGGCATCTCGGCACATTCACGCCTGAGCAGACCAGGCGAAAGTTATGTGACCGGTCACCGCGTTGGCACCTCGACAACCGGCTTTCAGGTCCATCTTGAGCTTGTCTTCATGCCATATTTCGGCCGGTATGAAGAATGCGAAGACAAGCCGGGCCGATGCGGAATCGGAATTCACCTGCTTTAAGGGGTGCCCATGCCCTACGTCGAGCCCGAGGACATCGCCAACGTTGCCGTCGTTTTGGCCAGCGACGAGTCCCGTTATGTGACGGGTCAGCAGATTCGAGTCGATTCCGGGGGTGGTGCTCCTCAAGTTCGCCGACGGGCCAGCCGGCTAGCGGCGTCCAGCCCGGCATTGAAGTCTTTTGCGCAGCTACTCCGTTGGGCGCGGTCCTTACGAGTTGCCGCCCGTAGCATCACTCAGCACATCGGCACCGCTCGACAAGCCTCTGCGATCGCTGGTCCTTCCGATCCCCAGGTGCCTTCCGGAAAGTCACAATGGCTGCGGCTGTCTCGCATAACCGAGTCCGACACAGACGGTGCCGCCGGCGCTAGCTTTCGGGCCACTGGTAGACGCCGAAAACCCTCGGTATGACGACGCGTCCGGCGGGCGACGCCATGACGTCGCCGATTGCACGGACCGCTGTCATCGCCACAGCAAGCTGTCCCTGCGAAACGTTGGCGAGTCCGGGAACGATGCCGTTGCCAATCTCGAGATCGAGCTGCATTGAGGGCACGCCCGTTACGGTGATGCGGACCCTGAATTGTCCGGCAAGCTGCGAACTCCACTGCGGTATATCACTCGCCGCAGACCAGTACTCCTCAGCAACCAGGACGGGCTTGCCCTGCTGATACGCAGTCCAGCAGAGTTTTTGCCCAACGACGGTCCTAGCCTTCAATGTCGCGCAGCGGAGAACGACGTCCTGGGATGCCGTAACGGTCTCAATTGACCGCTCGATGGAGTCGATCCGGCAGTTTAGAACATCAGCCGCTCCCCCGAGCGCCTGCTCGTACTGAAGCGAAACTGCGCTGAACATCGGTGACTCCACGGTGATTTCGTCCGGCTGCTTGCCCATTCCCATGAGATCTACGAGCATGCCGCGCTCCGAGATTTCTGAGCAGTCGACGAACTCCTGCACGGTGATGCAGTCGACATGCTGGGAAAGTGCGGTCACTGCTGTGGCCAGTCGTTCGAAGACGAATCCAGGGTGCTCGCCGGCTGCAAAGAACCGCGACCCTCCTGTACGGCAAGCTGCGGTGATGCGATCAGCGATCGCTCGACTGCAGCTTGGCAAGTGGTTGTAGGAAGTCGTGGTGATGACATTCTTCCCCGACGACAGCAGGGCGACAATGTCATCGACGTTCGTGTCCACAGTCCCGGCTTTGCTTGCAGCGTGCAAAACCACATCCGCCTCGAGCGCGAAGATTGCGCCCTGGTCAGCGGTAGCGCACACACCAGTCGCCGGTCGATCGACAAGTGCGCCGGCGTCGAGCCCAACCTTCGTCTCGGAGTAGACCAACACGCCAACAAGTTCGAGCTCTGGTCTGTCGATGACCTCACGCAGCTGCGCCAGACCGACCGGGCCTGTTGCCCACTGAATGACCCGGACAGTCATGAGACCGTACTCGCGGCGAGCCGTGCTCGCTGTTCACCCTCGTGGTTGGCGAAACCAATTCTTGCTACCGGTGCCACCGCGGCGTCCCCTCGTCCGCGAATAGGGCAATGTAAGTTTCCAGGGGTAAGCGAATGTGTTGCAGTGCCCAACGAAAAGTGCCGGCCAGAGCATCGCCGATGGCAATGGTCGATTCGCACATCGAGCGATCCGTAACTGCGCCCGTCAACACCCGGAGCCGCCGAGTAGCTCTAACGCGTTCTCGCGCATGATTTTCTGGATGTCTGCGTCACTGAAGGACGTCAACTCGCTGGTGAAAGCAACTGGATCGGCCAGCCCCTCGCCGTGGGGCCAGTCCGATCCGAACAGAATCTTGTCGACTCCGACAGCCGCGGCCAAGGCATCGAGGTCGTCTTCGTAGTAGGGGGCGATCCAAACGTTGGTGTGCAGTTGTTCCACGGGATCTACGGGGAACAACCGCGGGTGGTTGTTCGCCGCCTTCTTGAGGCGTTTGATCAGCCGGAAGACAAAATATGATCCGTTTTCGATACTGACCGCCTTCAACGCCGGATGGCGAGTGAATACGCCGTGGGCAATCATCGACGCCATACTGTCGTGGATGGCTCGGTCGTCTACGAGGATCTGATCGAGTGGATCCGGCTTGGACCCGAAAGGCTCAAATGTCGACTTGCCGCCCCACAGCGCCGCGAATTGTAAATAGCCACTGTCACTGAGGTGGAAACCGACGGGCACTCCCGCCTCAGCCAGCCGCGCCCACACCGGGTCGTGGATGGGGTGTCCCAGTGACCGGGGTTTAACCACGCCCGGTACGGGGGCGGGCCGTACGAGGACGAGTTTGGCATCGCGGTCCAACACACGTTCCACTTCATCCACGGCTTTGTCGGGGTCAGCGAGGGAGATGATCGGCGCCGAAATAACCCGTCCATCAGGCCGGTGGAATCCCCAGTCCTCGTCCAACCACAAGTTGAAGGCGTGCACCGACTCCATCGTGGCCTCGACGTCATGCTTCAACGCTTCTTCAACGCCGCAGGCGAACGTCGGCAGCATAAAGACCGTTTCGATGCCTTGCTTGTCCATAACTTTCACACGGGCCTCGCGGTCCTGGTACTCGGGGTGCTCTGCGAGTCGGTCAACCTTCATGAGCGAGGCCGGATCAATGCCATCGGGGATCTCTCCCCTGAACAGTAGATCCAAACATCCAGGCACAATGATTGGATCGAACGTCGGGTTGGCTATGAACCGGTTGACTCGCTGGCCGATGACGGCCGTGGTGCGCTTGCCATTTGTGAGCATCTGCACACCACGCAGCTTGAACGACTTGCTCAGATGCCTTGTGAAGGCATCCAACGGTTCGTAGTAGTGGTGGTCAACGTCAATTGGCCTGTAATCCAACGCCATTTCTTGTGTCCCTCTCATAACCATGGCCCGGCCCACCAGGTGCGTTTAGGTCTTGTTCGACGCGGGCGGTCAGCCGTCCGATGACCGCGGGTCGCTAGCCCCGACCTCTCGGCGCTCCGCTCCTCACTAACGGGCGGCGATACTGAACCGGCGCTACAAGGCACGCGAAACCTTTAGATCTATCTTAGTACCGTCCTAGTTGATTACACCACTCTCGGCAGACGTGCACCATGCCCACTGGCTAGGCGTGCAGAGGATCGGCAATGCCGCGCTCGACCTAGCTCGGCGGCCCCGCGGGACCGCCCCGATCGGCCGGGTGTCTGTCGGTGTGAAGTACGGTGCGGGGAGCGGTTATCGATTTTGTCAACCACGTCACCGCAGTTGGTTAACATCCACGGCCGCTGGTCCAGGCCGTTAGGTCACGTCAGCGCGGCCCAACTGGCTGGGTGCCCACTTTACAATCCCATATCTCTAGATGTTTAATGTGGCGCTAGTCTGCCGATAGACCTGTGGCGCAACTAAGACCACATGCTGACAGTTGGAAACGAGGTGGCCACCGTGAGGTTCCTGTGCACCTTTGTCGCCGGGGGCTGCTTCGCGCATGCACCGCGGTACTTGGGGCCATGGTCGAAATCCGCTGGCACAGCGTATATGGCGCTCAGGAAGTGCGGTCAAAGGTTTCACGACAATTCCGCGCAGCGGTTTGGAATGACGTACGCATGAGCGATTGCCGTAACATCATCGATCCGCTCACGGGGGCGGCGACCTTCACCATGCCCTCGGTACTCGACGCCGTTGCCGACGCCGTCCCCGATCGGGAGCTGGTGGTCCAAGGGGACCGCCGCTACACATTCGCACAGATCAGGGACCGGTCCAACCGGCTTTCATCCTTTCTTCATGGGCAAGGTCTGGGGTGTCACACCGAACGGTCCGCGCTGGACGGCAGCGCCGTCGGACAGGATGTCGTCGGCATCTGCGCCTACAGCGGCAACGAGTTCGTTGAGTCGTTACTCGCGTCGTTCCGGGCGCGGGTTGCGCCGTTCAACGTCAACTACCGCTATGTCAAATCGGAATTGACCTACCTGCTTTCGGATTCCGCCGCAACCGCTCTCATCTATCACGCCACCTTTGCACCTGTGCTGGCCGAGGTGCTGCCTGGACTACCCGATCTGCGGGTACTCGTTCAGATCGCCGACGAGTCGGGCAATCCCCTGCTTCCCGGTGCAGTCGATTACGAGTCGATCGTCGCAGCAGGTTCATCGCAAGCTCCCCCAGTGACCCCATCGCCAGACGACCTTTACATCCTCTACACAGGTGGCACCACTGGAATGCCGAAAGGTGTGCTCTGGCGTCAACACGACATCTTCATGGCCGCATTCGGCGGACGCGATTTGTACACCGGCCGCTCTGTCGGCTCGATCGAGGAGGTCGTCGAGCGCGCCGCCTCTTCCACAGGCACCAAACTCATGGTGCTTCCACCCCTTATCCACGGCGCAGCGCAGTGGGGTGTCATGTCCGCGGTCACGCTCGGGCACACCGCGGTGTTCTCCCCCGTGACACACCGGTTCGATGCTGACGCGGCCGTGCGCACCATTTCGCGGGAGAAGGTTTTTGTGGCATCCATCGTTGGCGATGCCATGGCGCGTCCTCTGGCGGAAGCGATCGAAAACTCGCACGCCGATGTGTCATCGCTCGCCCTGGTCGGGAACGGCGGCGCTCGGCTGACTGCATCGATCAAGCAACGCTTGATCGATGCATGTCCAGGGCTCATTGTCCTGGACGGCGTCGGTTCATCGGAGACAGGAGCTCAATTGACCCACATGTCGACGTCCGGCGCGGTGTCGACGGGCACATTCAAGCCGGGACCCGATACCTATGTGGTCGGTGAGCACTGCGATCGGGTGCTGCCTCCAGGTCATGAAGGCACCGGTTGGTTAGCCCAGCGCGGATGGGTTCCGCTCGGGTACAAGGACGACCGGGCCAAGACTGCGAAGACATTCCCCGTCATCGACGGTATCCGCTACGCAGTACCCGGTGATCGGGCACGTCATCTGGCGGACGGCGCAATTGAGCTATTGGGCCGGGAAGCAGCGTCCATCAACTCTGGCGGCGAAAAAGTCTTCGCCGAGGAGGTCGAGATGGCGATTGCCTCGCACCCATCTGTCGCCGACGTCGTGGTCACCAGTCGCCCGAGCGAGCGCTGGGGCCAAGAGGTGATCGCGATCGTCGCGCTCACCGAACCCGGTGCGGTCGACGCCGCGGCTCTGATCACCCACGCGGCGGCTTCGCTGGCGCGTTACAAGCTGCCGAAGGCAGTGCTGTTCCGGCCCGGTATTGAGCGCAGTCCCGCCGGCAAAGCTGATTACACATGGGCCCGAGCACAGGCGAGCGTTGAGCGAAAGAAATGAGGAACATTCCGACCGCACCAGAAGGTGAAGATGGAGTCCCACCCGACTCCCCTTCTGGCACAACATGACCCGGATCAACCGGGTGCGAAGACGCTACACGTGGCGATTGTGATTGACAAACGTGGTCGCAAACTCGCCTAGTAGCGTGCGACGCAGCCGCGCCATGTGGGTGGCCCAATGTGCTTGGGCGGCATCAGCATCACCGTCGGCGATGAGTTCCACGAGCAGTTCATGTGCGCGAGTCGTACGCCGGCGTGCGGTCGCGGGTTGCTCTTGGCCCCTTGTCAGCACGTCGGCGATCGCTCGGTCGACGACTTCGTTGATGGTCTCTGCCATGAGTATCAGTGTTTGGTTTCCGGCCAGATGCACTATCTGACTGTGGAAACGAACCACGGCGTTGGCCCACCCGAGCGGATCGTCGACGGTGCGCTTCTGCTCGACAATGACCTGCCGAAGCAGTTCGGCTGCGCGCTGGCGACCACGCGAGGTAGCCAACATACGCGCTGCGGCCGGTTCGATGACGGCGCTGGCGTCAAAGACATCGGACAGCGAGACGCTGCGCGCCTGCAGAACCAACGCCGCCGCGCGGGCCGTCATGCGCTGGTCCGGACGATGGACGACCACACCGCCGAGCACACCGCGTGCCACCGAGATTAGGCCATCGGCCTCCAGGATTCGCAGGGCTTCACGCAAAGATGGCCGTGACACGTCGAACTGGTCAAGCAGATCGGCCTCGGTGCCCAGCAGGTCACCCTCGTCCAATCCGCCGGTGATGATCACGCCGCGCAGTTGATCGGCGATTTGTTTCGGTTTGCCTGGTGGCGGGTTCTCGGCCGGTTTTTGGGCCGCCGCCGCTGTGCGCTTAGCCACTTCTCTCCCCACTATCTGACAATTCCACGGGGCCGCGAAGCCCAGACCCTTGACGACGCTAATTATCCGACATTTATCGCCGGGCTGCGCCAACGTTCCGCTAGCGGTCTCACCGTACCGCCACGACAACGGGTTCTCAGCGTCGCGAACCCAGCCGTCGTTGTGAACTGGTCGGACGAATAGCCGCCGCCGAGACGGCTCCATGCAAGCTAACCTTTAGATGTTTAAGCCACGATGGCCGACTCCCGGCCCGCGCAACCCGTCTGCACGCGTCCATGTCTATTGAGCCAGCTGAGGTCTCGATATGAACGTCGCGTCCACTGCGGAATGTGTGGTAGACCTTACCGGTGGGTCGTTTGTAGAGCCGGCGGTATCTGGGGAACAACAGGCTCGCACGCGATCCAGAAGCGTCGCAAT
>NZ_JAEKMI010000034.1 GCF_020217485.1 Mycobacterium sp. WUMAC-067 | reverse complement strand
TCAACCTGCCGACCAGTTGGGCTGAGCTACCATACGCAAACCGTCTGGGGCGCTGGCTATTTCAATGCTCGACGCCGCCACAAAGAGACAACACATGCCGGTGCGCCAATCGCTGTCTGCGTCGGCAATGGTCTTCGCGTTGCTGTTAGGAGGATGCGCGCAGGCGCTGCACAAACCACACGCCGATGGAGCTCCTAACCCATACGAAGATTCAGGCCACCCCATGAGCGACGATCAGACCAAAGCTCAGGTGATCGAGCCGGCCAAACAGATCGTCGCCGCCGCAAACTTGGACGGAGTCAGCGGGGCATTCTCGTTCGCCTCCTGCAACGACCAAGGAGATACGCCCTATCAAGGCACTGTCACGCTGAGCTTCCTTATCCACGGCGACCCCGACGCATATTTACAACGCGTACGGGCAGCGATGATCGCGCACGGCTGGAACGATGGGGCGCCCTTAGCACAGCACTACCACGGTGCATCGCTCAATAAAGATGGCGTGGCCGCCAGTATCAGCTACATGCCGTCCGACCATAGTTACGGGCAGATCATTCTAGATGGCCAGTGCCGGAACATAGGTAACCACAAGGGCGAAGGCAAGTGGGTCAACATCAACGACCAGTTAGCCGGTCATTAGTTGTCTTCGCGAATGACTCCTTAGGGCGACGGTGCTGAGGGTTAGGGGCGCCCGCGATCCTTGGGCCGACTAAGTTCAACAGCCGAATCTGTTGTGCAACAACGCAAGAAGGGCGCCCTTCCAATCGGCTAGGAACTCTGACGGGGGCGATGATTCTACCCGCACCGAATAGCCTTGTCGTGATCGGCTTTTGTGCCCCGGAAGCGCAGAATGCTTGAGCAATGCCCTGGCACTCACACAACGTCGTCCCGTCGGCGCGACGGCGAGGATGGGTCGCTCGCTATCCCCGTGCTCGAGCCGCCTGGTCACCGTTGATCTGTACTGTCGAGGGCTGCTTCGACGGCTGCAGCGGAACTTTCGCTTTTGCGTGCGAAGTCGTCGGCGCCGGCGCTGAGAGCTGCGATCGCGTCGCTCTCATTTTCGATTTTGAGCAGTGGGTGCCACTCGTCCGGGTATTCGCGCCAGGCGGGTGGGGCACCTTTCAGAGTGCGGTACGTGCGTCTGCCGCCTCCTAGTGCCGACGGCCGAGTCGTCAGTGCTGTTTCCAGACCGGCATCCGGCTTGAGGATGACCCAACGGCGGTTGACGCCATCGATGCGATGCCACAGTTCCGCGATGGGCCCATCCACTTCGGGCTTAAACGGTCTGCCGGGATCCATTATGAAATCCGTGTTCAGTGCTTCGATTTCGCGCTCGCGTGCGTCCTTATCCTCGATGTGTCGAACGTAGAAATCGACGGGCCCATGACCGTTGGGATCGCGGAGTAGGCGGCTCTCGTTAGGTGGATACTTCCACCACATTTTGGATGGTTCGATCGGCGTGCGTACTCGGGGGATGCACACGGTCACCCATTGCTGGCCTTGGAGCGCTCCCTGAATCGCGATCGGGTGTTCTTCCCAAACTGCCATCATCGCGACCCGCCACAAGATCGCCGCGTAGGCGGAAACGTACCATCCGTCGGTGCCCCTCGGGACTTCGTCGGTGCCAAGCTTCACGCCGAGGATCTGTTCCAGGTCTTCACCTAGGGCCGCCCGGGTATCGGCCGACACATCCGTGTCGAGCACGTCGACGAGTTCCTCGTCCGTCGGAGGTTCAGTGACGGGGTCGTCGGCCCCGTTAGCGGTGCCGGGCTTGTTTCCTTTTGTCGGCGGGCCGAATAGCGCTCTCGAAACGGGCGCCGGGAGCTTGTCGATGACGGCGTCGGAGACTCGTGTGGCGAATCGGTCGCGGAGCTTGCCGCCGATCGCTTTGCAAGCCTGGGTGAGCACCCACCCGGCAAAATACTCGACTGGCGTCGTCATGGCGGCTCCCTTAACGTCGCAGGGCCCCCGGTGAAACTACCCTAACCCCGAACACGCGCGGGAGAGTTTGGCCGACTGGGAGGGCGGTCGCCGGCCCTTCATGGACCGCACTCATTCACTCGTCCGGTCGGTAATAGACGTGATCATCGTAATATTTCGGGGGTTTTCCCAGACTGGTATCGGGATCAAGGAGGGAGTGTGGTGACGCCGGCCCGGTGACCGACGTCCATTCCGGGTCCGTATACACGTCGATTCGGCGGTCCCGGATCCAGCGGCAATACCAGTAGAAGAAGATGGTGAAAAGAGCCATCAAGGCCACCATCGCAACCAATCCGAGAATTGCGGTCATCATGCTGGGCACGCCGCCTGCAACGCCTGCCCGGCTTGCCGGGTTTGCGCGGCGTAGTCGGTGTAGGCGCGCTGGAAGTTCTGACTGGCTGAACTGCTGTCCGATCCTTGCTGCGACTGTCCCGGAATCGTCTGGCGCCACACGGCGAGCATCTTGTCATCGAGATTGACTAAAGCGTAGGCCTTTTCACGCAAACCAGGATCGTGGATCTGGTCAGCGTACTGTCGCAGGCGGGTTTCGCGAGCCTGATATGCATCCACTAGTTTCTGCGGGTCGTCGATGCTGGCTGGGATGAGATCGCGCATTCGTGCGTTCTCGGATCTTGAGTACTTGAGCATGTCGTTGACAGTCGTGCAATCTGACCGTGGCGATGGCCTGAGATACAGCCACGCTGAAACCCCGGCTATCACCAGGACCAGCACGGCTGTGGCGGTGACGGTGATGACGGTGCGTCTAGTTGCCACGGGTCATCACTGGTGGGCTGGGGATGCCGGTCGACGGTAGGCCGCCGGCCCACCAACCGTTTTTGATGTCAATTTTGCCGCCGTTGAGGTCGGGTAGGTGAATGGTCGCTTCTGGATAGACCGTAGACGCTTGCATGAGTTGTCCCAGGGTGACCGGCTTCCATGTGTGGGCTTCACTCATATCTGGAAGGGTCAAATCGCCGAACGGTCCTCCAACACCTTGCCAGACCGGAATGGTGTTGAGTTCGTACTGGTATTCCTGCCATTGGGCCTGATACCAGCGGCCGTTGATCTGTACCGCCTTAGTGATTCCGTTGAATTCAGTACCACTAATCCGCACCCTTGATGTGCCCTGGAGGTCAACTCCCCAGGCCTTCGCCTTCTGCGGATTGTCAGATCCGCCACCGATTGAAGTCACGCCCGTCGATCCGCCGGTCAGCAGATCGGGCCGCACGCAGGGCGGGTCCGATTGGTACAGCGAGGGATCGGGCAACCCGTTCGGACTGTCTGCCGGGTGGTTGGGGTCCAGCGCCCAGTAGCCGGTGCCGGGATGCCAGCCGGGCGGCGGCGGTCCGTCCCATCTGCCGGCCGGCGGATCGTGCCGCGGCAACTGCGGAATTCCACCGTTCGAGTTGTCGCCACCTTGGGTGTTGTCGACGAGTTGGATACCGCTGCCTTTGCCGTCGCGCGTAAAGGTGGCGTTGCCCAGGCCGGTCGTCGCGGTGGTGAGTTGACCCGCAACCTTAACTTCTGTCCCACCGAGTTGCTTGGCGCGCGACCAGATACCACTAGCCATCTGTTCGGCTTGCGCTTGGCGCGCCGCCTGCTGGGCTGCTGTGCCGCCATGATCGGTGTAAGACACCGAAAGGTCCTCTCCGACAGTGAATCCCGCACTTTCGGCGTCCGCAACCGCGTTCAACACGCTGCGCTGCGCTGCGCTGATATCGCTGGCTCCGCTGCGTGCTATCCCGGCCGCCTGGCGGAGCTGGTCGGCTTTGCCACTGACGAGCGTGTAATCGGCCCCAGTGCGCTGCCGCAGCGCCTCACCACCGGCACCGTTCCATGCGATCGACTGGGACTGGTTGCGCATGGTCAAAAATGCGTCTTCCCATCGGTCGGCGGTCTGCGTCCAGTAGCTCGCCGCATCAGTCAGATGCTGGGTGGACCACGACCGGATCTGGGAAAGCGTTGCAGCCATCTAAACCACAGTCACCTTGGGCACGTTCGACATATCGGTGGCGTTGGTCGCCTCTTGACTGCCGTAGTGCGCGGCGGCATTCGTCACCTGCCCGGCGGTCTCCTGAGTCCGAGTCGCAAATGCTGCCGCATCAGCGCTGACCATCGCGTTGATACTGCTGACCGCCGCGGTTGTCGGTTGGAACGGCTGTCCCGGTGACGGCGGCGTGGTCGCAGTGAGCTGGGCGCCCAGTCCCTGCCACTGGCCGGCCGTAGCGGCTAGCTGGTCGAGAGCAACCTGCAGTCCGTCCGATCCCATCTGGCAACTTTAATCCAGTCACCGGATCGAACGCTCCGCGACCTTCCCGTTCTGCGTGCAGGCGTACGACGAAACGCGCAGGCACCTCACCCGCGCACCGATGTTGAACGCAGAACCGGATTCGATAAAGACACCGTGCAGCGAGCACTTCGAGCACTGCAGACAGTTCCCTTTTTGAGAAGGGCTCCACTGCGATGGGCGGCGTGATCATCGCCGTGGGACCGCCGATGGGTAACGCCTACCAGTTGGCCGGTGCATGGCCAACGCCTGAAACTCGACTGGAACGGTTGATCGCGGCGCTGGAGGCAGTGGCTGCAGACGAGACGCGCGATGACCCTGAGCGAAGCAAGGCCAAGCAAGCCACATTGTGGTTGGGCGACACCTTGTCGAGGATCGCTATCGGCGCACTCGGAGGTGCCGGCGGACACATGCTGTGCAGCTAGGGCCTGCCTGTGTCTGACCTCGCCTAATGAGGCCCGGGCCGAGGAGCCACGCTGGCCACGGGCAGTAGCGGTGTCGGCGCCGGCGCAGAGTCTGCGCCGCAAGGGTGAGGTGCGGCGGCTCCCAAGCGGCGCTTTTGACCTCAGCGTCAACATCAACGGCGATCGCGACCGAATCGGCGTGAGGATCGGGCCCGGGCCGTTGAGTTGCCCGCGTCGAGTGCCGGTCAGCGTGGAGCGTGACGGCGAGTCGCATGTGGTCGGGTGGGGGCGAGCGTCCATCGACCGCAGCGGCAACCCGCGAGTGCGCGGGTTGTGGGCCGCCACACCTATGGGTGAGTACGTGAAAACCCTTCTGGATCGAGAGGTTTCGCATTACGGAAATCGGGAGCTCGAGGCCAGCATCGGCGACGACGGTGCCCGCATGTACCACGTTTTAGGTGCGTCGTTCACGTTGCCGCCGGTGCTGGCCAACCCGTCCCTGCCGCCGGCAGCCCCAGCGCCGACGGCCGCAACCAGGACCGGCGACCCTGACCGGCGCTCGAGCTGCTCGCCCTGGCCGGCCGCATCTACGCCGCCAAACCTAGTGCGCGGGTGGCCCTACTTGACCAGCTCATCACCTGCGCCGTAGCCCTCATCGGGTAGGAAGCCAGCCGGTGCCGAATCAGCCGATAGCCCCGTCGTCGTCGCGTAGGCCCAGCTTGTCCCGCAGCTCAGCCGCGGGGTTGCTCCGTACTCATCTTGTCCAAGGCGGAGCTGGATCGCCTATGCGCCTTCGCCAATGATGTCGGCGTGCTGCAGCGGTACCCGATCAGTCCATGACCTCGATGTCGTTAACAAGGTTCTCGGCGTCCCGCAGGATCTGGGACTGATCCCTACCCGTCGCGGCGGAGAAGTGTTCAACCACCATCGCGGCCACGTTGAGAAGGCCGGCCGTAGTCGATTAGCTCATCGGGCGTGGATACACGTTTGATACTCCCAACATCGCATCGATTGGGCCATGCTTGTCGCCGCCCGCTAGAAGTTCCCCCACGATCTCAATCGCAGCAAGGGTGTTCGTCTGTTGTTGCCTCGTCCACTGCACTGCCTCCACCTTGGGGTCAACCCTAATCACAGGCACCGACACCTTGGCAGAAAAAGCCCCGCAACTCGATCGGAGATCGACATTAGCGAGGCTAGGGCTCGGGCGAGGTGCGCTACGCGTAGCGCGAACGGGAGGCTAAAGCACCAGCTGTCGTTGCGTTGTCGAGGCCCCATCATCGAGTTTCCGGGCCATCGGCCGCCCCGGACGACTCCAAGGCGTCTAGTAACACTAACGTACTTCGGGCAGCGCCGTCCTTCAGCTTGAGGAGTTCGGGGTGATCCTTGAACACGGTGCGCAACAGCTCGATTGATATCTCGATTGCCCGCCTCGCGTAAGGCCCTGTCTGACTGGTTTTAAGGCCAGCATTCCCGTGCACGATGTAGCTTCGGTGGTTATAGATCTTTCTTAGCTCATCAGCCAGCGCCTTGCGTTTTTCAACGTCAGCACCCAGCATCCACGCAACAGACGTTGTTACCCGCAGCGTGGTCTCTTGAGCAGAACCGAATAAGTTTTCCCAAACGATGACAGCATCGATCAGCGTATCTTCGGGCTCTTTTCTCTCCGACACGGCGCGTAAAATACGGCGGATTGATACATTGGTCTGCGCTGTCTGTTGCTTATCAATTAGACTTGTCCATTCCGTCCAAGATGCGACCTGGTCCTCGATGAGTTGGGCTGGAAGTATGTTCAGACCTTGTGTCGGATCATTCCATCCAATCGATGCAGCGGTCGTAAATGGGTCCACGACTGACGTCCACGTTCGAAATACGGTTGAAGTTTCCCCACCTCCGGCAAGAATCAAGGCGAGTCGTAAGTGCTCGACCGGTTCTCCCGAGGGGCTTAGGTCACGCAATTGATCACTCCACGTGTTCGCCTTGTCAAGCTTTCTCAAGACAATCTTGAATGGTATGTCGAGCTCTAGTGTCAAGTTGCCGACATAATCGATTTTGACGGCTTCGCCTTGAGCGTTGGTGGTACCGAGCTGCCCCGTAATGGGGATACTTCGGGTGAGATACTCGTCGCGCTCGTCAGCGCGTCTCACCCGAGCCCCGCCGAAACCGACCGAATCCATCCCCACGGGCAAAAGGACGCCAGCTAGACCTATTCGCATCGGGACCAGGGCCTCATCGCCTCGGAGTCCTGCTTTTAACACGCGAATCACAGCAAGAATGCGACGCGAATACTCATCAAAGCTTGGCCTTGCGCTATCAAAATGAGCCCAATGCCACGCTGCGTTGACGATTTGGTCGCCAAACAACATAAGCATCGGAATAACACCCACCTGACCTGTGCTACGAAGGGCACCGCGTGACGGATCTGAGTAAAGTTTTGACAATACACCATCAGCCATAACTGCATCCTGCAGCAATTGATTGTTCGGGTGGTTAATGAAGGCAAAGGCCAGAGTTGGATAATGTTGTTTTGGGGAGCGAGCGCTGTTGAAATCAAGTTGCAGGTGCAACGGGTACGTCGATGCGGCAAAGTCTAAAAGTAAGCGCTCTACCTCATCGGTCGCTGCGGATATGTCTACGCCGCCGCCTCCACATGCTCGTCGATAAAGCGCGATCAAACTGCCGCCCAGGTTAGCCTGATATGTTGCAAGTTGAATCTCGCGCTGAAGGATTTGGTTGGGGGACTGCGGTCTCACCGAGTTTTCCATGGCAAAAAGGCTATTGAGCACTGCCTCTCTCTCACCAGCAAGGAGTGGGCCGCCATCAGTCAATCGTTGATGCACTTGATCACGGTTTTCGTTTAGCACATAGGCAAGAAAGTCAACGTCGTATACATCAAGAAGGCTGTCGGGATGACTGCTCTCGGTCATCCACGAAGTGTCACACGAGTCGGCATGACGATGTGAGTTGGGGGCAGGGCCAACACTTGCGCCCAAAACCTTGGCGCGATTCGTCTGACGCAAGTGATTGCCCGCCTGCCTATCTCGTAGGGAGGGGTGGGTGAGGATCCCTGCGCCGGCAGCCACTCCCCGCCCCATCGGGCCGTGCAGCTGCAATGGCATATATTGCGACACAATGGATTTGGTGAGAAACCTCATTTGCGCAGTTCAGAGGCGGGTTTCCACTCGGATCATAACCCCTGTGGCCTGCGGCGTATCCCGCACCTGACGACGAATCCCTCGTCGTAATCGTCGGCAACGAGGATGTCCCCCGACCGGGGCGTCGTCCACGCAAGTAAAAAATGGTTCCCTGCCTAATAGCTCGTGCCGTGCTTAGGCGGGCAGGGAATGTCGGTAGCGACTTCTCACCGCGTGACCGACAACTATAATGGGTTTTCTTCTCCTTTTCCCATTGCGGTCGGCTGTAGACATTAGAGGTCTTGTACCCTGCCCATGGATTCGGGTCGTCCCACAGCCATGGGCCGGGGAAAGTTGGCTTGACGATTCCACTGCATTCCCCGGCCCATCGCAAACCCGGCCAGCTATGAGGGATGTTTGGCTATGGCGCAAGTGGCGGCCAGCCGTTTTCGACCTCAGCACTGCGAATGTCATTCTTGAGTTCCTCCAGAGCATGAGAAGCTGACCAGGCCAGTTCAGAATAATTTCCAGTCTGCATACAATAAAGAGCTGAATTGCTTTGCATCACCAGCGTATGTCGCAATTGGGACGCCTCGAAATTATCAGCACACTTTCTCAGGAATGCGGGCACGTTGCGCATCCCGCCCGATTCAGGGTAGTCGGTCCTTGGATCATTCTGTGCTGAAAATGTATCGAGCGGATTCTTTTGCAGGACTATCTTCTGACGAATGCGGGAGTCCACACCGCTAGATAGCCACAAGGGATCCAACTGCAACTCGAAACGCTGGGTTTTAACGTAGGTTTCTAGCATCGCCCAGCTAGCCTGGATTCCCGCCCACTCAATAGCAAGTTCGTCTCCGCGAGGCATGATTTTAGCCAGGGCAATCAGCATTTCCTCTAATTCGGACGCCCATGTGCGCAATAGCGTGTGTACCTCTTCGTAGTGTGCGGCCATCGCTTTATAATGTGCATTCAGTATCTCGTCGTCATGAACCGATATAAACTTCATGGCCTCGAGATAAGTTAATCCGACATAAATTTCTTGCCATTTATCGGCAATGCATTGACAAAGTGTTTGTAAGGCGTTAATCCGATCTTCGGTGCAAAAGGAAGTTACACGACTGGCAAACTCTCTCCAGGCAGCGTTGGAGAGATCCTTTTGCTTCCTTTCTTCTCGCTGCGCTTCTAGGGCGCTTAAGAACACTAAAGCTACGGGCGCCCCAATGAAAAAGCCAGAGATTGCCGTCAGCACATTAGGGATAAAGTTGAGCGATTGCCACCATCGGAGCCAATCGCCGATTATGCCGACACCGAAGACGGTGACACCTAAATACCACGACACGATAATCAGTCCCTGCAGGCCCGCGCCAGAGTCGCGCCAAGTTTTTCGGATGCTGGCCACGTCGTAACCCTAGATGGGAAATAGGCATCGCAACAGGAAGCGACCGCCCAGCCGGGAGTTGCCCGTCCAGCACCGCGTCAGGCGTGTCCATCCGAGGCAACAGCCCGCCACGAATCCGGCCTCGAACAATCAACCATCACCCGGCGGCGTCCATGGGAGGGGCGGCCAGCCGTTTCCGAACGGGCCGTTGCGAATCGCATCTAGGTGGTGTTTGACGAAGCCGGGAAGGCTGTACTGCTGCTTTCTGAGGTCTCGCACCAGTCGCTGAGCAAATTCATGGGAGGGCACACCTGGGGGGTCAGTGATGTGGGCTTGCTCGTCGTACATCGGCTCGCCGTTGGGCCATTGTGCCATCTTCACGAAGGGCCACAATTCTTCGTCGGACCACCGAGGCCCCCTTGGGTATCCCTCTTCATAAATGTATCCAGACCCGTCATGGACCCGCCCGATCACCTTCGCCGCAAGGCAACGAAACAGGCCGGGTAGGCCATCTTCTGCGGGGATGGGTTCGTCATATACCTGCACCCGGTAGTAGGTGAGTCTTTCCGGCGTGTATCTCCACACCGCGACGGCCATCTTGTGCGAGTTGGCGATCAGAAGCTCGCCGTAGGGGTACGGCGGCTCGATGCGTGCTCCCTCGGGCAGGTTGTGCGTCGAAGAGGGTGTGTACCAGTCCATTACATGGAATGTACCCCCAAACACGTTGCACCACAACGTATTTGTACGCGTACAGTACGCGTACTCGGCGCCGAAGGCTTGTCATGGCGCCTCCAGGCCGCGGGTCTCATCAATCATCTCTTCTGAGAATCCCTCCTCACGCAGTATCTGGCGCAGATTGAGGATGATCTGTCGCAGGTCCTCGGGCATTTCCGAATCGTCAACCTGCCGGCGCATCTCCGCGAGGTCGTCCAACTGTTCCCGTAGCTGGGCGTACCGCGCCTTCGCCGTGCCCCCTCCGCCGTAAAGTTTCGACCCACCCACGCCACGGCGCCGGACTGATGCACTTCATGAGCGGGCATGAGGTGCCTAACTACGTCGAGCTCTGCTCCGTTGAAGGAGTGGGTAGCACCTCCGCGCAGGCAATCAGCGGCCTTGCAAAGAATGCGGAGTACGGCGGCGTTGAGAGGATGGGGTAATCGTCCCGTGCATCCGTGTACGTCTCTTTGATTGCGTCTCTCCACAGGTCCGCGTATGTGGCTTCGTCAGCTCCAGTCATCCGGCAGACAGTAGCCCACTCAGCCAGGCCTGGTCAACCGCCGCAGTAATCAAAAGCGTTGCGCCACAATATCTTTCATACCGCACCGGGTAGGTACGCTTAGCCTGAAATCTGTTGCATACCAGATCGGTATGGTTATCGGTCAGCGAGTCGCGAGGTCTTTCGCGATTCGCATGCGATTCCGTTGTGGTCTTTATCTAGACCGGGCCGGTAGGCGGGGTCGCCTTCAGGAATGTCCCAGCGGCCAGCGGCGTGGGCCTCGGCGCAGGTCCGGTAGTACACCGAGGGTCGGTTCGGCATGGTTGCGGTGGGGGCCGACGTACTCCGGGAACCGGGTCGGGAGCTGATCGCGTCGTTTTGGATCAGCGTCCACACGACGACGATTACGCAGACGACAATGATCGCGATCAGTATGGCAGCGAGTACGTTGGCGAGTTTGTGACGCGTTGCCTCACTGAGCCGTGTTGGATGCGTGTTGAACACGCCTTGATCATCGCTTCGCCGCGCTGACCACCGCAGCGACTTCGGGAATTTCGGCGCAGCGGGTTGACCAGCGCTAGACGGGCGGAGCTTTTCCTGCAGTAGCATCAACCTGGCTACGTGCTCGGCGTCCCAGGACAGCGCGGGTTTACACACCGTCACCTCCTCGGCTAATGAGCTACCCGAAGAGATCCTATTGCATGACTATTGCATGACCACTGGTAAGTTTGCCTAGATACCGGCTCTAAACTGCAAAAACTCTGGTGCGCGATACTGGGATTGAACCAGTGACCTCTTCCGTGTCAGGGAAGCGCTCTCCCGCTGAGCTAATCGCGCCGGGGAACCAAAATCTGGAGGTGGAGACGGGAATCGAACCCGTGTGCACGGCTTTGCAGGCCGTTGCCTCACCACTCGGCCACTCCACCGTTGGGGTCCACGCCACTTGCACCTTCGAGCGGATGACGGGATTCGAACCCGCGACCCTCACCTTGGCAAGGTGATGCGCTACCAACTGCGCTACATCCGCGCGCCTCGGACGAGATCGTCGCCCGGTGCGAAGCACGACGATAGTCCACGTGAGCGGGCACATACAAATTTCTTGGTACGAGCCGTGTCTAGGCTATCGCGTCGCTCCTGGCATGCCGATGCGGCCGTAGTGTCAGGGTCTGCACGTGCTAGTCTTCGACGTCGTTCGCCATCTCGGCGCCGGTCCCGTGGCTCAGTGGGAGAGCGTCCGCTTCACACGCGGAAGGTCGCTGGTTCGATCCCAGCCGGGACCACACATCGATACAGGTCAATGACCAGTTGGGCTGCTGACCCACCCCCATCTCCCTCGCCTTTTCGCGCTGTAGCGCCCTGGCCTCATCCGGCGTTTCCCGGGGCTAATGGCGGCGCACTTCGTGCGCCGTGTCGGGTTAACCGCTCGGCGAGATGAAGTCGCGTCCAGACGCCCCGAGACCCCGCTGCCCTTGCCGGATCACGCCCAGTGGGCCACCATGAACCGCGTGAGTAAGGTAACCCTAACTACTGAGCTGCCGATCCCGGCTGAGACCGCGTCCGCGTTGGCGCGCAAGCCCGAGCTGATGCGCCATGTGCTGAGCCCGGTGCTGCGGATCTACCGCCTCGATGTCCCCGAGCGCATCGAGGTCGGCACCCAGGGATCGGCGCGGTTCTGGTGGTTCGGAGTGATCCCGGCCTGGACCCACCACCTCACCATCAAGCGCCTCGACCCGACCGAGATCTACACCAACGAACACGGGGGACCGGTCCGCACGTGGAACCACCGCCTGACGTTCGAACCCATCGACGAGCACAGCTGCCGCTACACCGACGAGATCGAAACCGACGACGGCCTGCATGGGCTGCTGACCCGCGCCTTCATCCGGCTCATGTTTCGCCACCGGCATCGGCGATGGCGAAAGCTCGCGCAGATCATGCGATAACGAGAACGGCTTCGCGAAAAGCCCGCGTCCATAAACCAATAGCGCGCCCGATCCGAACCGCTGCGCGACTATTACCCGCCCGTGCAACGGGTACTGCTGTAGATGACTGCCCACACAGCCACAGAGGAAGGGATCATGGGAGACACGGCTCGAGATCCGCTCGATCATCAACGGTCCAGCCGTCCACGGGTTGGCCAAGCCCTGAAAATCCCGCCAAAGCCCCGGGTTTGCTTCTCGTGGGGGCCGGAGTTGTGGCGTTCGCAATCTGTCTGGCGTGCTTCGCTGACGGTCGGGTTGACGCGGGAATCGTTGCGGCCGTGGTGTCGTTGCTGGCGGCCGGGGCGGGGCTGGCCTGGCTGACCAGGGAAGCGCGCCGCCTGCGCGAGCTCGAACGCCAGCACGCGAGCAATCACTCGCCGGCGGGGAGCCGCGGCCGGCCCTGAACCCGTCATCGGGGTGGCGCGCGACCCCGCGGATACTGTAAGAGCTACAGTAGCGGCGTCGACCCGAGAGGAGCCCCGTGGCGCAGAATCCTTCGACACCGCCGAGCACCCCCCGTCCCCCCGAGGGAGACTGGCTGGGCACGCCCTATCTGCGCTTCGAGCGTCAGGGGCCGATCGCGGTGTGCACCATCGACCGTCCCGACGCGCGCAACGCCCTGAGCCCCGCGATGTACTTCGGAATCCGTTATGCCGTGGGACGTCTCAACGAGGACCCGGATCTGGCCGGGCTGGTGCTCACCGGAACCGGCGACGTCTTCGCGCCCGGCGGGGACATGGGCGGCGGCGGAGGCGAGGACAACTGGATCACCTTCGGCTCCGCGCTGGGCATGGACGTGACCCCGTTCGACGCGGTGCGCACCTCCGCCAAGCCCATCGTCTCCGCCGTCAACGGCCTGTGCCAGGGCGGCGGATTCCAGATCGCGCTATGCAGCGACTTGTCGGTGGTGAGCGATCGGGCGACCTTCCGGGTGCCCGAGTTGTTCCGCGGCTACGCCGACACCTACTACAGCCAGATGCTCACCCGCGTCATCGGGCCGGTGCGCACCCGCGACCTCATGTTCACCGGACGGGTGCTGACCGCGGTCGAAGCCCTCGACTGGGGCCTGGTCACCCGGGTGGTGCCGCACGAGGGCCTGCTGGACGCGGCGAAAGATGTGCTGGCGCAATGCTGTCGGACCGCACCGCGCGCCCGCGGGGTCATCAAGTCCAGCATCGACAGCTACCTGGGGCTGTATGACCGCATCGGCATGAGCTCCAGCCTGTCCGACGCCGAGGCCATCGAAGGCTTCCGTTCGTTCAAGGAACGCCGCTCGCCCGACTGGGTGCATCCGGAACTGCGTGTCGAGGGACGCCTGTAGCCGCCCACGCTCATATTCCGCGGGACCGGTCTCGCCAAAACGGTTCCCGCAGCTGCGTTTTGAGGATTTTCCCGCTCGCGTTGCGGGGGAGCTCCGACACCAAATCCACGGTGCGTGGGCATTTGAAGCCCGCCAGATGCTGTCGACAGAATTCAATGATGCCGGCGGGATCGATCTCGCCGTCGGCCACCACGATCGCCTTGACCGATTCTCCCCAGAAGTCGTCGGGCACCCCGATCACCGCCGCGTCGGCCACGGCGGGATGCTCGATGAGCACGCTTTCCACCTCGGGGCCGTACACGTTCTCGCCACCGGTGATGATCATGTCCTTCAACCGGTCTTCGATGTAGACGTAGTCGTCGGCGTCGAGGCGCCCGACGTCGCCGGTACGCACCCAGTCGTCGGCGGTGATCGTCTCGGCCGTCGCCTCCGGGCGGTTGAGGTACCCGGTCATGTTCTGGTTGCTGCGCACCCATACCTCGCCGGGCTCTCCGGGTGGCAACGACGCGCCCGTCTCGGGATCGACGATGCGAATCTCGCAGCCCAGCACCGCCTTTCCGGCCGAGAGCTGCAATTCGGGTCGCGTCGAATCGCGGTGGTCGGCGTCCGACAGGGCGGTCACCGCGCCGCACAGCTCGGTCTGCCCGTACACCTGCACGAATTTCGTGTCCGGCCATGTCGACAGCGCCCGGTGCAGCAACGGCAGCGGCATCGGCGCCGCCCCGTAGACGATGTAGCGCAGGCCGGCGATGGGGGCGGTCGCCGCCTCACCCGCGTGCAGGAACCGGGCGATCACCGGCGGGACGAAGAACGCGTGGGTGGCGCCGGCGCGCACCGCACCGATCAGTGTCGCGGCGTCGGGCTCGCGGGTCAGGAAAGTCGGTGCCCCCGAACGGATCCCGAACAGGGCGTAGCCGATCCCGCCCACGTGGAACAACGGCATGGCGACCAGGTTCGCGTCCCCGTCGGCGAACGGAAACGCCGGTGCCAGGTTGGCCGCGTGATTGACCAGGGCGCGCTGGCTGAGCAGCACGCCTTTCGGCCTTCCGGTGGTGCCCGAGCTGTAGATCACCAACGCGGTCTCGTTCGGGTCGAGGCCCGCATCGGGCTCGGCCGGTGACGCCGCGGCGAGCAACGATTCGTATTCGTCGCCGACCTCGATGATGCGTTCCAGCCCGGGTACCCGCTCGGCGGCCGCCTCGGCGGCGGCCCGCAGCTCGGCGCCGACCAGCAGCACGCGGGCCCCGCTGTCGGCGAGGACGTGGACGAGCTCGTCGCCGATCACCCGCCAGTTGACGACGGTGGTGACCACGCCGATGGAGGCGCCGGCGATCAGCACCTCGAGGCAGGCGGGATGGTTCTTGTCCAGGAACGCCACGCGCTGGCCCCGCTCGATCCCGGCGGCGCGCAGGGCCCCCGCCGCGCGACGGATCCGCTCGCTCCAGTCGGCCCAGGACCACTGGCGTTCACCGAAGCGAATCGCGATCGCCTCGGGCCGCCGCTGCGCGTGTCCTTCGACGATCCCGGCGAGCGTCTCCGCCGTGTCCGCTTGTGGCATGAACCCCTCCGCGTTCGGTTTGTTCCACTCGGTAATACGGGATCGGTGCGCCGTACCCGACGGCGGGGCCTCATTCCATGGAGTCGATCATCGTTCCGCCGTCGCCCGCGTCTTGGGTGGTGGCGCTGCTGCCTTGCCGGAAGTCGACGAATGCCGAGCGGCCATTCGACGGGTTGAGCAGCTCGGTGAAGGTGCCGATCACCGGAATCGTGCCCTGCGGGTTCACCACGCTGGCCGTGTAGTTGACGGACGCTTGCTGCTGAAAGTTGGGTCCCTGCAGCGGCTTGACGTCGGGCGCGGTCAAGCGATTCACACCGGTCAAGATGGCCGACGCGCCGCGCACGTACTGGTCGATGTCGGATTGCAGAACCGCGGCGGCGTCGGCGCCGCCGGCTTGCTTGACGGTGATCCGCATCTGCGCGCTGGTGTCGGCGTTGTTCAGCGCCACCCAGTTCGGGCCGCGGTTTCCCAGCGTCCAGCCGGGCGCGGGGGTGACCGCGACGCCCTGCGCGATGGCGATCGCGTCGCCGGAAGTCAGCGCTACCCCGGTCGTCGCGTGGGTGCCGGCCACGATGACCACCGCGGCCACGGCCGCGCTCAGCGCCCCGAACCGCCGACCGGCCGGGGGTGTCGAGGCGGGGACAGCGGGGGACGACTGCGGCGGAGTCGATGACATCGTCGTTCCTCACTCTGTGGGCGGCGCGGGATTCGAGCTCGGTCCTATCGTCCTCCGCCGCCAGGGCCGATGTCCAAGATGGGTTCGCTATGAGTCGATCCAGCGCGGCTATCGCAAATCCGGTATCCGCGAACTGATCCCGGGCCGGTGTGTCACCATGACGGGGCCGCCCGACCCGCCACCCGAGGAGATCCGACATGGTGAACCCCGAACGCGCCCGCTCCCGCACCTTCGTCGTGACCGGCGCCGCCTCCGGAATCGGGCTGGCCACCGCGCGACGGTTATTGGCCGAGGGCGGCACCGTCGTCGGCGCCGACCTGGCCGCACCGCCGGACGACCTGGGCCCGCGGTTCACGTTCGTGCCCGCCGACGTGACCGACGAAGCTGCGATCGCCGCGACGCTGGCCGCCGTGCCGGGCCGCCTCGACGGCCTCTTCCACGCCGCGGGCGTCGCCGGGGGCGGCCCGGTGCACCTGCTGGACCGCGCCGAATGGGAGCGGGTGATCGGGATCAACCTCACCGGCACCTTCCTCGTCGCCAAGGCGGCCCTGGCCAGGATGATCGAGCAACCCCGCGCCGACGGTGAGCGGGGCTCGATCGTGACCGTCGCCAGCGTCGAGGGCCTGGAAGGCACCGCGGGCGGCAGCTCCTACAACGCGGCCAAGGGCGGCGTCGTGCTACTCACCAAGAACATCGCCCTCGACTACGGTCCGAGCGGCATCCGGGCGAACGTCATCTGTCCCGGCTTCATCGAAACACCGATGGCGCACAGCGTTTTCAGCATTCCCGGGATGGAGGGCCCGCTCGCCTCGATCACCAAGGAGCACGCGCTGCAGCGGCTGGGGCAGCCCAAAGAGATCGCGGCCATGGCCGCCTTCCTGCTGTCTCCCGACGCCTCGTTCGTCAGCGGACAGGCGATCGCCGTCGACGGCGGCTACACGGCCGGTCGCGATCACGGTGTCGTCGAACTCTTCGGCTTTCCCACCTGATACCACTGCGATTCAAATGCCACTAAGATTCGTACATGAGCGGTGGATTAACCCCTGACCAAGCGATCGAGGCGATCCGGGGTGCCGGCGGCGCTCGGCCCGGCTGCCGCGCGCTGCACGCGAAGGGAACCCTGTATCGCGGCACGTTCACCGCGGCCCACGATGCGGTGATGCTCTCGCGCGCAAGGCATCTCGATGGCTCACCGGTCCCGGCGCTGGTCCGCTTCTCCAACGGATCGGGCAACCCCAAGCAGCGCGACGGCCGGCCCGGCGTGCGTGGGATGGCGGTGAAGTTCACCCTGCCCGACGGCTCCACCACCGACGTCTCGACGCAGACCGCCCGGCTCTTCGTCTCCAGCACGCCGGAGGGCTTCATCGATCTGCTCAAGGCGATGCGGCCCGGCCTGACGACGCCGCTGCGCATGGCCAAACACCTGCTCACCCATCCGGGCCTCCTCGGCGCGTTGCCGATACTGCGGGAGGCCAACCGGATCCCCGCCAGCTACGCCACCACCGAATACCACGGCCTGCACGCGTTTCGCTGGGTCGCCGGCGACGGCAGCGCCAGATTCGTTCGCTACCACCTGGTTCCGACGGCGTCCGAGGAGTACCTGTCGGCCTCGGACGCCCAGGGCAAGGATCCGGACTTCCTCACCGACGAGCTGGCGACGCGGTTGGAGGGCGGGCCGGTGCGGTTCGATTTCCGGGTGCAGATCGCCGGGCCCACCGACTCCACGGTGGACCCGTCGTCGGCCTGGCAGAGCACCCAGATCGTCACCGTCGGCTCGCTGGAGATCACCGGTCCGGACACCGAGCGCGAGCACGGCGACGACATCGTGGTGTTCGACCCGATGCGCGTGACCGACGGCATCGAACCCTCCGACGATCCGGTCCTGCACTTTCGGACGCTGGCGTATTCGGCGTCGGTCAAGCTGCGCACCGGGGTCGAGCGCGGCGACGAGGCTCCACCCGCCTGACCGGGTCGAGTGGTCGCCGTCGGGACGAAATCGGCGGCACGCTAAGGTTTTTCTTCGGTGTCGCCATTTCAGATGATCCTCATATGCCTGGCCGGGCTGGCGGCCGGGGCGATCAACGCGCTGGTCGGCTCCGGCACCCTGATCACTTTCCCCACGCTGGTCGCGCTCGGCTTCCCGCCGGTGACGGCCACCATGTCGAACGCGACGGGCCTGGTCGCCGGCAGCGTATCGGCCACCTGGGGCTATCGCGCCGAGTTGCGCGGGCAAGCGGATCGGTTGCGCTGGCAGCTCCCGGCCTCGCTGGCCGGCGCGACGCTGGGCGCCTATCTGCTGTTGCATCTGCCCGAGAAGGTGTTCGCCGAGATCGTCCCGGTGCTGCTGGTGCTGGCGCTGGCGCTGGTGGTGATCGGGCCGCGGATCCAGGCGTGGACCGCCCGGCGCGCCGCGGAGGCGGGGCGTTCACCCGACCATGTCCCGCCGGGGCGGATGGCGACGCTCGTGTTGGGCACCTTCGCCGTCGGCGTCTACGGCGGCTATTTCACCGCCGCCCAGGGCATTTTGCTGGTCGGGCTGATGGGGGCGTTGCTGCCGGAATCGGTGCAGCGGATGAACGCCGCCAAAAACCTCCTGGCCCTGGTGGTGAATGTGGTTGCGGCGGTTGCCTATACGACGGTGGCATTCGACCGGATCAGCTGGCCGGCCGCCGGGCTGATCGCGGCGGGCTCGCTGGTCGGTGGCCTGCTCGGGGCGCGCTACGGGCGCCGGCTCTCGGGCAACGCGCTGCGCGCCATCATCGTGGTCGTGGGCCTGATCGGGTTGTATCGCCTGCTGGCGGTGGCTTGACGAGAGCGGTTGTGCGGCAACGTTATTCAACTCAGCGTGGCCGCGGCCGCCTCGGCGATGACGTCGCTCACCTCGCCGCGTCGGCGCCATGCCCGCAGTTGCCGCATCGCCCCGTTGCCCCGTGTCGCGACGCGGTCGAGTTCGTGGACGACGTGCTCGTATTCGCCCAGCGACTCGAGCGCCGGGCGCACCCGTTGCACCAGCACTCCCAGCTGCTCACGCGCCGGCACCGCCCCGCGGCCGTGGATCAGATCGAGTGCGTGCCCGGACAATCCGTCGTGGGCGGCCTTCCAATACGCCGCACGCAGCGCGCCGGGCGGCAGCCGCCGGGCGTCGTCGGGCGAGTCGAGCGCCGTCATCACGGCGGCCCTGATCAGGGTTGCAAGTAGCACGGTCTCATCGACCGTGGCGGGCACGTCGGCCACGCGCACCTCCACCGTCGGGAACTCCGCCGAAGGGCGCACGTCCCAATAGATCATGTCCTTGTCGAGGATCACCCCGGTGTCGACCAGCATGCGCACCGCGTCGTCGTATTCGTCGGGCGAGGTGAAAAACGGCGGCGCTCCGGCGGCGGGCCAGCGCCGCCACAGCACGCTGCGCCAGCTCGCGTAACCGCTGTCGGCGCTGCGGTACACGCGCGAATTGGCCGACAGCGCAAGCAATGACGGAAGCCACGGCCGCAACCAATTGCTGACATGGATGGCCGCGGCACGGTCGGGCACCTGCACGTGCACGTGGCATCCGCAGATGCCCTGCTCGTGGGCGACCATCCCGAACTCGTCGCCGATGCGGCGGTAGCGCGGGGTGTCGGTGACCGGAAACTCGTGCGGGGTGGCCGGCGGAAGCCCGCAGGCGAGCAGTTGAAGGCCGACGGCCTGCGCGGCCTGCGCCGCGGTGCGCCGCAGTCGGCGCAGCTGCTCACCGAGTTCGGCAGCGGTCGCCGCCACGTCGGAGGTGGTTTCCACCTGGCAGCTGCTCAGTTCCAGCTGCAGCGTGACGCCGCGCCGCTCAGCCTCCGCCGCCACGGCGGCGTTGCGCGGGGACGGCTCACCGGTTCGCGGGTCGACAAGGAGGAATTCTTCCTCGGCACCGACGGTGGGATGGCCGCTCATTCAGCCGATTACGGCCGAGCAGCGCCGTGTGGTTACCAGCGTGCGGCCGCGGACAACGCGGAGTCGACGGTGGGGTAGATGGGCAGCACGCCGCTGAGCCCGCACGCGTCGATGATCCGAGCCACGATCGGCTCGCAGCTCACCAGCCGCAGGTCGATGCCGCGCTGCTGGCAACGTTTCGCCTCTTCGGCGAGCACCGAGAACGCGCAGCAGCCCATGAACTCGAGCCCGGTGACGTCGACGACGAACGGGCCCGGCGCGGTGACGACGCCGGCCGCCTCGCCGACCAGATGACGCCAAGTGTGCTCGTTGCACGCGTCGATCTCACCGCCCGCGTAGATCAGCACCGCAGGCCCGCTGCGATCGGCGGTTGCGCGCAGCGTGCTGTGGGGATCGCCCAGCTCATAGACCAGCTTGGTGCTCAGCATGAGGTGAGTGGTGGGCAATTGTTCCGCAATAGCTGAGTTCATGGTGGACCCCCTAATCGACCGGCGTCCGAGACGCCGCGAGGATGCCCGTCCTATTGTCTGAAGACCGACTGTTCGCGGATGCGAATCTCATTTGTATAACGAGACAGGGAGGTCTGTCTACGGGTCCGGGGCTAAGAGTACGGTAAGGCCCGTATGACCACTTCCGATGTCGGGACGCCCGCGCCGTCGGCGCGTGAACGCGTGCTGACCGCGGCGTATGAGCTGTTCAGCCGCCGCGGCATCCGTGCTGTGGGCACCGACGAGGTGATCGCGCGGGCCGGCGTCGCCAAGGCGACGTTGTACCGCCATTTCGCCACCAAGACCGACCTGGCGTTGGCCGTGCTGGAGCGCCGCGAGGAGCTCTGGACGCACGGTTTGATCGAGGAGCAGTCGCGGCAGCGGGGCACCACCCCCGAGGAACAGTTGCTGGCGATCTTCGACGTCATGCACGACTGGTTCCAGCTCCGCGACGGATACGAAGGCTGCTCGTTCATCAACGTGCTGCTCGAAGTCGGACCGGACCATCCCGCCGGACGGGCCTGTATCACCCACATCGACCACGTCCGCGACATCGTGCGCCGCCGCGCGATCGCGGCGGGGTTGACCGACATCGAGGACTTCGCCTCGTCGTGGCACATCCTGATGAAGGGCGCCATCATCCTCGCCGCCGTCGGGGACCTCGACGCGGCGAAACGCGCCCGCAGGATGGCCCGCGCCCTGATCGACGAACACCGGCCGCCTCTGGTGGCGGACACCAGCGAGGCCGTTTAGTCAGACCGTGCCGGGCGCTGTGGTGGTTTCCGTGGCGCCGGCCTTGTGGTGATGCTCGGCCTCCAGTTCCGCGATCGCCCGTGATGTGCGCTCGCGCAACAGGATTGCCGCGGTGAGCCCGGCCACCACGGCGACCACCAGCCCGATCCACGAGAACCGCTCCAGCCAGCGTTCGGCCGCGATCCCGGCGAAGTACACCAGTGCGGTCGTGCCGCCCGCCCAGCAGATCGCGCCCGAGACGTTGGCCGCCAGGAACCGCGGGTAGTGCATTTTCAGGGCGCCCGCCAGCGGCCCGGCCAAGATCCGCAACAGCGCGATGAACCGGCCCAAGAAGACCGCCCGGACGCCCCACCGGTTGAACAGCCTCTCGGCAAACGCGACGTGTCCGGGGCCGAAATGTTTCGGGAACCGCCGGCCGAGCCGGTCGAACAGTGGCATGCCGAACCGGCGCCCGATCGCGTACCCGATCGAATCTCCGACCACCGCGCCGATCACCGCGGCGACGCCGACCCCGATCGGATTGACGGCCAGCTCATGATGCGACGACATCAGCGCCGCGGTCACCAAGATGATCTCGCCCGGCAGCGGAATGCCCAGGCTCTCGATCCCGACCACACCGCCGACCACCAGGTAGACCGCGAGCGGCGGAATCGAGTGCAGCAGGGGCTCCACATTCATGCGTCAAGGATGCCTGACCGGCCCGCAATCCGCGCCACAAGGTGTGCGTTTCAATCCGCTTGGGGCGCGCAGACCCTGCGATCGCGGGCCGGCGTCAGCGGCGCCGCTCACGAAGCCGAGAGCAATGGCGCCGAACCTTGAAATCCAGCCGTGGATGCCCTACTCTCCCGAATGAGAATGACATTCTCGCTCTGCGCGAATGCATTCTCGGGCGATCGTCGCCCCCGACGACGCGCCCGCTCCGTTGTCGAGAGGACACCCCTACTTGGAGGCCCGATCAGGCGACGGGCGTCCGTGCTATCCGAAGGAACCCATGAACAAGCTGCGCGTCATCCAGTGGACCACCGGCAAGGTCGGAAAGCTCAGCATGCGAGGGATTCTCGACGACCCTCGACTCGAACTGGTTGGGGTGTACGCGTATTCGGAGGACAAGGCGGGCATGGACGCCGGATCGTTATGCGGCAGACCCGAGAGCGGCGTCCTTGCCACCACCGACATCGACGCCCTGATCGCCTTGGGCGCCGACACCGTCCTCTACACACCGTTCATGGCCGACCTCGACCACGCCGTCCGCCTGCTCGAAAGCGGGCTCGACGTCATCAGCACGAACCTGTTCCTCAACGTCGGCGGGATCCAGGGCGAAACAAAGGACAAGCTGGCCGCGGCATGCGAGCGCGGGGACAGTTCGCTCTACATCACCGGTGTCAATCCGGGCTGGATCAACACGATGGTGACGGCGATGACCGCCGTCTGCCGCGACGTCCAGAAGGTATCGATCATCGAATCGGCGGACGTCTCGGTCTACGAGTCAGCGGAAACGTGGCAGGCGTTGGGTTTCGGGCTTCCCGAGGCGACACCCGAAGTGGTCGGTCTGGCGAAGTTCGGGTTCACCACTTTCGCCGATTCCGTTCAGCGCATGGCGGCCGCATTGGGATACGAGGTCGATGACATGGAGTTCGTCATCGAACACCAGACCGCCTCGGAGAAGACCGATCTCGGCTGGTTCTGCATGGAGAAGGACACCATCGCCGCAATCCGTGGTGGCTGGAACGCCAAGGTGAGGGGCAAGACCGTCTTCGAGTCGCGCGTCGCCTGGTATCTGACGAAAAAACTCAACGGAGACTGGGAGTTTGACGACGACCACTACCAGGTCGTGATCGACGGCGAGCCCGAGGTGCGGACCCGCATCCGCTTCGTCCCACCGGAGCACTGGGGCAACCACGAATGGGACACCATGACCGCGATGCCGGCGGTCAACGCGGCCCCCAACGTCGCGGCGGCGCCCGCCGGCATTCTGACCCTGGATGACGTGGGCTTGCCCTGCGCTCCCGCCGGGATCTGGTTGGACACCAGGGCAACTCGCCCTCAGGGCTGAATGATGGGTCTCCCGACAGGCGGCGGGGGATTCGGTGACCCTGGGCTGATGGGCGGGGGCAATTGGCCGACTTTCTGTGTGCCCGACGGGCAGCCGTGACTCCGGGCTTGGTGTTGCGACCGCTGTGAGTGCGGCAATCCTCACCCCGCCGGGGGTACCGTCATGCCATGCAGAAAAAGCGTGAGCGCGCCGCGGGGGATGCCGCCGCGGCGGCGCCCGCCGATTCGCTTGCGCCGCAGTATCCGATCGAGTCGGTCGACAACGCGCTCAAGCTGCTCTTGCTGTTGGGCGAACAACCCCAGATCCGGTTGAGCGAGGCCACCCGCTATCTCGGCGTGGCGTCATCGACGGCGCACCGCCTGCTGGCGATGCTGGCCTACCGCGGGTTCGTCCGGCAGGACCCGGTGTCCAAGGCGTACCTGCCCGGGCCGTCGTTGACCGGGGTGGCGTTCGCGATCTTCGGACGCATCGACATCGCGCGATCCGCCGCACCCATCATGCGCGGCCTCAGCGAACAGCTGCGCGAAACGGTGCACGTCGGAATGCTGGACGGCGCCAGCGTCCGCTTCGTCGCCGCCGTCGAGGGGCCGGCTGCGGTGCGGGTGGCGTCGCGGCTGGGCCGCGCCATGCCCGCGCACTGCACCTCGACGGGCAAGGTGATGCTGGCGCAGTTGTCGGCACCGGAATTGCGTGCGCTGCTGCCGCGCGAGCGGCTCGAGCGCATCACCCCCCATTCCATCGGCAGCCGTGCCGAGCTGGAAGCCGAGCTGTCCGGTATCCGCGAACGCGGCTACGCCACCAACCGGGAAGAAAGCGAGGAGGGCGTCGCGTCGGTCGCCGTGCCCATCCCGACGCGGGCGCCCGGCCTGCGGCTCGCGCTCAACGCCGCCGCACCACAAAACCGGCTGGACGCCTCCCGATACCCCGCGGTGGCCGCCGCACTTGTCAACGCCGCCAAGGAGATTGGCGAGCAGCTCGGCTAGTGATCCGCGAGCCGCGCCACTTCGTGGCGCCAGGCCGCCTCGGCGGTGAACGCGGGCCCCAGATCCGGCAGGTCGTCCCAGTCCGCGTCGTCGATGTCGCGCAGCGTGCCGCCGGCCGCGCGCACCCGCAACGACATCCGGGCCAGCGCGTCGACGCTGATCGCCTGCAGCACCGCCTGCGGCACCGTGGCGGCGGCGCTGGTGATGCCGTGCCCGCGGCAGATCACCACGGGCGCACCGCGCATGGCCGCCACCATTTCCTTGCCCAGGCGCGAATCCCGGATCAGCACGGCGCGTTCGTAGACGGGGACACCCCCGCGCGCCAGCCAGGCGCCGGGAATGTCGAAGGCGCCGTAGATCGGCCGGATCGTGATACCAGCCAGGTCGGCGGCGACCACCGCCGGCGGGTGCAGGTGCGCGACGGCCGCGTGCTCCGGATGGGCCAGCATCGTTTCGACGTGGATGGGCAGTTCGTTGGGCACCCGGTACCCGTCGAGTTCGCCTGGGGCGCCAGCGGTCCCGTCGAATCGGACGAGCCGGATGTCGCCGGGCCGGGTGAACGCCACGCCGGTGTCGGTGTCGCTGCGGCAGCGCACCAGCAGGCGGTCGTCGTCGACCCGCAGGCTCAGGTGGCCGAGGATGCCGTCGACCAGGCCGCGGGCGGCCGCGACGCGGCAGGCCTGCGCTATCGCGGCGCGCTGCTGGTCCAGGTCCGTCATCGCGGCGCGCCCAGCCCGAATCCGCCGTCGGGGCGCACGGTTTCGCCGGTGATCCCGCGGGAACGGTCGGACGCCAGGAACACAAAGCTGGACGCGTGGTCTTCGCCGGTGAGCGCGACGTGCAGGGGAGTGCGCGCCGCCACCTCGCGGGCCCGGCCGGGGCTGTCGTCCAGGCGGGTGTCGCCCAGCCCCAGGCTGGCGAGGCCGCGCAGGTCGGTGTTCAGTGTGCCGCCGGGCGCCACCCCGTTGACCCGGATCCGCGGCGCCAGCTCGTGGGCCAGCGCCGAGACCAACCCGCGCACCGCGAATTTCGAGGAGACGTAGAGCGCGCCGCCGCGCCCCGGATAGAACGACGAGGCGGACTCGGTCAGCACGATCGAGGACCCGCCCGAACCGCCGGCCCGTTGCAGCGCCGGGATCGCCGCCTTGACCGACTGCGCATGGCTCAGCACGTTGGTGCGAAACATTTCGTCGAACGCGCCGGGCAGGTCGTCGGGCTCGATGTCGCCGATGCCCTTGTAGAAGTCGAAGATTCCGACGCAGTTGACCAGCGTGTCCAGGCCGCCGAAGGCATCCACCGCGGCGGTGACAGCCCGTTCGTTGGCCTCGTACGTGGTGGCGTCGCCCTCGACCACCGGCACGTCGGGCAGCTGCGCGCGCAGCGCCGCGCACTTTTCCCGATCACGTTCCAGCGCGGCGACTTTCGCGCCCTCGTCGCGGAACGCGTCCACCACGGCGCGGCCGATCCCCGAACCGGCGCCGACGACCAGGGCGCGCTTGCCCTCAAGCCAGCCCGTCATCGCGCTCCTCGGGGTCGTCGGGTAGCAACGGCGCGTAGGAATTGCCGACCATGGCAGCCAGCGTACGGGGATTCTGCCAGGTCAAGGCCTCCACCTCGAGCGCGTCGAGGGTGATCGACTGCCCGGATCTGGGGGCGCTGATCTGCAGGCGTGACCCGTTGCGGGTGTCGACCCGGCGCACCACGACCTCGGTGAACTCGTTGGCGATCGTGATGGGTTCGTCGCTCATAGGAACACCGCCAGGTTCTGCATCCGTAGTACCGACTCGTCGGCGAGGATGGTGCGGCGCGCCAGCTTCCAGCGATCGCCACACCGGCGCAGCACGTCCTCGCGCCCGCAGGACAGCAGGGCGCCGTCGTTGACGTCGCCGCGGCTGCGAAACAACAACTCGGCCGATTCGACGACGAGGTCGTCGGGGTCGTCGCACGCGAAAGTGCGCACGTTGGTGATGAAGTGCCGCAGCCGTGACGGCGGGTCCTCGGCCCACACGTGCTCGGTGCCCATCCGCGCGACCCGCTGGCTCAGCGAGTACTTGTCCTCGTCGAAGTGCGCCATGCCGGGGCTGGTGTCGAACCCGGCGCCGCGCGCGGTCGTGACCCGCACCGGCATGGTGTAGCGGACGTCGTCGGTCAGCGTGTCCAGCCACGCCTCATACCGCTGGGCGTCGAGCAGGTACGCCTCGTCCACCAGGAACTGGTGCGCCTCGAGGTGCCGAGGGTCGTTGAAGGGCAACGGTTTTCTCATGCGCCGGCCTTCTGCAGGTAGTCGGCCCACATGGTCACCCACGCGCGCTGGTTGTGTTCGTTGTAGCCGACCTGCGCGCGTCCGGGGCCGTGAAAGGCGCTGGGCGGCAACGCCTCGACGACGGGGCGGTCGTCGGCGAGCAGGCCCATCCGGCTGTTCAGCAGCAGCCGCCGCGCCATCGAGCCACCCGCGGTGGTGGTCAGCGAGACCCAGTTCTCCACATCGTCCTGCTCGAACATGCCCGTCGACCCGAAGCACATCAGGTACGCCTTGTACGAATCCTGTTTGTACTGCGGGGGAGCGGCGGAGTCCACGGCGAACCACGAACACACTTCGGTCTCGTTCTCGCTGATGGGCTGCCATAACCGGATGGAGATGAACGGCAGCACCTCGTCATCGCGATCGCGCACCTTGGGCCAGTTGTGTACGAAGCTGAGGTTCGGAAAGCAGGTCGCGGCCGAGATCATGAACCCGTCCTCGCCGACGACCCGCTGCTGTTGCGGTGTCCACACGTCTTTGATCCGGTCGATCATCTCGGTGGGGTAGCCGACGTAGCGCATCCGCTCCTCGAAGCTGCCGGGCGGCAATTTGTAGGTGGTTCCTCCGCCGCGGTGCGCCCAATAGGTGGCGCCGTCCTTGCGCTTCTGGGCTTTCGGCTCGCGGAACAGGCCGATGTCGACGATCGACGCGTGGGTGTGCGGGGTGTGATACATGTCGCCGGCGAAGTTCTCCGCGCCGATCTTCCAGTTCGCCTTGATCCGCCAGCGCTGTGGCCCCCGCACCTCGACGCCGCCGGCGCTTTGTTTGGTGTAGTAGTCCAGGTAGAACCTGAAGTCGCCCAGGAAGTCTTCCAGCGGTTCGGCGAACGCGTCGAGGCTGATGAACAGCAGGCCGTTGTAGCTCGCGAAATTCGGTGCGGGCAACAGGGTTTGGTCCTTGGCGAACCCCTCGTCACCACCGTAGGCCTCCCGGTGGAACGGCAGCCCGGTGAGGCGGCCGTTGTTGCGGTAGGTCCAGCCGTGGTAGGGGCAGCGGAAGTTGGAGGCGTTTCCCATCTCCGCGCGACAGACCTGCATTCCGCGGTGCAGGCACATATTGAACAGGGCCCGCACGGTGCCGTCCGAATCGCGCGTGATGATGAACGAGTCGTCGAGGACCCGGCGCACCACGTAGTCGCCGTCGTGCGGGATTTCGGACTCGTGTCCCACGAACGTCCACGCCCGGCCGAACAGCCGTTCCTTCTCCAGCGCGAACAGTTCTTTGTCGTTGTAGATGTGCGCGGGGATCATCCCGCGGCGCACGTTGTCGAAGACCCCGACCAATTCGTCGCTGTGGTCCCTCATCAAGATCCTCTGTTCTCAAGAAATACTCTCCGCTCAGTAGAATCCCGCAGTCTTCGACGCCGGTCAATCGCCGGGGCGATCGGGTCGGCGGGTGGCCACCAGAATCCTTGGGGCCGATTCACAGGTTGCACACAATTACAAGCCGGAAACCCCCGGCTACGGTGGGTCACGGCAGCCGTTCGACGTATGTGAGCGCGGAGTAAACTCCGGGTAATCGTTCGGTTTTGCGGTTATTAACCGTTGTTTTTCACTGATTTGAGGAAAGGCGGGGCGCCATGGTGGGTCGGCCACGAGGGGGTCGATTGCAGCGGGTTGGATCGAAGGTTCTGGCCGTTATCGGGCGCCAGGAGTGGATGGATCGACCGAGCTATCGGTTCGAACACCTGCTCAGCTTCGCCTACAACGGGCTGGGCGGCGCCCGCAACACCGTCACCAACGCGCTGAACGGAGTGTGGCTCGGGCACCCGGTGCACCCGCCGCTGGCGTCGCTGACCAGTGGCGCGCTCGGCACGACGGTGGCGCTGGACGCGCTCAGCGTGCTGCCGGGCCAGCCCGCCTCCGAGGTCGTCGACGCCTCGCGATTCGCCTCCCGCGCCCTCGGGGTCGGCATCCTGGCGAGCCTGGGCTCGGCCGTCACCGGCGTCACCGACTGGCAGCACACCCACGAGGAGGACCGCCGGGTCGGCGCGGTGCACGGCCTGTTGAACGTTGCCGCCACCGCGCTGTACATGCAGTCGTGGTGGGACCGGCGCAAGGGGCGCCACGGGCGAGGCATCCTGCTCACCGCGCTGGGCTACGGCATCACCGTCGCCGGCAGCTACCTCGGCGGGGCGCTGGTCTTCGACTCCGGCATCGGCATCGACCAGTCTGGTCCGCGGCTGCGCACCTCCACCTGGACGCCGGTCCTGCCCGCGAGCTCGTTGAACGGCAAGCCGGTGCGCGTCGAGGTCGATGGGGTGGGCCTGGTGGTCTGTCAGACCAAGCCCGGTGAAGTCGCGGCGTACGGAGAATTCTGTCCCCACCTGGCCGCCCCGATGGCCGACGGCTGGATGGACCGTGGCCGGTTGGTATGCCCCTGGCACGGCTCATGGTTCGCGGCCGAGTCGGGCGACGTGGTGCGCGGTCCGGCGGCAGCGCCGCTGCCGTGCTACGAGGCCAGGTTGGTCGACGGAGTGGTCGAAGTCCGCGGCGAGCAGCAGCCCGCTCCCGGCGGCGCGGTCGGAATCGCTAAAGGAGGAGCCAATTGAACGCCTACGAGGTTCTCAAGGAACACCACATCGTGCTCAAGGGTCTCGGCCGCAAGGTCAGCGAGGCGCCGCTGAATTCCGAAGAGCGCCATGCCCTTTTCGACGACATGCTGATCGAGCTCGACATCCACTTCCGGATCGAGGACGACCTGTACTACCCGGCGCTGCGCGCGGCCACCAAGCTGATCGCCGTCGCGCACGCCGAACACCGCCAGGTGGTCGACCAGCTCTCCGTGCTGCTCAGGACGCCGCAGAACGCCCCGGGCTATGAGGACGAGTGGAATTCGTTCAAGACGGTCCTCGAGGCGCACGCGGACGAAGAGGAACGGGACATGATCCCGGCTCCTCCGCAGGTGAAGATCACCGATGCGGAACTCAAGGAGTTGGGCAACAAGATGGCCGCCACCATCGAGCAATACCGCGGCTCCGCCGTGCACCGCCTGCGGACCAAGGGCCGCGCGGCGTTGATCCGCACCCTGTAGGGGACCATCGAGAGTAGCGTCACGGCTCATGGACGCCGGGTGTGTCGCTTCTCAGGCCGACATCACGGCGGAGATCGCCCGCATCGCAGCGCAATACCCGGGCGCCGCCGGGGGGTCGCACGGGCAGCCGCGGCTCGACTACCCGCCGTACCGCAGCACGACGCTGCGCCATCCGAAGCAACCCCTGGTCGCCGTCGATCCCGAAGGGGTGGAGCTTTGGGCGCCGTGCTTCGGCCCTCAGGACGTCGACCCGCTCGACGCGGACCTGACGGCCGGGCATCCGGGGGAGCCGCTCGGGGAGCGCGTCGTGGTGAGCGGACGCGTCCTCGACGACGGCGGCCTGCCGGTGGCGGGTCAGCTGGTCGAGATCTGGCAAGCCAATGCCGGCGGGCGCTACCGCCACCAGCGTGACCAGCACCCGGCCCCGCTCGACCCGAACTTCACCGGCGCGGGCCGCTGCCTGACCGGGCCGGACGGCTCGTATCGGTTCCTGACCATCAAGCCCGGCCCGTACCCGTGGCGCAACCACCACAACGCCTGGCGCCCGGCGCACATCCACTTCTCCGTCTTCGGAACCGCTTTCACCCAGCGCCTGGTCACCCAGATGTACTTTCCCGGCGACCCCATGTTCGAGCTGGATCCGATCTTCCAGTCGATCCTCGATCCGGCCGCACGGCAACGACTGATCGCCCGCTACGACCACGACCTCACCGAGCCCGAGTACGCGACCGGGTACCGGTGGGACATCGTCCTGGCCGGCGGCGCGCCCACCCCCACCGCGGGTGCGCATGACTGAAACAGCGTGCACGCCAGGGCAAACGGTCGGTCCGTTCCTCGACCTGGGATTGCCGTACCCCGGTGACAGCGAGCTGGTCGACCACGCCCATCCGCAGGCCATCCGGCTGCACGGCACGGTGTACGACGGCGGCGGCGCCGTGGTCCCCGACGCGTTGGTCGAACTCTGGCAGCCCGACAGCGCGGGACGCATTGCGCGGCAGTCCGGTTCGCTGCACCGCGACCATGGGGGACCGGTGTCGTTCACCGGCTGGGGCCGGTGCGCGACCGACGGCGCCGGTCGTTACGCGTTCACCACCCTGACCCCCGGTTCGGTGATCGACGGGCGGCCGCCGTTCTTTGCGCTCACCGTGTTCGCGCGGGGGCTGCTGAACCGGCTGTTCACCCGCGCCTACCTACCCGGCGCCGACCCGGACGCCGATCCGCTGCTCGCGGCCGTCTCCGCCGACCGCCTGGCCACGTTGCTCTGCGCCGCCGAAAACGACGGCGCCACATACCGTTTCGACATCCACCTGCAGGGCCCGGCCGAGACGGTGTTCCTGGAGTACCGGGCGGACACGCGATGACCAACCTGCTGTGGCCCGGGGACCATCGAGCCGGCGAGCACATGACCGACGAGGCCCTGCTGGGCTCGATGGTCGCCGTGGAATCCGCGTGGCTGAGCGCCCTCGCGGGCGCCGGTCTGGCGCCCGCCGACTGCGCCGCCGCGGACCTGTGGAACTTGGTCACGCACAACGATTATGCGACACTCGCCGTTACCGCCGAGGACGGTGGCAACCCGGTCATTCCCCTGGTGACGCTGCTGCGCCAACGCGCCGAGCCCGTCGTCGCGCCGTGGATCCACCGCGGACTCACCAGCCAGGACGTCCTGGACACCAGCCTGATGCTGGCCACGCGCGCCGCCGCCGACGAGCTGATCACGCAGCTGAGAGAGCAGATCTCCGCGCTGTCCGAACTCGTCACCCGGCACCGGGCCACGCCGATGGTGGCCCGCACCCTCACCCAGCACGCCGCACCCACCACCTTCGGCGCCAAGGCCGCCGGCTGGCTGAACGGGGTCGTCGACGCCGTCGAACGGGTCGCCACGCTGACCACGCCCGTCCAGATCGGCGGCGCGGCAGGAACCTTGGCCGCCACCACGGAACTGGCGGCGTCGCTCACCGGCACCCCGGACCCGGCCGGGGTGTCGGCCGGCCTCGCCGCGGACACGGCAACCGCGTTGGGCCTGCAGCCGCGGCCGCCCTGGCACACGGCCCGCGCGCCGATCACCGCGGCCGCCGACGCTTTCGTCGGCTGCACCGACTGCTGGGGCCGCATCGCCTCCGACGTCGTCACGCTGGCCCGCCCGGAGATCGGCGAACTCGGCGAGCCGGTAGCCGACGGCCGGGGCGGCTCGTCGTCCATGCCGCACAAGCGAAACCCCGTGCTGTCCATCCTGATCCGCCGCGCCGCCCTGGCGGCGCCACCGCTGGCCGCGACCCTGCACACCGCCGCGGCGCTGGCCAACGACGAGCGGCCCGACGGGGCCTGGCACGCCGAATGGGACACCCTGCGCACCCTGGCCCGGCGCACCGTCGTCGCGGGATCCCAAACCGCCGAGCTACTGAGCGGACTGGCCGTCCATACCCGGCGCATGTCCGAAAACCTTGATGCCGCAGATGTTTTGGGCGAGCAGCAAGCGGTCGCCGAGCTGGCGGGTCGAGAGCCGTCACCGACCTACTTCGGCGCCGTGGACCGGCTGGTCGACGACAGCCTGGGCCGCGCCGCGCGGGTACTCGCTCAGCGCTGACCGGCGATTTTCAGTCGGCCACCGCGATCTCGATGGACAGGCACTCGCCCAGGGCGTGCGCCGCGGCCCAGTCGCCGCCGCACACGGCGCGCTCGAGTTCGTCGACCAAGGGGCTGTCGGCACCCAGGTCGGCCAGCCACGCCGACACGGTCGCCGTGATCTGATGGGCGGGCACCCGGGCGACATGCCCGCGGTGCAGCCGGTCGGTCAACTGGTAGATCGTGGCCGTCGGCCTGCGCTGTGGCCAATGAACCATCCATTTCGGTGAATTCATCGTCCCCTCCCCGCTAGCCTCAACGACTCATCCATCCCAGGCGGCACGTCTGGCTCTAGGCCGCAATAGTACGTCTGTACCAATGCGTGGGTTGTCATTTCGGCCGTCAAAACTCGAACTTTTTCGCGGTTTTTGTTCATCGCCGTCGCCTACCTGGTTCTGCAGCAGAAGAGCAGGCCGATCAATGCCGCGCCAATGAGGCACGGCCCGCCCGGGACATGATGCGTTGCAAGACGTTGTGGGACAGGTCGCCGTCGTTGGCCACCCTGGCGAGGCCACGTCGCCTCAGGAATATGTCGAGCCGCCGATCCGGCGACCAATCGGCATAGATGGAGCCGAGGTAATGCGACTGCAGGAAATCCGACGCCAACGCGTCGAGGTCGGAATCCGTCAGCGACGGCGGGCTAGCACCCATAGCCGGCAAGCTCCTTCGTTCTCCCCACACTGCCGCAGCCAAGTTACGTCAGGGGGCGTCACTAAACCGTCACGCAGAGATTGCGGAACGGGCCCAAAGTCGGAACCCGCTGTCAGAAGCGGCGCAACGGCGAACGGGGGAGGCCGTCCTCAAGCCCTGCGGGGTTAGCCGGTGGCCGATGCCGCCGGCTTGTGGGCGACGATCGCGACGGCGGCCAGTTGCTTGCGATGCTTGCGGAACGTGCGGCGCATCGCCAGCACCCGCTTGCGGGCATCGGGGTGCAAAAGCACGTTCCTGGCGAAGCGCAGCGCCCCGACAAGACCCTCGTCGGAGACCAGCCTGCGGGGCTGCAGCAGGGCCATCGGAGCGGTGGTGACGTTGTCGACCACCAGTCCGTGCTCGGCGAGCAGTTTCGACCACTCGGCAATCGTCAACGGGCGCGCGTTCACCTTGATCGAACGCGCGAGCGCCTGCCGGATGTCGGTGCTGATCTCCTCCGACACCGTGTCCGGGGTGAGGGCGAGTTCGTGGATCGCGTAGCGGCCCCCCGGGCGCAGCACGCGGGCGGCCTCGGCGACGATGGCGTGCTTGGCCGCGTCGCCCTGCATGGTCAGCATCGCCTCTCCGATGACGACATCGCTGCTGGCGTCCGGCAATCCGGTCTCGGCCGCGTCCGCCACCCGCACGGCGGCATTTTGTGCACCGAGATCGGAAAGCACGCCGCGGACCATGTTGGCCGCGTCCGGGTCGCCCTCGGCGCCGACGTAGGACCGTGGCCCGCGGGCGACGATCTCGGTGGCGGTACGGCCCAGGCCCGGCGCCAGCTCGACGACGTCGGCGCCGCTCAGCTCCGCGCGGGACAGCAGGGTGCGGGTCAGCTCGACCCCGCCGGGGCGCAACACGCGTTTGCCGAGCCGCGCCAGCAGCCAGTGGCCGGCGACCGCGCTGTCATCACGGCGCGATGCCGGCAGCGGGAGTTCGGAACCTGCTCGTTGTCCTGGCATCAGATCTCCTGTGGGGCAGCGCTTTGCGGTGACTCCGGGACCAGCTCGAGGTGTCCATGGCGCACCGGGGGTGGGGTGTCGACGAGCTTAGCGTTGGCTTTCACCGTTCTCCGAGCTCAAAGCTAATTATTACAAGATATGTTGTGTAAACTCTAGCCCATGACCTACGTGATCGGGAAGCCATGCATCGATGTGATGGATCGCGCGTGCGTCGACGAATGTCCCGTGGATTGCATTTACGAGGGCGGCCGGGCGCTCTACATTCATCCAGACGAGTGTGTCGACTGCGGTGCGTGCGAGCCGGTTTGTCCGGTGGAGGCGATTTACTACGAAGATGACCTGCCTGAGGACCTCAAGCCGCACCTCGCCGATAACGACGCATTCTTCGCTGAGACGCTGCCGGGCCGCGACGAACCCCTGGGGTCCCCGGGCGGGGCGGCCAAGATCGGTCCGCTCGGCGTTGACACACCGCTGGTGGCGGGCCAGCCCAGTACCGTTCATTCGGATGGGGCGTGAAGGACGAGCAGTGTGAGGGATCCGGTGAAGACCCAGAAGACGCAGAAGCCCCAGAAGGCCCGGCAGGTCGAGAAACTCCCGGAGCTCCAGGGCTCGGTCCCGGGCGAGTCGGCCGGCCGGCGGCGCGCGGTGATGCGGCTGCTCCGCGCCTCGCCGCAACCGATGAGCATCGCCGGGATCGCCGACGAACTCGGGGTGCACCCCAACACCGTGCGCTTCCACCTCGACAGCCTGGTCACCGACGGGCAGGTCGAACACGTCGAGCTGGACCGCAAAGGACCGGGGCGCCCACCGCTGATGTTCCGCGCGGTCCGGCAGATGGATCGCGGCGGCACGCGGCATTACCGGCTGCTGGCCGAGATCCTGACCATGGCCTTCGCCACCGAGCGTGATCCCGGGCCCAAGGCCCTCGCCGCGGGCCGTGCCTGGGGGCGGAAGGTCGACGCCGAGCTGCATGCGCCGGCCGACGCCCCCGCCACCACCGAAGAGGTCATCGCCCGTCTGATCGAGGTGCTCGACGAACTCGGCTTCGCGCCCGAGCGCCGGGTGGTCGACGGAGAGCAACAGGTCGGACTGCGGCACTGCCCGTTTCTGGAATTGGCCGAAAACCGGTCCAGTGTCGTGTGTCCGGTGCACCTCGGCCTCATGCAGGGAGCGGTGGAGACGTGGGGGGCGCCGGTCTCGGTGGACCGGCTCGACTCGTTCGTCGAGCCGGATCTGTGCCTGGCTCACCTGACGCTGCAGGGGGCGGCCAAATGAGCACCGGAACGGCGATCGCCGTCGCGCTCACCTTCGTCTGGCTCGGCATGGTGCTGGCCATCTCGTTCCTGGAAGCCCCGCTGAAGTTCCGGGCGCCCAACGTGACGTTGCAGATCGGGCTCAGCATCGGCCGGCTGGTCTTCCGCGCGCTCAACACCGTCGAGGTGGCCTTCGCGCTCGTCATCGGGGCGATCGTTATCGCGGGCCCCACCCCGGGGGGCGTCATCGCGGCGATCGCCGTCGCCGTCGCCGCGTTGGCGGTCCAGCTGGTCGTCGTGCGGCCCGCATTGACCCGCCGTTCCGACCGGGTGCTGGCCGGATCGGACGGACCGCGCTCCCGTGCCCACTACGGCTACGTCGCGCTGGAGGCGGTCAAGGTGGCCGCCCTGATCGCGGCGGGGATACTGCTACTGAGCGGTTAACCACCAACCCCCAAGGCCGTTGGTGAAAGGCCTTGCAACTACGAAGGACTCACGATGGATTCCATTTCGTTGACCGACCTCGCGTCCGAAAAGCTCGCCGAGGCCAAACAGTCGCACAGCGGCCGCGCCGCGCACACCATCCACGGCGGACACAACCACGAGCTTCGGCAAACGGTGCTCGCCCTGCTGGCCGACCACGATCTCTCCGAACACGACAGCCCCGGCGAGGCCACGCTGCAGGTGCTGCACGGACACGTGCGCCTGACCACCGGCGGCGACGCCTGGGAGGGCAAGGCCGGCGGATACCTGGCGATTCCGCCCGAACGCCATGCCCTGCACGCGATCGAGGACTCGGTGGTCCTGCTGACCGTGCTGAAGACGATCCCCTCGGCACACTAGCCGCCGATGGTCTCGACGCCCTGGGCAACGAGCTTCGGTCTGCGGGCGCCCATCGTCAACGCCCCGATGGGCGGGGTCGCCGGCGGCCGGCTGGCCGCGGCGGTCACCGCGGCCGGTGGTCTGGGCATGGTCGGCATGGGCAGCGTCGCGACCCGCGAGCTGCTGGCCGAGCAGTTACAGCACGTCGACGGCCGGTTCGGCATCGGCCTGGTCGACTGGGTGATGCGCAACGAGGCCGGGCTGCTCGAGGATGCGCTCGCCGCGCGGCCCGCCCTGTTGTCGGTCAGTTTCGGAACCGACTGGTCCTGGGTCGCCAAGGCGCATGACGCCGGAATCCCCACCGTCACACAGGTTTACGACAGCGACGGGGCGCGGAAGGCGGTCGACGCCGGCGTCGACGTCCTGGTCGCTCGCGGCTCCGAGGGCGGCGGGCACGGCGAGGTCAAGCTGGGCCTGCTGCCGCTGCTGGACGCCGTCCTCGACGCCGTCACGGTGCCGGTGCTGGCCGCCGGCGGTGTCGCCTCGGCGCGCAGCCTGGCCGCCGTGCTGGCCGCCGGCGCCAGCGGCGCGTGGGTGGGCACTCGGTTGTCGGCCTGCCCGGAGGCGCTGATCGGCGACGCCGGCCGACGGGCCCTGGTCGCCGCCAGCGAGACCGACACCGCGGTCACCCGGGTCTTCGACGTCGCCAAGGGGTTGCCCTGGCCGGCGCGATTCCCGTCGCGGGTGCTGGCGAACGACTTCGTCGAGCACTGGACGGGCCACGAGGAAGCGCTGGGCCCGGGCGCCTGTGAGGAGCTGGCCACGGCGATCGCCGCCGGGGACTGCCGGATCGCGCCCGTGGACGCCGGTCAGGGCGTCGGGATGATCCGCGACGACGCCTCGGTGGCCGAGGTCATCGCCGAGATGTGCACGGGCGCGGCGAAGTTGTTGTCCGGCTGGGGGCCATAGACCGGGCATAGCCGCGGGCTATCCACGCCCCGCCGCCAGCACGACGCATCGGTCCCGCCCCGGGCAGAGGTGGGCGTCCGGGCCGTGCGGTGCCCGCGCCGCTGATCAGCGGCTCCCTCGCCATTTCTAACAGACAAAACTCTTGACGGTACAGTCTGTCCGGTTCTACCGTTCAAAATATTATTCGTTAGAAACGGAGGCACCATGAGCACCAAACAAGTCGGCGCGACGACCCCGACCCTCGCCGAGCAGCTGCGGGATCCGGCCTATTCGGCCTACCTCGTGCTACGCACCGTGTTCACGATCGCGCCGATCGTGTTCGGGTTGGACAAGTTCTTCAACCTGCTGACCCACCCGCATCACTGGAGCATGTATCTGGCCGGCTGGATCGACGACCTGGTACCCGGAACGGCCGATCAGTGCATGTACCTCGTCGGGATCATCGAGATCGTGGCCGGCGTGGTGGTGGCGGTGGCCCCACGCTTGGGCGCCTGGGTGGTTGCGGCCTGGCTGGCCGGGATCATCATCGACCTGGTCACCGGGCCCGGCTTCTACGACGTCGCGCTGCGCGACTTCGGGTTGTTCGTCGGCGCCGTCGCGCTGGCCCGCCTGGCGCAGGGCGTGCACAGCGGCAGCATCGGAGGCGGCATCACGGCCCGGTAGCCGTCACACCGCCCGCAGGTAGCGCTTGGCGATGAGGCGCTGGGTCACCCGCACCACGGGCCCGCCGGCCTTGCTCCACCAGGTCGCGGGGCGGGAGAACGCCGACACCTCCGCGTACACCGCGGAGGTGATCGGGTCGTGGCGCACCACGAAACGTTCCTCGCCGGACTCCGGGTGACCCGGCAGGGTGCCGTAGCCGAAGCCGCGAATGTCGGGTTCGTCGACGACGTACACGACGCGGCAGGGCGCCGGCAGGAAACCCATTCGCACCACCACCACCGCGTCGACGACGGCGACCTCGGAGCTGGCCTGCACACGCAGCCCCGAGCCGGTCTGCATGCCCCAGCGCATGACGGCGTCGGCGGCCTGCTCGAAACGCTGCCGGCCCGTGCCGATTTGGCGCGCGGCGTGTTGATGGTCGTATCCCGCGGGCAGCTCGCCGCCCGCCGTCGCACCCACTTCCGGATAGGTCAGCGGGAGTTCCTCGAGCGCTCGTAGGTCCACATGTTCAGCTTGCCATGCCGAGGTGCGGGGCGGCGTTCGGCGAGTACGGTCGTAGAAGTGACCGCACAAAACTCGAAAACCCTTGCCGGGGCGTCCGGAACATTCACCCTCGGTGGCGATCTGACCATCAACCGACTCGGCTTCGGGGCGATGCGTCTGACCGCGAAGGGCGTGTGGGGCCCGCCCGACGACCGCGACGAATGCGTCCGGGTCCTGCGCCGCGCCGTCGAGCTCGGGGTGAACTTCATCGACACCGCCGACTCCTACGGCCCGTACTTCTCCGAGGAGATCATCCACGAGGCGCTGCATCCCTATGACGGCCTGGTGATCGCGACCAAGGCGGGGCTGCTGCGCACCGGCCCGGACATCTGGATCCCGTTGGGCAATCCCAGTTATCTGCGTCAGGAATGCGAGCTGAGCCTGCGTCGGCTGGGCGTGGAGACCATCGACCTGTTCCAGCTGCACCGCATCGACAAGAACTTCCCGCTCGAGGATCAGGTCGGCGAGCTGCTGACCCTGAAGAACGAGGGCAAGATCCGCCACATCGGCCTGTCCGAGATCAACGTCGACCAGCTCGGTGCGGCTCAGAAAATCACCGAAATCGTCTCGGTGCAGAACATGTACAACCTGTCGGCCCGCGACGCCGAGCCGCTGCTGGACGCGGTGACCGAACAGGGCATCGGTTTCATCCCGTGGTTCCCGCTGGCCGCCGGGCCGCTGGCCGCCCCCGACGGGCCGCTGCAGCGCATCGCCGCCGAGCACGACGCGACGCCGTCACAGTTGGCGCTGGCGTGGTTGCTGAAGCGGTCACCGGTGATGCTGCCGATTCCGGGGACGTCGAAGGTGGCGCACCTGGAGGAGAACGTCGCCGCCGCCGAGATCACGTTGTCCGACGACGAGTTCGAAACCTTGTCGGCCGCCGGCGCCCAGTAGACCGGCTAGCCACCACGCGGCTGCGCGCGCCCGGCGGGCAATACGGTGTGGTGGTGGCCGAACATCTGCGACACCCCGGCGGGGGATTCAACCCGCCCGAACCCACCACCAAGGGTGGGCCCGACTACGGCAGGTTCATCGACGCCGTGCGCACGTTGCAGGATCACGCCCGCGCCGCCGACGCCCCCGACGAGGTGATCACCGAGGCGGCCGACCTGCTGGAGAAGGTGTCGGCATTGTTGGCGCCGTACGACGCCGACGAGTGGGCCTCCCCGTCGGGCCGCCGGATGGACCTGCCGATGCGCGGCAACATCCTGACGATCCCGATGCAGGCCCGCAAGGGCGACGACGGCCGCGTCCATGGCGAGGCCCGCTTCGCCCGGTTCCATCTCGGGCGCAACGGCGCCGTGCACGGCGGCGCGCTGGGGATGCTGTTCGATTCCATTCTGGGGTTGAGCGCCGCGGTGCTCACCGGCAACCCGCGGCAGCGCACCGCCTATCTGAAGATCGACTACCGTCACATCGTCCCGGTGGAGAAGGAACTGCAGTTCGAAGCGGGGGTCGACCGCGTGGAGGGGCGCAAGATCTTCGTGTCGGGCCGGTTGACCGACGGCGAGCGCCTGCTGACCGAAGCCGACGCGCTGTTTGTGCGGCTCAAACCCGGACAGCCCTGAGAGTCGTTTGCCCGCAAGGCTTTTCATGAAGCGTCGCCGCACACAGGGAGGACCGAAACGATGAACAGCGAATCGGCGGTGCTCGCCGGTCTGGACGACGTCCGTGGCTGGCAGGAGGACCTGTATCGCGATCTGCACCGGCATCCGGAGCTGTCGCACCGAGAACACGAGACCGCGGCAGCGGCGGCGCAACGGCTGCGCGACTTCGGCTATGAGGTCCACGAGGGCATCGGCGGAACGGGCGTCGTCGGGATCCTACGCAACGGCGACGGACCCGCCGTGCTGCTGCGCGCCGACATGGACGCGCTGCCGGTGGCCGAGGACACCGGTCTCCCGTACGCGAGCGCCGTCACCGCCACCGATGCGGACGGCCACGAACGGCCGGTGATGCACGCCTGCGGGCACGACGTTCATGTGACCTGTCTGCTCGGCGCGGCCTCGCTGCTCGCCGGGGCGCGTGCGCACTGGCGCGGCACGGTGATCGCGCTGTTCCAACCCGCCGAGGAAGTCGGCGACGGCGCGCGGCGCATGGTCGACGACGGGTTGGCGAAGTTGGTCGGTCATGTCGACGTCGCCCTGGCCCAGCATGTCCTGCCGGTACCGGCCGGAAAGGTGGCGACGCGATCCGGACCCGTCCTGACGACCGCCGACAGCATGCGGATCACCGTCTACGGACGTGGTGGGCACGGGTCGATGCCGCAGGCGGCCGTCGACCCCGTCGTGCTCGCCGCCATGATAGTGATCCGGTTGCAGGCCGTCGTTTCGCGGGAGGTCGCGCCCACCGACGCCGCGGTGTTGACGATCGGCAGGATCGAGGCCGGCGCCAAGAGCAATGTGATCGGCGACCGCGCGCTGCTGGAACTGAACCTGCGCACCTACAGCGACCGGACCCGCACCAGAATGCTCGACGCGATCCGGCGCATCGTCACCGCCGAATGCCAGGCATCCGGATCCCCGAAGGAGCCCGAATTCCAACTGGTGGACCACTTTCCGACCACCGACAACGATCCCACGGTCACCGAACGGGTGCGTGCCGCGTTCGACGGCTTTTTCGGCGACCGGGCGTGCGAGCTTGCGGCGCAGACCGCGAGCGAGGACTTCAGCGACATCCCCAATGCGCTCAACGCCCCCTACAGCTATTGGGGCATAGGCGGAATCGATCCCGACGTCTATCGCAACGCCGATGCGGCGGGCCGCGTCGCCGAGGACATTCCCGTCAACCATTCCCCGCGGTTCGCCCCGGTCATCCAGCCGACCCTCGACACCGGCACACAGGCGTTGACGGTCGCCGCGCTGGCCTGGCTGGCGTCAACTTAGCACCTTGGGAATCAAGGTCTTTCGTTGCGCCGCCGCGCCCGCGGCATGATCGGCAGCGTGCTCTCTTCGTGATCGAGTTCGCGTTCGATCGCGCGAAGGCTCTGGTCGGGCAGCATGCCCGCGTCGCGCCAGCGCACGAGCTCGTCGCGCTGGGCGTCGATGGCGACCCGGCGGATGGCGACCGCGGCCTCGTAGCGGGGCGCGGCGGGGGTCTCGCCGGCGTCCGACAACAGATCGAGCCGATGCTGATATCGCTCGAGCCGTGCCGACAACTGTTGGCGCACACCGTCGATCACCCGAGGATCCACGTCCGCATCGTCCTGTTGGCCCAGCGCGTCGAGCCGGTCCAGCGCGGCCCGCACGGCCGCGGCCCGGGCCCGGTTGCGCAGCCGCAGTTCGTCGGCGGCGTTCGCCCGCAGGCCCAGCGCGCGCACCAGCGGGCCGAACGTGATGCCCTGTCCGATCAGCGTCACCAGCACGACGACCAGCGTGCAGAACAGCAGCAGGTCCCGGTCGGGAAACGGTGCGTGGCTGTCGGTCACGAACGGAACCGCGAAAATCGCCGCGAGGCTGACCACGCCGCGGGTGCCGGCCCAGCTCAGCACCAGGACTTCGCGGCCGCTGAGGCGCTCGGAGTGGCGGTTCGGCCGACGGCCGGTGCCGGGTCCGTCGGATTCGTCGGGTCCGCCGCCGTCGGATTCGTCGGGTCCGTCGGGTTCGTCGGCTTCGGCGGAGCCCGAGACGTTGCCGAGCCGGGTGTGCAGCGGCCGCGGCAGCGACTGGGTGAGCAGCAACCACAGCGGCCGCACCACGAGCACCACCGCGACGGTGACGGCGACCGCCACGACGATCGTCGACAGCTCGTAGCCGCCCAGATCGTCGAGGATGGCCGGCAGCTGATGCCCGATCAGCAAGAACACCAGGCCCTCGAGCAGGAAGTTGACCAGCCGCCACACGGCGCGGGTCTGCAACCGGCTCGCCCCCGACTCCAGCCGCGGCGAGTCGTGACCGACGATCAATCCACACACCACGACCGCCAAGACGCCCGAGGCGGAAAGCTCCTCGGCCACCAGATAGGTCACGAACGGCGTGGCGAGCGAGATCGCGTTGGCCGTCAGCACGTCGTGTCGCCACCGGCGAAGCAGCCGCCGGAGGTACGCGAACACCAGCCCCACCGCCAGGCCGCCCAGAGCCGCCAGCGCGAACTCCCGGATCGCCGACGGCGCGGAGAACGCCGCGCCGCGCGCGACCGTGATGGCCACCGACAGTGTGGTCAGCGCGGTCGCGTCGTTGAGCAGCCCCTCGCCCTCGATCAGGGTGACGATGTTGAGCGGGAGGCCTTCCTTGCGGGCCACGGCGAGCGCGGCCACCGGATCGGTCGGCGCCACCGCGGCGCCCAGCACCATGCCGACCGCGAGCGTCGCACCACTGACGAGCAGCCCGAACGCGACGCCGACCGACGTCGCGGTCAGCAGGACGAGGACCACCGAGAGGCTGATGACGGTGCGCAGATTGCGGCGGATGCCGACCAGCGACGATTCCAGCGCGGCGTTGAAGAGCAGCGGCGGCAGAATGCAGGTCATCACGACCTCGGGCTCGAGGCTGATGTTCGGCCCCGGGACCAGCGCATAGCCGATGCCGACGAGAACCAGCAGCGGCGCACTGGGCAGGCCGGTGCGCTCGCTGATCCAGTTGACCAGCACGATGACCACGACGGCGCCGAGCAGCAACGTCAAAGCAGTCTGCGCCCCCATCGAGCCCATCTTGCCGGACTTGGGGGCGGCGCCTCGACGGCCCTGCTCGGCGTCGAACGGCCCCGATAGCATGGTCGTCGACCCATCGAGCCTTGGAGACCGCCACAATGACCGTCCCCGCACACCCCGCCTCGGGAGCCGTTGGCGGCGACCCGCAAGCCCCGATCCGGGTGCCTGCCGGGACCACCGCGGCCGCCGCGGTGCGGGAGGCCGGGCTGCCGGGCCGCGGGGCGCCCGACGGCATCGTGGTGGTGCGCGACGCCGACGGGAAGCTGCGCGACCTGAGCTGGGTGCCCGCCGCCGACGCCGAGGTGATCCCGGTGGCGGCCAACACCGACGACGGCCGCAGCGTGATCCGGCATTCGGCCGCCCACGTGTTGGCCCAGGCCGTCCAGGAGCTGTTCCCGCAAGCCAAGCTGGGCATCGGCCCGCCCATCACCGACGGCTTCTACTACGACTTCGACGTGCCGGAACCGTTCACGCCCGAGGATCTGGCGGCGCTGGAAAAGCGGATGCGCCAGATCGTCAAAGAGGGCCAGCTGTTCGAGCGCCGCGTCTACGAGTCCAAGGACCAGGCGCGCGCGGAGCTGGCGGGGGAGCCCTACAAGCTCGAACTCGTCGACGACAAGTCCGGTGATCCCGCGGTCATGGAAGTCGGCGGCGACGAGCTGACGGCCTACGACAACCTCAATCCCCGGACGCGGGAACGGGTTTGGGGTGACCTGTGCCGGGGCCCGCACATCCCGACCACCAGACACATCCCCGCGTTCAAGCTGACCCGCAGCTCGGCCGCCTACTGGCGCGGCGACCAGAACAACGCCAGCCTGCAACGCATCTACGGCACCGCCTGGGAGTCGCAGGACGCCCTCGAGCGCCACCTGACGCTGATCGAGGAGGCCCAGCGCCGCGATCACCGCAAGCTGGGCACCGAGCTCGACCTGTTCAGCTTCCCCGACGAAATCGGTTCCGGCTTGGCCGTTTTCCATCCCAAGGGCGGCATCGTGCGTCGCGAGCTGGAAGAGTACTCGCGGCGCAAGCACATCGCGGCCGGCTACGAGTTCGTCAACACCCCGCACATCACCAAGGCGGACCTGTTCCACACCTCCGGCCATCTGGACTGGTACGCCGAAGGCATGTACCCGCCGATGCATCTCGACGCCGAATATGACGACGACGGGACCGTGCGCAAGCCGGGCCAGGACTATTACCTGAAGCCGATGAACTGCCCGATGCACACGCTGATCTTCCGGTCGCGTGGGCGCTCCTATCGCGAACTTCCGTTGCGGCTCTTCGAATTCGGCACCGTCTACCGCTACGAGAAGTCCGGCGTGGTGCACGGGTTGACCCGGGCGCGCGGTTTCACCATGGACGACGCGCACATCTTCTGCACCCGCGAGCAGCTGCACGCCGAGCTGGCGTCGCTGCTGCGGTTCATCCTCGAACTGCTCGGCGATTACGGGCTGGAGGACTTCTATCTCGAGCTGTCCACCAAGGACCCGGAGAAGTTCGTCGGCTCCGATGCCATGTGGGAGGAATCCACCAACGCGCTGGCCGAGGTGGCGGCCGAATCCGGCCTGCAGTTGGTGCCCGACCCGGGCGGCGCGGCGTTCTACGGCCCCAAGATCTCCGTGCAGGCCCGCGACGCCCTGGGGCGTAGTTGGCAGATGTCGACCATCCAGGTGGACTTCAACTTCCCGGAGCGGTTCGAGCTGGAGTACACCGCCGCCGACGGCAGCCGGCAGCGGCCGGTGATGATCCACCGGGCGCTGTTCGGGTCCATCGAGCGGTTCTTCGGCATCCTCACCGAGCACTATGCCGGCGTCTTCCCGGCGTGGCTGGCGCCGGTGCAGGCGGTCGGCATCCCGGTGGCCGACGACCACCTCGACTACCTGAACGATGTTGCGGCGCAACTGCGTTCGCACGGGGTGCGGGTCGAGGTCGACGGCAGCGACGACCGGATGGCCAAGAAGATCGTCAACCACACCAACCAGCGGGTGCCGTTCATGCTGCTGGCCGGTGACCGCGACGTTGCGGCGGGCGCGGTGAGCTTCCGCTTCGGTGACCGCACGCAGATCAACGGCGTGCCCCGCGACGGCGCCGTCGACGCCATCGTGAAGTGGATCGCCGATCGCGAGAATGCCGCTCCCACCGCAGAACTCGTGAAGGTGGCGGCCGGTGAGTGATCGCGAACGGGCCGAGCCGAAGACCGACGACGCCATCCTGGACCGGGGCGTCGGCGAGGAAGATCATCTGCAACGGTTGTGGACGCCGTACCGGATGACCTACCTGGCCGAGGCGCCGATGAAGCGCGACAACGGCAAAACCGAGCAGCCGTTCACCGACATCCCGCACCTGACCGACGAAGAGGGGCTGGTGGTCGCGCGCGGCGAACTCGTCTACGCCGTGCTCAACCTCTACCCGTACAACCCCGGGCACCTGATGGTGGTGCCCTACCGCCGCATCTCCGAGCTGGAGGATCTGACCGATCCGGAAAGCGCGGAGCTGATGTCCTTCATCCAGAAGGCGATTCGCGTCATCAAGAACGTGTCGCGGCCGCACGGCTTCAACGTCGGCCTCAACCTGGGGACCTCGGCCGGCGGGTCGCTGGCCGAGCACCTGCACGTGCACGTCGTGCCGCGCTGGGGCGGCGACGCCAACTTCATCACCATCATCGGCGGGGCGAAGGTGATCCCGCAGTTGCTGCGAGAAACTCGTCAGCTGCTGGCGACGGAGTGGACGAAACAGCGATGAGTCGCGGTGGCGGCGATGCAGAGCGTGGCGATGAGGCGGGGGCACCTCCCGCTTGCGGGGGAGAGCGGCGCCGATGAGTAAGGTGCCGTTCCTGTCGCGGGCGGCGTTCGCGCGGCTGACCACCCCGACCGCAAAAGCGTGCCTGCGGTTGGGATTGACTCCCGACGCCGTCACGATCCTGGGCACCGTCGTGGCCGTGGCGGGGGCGCTGGTCTTCTTCCCGATGGGCAAGCTGTTCATCGGCACGCTGGTGGTCTGGTTCTTCGTCCTCTTCGACATGCTCGACGGGGCGATGGCCCGGGAAAGGGGCGGCGGCACCCGGTTCGGCGCGGTGCTGGACGCCACCTGTGACCGCGTCAGCGACGGTGCGGTGTTCTGCGGGCTGCTGTGGTGGATCGCCTTCGGACTGCACGACAAGCTGCTGGCGGCGGCCACCCTGATCTGCCTGGTCACCTCGCAGGTGATCTCCTACATCAAGGCCCGGGCCGAGGCCAGCGGCCTGCGCGGCGACGGCGGCATCATCGAACGGCCCGAGCGGCTGATCATCGTGCTGGTCGGCGCCGGCATCTCGGACTTTCCGTTCGTCGCGTGGCCGCCCGCGTTGCCGGTGGCGATGTGGCTGTTGGCGGCGGCCAGCCTGGTCACCTGCGCGCAGCGGTTGCACACGGTGCGCACCTCGCCGGGTGCGACCGACCGCGGATCGGTCGCGCCGTGATTCCCACTCCGCCGGGCATGAACGCGATCACGGCACCGAGCCGCCTGGCGAGCCGCGTCGCGGGCCGGTTGAGCGGCGTCGGGGCCGACTGGGCGTACGCGTCAGGCTGGTTGGCCGTGCGGGCGATGCCGGAGTTCGCCGCGCGCAACGCATTTGGCGCCGCGGCGCGCTACGCGGCCCGCGGCGGCGGCCCAGATCAGTTGCGCAAGAACCTGGCCCGCGTCTTGCGGGTGCCGCCCTCAGACGTTCCGGATTCACTGATGCGGGCGTCCGTGGCCTCCTACGCCCGTTATTGGCGCGAGGCGTTCCGCCTGCCGGGCATGGACCTCGCCGCGGTCGGCCGCCAGCTGCACGACTCGGTTCAGGGCCGCGACCATATCGAAGCGGCATTGTCCGGCGGCCGCGGCGCAGTGATCGCGTTGCCGCACAGCGGCAATTGGGACATGGCAGGGGTGTGGCTGGCGCAGACACACGGCACCTTCACCACCGTCGCGGAGCGACTCAAACCCGAGTCACTCTACCGGCGGTTCATCGCCTACCGCGAAGGCCTCGGCTTCGAGGTGCTGCCCTTGTCCGGGGGCGAGCGGCCACCCTTCGACGTGTTGTGCGACCGGCTGCGGGACAACCGGGTGGTGTGCCTGATGGCCGAGCGCGACCTCACCCGCACCGGTGTCCAGGTCGACTTCTTCGGCGAACCCACCCGGATGCCGGCCGGGCCGGCGAAGCTCGCGATCGCGACGGGGGCGGCCCTGCTACCGGCCCACTGCTGGTTCGAGGGCCAGGGCTGGGGCGTCGCCATCCACCCGGCGCTGGACTGCACCGGCGGCGACGTCGGCGCGATCACCCAGCTGTTGGCCGATCACTTCGAGAAGAACATTGCCGCCCGCCCCGAGGATTGGCACATGATGCAGCCGCAGTGGCTGGCCGACCTCTCCGAGAACAAGCAGGCCCGGCTAAGGGACGCCTGATGCGCATCGGGATGATCTGTCCCTACTCGTTCGACGTTCCGGGCGGGGTGCAGTCGCACGTCCTGCAGCTCGCCGAGGTGGTGCGGGCCCGCGGGCATGACGTCAGCGTGCTCGCACCGGCCTCGCCGCACGCCGTGTTGCCCGACTACGTCGTCTCGGCGGGCAAGGCCGTCCCGATTCCCTACAACGGGTCGGTGGCCCGGCTGCGGTTCGGCCCGGCCACCCACCGCAAGGTCAAAAAGTGGCTCGCCGAAGGCGATTTCGACGTGCTGCACCTGCACGAGCCCAACGCGCCGAGCCTGTCCATGCTGGCCCTCAACATCGCCGAGGGTCCCATCGTGGCGACGTTTCACACGTCAACCACCAAATCGCTGACACTGACGGTCTTTCAGGGCATCCTGCGCCCGATGCACGAAAAGATCGTCGGCCGGATCGCGGTCTCCGACCTGGCCCGGCGCTGGCAGATGGAGGCGCTGGGAACCGACGCGGTGGAGATCCCCAACGGCGTCGACGTCGGCTCGTTCGCCTGCGCGCCGCTCCTAGACGGGTACCCGCGGCCGGGCAAGACGGTGCTGTTCCTGGGGCGCTACGACGAGCCGCGCAAGGGCATCGGGGTGTTGCTCGACGCGCTGCCGCGGCTGGTGGCGCGGTTCCCCGACGTGCAGCTGCTGGTTGTCGGGCGCGGTGACGAGGACGAATTGCGCACGCAGGCGGGCGAATTCGTGAGTCATATTCGCTTCCTCGGTCAGGTCGACGATCCCGGGAAGGCGTCGGCCATGCGCAGCGCCGACGTCTACTGCGCACCCAACCTCGGCGGGGAAAGCTTCGGCATCGTGTTGGTCGAGGCCATGGCCGCCGGCACCCCGGTGGTGGCCAGCGACCTGGACGCCTTCCGGCGCGTGCTGGCCGGCGGCGACGTGGGCCGCCTGGTGCCCGTGGGCGACGGCGCCGCGCTCGCCGATGCGTTGATCGCGGTGCTGGAGGATGATGTGCTCGCCGAGCGCTATGTGGCGGCCGGCACGGCCGCCGTCCAGCGCTACGACTGGTCGGTGGTGGCCAGCCAGATCCTGCGGGTTTACGAGACGGTCGCCGCGACAGGCGCCAAGGTTGAGGTGGCCGGTTGATGACATGGCTGATCGTCGCCGTCGCGGTGTTGGTCGCGGTGCTGGCCGTCTTCGGCGCCTGGGCGTACCGGACGGCCAACCGGCTGGACCGCCTGCACGTCCGCTACGACCTGTCGTGGCAGGCGCTCGACGGTGCGCTGGCGCGGCGCGCGGTGGTGGCGCGCGCCGTGGCCATCGACGCCTACGGCGGCGCGTCCGAGGGGCGGCGGCTGGCGGCGCTGGCCGACGCGGCCGAGGGGGCGCCCCGGCCCGCGCGGGAGACGTGCGAAAACGAGCTGTCGGCCGCGCTGGCCGCCGTGGACCCGGCGTCGCTGCCGGCCGGGCTGATCGCCGAGCTGGCCGACGCCGAGGCCCGGGTGGTGTTGGCCCGTCGCTTCCACAACGACGCGGTCCGCGACACGCTGGCGCTGGCCGAGCGGCCCCTGGTGCGGCTCTTTCACCTGGGCGGGACCGCCGGGCTGCCCAGCTATTTCGAGATCGTCGAGCGGCCGCACGCGCTGGCCCACGGCGATCACGGCGTGCTCAACCACCGCACCTCGGCGCGCGTCGTGCTGCTCGACGAGACCGGGGCGGTGCTGCTGCTGCGCGGGTCGGATCCGGCGCTGGCCGGCCAGCCCGCGCCCAAGTGGTGGTTCACGGTGGGCGGCGAAGTGCAGCAGGGGGAGCGGCTGGCCGAGGCCGCCGCGCGGGAGCTCGCCGAGGAGACCGGCCTGCGGGTCGCGCCCGCCGACATGGTCGGGCCCGTCTGGCGGCGCGACCAGGTCTTCGAGTTCAACGGCTCGCTGATCGACAGCGAGGAGTTCTACTTCGTCTACCGCACCCGCCGATTCGAGCCGTCCCGCACCGGCCACACCGAACTGGAACGCAGCTACATCCACGGCCACCGCTGGTGTGACGCTGCCGACATCGCCCAACTCGTCGCCGCGGGGGAGACGGTGTACCCCATGCAACTATCCGGACTGCTCACCGACGCGGCCGCGCTCGCCGGCGGCCGCGCCCCCGGCCCGCTGCTGTCCATCCGCTGACTCCGCCGGTCAACGCGGGCCAAAGCGCCTCATTAGACTGGGTCGACAACGTTGAAGGAGATCAAGCAGTGACTACCGCCCACCCCCCGGACGGCAACGGGCGAACCGGAACCGCGCGCGTCAAGCGCGGCATGGCCGAGATGCTCAAGGGCGGCGTCATCATGGACGTCGTCACGCCCGAGCAGGCCAAGATCGCCGAGGGCGCCGGCGCCGTCGCCGTGATGGCGCTGGAGCGGGTGCCCGCCGACATCCGCGCCCAGGGCGGGGTGTCGCGGATGAGCGACCCGGACATGATCGAGGGCATCATCGCCGCGGTGACCATCCCGGTCATGGCCAAGGCCCGCATCGGCCACTTCGTCGAGGCGCAGATCTTGCAGAGCCTCGGCGTCGACTACGTCGACGAGTCCGAGGTGCTCACCCCCGCCGACTACACCCACCACATCGACAAGTGGAAGTTCACCGTGCCGTTCGTGTGCGGGGCGACCAACCTCGGTGAGGCGCTGCGCCGCATCAACGAGGGCGCGGCCATGATCCGCTCCAAGGGTGAAGCAGGCACCGGAGACGTCTCCAACGCGACCACGCACATGCGGGCGATCGGTGGCGAGATCCGCCGCCTGACGTCGTTGTCCGAAGACGAATTGTACGTCGCCGCAAAGGAATTGCAGGCGCCCTACGAACTCGTCGTCGAGGTGGCCCGGGCGGGCAAGCTGCCGGTCACCATGTTCACGGCGGGCGGTATCGCCACCCCCGCCGACGCGGCGATGATGATGCAGCTCGGCGCCGAGGGCGTCTTCGTGGGCTCGGGCATCTTCAAGTCCGGCGACCCCGCCCAGCGCGCCGCGGCGATCGTGAAGGCCACCACCTTCTACGACGATCCCGACGTGCTGGCCAAGGTGTCGCGCGGGCTGGGCGAGGCGATGGTCGGCATCAATGTCGAGCAGATCGCGCAGCCCCATCGGCTGGCCGAACGCGGCTGGTAAGAACAGTCTGTGGCGATCGAAGAGATCCTCGATCTCGAGCAGCTCGAGGTCAACATCTACCGCGGCAGCATCTTCAGCCCGGAATCGGGATTCCTACAGCGCACCTTCGGCGGTCATGTGGCCGGCCAGTCGCTGGTGTCGGCGGTGCGCACCGTCGACCCGCGCTACCAGGTCCACTCGCTGCACGGATACTTCCTGCGGCCCGGGGATGCCAAGGAGCGCACGGTGTTCATCGTGGAGCGCACCCGCGACGGCGGCTCGTTCGCGACCCGTCGCGTCAACGCCATCCAGCACGGCGAGATCATCTTCAGCATGGGCGCGTCCTTCCAGACCGACCAGGAAGGCATCCACCACCAGGACCCCATGCCGCCCGCGCCGCCGCCCGACGGGCTGCCCGGGCTGGACTCGGTCAAGGTCTTCGACGACGCCGGGTTCAAGCAGTTCGAGGAGTGGGACGTCTGCATCGTGCCCCGCGAGCTCCTGCAGCTCTCGCCGGGCAAGGCCGCCCAGCAGCAGGTTTGGTTCCGCCACCGTGACCCGCTGCCCGACGACCCGGTGCTGCACATCTGCGCGCTGGCCTACATGAGCGACCTGACGCTGCTGGGATCGGCGCAGGTCACCCACCTCGACGTGCGGGAGCACCTGCAGGTGGCGTCGCTGGACCACGCCATGTGGTTCATGCGGGCGTTCCGGGCCGACGAGTGGCTGCTGTATGACCAGTCTTCGCCGTCGGCCAACGGCGGCCGCGCGCTGTGCCAGGGCAAGATCTTCACCCAATCCGGCGAGATGGTCGCGGCGGTCATGCAGGAGGGGCTGACCCGCTTCAAGCGCGGCCACGGGCCGACCAACCCGTGAGCAGCCCCCGGATCGGGGTCCTCGCGCTGCAGGGCGATACCCGCGAGCACCTGGCGGCCCTGCGCGAAGCCGGGGCCGAGGCGATGCCGGTGCGCCGGCGCGGCGAGCTGGAGGCGGTCGACGGGCTGGTCATCCCCGGTGGCGAATCGACGACCATGAGCCACCTGCTGCTCGATCTCGGCCTGCTGGAGCCCCTGCGCGGGCTGCTGGCCGACGGGCTGCCCGCCTACGGCGCGTGCGCCGGCATGATCCTGCTGGCCAGCGAGATCCTGGACGCCGGGACGGGCGGGCGGGAGGCGCTGCCTCTGCACGCGATCGATATGACCGTGCGGCGCAACGCTTTTGGGCGTCAGGTCGACTCGTTCGAAGGGGACATCGATTTCGCGGGCCTCGACGATCCGGTGCGGGCGGTGTTCATCCGCGCGCCGTGGGTCGAGCGCGTGGGCGACGGCGTGGAGGTGCTGGCCAGCGCCGCCGGGCACGTCGTCGCGGTGCGCCAGGGCCGCAAGCTGGCGACGGCGTTTCACCCCGAGGTGACCGGCGACCGGCGGATCCACCACATGTTCGTCGACATGGTGACCGGCTGAGCCAGCGCCGCGAAACTGTATTCCACGACGCATTTC
>NZ_JAEKMI010000033.1 GCF_020217485.1 Mycobacterium sp. WUMAC-067 | reverse complement strand
TAGGGAAAAGACGGTTCGTCCCTAGTCACCCACGCGGCGCGAGCGGGGATGCCGTCAGTCGTTTCCGCGCGGTGGCGGTTGCACCGCCACGCCCGTTGATTGGTGTTCGGGACCCGCGGCGGGGTGTTCGGGAGGGACACGGTCGCGGAAACGGGCGCCCTCGCTGGGACGCTGCGGTGCGGGTTGGCCGCCCTGGCTTCGGTACGGGCCGGGTTTCCGCCGAGGCTTTCCACCGGGGAATGCCAGCCGAAAGATGGTGCGCTGCACCATCAGCCACTGCTTGGAGAACCGCCCGGAGTTGTACGGCAGCTCGTAGCGCTCGCAAATGTCTTTGACCTTGGGCGCGATCTCCGAGTATCGGCTGCTCGGCATGTCGGGGTAGAGGTGGTGCTCCACCTGATAACCCAGGTTGCCGCTGATGATGTGGAACAGCGGGCTGCCCTCGATGTTCGCGGCGCCAACCAACTGGCGCAGATACCACCCGCCGCGCGTCTCGTCTTCAACGTCTTCCTGGCTGAACGTGTAGGTCTGGTCGGGGAAATGACCGCAGAAGATGATCGCGTTCGACCACACGTTGCGGATGAGGTTGGCGGCCGCGTCGGCACCCATGGTTCGTAGATAGGTGCTTTCCACGCCCGGCAGGATCTTGTCGAGGAACCCCGCCGTCGAGCCCAGGCGGCCCGCCCCGGCCTTACGGAGCGCCCTGCCCAGGCGCGACTCCGCGGGCTGATCGAGCCTGCCACGCAAGGCCAGCTGGGCGAGCGCGAAGGCGCCGGCGCTGATCAGCGGCCACCCGAGATAGTCCTTGAAGATCTGCGCGCGGGCCTTGCCCCCGATGCCCCTCAGGTCCTTGCGCACCTCCGACCACGGCTTCTCGCGGCGCCGAATGGCGTCGATGTCCATGTCGTGAATGGCCACGCCCCACTCGAACAGCAGCATCAGCAAGACGTTGTAGAGCGGCTGAAAGAGGAACCGCGGGTGCCATTGTTGATTCGGATCGATCCGCAGGAGCTCGTAGCCGAGATCCTTGTCCTTGCCCAAGATGTTGGTGAAGGTGTGGTGAACGTAGTTGTGGGAGTGTTTCCAGGCCTCGGCGGTCGACGCGGTGTCCCAGTCCCACACCGAGGAATGGATATCGGGATCGTTCATCCAATCCCATTGCCCGTGCATGACGTTGTGGCCGATCTCCATGTTCTCCAGGATCTTGGCCATTCCCAGACAGGCCGTTCCCAGGACCCATGCGGTCTTCGAGCGCGAGCCGAGCAACAGCACCCGGGCGGCGACCACAATCTGTCGCTGCACCGAGATCACCGTCTTGATGTAATGCCGGTCGCGTTCACCGAGATCGGCGAACACCTCGTCATGAATCGCGTCCAACTCCTTCGCGAGCTTTTCGCGTTCTTGCTCCCCCAGGCGGGCGAGCAACTCGCCCCCGGTGGTTTTCGCAGCGGCTGTCACAACCCGCTCCTTTCCGTCACAGCTCGAGCTCGACATCACCTTCGGCGGTGTTGATGCAGATCCGGACGTCTTGTCCGGTGGGCTCGATCACTTCACCCGAGCGAAGGTCACGCAGCTTGCCCGACTTCAGCGTCCCGACGCAGGTATGGCAGATTCCGATCCGGCAGCCGTAGGCCAGGTTGAGGCCCGCCTTTTCCCCGGTCTCCAAAATCGATGTGCCGCCATCGCATTCGGCGGTCTTCGCACTGTCGAGGAAGGACACCGTGCCGCCCTCGCCGGCGTTGGCGTCGCCACCGATCTTGGGCTGAAACCGCTCGAAGTGCAGCCGGTCGCGGTCGCCGTTGCGTTCCCAGTGCTCGATCAGCGCGTCGAGCATGTCGCCGGGACCCGAGCAGAACGCCTCGCGTTCGCGCCAATCCGGACAGGCTTCGTCCAGGTCATTCGGCTTGAGCCGGCCCCGCTCGGAGGTCAGGCGCAGATCCAGCCGCATGCCGGGGTGGCGGCGGTCGAACTCTTCGAGGACCGACAAAAACATGACTTGCTCGCGGGTGCGGGCGGAGTGAATGACCACGACATCGCCGACGTCACCGCCGTGATCGATGCTGCGCAACATGCTGATGATCGGGGTAATGCCACTGCCTGCGCTGATGAACAGCAGCTTGGCCGGCAACGGCTCCGGCAAGGTGAACACGCCTTCAACCTCGCCCAGCCGGACCAGATCCCCGGGCCGGATCGTGTGCACCAGATACGGCGACACGACACCGCCGTCGACCCGCTTGGGCGTCACGCTGATCAGCCCGTCCTCGGGCGCCGGATCCGACGTCAGCGAATACGCACGCCAGTAGTAGACGCCGTCGACGACCACGCCGAGCCGAACATACTGACCGGGCTTGTGGCCTGGCCATTCGTACCCGGGCCGGATCAGCACACTCGCCGCTTCCGAGCCCTGCGGCTCGACCCGTTCGACCTTTCCGCGCAGCTCTTTGGTGGTCCACAGCGGATTGATCATCTCGAGATAGTCATCGGGTTCCAGCGGGCTGAACAGCCGCCGCACCGCCCGCAGGAACAGCCGACGCCCGCGGGGGACGTGGGGCCGGGCGCCGCGTTCAGCCATGGCAATGGAGTACACAGGTGTACACCGACTTAAACCGCAGATTTGAAATTGGTTGGCACACATGGTTACACATATGCAAAATGTGCCCACACTTGTCGCATACGCGTTCACCATTCAGTGTTTGGACGGGGTCGGCGCCCCGCGCGGCTAATGTCGGTGGGTGTGTTGATGGGCTTCCTTCTCGCGTTGGGCTGCTCGGTCTGTTACGGCACCGCGACCGTGCTGCAAGCGGCGGGGACGCGGTCGGTGGAAGCGGGCAGCGGCTCGGGCGTCGACACCGTCTTGCTGTTGCGGGCCGTCCGGCAGTGGCGCTACCTGGCCGGTGTCGGCCTCGACGTCGTCGGATTCCTCCTGCAGGTGGCCGCGCTGCGGCTCGTTCCGATCTACGTCGTCGCCGCGGCGTTGGCCGCCTCGATCGCGGTCACCGGCGTTGTGGCCGCATGGGTCTTGTCGGCCCGGCTGTCGCCGGCCGAATGGAGTGCCGTCGGCGTGGTCTGCGCCAGCCTCGTCGTCCTCGCACTGGCGGCCGGGCCCGGGCACTTTCGACATGCCCCGGCCGGGCTCGGCTGGGCGCTCCTGGGGGTGGTGGCCGCGATATTCATCGCCGGCGCCGCCGCCGGGCGTCTGCCGGACCGCGCGCGTGCCCTCGCATTAGGGCTGGGCGCCGGGACGGGCTTCGGCGTCGTCGAGGTCGGCGTGCGGCTGATCGACGTGATCGATCCGACCACGCGCGCGTTCTACACGAACCCCGCCCTGTACGCGGCGGCCGCGGGTGGCGCCGCGGGATTTCTGCTGCTCACGTCCGCTCTACATCGTGGCTCTGTGACCACGGCGGTCGCGGGCATGGTCGTCGGGGAAACCCTCGCGCCGGCGTTCGTCGGGGTGGCGTGGTTGGGCGACACCGCACGCGACGGGCTCGGCTGGCTGGTGATCGCGGGATTCGCCGTCGCCGTGGCGGCCACACTGGTGCTGGCGCGGTTCGGGGAAGCCCCAGTACCTAGCGACCCTGTGTCGGGCGGTTGATTCAGGCGCCCGCGGTGGCGGATGCCGAACGGCCACCGGTGTTTTCGACCGCCGGCGCATACGTGGTGGCGCGCGCGGGGCGCGTCCACAACACCCCGTCCTGGGCGCTGACGCCCGCGGCGATGAGCGCGCGTTTGAGGATCTTGTTGGTCGCGGTCGCCGGCAGCTGGTCGTTGATGCGCACGTAGCGCGGCCACGCCTTGGGTGACAGATCGGGCTGGGCCGCGAGGAACTTCCCGAAGTCGTCCGGGGTCAGATCCGCCCCGGCGCGCAGCACCAGGGCGGCCATCACCTGGTCACCGACTTGGTCGTCGGGGACCGCGTAGACGGCGACCTGGCTGATAGCGGGCAGCCGCGCCAGGATCCGTTCGATCGGGGCGGCCGCCAAGTTCTCCCCGTCCACCCGCATCCAATCGGAGGTCCGCCCGGCGAGGTAAATCCACCCGTCGGCGTCGCGGTAGGCCAGATCGCCCGACCAGTACATCCCGTGCCGCATGCGCTCGGCCGTGGCCCCCGGATCGTTGTAGTAGCCGGCGAAGGGCCCGGCGCCCTGGGTGTTGACGAGTTCGCCGACGGCCTCGTCGAAGTTCGTCAGCGCGCCGTGCGCGTCGAACCGGGCGACGTCACATTCGGTCAGCGTTGCCGCGTTGTAGATGCTCACCCCGGGGTACGGCTTGCCGATGGAGCCGGGCGGGGTGCCGTCCTCGCGGACCACGATCACCGCGAATTCGCTGGAGCCGAAGCTGTCCACCACGCGGCACCCGAAACGCCGTGCGAATTCGGCGATGTCGCGATCGGTCGCCTCGTTGCCGAAGGCCACGCGCAACGTGTTCTCGGCGTCGTCGGGACGTTCGGGGGTGGACAGGATCAACGCCAGGGGCTTGCCGACGTAGTTCAGGTAGGTCACGCCGTAGCGGCGCACGTCGTCGAGGAAACGGGACGGCGAAAACTTGGCGGGGACCATGGTGGCCCCGCTGCCGATGGCCACCGCCCACCCCGCGGCGACGCCGTTGGAGTGAAACAGCGGCATCGCCAGGTAGCAGACGTCGGCGGCGGTGACGTCGTACTGGAAGATCAGGCTGGCGCCGCACATGACGGCCATCCCGTGCGCGAATCGGACCACCTTGGGGTCACCGCTAGTCCCCGAGGTGAAGATCATCATGAACGTGTCGGCGGCGGCGACCTCGCGATGGGGGGTCAGCGGTGGCGCCGCGGCCACCGCATCGGCGTAACTCGTCCCGCCCACGTCGAGAACCTGAATTCCCGTGAGGTCCAGGCCGTCCAGCAGGGGCAGGTGATCGTGGTCGACGAGCACGATCTGGCAGTCGGAGCGCCGGATGTCGGCGAGCAGCGCGGGTCCGCGGCGGGTCGTGTTCAGGCCGCACAGCACGTAGCCGCCGAGCGCGGCCGCGGCCATCGCGCGCAGCATCGCCGGTGAATTGCCCAGTGCGGCACCGACATGCAGCGGCCGGCTGGGATCGGCACGCGCGATCAGTGCCGCCGCCTCGGCCTCGGCTTCGGCGACGTGCTCGCGCCAGGTCCACGTCTTTTCGTGGTGGGCGATCGCGGGGGTGTCCTCGTGCCTGCGCTGCCGCAGGAGCTGCTGAACCGTCTCCGGCACCGTCTCACTTCCTCTTTGCCGTCATCGGGTGCGGCCTCCGAGGCCACCGCCGAGGTCGGACGGCCGGTACTTCAGCAACGTGATCCCGTCTGCGAGGTCGCAGAACACCGGCTCGAGCCGCATCCCGATCCGGATGCCGTCGGGATCGACGTCGACCAGCTCGGTGCTGAATTTCGGTCCGGCATCCCACTGCACCACCGCGGGCAGCTGCGGCACCGCGTCGGCCCACGGCGGGCCGGTGGGCCGGCGGGCGATCGTGAAGGTGTACAGCGTTGCAGCGCCGTCGATTTCACGCCATTCCAGGTCGTCGGCCAGCGTCCCCGGAGCCAGGGTGCGCGGGTAGAACACGTAGCGCTGAAGCGACGGCGAGTACTGCACCAGAATCCGGCGCTGCGCCAGGGCGTCCCAAAACGGCCGGGAGACGGGCGTGGGCTCGGGAACGGGAAGGGCCGCTGGATTCATGGCTAGTCCCCCTGCATGAGCAGCGCGACCTGCTCGCTCATGATGCCGCCGTTACCGGTCACGAAGGCGGTGTGGCAGTCGGGCACCTGCGCGTCGCCGGCGCGCCCCATGATCTGCCGCGCGCCGTCAACGACGTGGTGCATGCCGCCGGCCATGCCGGCCTGACCGAAGGACAGTTGCCCGCCCGCGGTGTTGAGCGGGAACTCTCCGCGATAGGTCAGGTCGCGTTCGTTAATCCACGACATGCCTTTGCCTTTCGCGCAGAACCCGGCGTCCTCCAGGCTCATCAGCACCGTGATGGTGTAGCAATCGTAGATCGAGGCGACGTCGACATCGGACCGGGACAGCCCGGCCATCGCGAAGGCCCGCTCCGCGGCGCGCGCGATGGGTGTGGACAGCAAGTCCTCCGCGTAGGTGGGGGTCTTGAAGGCGATGTGTTCGCCGAAACCCTTGATCCACACGGGGCGGTGGCGGGCGCGGCGCGCGATGTCGGGGTTGGCGATCAACACCGCCGCTCCCCCGTGCACGCGCATCACCGTTTCCAGCATGTGGATGGGGTCGGCGATCATCGGGCTGTCCAGCACGTCGTCCACCGTGATGGGGGTGCCGTGAAAAACGGCGCTGGGGTGGGCGCACGCGTTGGTGCGTTGGTCGACGGCGATCTTGGCGACGGCGGCGGGGTCGTAACCGTATTCGGCCGCGTACCGCTGGGCGATCTGTGCGTAGGGCGCGTTTTGGCCCACGTTGCCGTAGGGGATCTCGAATTCGGCCTGCGGCGAGCCGTAGTTGTTGGAGGATGCCCCGTACCAATTCGGGTCGGCCGGGGGTTGCCGCCCGGACTGCGGCACCGACGCGGAGCCCGGTACCACGGCCAGCGCCGCCTCGCAGACACCGAGTTCGACGGCGGCCGCGGCACGCCACACCATGCCGGCCGAGGTGGCCCCGCCCAAGTCGACCCGCTCACCGAAATCCAGTGCCAGGCCCAGGTATTCGCACAGGGTGGCCGGGGCGAACATGGCCGACTCGGCGACACCGTGGGTCAGCAGGCCGTTCACGCAACCCGGGTCGATGCCGGCGTCCTCGATCACCATCTTCGCCAACAGCGCGTATTGGTCCAGGGTGAACAGCGCCGGCCGGGTGGGGCGCCGCTCGGCAGGCAACTCGGCGATGCCGACGATCGCGGCCTCCCCTCGCAGGCCGCTCATCCCCGGCTCCCCCGCCGCGGCAGCGCGACGCTGGCGGTGCCCGGCATCAGCACCGTGTCCTCGCGACGCCCGGCGATGTCCAGATCCACCAACCCGGTCCCCCTGAAAACGTCGTCTCCCAAGCGTTTACCGGTGACCGTGCCGCCGAAACTGAGCGGCTCACCGGGATAGGCGATCGCCCGATTCTGCACGGCGAAGGTCACCAGCCGGCCCCGCCCGCCGATCCAGTCCCCGAGGGCGCGGGCCAGCAGCGCCGCCTGCAGCGGACCGTGCACCAGCACGTTGGCGTATCCCTCGGTGTCGCGGGCCCATTCCTTGTCGTAGTGGATGCGGTGGCCGTTGTAGGTGGCGGCGCTGAAGAAGAACATCTGGGTCTCGTCGACGGTCACCGTCAGCGTGGGGATGTGATCGCCGACGGCGATGTCTTCGAAGAAGACCTGCTGGTCGCTCATGGGCGGGCGATCATCGACGTCGATGCTTCCGCCAGCAGGTCGCGGTCCTGGTTGCGGTACACCGTGTGCCAGGTGACGAGGACGAATCTGCCGGAGCGGCCCTGCTTTTCGACGATCGACTCGACGGTGCGGACCATTTCGATCTCGTCGCGGTGGTAGGCCGGCAGGTGAAAGGTGAAGCTCTCCCCGCCGGCCATCCGCTTGGGCGCGCGGGGAAACGCGAGGCCGCCGGAGACCGCGCCGGAGGATCCGTCGGGGCGCAGCGACCCGAGCCGCGCCACCCCGAGGATCGCGTACTGCAGGAACAGCGGCGGGCAGATGATGTCGCGAAAGCCGTTGGCGCGGGCGTACTCCGGGTCGAAATACAACGGGTTGTCCTCGCCCACCGCGGCCGCCCACCGTTGCCAGTCGCGCCGGTTCACCTCACCGGTCGCCGACGCGGCGACCGTGCCCACCCGCGACGCGGACTCGGCGTCGATCAAGCTGTCCTCACTCATCGGCGCTCCCTTCGTGCATGGTTTCCTGAAGCCACGACGCCGCGACGTCGGGGCCGCCACCGAGCGTCGAACCGAGCCGGGCCCGTTCGGTCCACAAGTGCAGGTCCGTCTCGGTGACGTAGCCCATCCCGCCGTGCAGCTGGTGGGCGTCCAGCGTGATCAGCCGGGCCGCGGTGGCCGCGTGCATGCGGGCGATGGCCGTCTCCCTGCTCGCGGTGCGGCCGCGCCCCAGCCAGAACACCGCCGCGTGCGCCGCCAATCGCGCGGCCGCCAGCGCGATGTGCATGTTGGCGATCAGATGCTGGGCCGCCTGAAACGATGCGATGGGCCGGCCGAACTGGTGACGCAGCTTGGTGTAGTCGACGGTGCGGTCCAGCACCGCCTGCCCCACCCCCACCAAGTCGAGTGATCCCAGCGCCACCGCGGTGTTGGCCAGCCGGCGCAATCCCGGCGCCGTGACGCCGCCGAGCACGGCGTCACCGGCCACGACCACATCGTCGAAGCGCACGGTGAACGCCCGGTGCCCGCCCGCCATGTCGAGCGGCTCGACGGTCACGCCACCGGCGTGCACATCGACGATGAAGATCAGTGTGCGTTCGGCTACGTCCCGCGAAGAGACGGCCGACACCACGATGAGATCGGCGACGTCGGCGTCGGCGACGTAATCCGCAATCCCGTTGAGCCGCCACCGTTGCGAGTCAGGTTCGGCGCGCAGCGGCGGACAGACGAGCGCGGCGTCGCGTGCGTTCCAGAGCGCGGTGGTGGCGCGGACGCTCCCGGACGCGAGGGGTGGCAGCCAGACGGCCTTGGCGTCCGGGGAGCCGAGCTGGTCGAGCGCGAGGGCGGCGTGCACGCTGCTGTGCACCGTCGTCGGGCACAGGGCGCGACCGGCTTCGGTGTAGAACACGGCCAGGTCGTCGAGGGAGCCGCCGGCGCCGCCGTACTCCTCGGCGATGGCCAGCCCGAACACACCCGCGTCGGCGAGCGCCTTCCACAGAGCCGGTGTGCGGCGGTCCGCGCCCGGTTGGTCGAGGGCGCGCACCTGGCTGACCGGGTTCTCGGCGGCCAGCAGGGCGCGTAGCGCCGCGGCGAACTCGCGCTGTTCGGCGGACGGGATCGTCTTCATCGGTGGGTGCGGGGCTCCGAGTCAGCGTCCATAAGAGGGCATCCCGTGACCGCGCTGGGCGATGATGTCGCGAAGCACCTCGTTGGTACCCCCGCCGAAGCGCATCAGCGGCGCGGCCCGATAGAGCCGCTCGAATTTGCCGGCCAGCGGAGCCTGCTCGCTGCGGTGCGCCAACAGGCCGTCCGGGCCGAGGACATCGAGCGCGAGGGCGGCGATGCGCTGCCGTAGCTCGCTGGTGAACACCTTTTCGACGCTGACTTCGACGGTCGGAATGACGCCGCTGTCGAGGATCGAGGCCGCCTCGTAGCCCATCAGGGTGGCCACCGCGACGTCGGCGTCGGCCTGCGCCAGCCGGCGGCGAAGCGACGGGTCCTCGGCGGGCACCGTCCCGTCGCGCCGCGGACGCCGCGAAAGCTCGTGCAGTTCCTCGACGGCGCGGCGCAGGTCTCCGGCGTTGGTCAGCGCGCCGCGTTCGAGGTCGAGCGCGCCGGTGATGTAGGTCCAGCCGCGGTTGACTTCGCCGACGAGATTGGTGACCGGCACCCGCACGTCGCGGAATCCCACCTCGTTGGTGCGGTAGCCCGACCACGCGTAGAGCGGGCGGATTTCGACGCCGGGGCTGTCGATCGGGACGATGATGACCGAGATGCCGCGGTGGCGGGCACCGCTCGGATCGGTACGGACGCAGAGCCATTCGTGCGTCGCCCGCTGCGCCCCGCTGTTCCAGATCTTGGTGCCGTTGATCACCCATTCCTCGGCGTCGCGGGTCGCGCTGGTCCGCAGGTTCGCCAGATCGGTGCCGGCCTCGGGCTCGGAATAGCCGACCGCGCAGATCATTTCGCCCCGGGCGATCGGGGGCAGCCACTCGCTCTTGTTCCGCTCGGTGCCGTGCCGCATGATCATCGGCGCCACCGACGTGACGGTCAGGTCGGGGCCGGGCACGCCCCAGTATTCGAATTCGCTCATCAACAGGTGCAGGTGGATGGCACCGAGGCCCAGGCCCCCGTACTCGCGCGGCCAGTTCAGCCCGAACCAGCCCTTGGCGCCGATCTTGCGTCGAAACCGCGCCACTTCGCCGTCGGGAAACTCCAAGTCGTGCGCGGCGAGCTCGGCGCGCAGGGCCGGGGTGACGTTGTCGTGCAGAAATTCGCGGACCTCGGCCAGCCAGGCGCGCTGCCCGGCGTCGAGTTCGAAATCCATTCCGGCGCCTGTGCCTTTCTCGCAGCCTCGAGGCCTTACATCGGGCAGCGTCAGCGTAACGCCGGCGCGAGATCACGCGTGGCATTCTCCGGTGCGTCCGTCGCGAACGGCCGGGGCTCCGACTGTAAATCCGCTGTTAAGACCCGCCGACGCTCTGGCGGATTCGGCGAAAGGCTGCGAAGATTCTCGGATTGGTTGGTCGACGCGGACCAGGCATTCTGCCCAGCCCGAGGGAGAAATCATGCCCACAGTTGAGATGCGCCTCCGCGAAGATTTGCGCAACTACGCCGTCGAGTTGAGGCAGCTGGCGTACACCCTTCCCCTGGGCGTGGGCGAGCACAATCTCTTGCAATTGTCCGATCGCATGCGCGCCGCGGCCGACCAAGTGGTCCGCAAGGGCGCCTGACGGACGCGGCCGCGCGCGATCAGCCGCCCTTGAGGCGAATCTTCCAGCGCACGAAACCCAGATAGACGGCGCTGATGAGCGCCAGCATGCCGACGTCGAACCACCATGCGGCCGGCGTGTGCTGCCAGTGCGAATCCTTCGGGGTCAGGGGGCCCGGCACCAGCTTGGTCAGGTCGGCGGTGGACGCCGACGCCGCGAACCCCCATCGGGCGGGCGTGGCCCAGGCCATCTGATCCAGGCCCACCCGGCCGGTCACCGGGATCATCCCGCCGGAGAACACCAGCTGCGACATGACGGCCACCACCAGCAGGGGCATGATCTGCTCGTTGGACTTGGCGACCGCCGACAGCGCCAGCCCGAGCATGGCGGAGGCGACGCACGTCAGCGCGACGTCGACGAACAACTCCAGGGCGGGCTTGCCCAGCGCCACCGCACCCTGGGTCGGCGCGCCCTTGCCGAGCACCGCGATGATGCTCACGATCGCCGACTGGACGATCGCGAACACCGTGTAGACGCACACCTTCGCCAACAGGTACGCCGACGTGGACAGGCCAACCGCCTGCTCGCGCAAGAAGATCGCGCGTTCGCCGATGAGATCGCGGATGGTGAGCGCGGTGCCCATGAACACCGCGCCGACGTTCAGCAGCACCAGGATCTGGCCCGGCTCGTTGGGTGCCGCACCCATCGGGTTCGGGATGCCGAAGCCGACATCACCGGGCACCGACATCGACAGCGAACCCATGATGAACGGCAGCAACGCCAGGAACACGAAGTAACCGCGATCCGAGATGATCAGCCGCATCTGGCGCCGGGCGATCGTGGAGAACTGCCGGAACAGGCTGGTGTGTGAGGGGTCGCCCAGTTCGGCGGGTTTCTCCGCCGGCGGCGGCGCCGGGGCCGGGCCCGTGCGGGCCAGGTAGCGCGCCCGGGAGCCGTCGGGGTCGTTGGCGACGGTGCTGAAGATGTCGGCCCAGTTGGTGGTGCCCATGGCGGGGCCGATCTGGCTGGGCGGCCCGCTGAACGCCGTCTTGCCGCCGGGGGCGAGCAGGAGCACCTGGTCGCAGACGTCCAGGTAGGTCAGCGAGTGGGTGACGACGAGCACCACCCGGCCGGCGTCGGCCAGCTGCCGCAGCATGGTCATCACCTGCCGGTCCAGCGCCGGGTCCAGCCCGGACGTCGGTTCGTCGAGGATCAGCAGCGACGGCCCGGTGAGCAACTCCAGCGCCACCGAGGCGCGCTTGCGCTGGCCGCCGGACAGCTTGTCGACCCGCGTGTGCAGGTGCTGGGTCATCTCGAGTTCCTCGAGCACCCGGGCCACCACCTGGGCGCGGTCGTCCTTGGTGGTGTCCGGCGGCAGGCGCAGCTCGGCGGCGTACATCAACGCCTGCTGAACGGTCAGCTGCCCGTGCACCACGTCGTCCTGCGGCACCATCCCGATTCGGCTGCGCAGCGAGGCGTACTCGGCGTGGACGTTGTGGCCCTCGAACGCCACGGTGCCCGTGGTGGGGTGCGTGTACCCGGCGACCAGCCGCGCGAACGTCGATTTGCCGGCGCCGGACGGCCCGATGATCGCCGTCAACGTCCCGGGCAGCGCGGTCAGCGAGATGTTGTCCAGCAGCGTCTTGGTGTTCTCGATCGTCCAGGTCACCCCGCGCACGTCGAGGCCACCGGTGCGCGTCTCGGTGGCGGTCTGGTCGCGGCGGGCCAGGGTGCCGCCGTGAAAGACGAGGTCGATGTTGCCGATCGTGACGACGTCGCCGTCGCGCAGCACGGCCGAATCGACCCGGGCGCCGTTGACGAACGTGCCGTTGATGCTGCGGTTGTCGTGGATCTCGGTGCCGCCGAGCGCCGGGATCAGGGTGGCGTGGTGGCGTGACGCGAGGACCTCGGGGATGACGATGTCGTTGTCGTTGGCGCGGCCGATCGTGATCGCGCCCGGTGTCGACTCCAGCCCGGCCTTGCCCGGCCGCAGGATCTTCATCATCGAGGTCGCGATGTTCGACGAGTCACCGCCGATGCGGCCCGTCTGGGATGCCGCCGGCTGCGCGGTGGTGGGCGGGGCCGCGTGCGCCGACGGCGCCCGGTAGATCTGCGGTGCGGGCTGGGCTGCGCTGGGCGGCGCGGCGAGGGGGCCGCTGGTCGGATAGCGGGGCTGCGGGCCCGACGGCTGGCTCGGGATGGGCCCGCTGGGCGGCTGGCTGGGCTGTGTTGCGGTGGGCGGATGGGCCGGGTGACGGAACGAGGCCGACGCCGGCTGCTGAGGCTGGGCGGGGTGGCGGGTGCCGGTGGGCGGGCCCTGCGGCGCCCCCACCGGTGGCGCGCTGGACGCGCCGACGATCGGTATCGACGTCGTCAGCGGCGGCCGCCCGGCCGAACCCTGGTGACGGCCGACCTCGAAGGTCAGCGCCGGGCCGTCCGGATTGCCGACGTTGACGCGCTGCCCGTCCTGGATGTCGATGACCGGGACGCGGCGGTTGTTCACGTAAAGGCCGTTGAGGCTGCCGTTGTCGACGGCGATCCATCGGCCCTGGTCATACCTCACGATGAGGTGGGTGCGGGAGATCAGCGGGTGGGCGACGCGGACGTCCGCACGAAGGTCACGCCCGATCACTACGTCGTTGCCTGGCGCGAAGGTGCGTTCGGCTCCCTCGTACCGCACGGTCAGCGCAGGCGGGGCTGGTGGGCTCATCAGGACCAACTGTAACGGCAGCGGCGCGACTTACGCGCTGCGTCCCGTCCCCGGCCACCGCCGCCGGCCGGCACCGGCAGCGTGAAGCAACCGCAGCGCCCGCGATCGAGGACGGACACCGTCCATCGAATCAGACTGCGGCACAATTACTTTCGTCGTCTTCAACCCGCCGCCGCGGCGTTGCGCAGGCGGCGCGCGTTCCGGACCTTTCTCCGGACCGCGTCCCTGACCGGGGTGACGTCTTTGACGAAGTCCCCGAGGTATTTGATGGCGCGTCGGCCCTCCGGCAAGATGTCGGCGGCCAGCGGGAAATCGTGAATTTGGCCGTCCCAGAGGTGCAGATCGCAGCGGATCCCGCTGGCTTCCAGGCGCTTCGCCATCAGTTCGGCGTCGGCGAGCAACAATTCGTCCGAGCTTGCGTGGATGGTCACCGGCGGCAAAGACGACAGGTCGGCGTCCACGGGCGAGGCGACCGTGGACTCGCCCCGGCCTTCGACGACCTGCTGGTCGCCGAGGTACTGAGCGAACCTCGAGAAGGCGCGGCGGGTGAACATCGAGCACTTGCGTGCGTTGCGGTGCTTGAGCTTTCGTGCCGGGTCCGCGTCGGTGAACGGCGAGATGGTCGCAACCCCGGCCGGCTCCATGACGTCGTCGCGAATCGCCGACAGCGTGGTCATGAACGCCAGGTATCCCCCGGCCGAGTCCCCGGCCACGACGACCCGGTCGCCGTCGTAGCCGCGATCCTGCAGCCACCGCAGGCCGCTGATCCCATCGTCGATGGCATCGGTGATCTGATGCGCGGGCAACTTCCGGTACGCGACGGCGAGCACGGCGGCGTCGGCCTCCTTGGACAAGCGAGTCACCATCGAGCGATGCGTGTTGAGGCCGCAGGTGAGGAACGCGCCGCCGTGCAGATACAGGATGGCCCGGTCCCCCGAGACGCCGGGAGCGCGGACCCACTCGGCGGCGCAGTGCTCAAGACGAACCTGCTCGGTGCTCGCCCCGGAGCCGAGGCGGGGAAACATCCCGGCGAAATCGTCGACGTACTCGAGCGGCCAGTGCAGGTTGGGCGTCATGGCCCAGGCGCGCACGGCGTTCTTCACGATCAGGCGGCTGGCGAGCGAGACGGCAACCGACTGCGGGCTATGCCGATGATGCATGCGCCGCGTCGTCGCCACGCTCGGCAATATGCGGGCCGGATCGATTGTGCTCACCATGTGTCATCAACTCCTCAAGTGGACACCGGATACCCGGCATACCGGCCGATGCAGCGCGCAGCAAACGTCGCATACGTCACTGTTTGCTGGCCGCAGAGATGGGTACCACTGCCTGATCCCGTTTGCGGTTGTCGCGCGGGCCGATCGGGGCCGGACCGGGTGTGGGCCGGCCCGCCGAGTGGCCCAAGATATGAGCGATGACACACGCACAGCATCCGGACCTGTTGCTGGCCGGCCGGGTGGCGGTCGTGACGGGCGGTGGCGGCGGCATCGGCGCGGCCACCGCGCGGCTCTTCGCCCGCCACGGCGCCCACGTCGTGATCGCGGATATCGACGGCGAGCTGGCCGATGCGACCGCCGACGCCATCACGGCCTCCGGCGGGTCCGCGCGGGCGGTCATCACCGACGTCCGGGCCCCCGACCACGTCACCCGCCTGGCCCGAACGGTGCTAGATGGGTATGGCCGGGTCGACGTGCTGGTCAACAACGTGGGCCACTGGCTGCGCCACCCCGGGAACTTCGCCGACACCGACCCGCAGCTCTGGGATGAGCTCTACCGAATCAACCTGCACCACGTTTTCCTGCTCACGCGGGCGTTCCTGCCCGCCATGGTAGACCGGCACGCCGGCGCGATCGTGAACGTCTCGTCGGTCGAGGGGCTGCGCGGTTACCCGGAGGATCCGGTGTATGCCGCGTTCAAAGCCGGCCTGATCGCGTTCACTCGGAGCCTCGCCGTGCAAGTGGGCATCCACGGCGTGCGGGTCAACGCGATCGCGCCCGACGTCACCGAGTCCCTTCAAGTGCCCTACTCGCAATGGCTTTCGCCCGAGGAGCAGACGCGATGGCCGCAGTGGGTGCCGGTCGGTCGGATGGGCGTGCCCGAGGATCAGGCCAACGTGATCCTGTTTCTGGCCTCGGACCTGTCGTCGTTCGTTACGGGCCACACCATTGCGACCGACGGCGGCACCGGCGCGGCCGGCGGATGGTTCCGCTCGGCACGCCGGCCCGGCCGCGAGTGGACGAATCGGCCCGTCGACCCCTGAGGGTCTTTCGTACGCCGCCGGCCTCGAAGCGCTTGTGCGGGACGGAATCCGGCTTGATCGCCGATGATCGTCACCGGATGCCGTCGATCACCGCGTTGCCGGGCGGCGGGTCGCGAAGCGTCGCGGGGACTGCCGCTATTGTTCGGCTTTCTGGCGAGCTTCGTTGATCTCGGCGGCCTTTCGGGCGCTTTCGGCCTCGGCCTCCTTCTTGGCGGCCTCGCGCTGCGCGTCGGCCTTGTCCTGCTGGGCCTGGCCTTCGCGCATCAGGTCGTCACGTCCGGCGACCGCGCCGGCGACTTCCTTCACCTTGCCCTTGACTCCCTCGACGACGCCCTTGATGGCTTCCTCGGGACCGCTCTTGTCCGACATAGGTACTCCCTCCGTGTCGTGCGTCTTGCTCAGCACTTATTGCCCAACCGGCCGGCTCCCAAAACCTCGGAGTAGCCTTCGCCACAGCGGCGATGCGGCGGGCGGGCGAGACCGCGGGCAGCTCCGTTTAATTGCCTTGCCGTTCAGGATGTTTGGCAAGGGACCGGCGGGAGGAGCCGTAACAGTGGAAATGTGGGAGCTGGTGGCCCGCGAGCAGATCCGCGACACCTTGGCGCGCTACAACTGGTCCGGCGACGCCGGTGCGCTCGACGCCCTCGCGGAGACATTCTGCTCGGACGGTGTCCTCGAGATACGGGGATTCGACCCACTGCGCGGGCGATCGGCGATCGCGGAGTTCCTGGGCGGTGTCACCGGAAACCTCGCCGTCGACGTGGGCGTCAAACCCCTTGTGCGCCACAACGTCGCCAACGTGTCGTTCACCGAGCTGGCACCCGGCCAGGCGCGCGTCAGGTCGTACTTCACCGTGGTCACCCATATCGGCCTCGACCATTGCGGCCGCTACCGCGACATCCTGGTGCCCGAGGACGACACCTGGCTGATCAAGCACCGCCAGGTGTCGACCGACTGGGCAGCGCCCGACTCGGCGATGGCCCGCTAGCACTCCGCGACGTCGTCGTCTCGGCCTGGTCAAAGACTTTGGCCGCGTGGCGTTTTCGTATCGCACCGGGACGCCGGGGGGCGGCTTCGAACACTGTGCCGGCGAGATGTTTGCCGAAAGCCCCTCACCGGCTACAGATAAATGTCACACCAACACATTGCGGTCGCACCGAGCGGGCGTCCCGTCAGCGGGCCTGGGATGACCGATGGTCATGTGACCAGCGGTCAGAGCCACATACAAGAGACGAGCAGATATGCAACGACTCAGCGGGCTAGATGCGTTCTTCTTGTACCTCGAATCACCGACGCAGCCGTTGAATGTTTGCTGCGTCCTGGAGCTCGACCCGACGACCGCGCCGGGCGGGTATAGCTTCGCGCGTTTTCGTGAAGCGCTGGCGGAGCGGGTTGACGCCGTGCCGGAATTCCGCCTCAAGCTGGCCGACAACCAACTGAACTTCGACCATCCGGTCTGGGTGGACGACGACCGGTTCGATCTGGCTCGCCACCTACACCGCGTCGCCCTGCCCTCGCCCGGCGGACCCGAAGAACTGGCGGATATCTGCGGCCACGTCGCCGGGCTTGCGCTCGATCGCGATCGTCCGCTGTGGGAAATGTGGGTGCTCGAAGGCCTGCGCGGCGACGCGCTGTCCGTCGTCCTCAAGGCCCACCACGCGGTGGTCGATGGCGTGGGCGGTGCCAACCTGCTCGCGCAGTTGTGCAGCGCCGCGCCCGACGGCCCGCCGCCGAAACCGGCCGCCCGCACCGGCGCGGCGAATCCCCTGCAGATCGCCGCCAGCGGTCTGATCGGGGCGGCGTTGCGGCCGTGGCGCCTGGCCAGGGTGGTGCCGGCCACGGCGCTGACGCTGGCGCAGACGGTCCTGCGCGCCCGCGGCGGCGGCCACACGATGGCGGCCCCGTTCGCGGCGCCGCCGACGGCGTTCAACGGCCGTTTCACCCGGCGCCGCAACGTCGCCCTGGCCGGCGTGGACCTCGACGACATCAAAACCGTCAAAGCGCGGTTCGGGGTGACCGTCAACGACGTGGTGACGGCGATGTGTGCGGGGGCGCTGCGGCAGTTCTTTCTGGACCGCCACGCCCTACCGGCCATCCCTCTGGTCGCCAGCGTGCCGGTGTCCGTCCGCGGCAAGTCGTCGCGGCCGGGCCGCAACCAGACGACCTGGATGCTGTGCCGGCTCGAAACCCACATCGCCGACCCCGTCGAACGACTCACCAGCATTGCCGCCGGGAACGCCGCGGCCAAGGACCACGCCGCGGCGATGGGCCCGTCGCTGCTGCAGGACTGGACGCAAGTGGCCGGGCAGACCATGTTCGGCGCCGCGATGAAATTGCTGCCCCGCATCCCGCTGCCCGAGAAGCCGCCGCACAACCTGGTGATGTCGAACGTGGCCGGGCCACGAGACCAGCTCTACTTCCTGGGTTGCCGGCTCGACGCGATGTACCCGCTGGGTCCGATCATCGCCGGCGCCGGGCTCAATATCACCGTGATGTCGCTGGGGGGCCGTCTCGGCGTCGGCATCATTTCCTGCCCCGATCTCGTGCCCGACCTGTGGGACCTGGCCGACGCGTTCCCCGCCGCCCTCAAAGAGCTGATCAATTCGAGCGCGCCGGTCCGCGGAACCTGACCGCCGCCCGTTCAGCGGAACCCTTCCCCATCCCGCCGCCGCGGCATGGCAGGGTGACATCCGTGGCAGACACTTTTGGACAGACGACCATCGCAGAGCACGACCTGCGTGAAATCAGCACGGAAAAGGGCGCTTTGCGCTACTACGACAGCGGGGGCGGCGATTCCGCCCCGGTGCTGCTGTTCCTGCACGGCTCGGGGCCCGGTGTCACCGGGTGGCGCAACTTCCGCGGGGTGCTGCCGGCCTTCGCCGAGCGGTTCCGCTGTCTGATCCTGGAATTCCCGGGGTTCGGGGTCAGCGACGACTTCGGCGGCCACCCGATGGTGACCGCGTTCGGCACCGTATCGCCATTGTTGGACGCGCTCGGCGTCGCCAAGGTGCACATCGTCGGCAACTCGATGGGCGGCGGTGTGGGCATCAACTTCGCCACCCACAATCCCGACCGCGTCGATCGGCTGGTGACCATCGGTGGGATCGGCACCAACATCTTCAGCCCTAGCCCCAGCGAAGGCATCCGGCTGCTGCAGGAATTCGTCGAAGACCCGACCCGGCAACGCCTGGTCGACTGGCTCAAATCGATGGTCTACGACCAGGGGCTGGTCACCGAGCAGCTGATCGAGGAGCGCTGGCAGCTGGCCACGGACCCCGACACCCTGGCCGCGGCGCGACGCATGTACGGCAAGGCGGCGTTCGCCGGGATGAACGCCGCGCTGGCCGCCTCCGACCGGCCGCTGCCGTGGGCGACCATGCACAAGCTCACCGCGCCCACCCTGCTGACCTGGGGGCGCGACGACCGGGTGAGCCCGCCCGATATGGCCCTCATCCCGATGCGCACCATTCCCAACGCGGAGCTGCACATCTTCCCCAACTCGGGGCACTGGGCGATGATCGAGGCCAAAGAGGCGTTCGAAAGCACCGTGCTGGCGTTCCTCTCACGCGGCTAGCGCAGGACCGTCCTCGTCACCGGGTGGCGGCCCCGAAGCGGCCGGCAGCCTGGGCTCACCGTCGCCGTCAGCCACCGTCGACCTCCGCTCGCGTGCCCGTCCGCCACGATGAGCGAGTCACCAGTCCTGCCACGGGATTATCGTGCGCAGCGGTGTGCTGATCACGACGTCACCGGAAGCCGCCGAGTCCGGTAGTCGCATATCTGTGGCGCCGACACGATCACGAATCCGGCTCGAGGTCGCCACGGGCTCGTCGTCGAGGTAGAGCAGGCGGATCCGCAGCGCGCCACGGTCGGCCACCGGGTCGAGGGCACGAAGTCCAAGTCCGTTGCCTTGGTGGCGGTCGAGCGAAAATGTCCACACCCCAGCCACTCCCGGAATGTCGAGCAATGCCGGAATCAACACCCGATCCTCCCAGCGGTGGTGCTCGTGCGTGTCAGCGCCCAACGGATCGGTGAACCGCGTCATGCTCAGGTGCAGCCCGCGGTTGGGGCGGTAGGGAATGACCTGGGGCGACACCAACGACGAAGCCGCGGCGTAACCCTTGACGGGCCGGAAGAAAGCCAGCAGCGTTCGGCGCACTCTGGCGATCATGGGTCCCCGGCCCCACTCGAACGAGTCGCGTCCGAGTCGCTCCCACTCCCGTACCGATCGGTCGACCGGTTCCCGAAACCAGTACATGGCAACGTAGTCGGTTGCCGCATGCTCGGGGCCGGCGACCGATTCGGCGCGGCATCCGGCGGTGCGAGCCCACCGGTCTCCCCACGCGACGCCCGGCAGTGCCAGGTTCTCCGGTCGATGGTCGAGTTGATGCCACTCGTTGTAGCGGCGGTGCGCTTCGGGCTCCGGGTTGTCCAGCGCGACAAACGAAAAGAACACCAACGGGCAATCCTTCACGTCTCCTCCACACCTAGCGTCGGCGCCGTCGCACCCGCCAGGCCTGCGGTGAGCAAGGCGTGGGCGCCGGGATTACCATTGAGGACACGGCTCGTACGCTTGGTGATCCGCCAACGATTCTCGATGCGCCGCAACTCGAAATGGTTTGCCGTGCAACGCCATACGCGATAGCCCTCGCCGTCACGCACGAGGACCAGCGATTCGCTGACCGCCACTGCCGAATCTCCCGTGACCGTCACGACCGCCGGTCCGAGGAAGTGGCAGCAGCCATCACCCACCAGCTTCCGATGCGAGGCCGAGCTCACCATGGCGTGCACGTCGGCCTGGCTGTGCATCTGCCAACCCTCGACGTCGTAGCCGCCGTCGGCCGCCCAGAGCCGCGCCGCGGCGTCGGCATCCCCGGCGTCCACCGCCGGACCGTAGGACGCGATCAATCGGGCGATGTCGCGTTCGTCCTCGAGCCGGCATAGCCGCGTCAACAGTTCGTCGGCGTCGATCACCGTCGCTCCTTCCAGTCGATCGGCCAGGGAGGGCACCTCCGTGCCCACACCGGGGCAAATTACTTCTGGCCCAGGAGTTCCTGCACGGTTCTGTGGGCGCCCAGGACGATCGCGGCGCGGTCCGGTCCGCTGCCCCGCTGCACCGCGGCCGCGTTGCCGCCCGCGATGAACACCGGGCCGTTGGCCAGGTTCTCCAATCCCTCGCGGGCCACGTCAACCGGTTCGGAGACCGACAGCCCCGGCACATCGAACTTCAGGCCGACCCGGGCCATGGCCGGCGTGCGCGTCACACCCAGCACCAGTTCCAGCACGTCGACACCGTGCTCGCGCAGCTCCAGCCAGAGGCTCTCGGCGAAGAGGCGGCTGAAGGCCTTCACGCCGGTGTAGACCGATTGGCGCATCGAACCGTGGGTCGCCGCCATCGAGCCGACCACCAATATGCCGCCGCGGCCGCGGGACCGCATCGGCCGGCCAAAGTGCTGCACGAGTTGCAGCATCCGCGTCACGTTGAGGTCGATCACCCGGCCGAAGTCGCTGAGCTCGGCGTCCAGGAACCGCTCGCTACAGGTGTTGGCGCCGGCGTTGTAGATCAAGAGGCCGACCTCAATGTCTGTGGTCTGCGCCGTGATTCGCGCGACCGCATCGGGGTCCAGCAGATCTATCGCCAACGTGCGCACCTGTGCGCCGATCTCGCGGCACTGCCGCGCCGTGTCCTGCAGCGGTCCCGGCTTACGAGCGATCAGCACCAGGCCGAACCCGTCACCGGCCAAGCGCTTTGCGAACTCGGCGCCCACCCCTTCCGAGCCGCCGGCGATCAACGCCCACGGCCCGTACTTCGCAATGTCGGTCACGGATCCTCCTTATTTTCCGGTGGCGCCCGCGTCGACGGGCAGGGTGATCGCGGTGATGTAGCGCGCCTCGTCGGAGGCCAGAAACAGCGCGGCGTTGGCGACATCGATCGGGTCGATCCACGGCACCGCAAGCATGTTCATCGAACGCGCGGCGTCGGCGAATTCGGCGCGCGTGGGCGGGCGGTCCAGGTCCGGGCGAAATGCGCTGCTGACGAACTCATTGTGGATCATCGGCGTGTCGACGTTGGTCGGGTTGATGCAGTTGACCCGAACATTATGCGGCGCAAGCTCACTGGCCAACGAGCGCATCAGGCCGACCACGCCGTGCTTGGCGGCCGTGTAGTGCGCGACGCCGACCAGCCCGCGCAGCCCGGCGATGGAGCTCGTCAGGATCACCGACCCGGCGCCGCGGGCGATGAGGTGGGGCGCGCCAACGCGGCAGGTCTGCCAGACACCGGTGAGGTTGACGTCCAGCATGGTGCGCCAGGCGTTTTCGTCCAGGTCGACCGCCAGGCCGCGCGACGTGATCCCCGCGGTCGCGCACACCACGTCCAGGCCGCCGAACCGCTCGGCGCCTCGGTCGGTGGCGGCCTGCAGGCCGGCGAGGTCGCGGACGTCGACGATGTCGGTGTGCACCCGGCCGCCGGCCTCGCGGACCAGCGAGGCGGTGGTGTCGAGGTCGTCCGGGGTGCTGTGCGGGACGATCACCGTGTCGATCGGGCCGCACACGTCGAGCGCGACGATGTCGGCGCCCTCCTGCGCGAACCGCACCGCCTGCGCGCGACCGATCCCCCGCGCCGCGCCGGTGATCAGGGCGACCTTGCCTTGGAGTCGCGCGGCGGGGGCCGCCCTCATGTCGTCTTCTGGGTCAGGCCGGCATCGACGACGAGCTGTGTGCCGGTGATGTAGCGGGCTTCATCCGAGGCCAGGAACAGCACGGCGTTGGCGATGTCGACGGGCTCGACCCACGGCACCGGAAGCAGGTTGCGAGCGCGCAGCACCTCGGCGGCGTCGGCCTCCGTCGGGTTGGCTAGGTCCGGTCGCAACCGCCGAAAGGTGGTCTCGTTGAGCACCATTGGGGTCGCGACCGGGCCAGGGTGCACGGTGTTGACCCGAATGCCGCGGGGCCCGAGCTCGTTGGCGAGCGTGCGGGCCAGTCCCACCACCGCGTGCTTGCTGGCGGTGTAGTGGGCGGTGTTGGGCAGGCCGCGAATGCCGCTGGTGGAGCTGATGATGACGACGGAGCCGCCGTCGGTGCCGATATGCGGCACGCCGGCCCTGACGGTGTGCCAGACGCCGGTGAGGTTGATGTCCAGCGTGCGCTGCCACACCTGCGGGTCGAGTTCCCAGGACGGCGCGCCCTGCAGGTGGACGCCGGCGTTGGCGACGATGACGTCGAGGCGGCCCAGCTCGGCGACGCCGGCATCGATGGCGGTGGTGACGGCCCCGAGGTCGGTGACATCGGCCAGGCCGATCACGCATCGCCGACCGCGGCCGGCGACTTCCCTTGCAGTGCCCCGCAATTCGTCGGCCGCGGCGGGCGCGTCGAGCGCGATCACATCGGCGCCCTCGTCGGCGAAGCGCTGACAGTGCACCCGCCCGGTTCCTTTGGCGGCGCCGGTGACGACGACAACCTTGTCCAGCAATCCCGTCATCGTTCGATCAGATCGAAGCCGCGGTAGCGGGCGTCGGCGACCTCGGCGCAGATGTCGTTGTACGCGGCGAAGCCCCCGACGAACAGCATGAAGCCCCGCGGCTTTCCCGGCACGTTCGCGCCCATGTACCAGGAGTTCGCCTTGGTGAACAACGTCGTCTCGGCCCGGCGGGCGCATTCGGCGCCCCAGGCGTCCACGCTGTCGACCTTGGCTTCGATTGCGGCGTAACCGTGCTCGTCGAGGAACGCGATGGCCTCGGCGATCCAGTTCACCTGGGCTTCGGCGTGCAGCACCATGTTCGCCAGCACGGCGGGCGCCCCCGGGCCCGAGATCAGGAACATGTTGGGGAACCCGTCGACGCCCAGCCCCAGATAGGTGCGGGGTCCGTGTGCCCAGTCGTCGCGCAGGGCGGTGCCGCGGCGTCCGACGATGTCGATCCTGCCCAACGCCCCGGTCATCGCGTCGAAACCCGTTGCCAGCACGATCATGTCGACGTCGTAGTGGGCGTCGGTGGTGTTGATGCCGGTGGTGTCGACGGATTCGATGGGGGTGGCGCGGACGCTGATCAGCGACACGTTCGGCCGGTTGAAGGTCTGGAAGTAGTTGCTGTCGGTGCAGATTCGCTTGGTGCCGATGGGGTGGTCGTTGGGGATCAGTAGGTCGGCGACGGCCGGGTCGTCGATGATCGCCCGGACTTTCTCCTCGTAGAATTTGCGGGCCTCTTCGTTGGCCTCCAGATCGGTCATCTGGTCCGGGAAGGTCTTCGAGAACAGCACACCGCCCAGCTGCCACCGCTTTTCGAACGCCGCTCGGCGCTCCTCGGGCGTGAACTGCATCGTCGGCTTCGGGGCGGTGAGGTGCGGTGACCCGCCGCCGCTGCGCCACGACAGCGCGCGCCGCTGCGCATATTCCGCCTTGATTCCGTCGAGCTCTGCGGCCGACAGCGGCCTGTTGCCCGCCGGGACACTGTAATTGGGGGTGCGCTGGAAGACGTAGAGGTGCGCGGCCTGCTCGGCGATGATCGGGATCGATTGGATGCCAGAGGATCCGGTGCCGATGACGGCCACCCGTTTACCGCGGAAGTCGACGGGGTCGTGGGGCCATTGGGCGGTGTGGTAGATCTCGCCGCCAAAGGTGTCCAGGCCGTCGAAGTCCGGGGTCAGTGCGGCCGACAACGGGCCGGTGGCCATCAGACAGAACCGCGCCGAGATCGTCTGTCCGGCATCGGTGGCGATCGTCCAGCGCAGCGTGGCCTCGTCGAGCGTCGCCGAGACCACCCGGGTGCGCAGCGCGATGTTGCGGCGCAGGTCGAGTTTGTCGGCGGCCCAGTTCAGATACTCGAGGATCTCGGCCTGGGTGGCATAGCGTTCGGTCCAGTTCCATTCCTGCTGTAGTTCGTCGGAGAACGAGTAGCAGTAATCGACGCTCTCGACGTCGCAGCGCGCGCCGGGATAGCGGTTGTAATACCAGGTGCCGCCGATCTCGGGCGCGGCTTCGAGCACTCGCACCGAGAGGCCCCGGCCGCGCAGCGTGTGCAGGGCGTAGAGGCCGGCGAAGCCGGCGCCGACCACGACGACATCGACGGACTGCTGGCCGAGATCGCTCACAAGTACTCACCGTAAAGCCTTGGGCATCGCGACCCGCTCCCCCTCCCGGTCACCGGACGCTTGAGGCGAGTTTTCCCGGCCACCGGGCGCGGGCGTCCGCCATCCCGGCGCCCCGGCCGACGATCGGCCGATGGCGGAAGTCGCACACGTCGAAGTCGATCTGGACGGTCGTCGGCATCGTTTGCGCTGGCCGTGCGGTCAGACGCTGGTCGAGACATTGCTGGACGCGGGGATCGCGGTGCCCCACTCGTGCCGGGAAGGCCGCTGCGGTTCGTGCGTGGCGACCGTCGTCACGGGCGAGGTGGCCATGGCCCCGTGCGACGTCCTGGGCCCGGAAGATCTCGAAGACGGCCTGATTCTCGCCTGCCAGGCGCGGCCGGCCGGCACCGATGTTCGGGTCAAATTTTGACAACCGCCGTGTCCGCTCATCGGGATTTCCTTTGGGACTGGCCCCCACTGCGGTAGACCATTACTAAGCCCCACACGTAAGGACAACGATATGAGCGACCGGGTAATCGACCGGGTAGTGGCGATGGCCGATCAATTGCGCGACCAGGCCGCGGAAGCCGAACAACTCGGCCGGCTGACCGACGACACCGTCAAGCTGATGAAGGGCGCAGGCCTGATCCGGCTGCTGCAGACCAAGCAATACCAGGGCTTCGAGGTCCACCCCCGCGAGTTCGCCGAAACGACCATGGCGACCGCGGCGCTGGATCCCGCCGCCGGCTGGATCGTCGGCGTGGTGGGTGTGCATCCCTACCAGCTGGCCTACGCGGACCCCAAGGTCGCCGCCGAAATCTGGGCCGACGACGTCGACACCTGGATGGCCTCCCCGTACGCGCCGCAGGGCGTGGCCAAACCGGTCGACGGCGGCTACCTCTTCAACGGGCGCTGGCAGTTCAGCTCGGGCACCGATCACTGCGACTGGATCATCCTGGGGGCCATGCTCGGCGACGACAAGGGCGTCCCGTTGATGCCGCCGCAGATGCTGCACATGATCCTGCCGCGCAAGGACTACGAGATCGTCGAGGACTCGTGGAATGTGGTGGGGCTGCGCGGAACTGGCTCCAAGGACGTCATCGTCAAAGACGCGTTCGTCCCCGCCTACCGGACCATGGACGCGGCGAAGGTGATGGACGGCACCGCCCAGCGCGAGGCCGGCATGACCGAACCGCTGTACCTGATGCCGTGGTCGACGATGTTCCCGCTCGGCATCTCGGCGGCCACCATCGGCATCGCCGAGGGCGCGCTGGCCGCGCACCTGGATTACCAGCGGGGCCGGGTCGGCGCGACCGGCACCGCGATCAAGGACGACCCCTACGTGATGCACGCGATCGGCGAGGCCGCCGCCGACATCAACGCCGCCCGCCAGGAGCTGCTGGCCAACGCCGACCGCATCTACGACATGGTCGCGGCCGGCAAGGAGGTGTCGTTCGCCGACCGCGCGGCCGGGCGCCGCACCCAGGTTCGCGCGGTGTGGCGCGCGGTCTCGGCCGTCGACGAGATCTTCGCCCGCTCCGGCGGCAACGCGGCCCGGATGGACAAGCCGCTGCAACGGTATTGGCGTGACGTGCACGTCGGACAGATGCACGCCATCCATGTCCCCGGCACCACCTATCACGCGGCGGCGCTGAGTTCGATCGGCATCGACCCGCCCGAGGGCCCGCTGCGGGCCCTGATCTGAGGAGCTTTCGGTGACTGACCTGAAAAGCCTTGGCTACATCACGGTTTCGACCGCCGATATCGAGCGTTGGCGCCATTTCGCGTTCGGTGTGCTGGGATTCGCCGAAGGGAAAGGACCTGACGAGTCCGCGCTGTACTTGCGGATGGACGAGCGCGCGGCCCGGATCATCGTCGTGCCCGGCGACGTTGACCGGGTGATCACCGTCGGCTGGGAGGTGCGCGACCACCAGGCGCTGCAACGGGTCAAGGCCGCCCTGGACGGTGCCGGTGTCGGTTTCAAGGAATTGTCCGTCCAGGAGGCCGACGCCCGCCGCGTCGAAGAGGTGATCACCTTCGAGGACCCGGCCGGCACCACGCTGGAGGTCTTCCACAGCGCGGTGCTCGACCACAGCCCGGTGATCACGCCGTTCGGCGCGAAGTTCGTGACGGGCGACCAGGGCCTGGGCCACGTCGTCGTTCCCGCAACCGATTTCAATGGCGTCGTCGACTTCTACACCGAGGTGCTCGGTTTCCGGTCCCGCGGCGCGTTCCGGGTGCCGCTGCCCGCCGAGTTCGGCCCGATCCGGGTGCGGTTCCTCGGCATCAACGCGCGCCATCACAGCCTGGCGATCTGCCCCGCCGCCCAGCAGCGCGATCCCGGACTGGTGCACGTCATGGTGGAGGTGGACACCCTCGACGCGGTCGGCCAGGCGCTGGACCGCGTCAACGCCGATGGCTTCACCGTCGCGTCCACCCTGGGCCGGCACACCAACGACAAGATGGTGTCCTTCTACGTCCGCGCGCCCGGCGACTGGGACATCGAATTCGGCACCGATGGGATGCGGGTCGACGAAACGTACTACACCGCAGAGGAAATCACCGCCGACAGCTATTGGGGCCACGAGTGGATTCCGGATCCACCCGCGGCCATGCGCATGTGATCGCCGAATTCGATGTGACGCCGGTGGCGGCGTCGTCGATCACGTCGTGGGACGCCGAGGCCGACGTCGTCATCGCCGGCTATGGGATCGCGGGCGCCGCCGCGGCGGTGGAAGCCGCCCGGTCCGGCGCCGACGTCCTGGTGCTCGAGCGCACCGGCTCCTGGGGCGGCGCGGCGTCGATGGCGGGCGGATTCATCTATCTCGGGGGCGGCACGCCGCTGCAAAAGGCTTGCGGCTTCGACGATTCCGTCGACAACATGGCGGCATTCCTCAACGTCGCGATGGGCCCCGGCGCCGACGAGACCAGGATCGCCGACTACTGCGCCGGCAGCGTCGCCCACTTCGACTGGCTGGTGGGCTGCGGCGTCCCGTTCAAGGCGGAGTTCTTCTCCGAGCCGGGCTGGGAGCCCATGGGCGATCAGGGGTTGATGTACAGCGGCGGCGAAAACTCCTATCCGTTCAACACGATCGCTGCCCCCGCCCCGCGCGGGCACGTCCCGCAGATGCAGAACAAGAAGCAGGGCGAAGCAAGCGCGGGCTACATGCTGATGAAGCCGCTCGTCGAAACGGCCGCCGCCGCCGGCGCGCGGGCGCTCTACGACGTGCGGGTGCAGCGGCTGATCACCGAATCCGACGGCCGGGTGGTGGGCATCTGCGCCCGCCAGTACGGGAGCGACATGGCGATCCGGGCGCGCCGCGGGGTCGTGCTCGCCACCGGCAGTTTCGCCTACAACGACGCGATGGTGGCGCGCTACGCGCCGCGCATCGCGGGACGGCCGGCCGCGTCGATCGAGCAACACGACGGGCAGGCGATACGGATGGCGCAGGCGCTGGGCGCCGACCTGGCGCACATGGACGCCACCGAGGTCGCGATCTTCGTCGACCCCCAACAGCTGGTGCGCGGCGTCCTGGTCAACGGGCGCGGTCAGCGCTACGTCGCCGAGGACACCTACCCGGGCCGCATCGGCCAGCTCACGCTGTACCAGCAGGACAACGTCGCGTACCTGATCATCGACGGTGACGCGCAGGAGGAGGCGGAGGCGTCGTGGTCGCCGAAGCTGATGCTGCGCCCGGCGACCTGGGTGGCCGACACCGTCGGCGACCTGGAACGCGACATGGGCCTGCCGCCCGGTTCGCTGCAGGCCACCGTGGCCGCCTACAACGAGGGCGCCGCGCGCGGCGAGGACCCGCTGCTGCACAAGAAGGCCGAGTGGATCAGGCCGATCGGCTCCCCCGTCGGCGCCATCGACCTGCGGGAAAGCACCGGCGGCTTCACCCTCGGCGGGCTCGCCACCACGCTGGACGCCGAGGTGTTGCACGTCAGCGGCGCGCCCATACCCGGGCTGTTCGCCGCGGGCCGGTGCACCGCCGGCCTGGCCGCGTGGGGTTATGCCAGCGGCGTCTCGCTCGGTGACGGCAGCTTCTACGGCCGCCGCGCCGGACGCTCGGCCGCCAACGCCTGATTCCCTTTTGCCCGCGGGCGTAACGCCACTGCGAAAAATCGCGCGGAGATTCGCAGTGCCGTTACGCTCGCGGGTTTGTCGGCGCGGTGTGTGACAGCGACCACAGCGGTGTGGTAGAACTATATTCCTAATAGGAATATGCCAGCCAGGAGGACGTATGGCCGCGCCTGCCGAAACCCCCACCGCCGTCATCGACCGCATCTCGCTGGTCCTGGACGCCTTCGACGGCCCCGGACGGCTGACGCTGGCCCAGATCGTGCGCCGCACCGGCCTGCCACGCTCGTCGGCGCACCGCATGCTCGAGCGGCTGGTTCAATTGCGCTGGCTGCGTCGCAGCGGTCGTGACTACGAACTCGGCATGCGGCTGGTGGAGCTGGGTTCGCTTGCCGTGCACCAGGATCGGTTGGTGCGGGCCGCGGGCCCACTGCTGGGTGAATTGCACCGCGCCACCGGGCTTGTCGTGCACCTCGCGGTGCTGGACGGAGCCGACGTCGTCTACCTCGACAAGGTCGGCGACCGGATGATCGGTGCGATCCCCACCCGGGTCGGCGGCCGTCAGCCCGCGCACTGTACCGCCGTCGGTAAGGCGATCCTGGCTTATCGCGACGAGGAGACCGACATCGATCTGGGGGCCCGCCTGACGAAGTACTCGATTTCCAGCGCTCCGCAACTGGCGGCGGAACTGGCCAAGGTCAGGGCGCACGGCGTCGCCTTCGAGCGCGAAGAATCCCTGCTCGGGTTTGGCTGTGTCGCGGCCCCTATCGGGTGTCCCGGTGAGGCCGTGGCGGCCGTGTCGGTATGCGGTCCGCTGAATCGCATGGCGCTTGACCAGCGCCTCGCCGCCCCGGTGCGCATGACCGCGATGGGCGTGTGGCGCAACGTCGAAGGCGGCCCGCAACGAGTCGCCCCGACCCTGCAGCCGCTGCGGCCGTTGCCTTCCCTGCGGCCGCAACACCCGGCGCCGGCGCGACGGCCGGCCCTGCAGTACGCGTGAGCCTCGATCCGCAGATCGCTGCGATCCTCCCGCAATTGGATGGCGGGTTCCCACCCGTGCAGGAGATGAGCGGCGCCGAGGCCCGAGCGCTCATCCGGTCAAGGCTCGTGCCGCCGGCGCGGCCCGAACCCGTCGCCGCGGTCGCCGATCGCTCGGTGGAGGGTCAGGGTGGCCCGATCCCCGTGCGCGTATACCGTCCCGAGGCGGCGGGACCGGTGCCGATCCTGGTCTACGCGCACGGCGGCGGGTTCGTGTTCTGCGACCTGGACAGCCACGACGGGCTCTGCCGCAATATCGCCAACCTCGTTCCCGCCGTTGTGGTTTCGGTCGACTATCGGTTGGCTCCGGAGAATCCCTGGCCGGCGGCGGTCGAGGACGTGTACGCCGTGACGTGCTGGGCGTACGACAACGCCGGGTCGCTCGGGGCTGACCCCGAGCGTCTGGTCGTGGGCGGCGACAGCGCGGGCGGCAACCTGGCCGCGGTGACCGCGATCATGGCCCGCGACCGCGGCGGCCCGGCGCCGGCGGCCCAACTGCTGCTCTACCCGGTGATCGCGGCCGACTTCGACACCGAGTCCTACCGGCTGTTCGGCCGGGGCTTCTACAATCCCAAACCGGCGCTGCAGTGGTACTGGGATTGCTACTTGCCCTCGCGCGAGGACCGCGCGCACCCGTACGCCGCGCCGCTGAGCGCCGACCTGCGCGGGGTGCCGCCCGCCGTGGTGGTGGTCGCCGGCCACGATCCCCTGCGCGACGAGGGATTGGCCTACGCCGGCGCGTTGACAGCGGCCGGCGTGCCGACCAGGCAATTGTGTTACCACGGCGGCATCCACGGGTTCATGACGATGCCGATGCTCGACATCGCGCACCGGGCGCGCAAAGAGGCCGCCGCAGCCCTGTCCGATCTATTGCAGCGGTAGTTCGTTGGCGCGCAACGGTTCTGCCGCACCGTAGCGCTGTCCGGGATCGAGCACGCAATGGGTCCGCCCGAACACGGTGACCATGCACTGATTGTTGTGGGTGCAGCGGCTTCGGGTGGCCGGATCGGCGATCATCCTCGAGACCAGGTCCGGTTCGCGCAGCAGCGCCCGCCCCATCGCCACGAAATCGAAGCCCTCGCGCATGCCGGTCTCGACGTGCTCGCGATTGGTGATGCCTCCCAGCAGGATCAGCTTGGTGTTGCGCATGAGGGGAACGAACTGGCGGGCATTTTCCAGCATGTAAAGGTCACGGTAGGGATAGTCGCCCATCGCCCACTTTCCGATGAGACGGATGCCGGTGCGCATGGGCTGCGGCATGACCTGGGCGAATTCCTTGACGGGGACGTCACCACGAAACAGATACATGGGCTTGAAAACCGAAGAGCCCTGGGTCAATTCGATGGCATCCAGCACGGCGTCGGCATCGAGCAGCGCCGCGGTGCGCAGCGCCTCGTCGACCCAGATGCTACCGGGCACACCGTCGTCCATATCGAGCTTGGCGGTCACCGCGATGCGGTCACCGATCTCGTCGCGAACGCGCCGGGCGATCTCACGGCAGAACCGCGACCGGTTGTCGATGTCGCCGCCGTATTCATCCCTGCGTCGGTTGATCAACGGACTCAAAAACGAGCTCGGCAGGTATAGGTGACCGAAATGCAGTTCCACGGCATCGAAGCCCGCGTCGGCGGCCACCCGGGCGGCGGCACCGAATTGGTCGATCACCCGGGCGATCTCGGCGCGGGTGATCTCGCGGCAGTAACCCATGGATGCGGGGTTGACGAACCTGCTCGGCGCCATGGGCGTGACCCCGGTCAGCCTTTTCTGCGCCACGACACCCGCGTGCCCGAGTTGGGCCGAGATCGCCGCACCGTCCTGGTGCACCGCGTCGGTCAGCTTCCGCAGGCCCGGACGGGCCGCCTCGCTCATCACGATTTGTCCGGGCGCGCTGGCACCCTCGGGCGCCACGCAGCAGTACGCGACGGTCGTCATCCCGACGCCACCGGAGGCGAACGACCGATGGAACTCGATCAGATCATCGGTCACCAAGCCCCGCGGTGATCGGCCTTCCGACGTCGCCGCCTTGATCACCCTGTTACGCAATGTCACCGGCCCCAGTACGGCGGGGGCGAAAGGGTCGGGCGGCGCTACACTCATGCGGCGACACTGACCCCCGCATCCGCAGTTGGTCAACGGTAGGTTCCCGGTGGCCGGGAGCCGACGGCGCCGCGTCCCCGGCGTGCCATACGGTCGGCTCATGGCCGACGGCGAAGTGTTCGTGATCGACCGGGTGGTGACCCGACCCGGGTGTGCCCGCCGATTCGTCGACGCCTACCTCGCCGAATACGCCCCCGGCGCGCGCGAACGGGGCATGACGCTGCGCGACATCCTGGTGAGCCCGCCGATCTGGTTCGACGAGTCCGAGGAGCAGGTCAACACCGTCACCATCACCTGGACACTGCCCAGCGCGCAGGCGTGGTGGGAGATGACGTGGAAGGGGCGCCCGGATCCCGCGCTGCGCGAATGGTGGTCGCGGATAGGCGAATTGCTGACCGATCGGTCCCGATCCTTCGCCGCGGCCGCCGACGACGTAGACGGACTGTGCGATGTATAACCTCACGCGGCTGATCGACGTCGCCGAGGCCGATCGCGACCGGATCCTCGACGAGTTGCGCACGGCCGCCGGTGCGGCGGCGCCGCTGCGCCGGGTGGTGCAACCGACGCTGCCCGGCTCGCGCAACGGGGGCGACATTCTGCTGCATCTGCGGTTCGCGACGAAAGACCAATGTGATCGCGCGGCAGATGATCTCGCCGCCGTGCTGGCTGATCCGTCGGTGGATCGAGTCAACGGCGCGGGCTACGCGGGCGCACCCGTTCGCTGCGGCGACAACGCCGGCACGGTTTACCGAACGCTTTTGCTGCGCGTGCAGCCCGACACACCCGAGCACACCGTCGCCCGGTTCGAGCGCGAGCTGTCGTCGATGCCCCGGTACCTACCGACGATCCGGGCGTGGCAGCTGAGCCGGGTATCCGCCGTGGTCGGAAACTGCTCGTGGACGCACGTTTTCGAGCAGGAGTTCGCCGACGTCGAGGCGCTGATGGGGCCCTACCTGATGCACCCGATCCACTGGGCGGTGGTGGACCGCTGGTTCGACCCGGAGACCACCGACGTGATCATCCGCGACCGGGTATGCCACAGCTTCTGCGCCATCCCCGACCCGGTACTCGTCTAGACCCCCGCCGGGGCGATATTCGGGTTGGCGGTCGCGGGCGGCTGCAAGGGTGGCAACACCTCGGTGCCGTCCAGGCTGTGCACCGGTAGTCGTTGTGACCACGGGTAGTGCAGGCTGAACGCGACCAAGCCGGTGCGCTCCTGGGCGGCCAGATGGCACATCGCCAGCACCGTCTCGGCCAGATACTCCACCGGTTCGGTGGGGAACGAGTCCGGGATCAGTTGCGCGGCACCGGGAGTGCGTACCGCCGTCGAGGGCCCGACGCAATTCACGGCGATGTTGGCGTCCAGCAGCTCGGCGGCCACGCCCTGGGTGAACCGGTGCAGGGCCGCTTTCATGGACGCATAGATCACGTCGCCGGACGTCTTGTTGTATTCCCGGTACGGCCGGACGGGGGCCACGCCCGTCACCGAGCCGATGTTGACGATCCAGCCCGCGCCCTGGTTACGCATGTGCGGCACAGCGGATTTCGTCAGTACGAACGGAACGCGAAGGTAGTGCTCCACGGTGCGATCGAACGTTTCCAGACTCATGTCCTCGACCAGCGAGTAGTCGGCGAAACCGGCGTTGTTGACCAGGATGTCGATGCGTCCGGTGCGCTCGAGCACCGCCCCGACCAAACCGTCGCGCTGCCGCGCATCCTCCAGGTCGCTCGCAACACCGAACGCCGAGCCCCCGGCGGCCTCGATCAGCTCGATCGTTTCGCCGATGGTCCCCGGCAACGCGGCGGTGGTTCCGGCCCGCGTCGACAGAGAAGACGTGTGCGATCGTGCGGTGACCGCCACGGTCGCGCCCTCGGCGGCCAGTCGCTGCGCGATGGCGCGCCCTATACCCCGGCTGCTACCGGTGACCAAAGCCGTCTTGCCGGAAAGTAACCCGTCGCTCATCGCAGCTCGAGATCCCCCTCGACGGGGGCACGATGGTCGTGCCAGAAGTCGACCAGGCGGTACGGGAAAGCGATCACGATCCGGCCCCCCGACCGATAGTAGGTGTGGGCCGACGGCGTGTGGCGCCATACGGTGCCGGCCATGGTCGCATCGATGCGGTCGACGTAGTCCTCGTAGGCGCGCTGCGTGACCTCCATCGTGGCGGCCTCGCGCAACGCCAGCAACTGCAGGCATTCCATCACGTAGTGCACCATCACTTCGACACCGAAGTTGTGCCCCGCGCCGTGACCCGGACTGTAGTTGGGTGCGGAGGAAATGAACAGGTTCGGGAATCCGGGCACCATCCCGCCCCGGTAGGCCCGGGGAGCGTCGCCCCACTCGTCGGTCAGCTTCTTGCCGTCGCGGCCCCGAATATCCACGTTGGAAAGGAAATCCAGGTAGTAGCCGGTCGCGTAGATGATGATGTCGAGGTCGATCTGCCTGCCGTCGGCGGTCACGATTCCGGCCTCGTTGACCCGGGCCGGTTCGCTGGCCTCGACGTCGACGTGCTCACGGGCCAGCGCGGCATAGTAGCCGCCGGGGTCGCGGATGATCCGCTTGCCGTAGGGAGCGAAGTCGGGGGTGACCTTGCGGGCGAGCTCGCTGCCCGCGCCGAACACGCGATCGATGTAATCGAGGCAGATCTGCAGCAGCACGTCGTTGGCCGGCGAGATCGACAGGTGCTCGGCCGCCCACTCCTCGTCATGCAGGATCACCGGATAGTTGTTGTCCGATGTGCCCCAATAGGACTTGAGCCGAACCCAATTGGCGTAGAACGGGAGCCGGGTGCCCAGCCACCTCTGGTAGGCGGGAACATCGTCGGATGGCCGCCGTCGCGGCGCGACCCAGTGCGGCTGGCGTTGGAACACCGTCATGTGCGCGACCTGGTCCACGCATGCGTCGACGATCTGGACCGCGGTGCACCCGGCTCCGATGATCGCGACCCTCTTGCCCGTGAGATCCAGCTTCGGATCCCACTGTGCGGAATGGATCGAAATTCCCGAGAACGTCTCGCGGCCAGGCAGTTCCGGCCACCGCGGCCGATTGAGATACCCGGCGGCCGGAATCACCACATTCGCGTAACTGACGTCGCGGGTTCCGTCCGGGCCGACCGCGTGGATCTGCCACTGCCGGCGCCCCTCGTCCCACCACAACGCTTCGACCTCGGTGCCGAACCGGGTGTGCCGGCGCAGATCGTTCTTGTCCGCCACCGACACCAGGTAGGCCTGATACTCCGCACCCTGCGGGTAATAACTCGACCAGTCGCCGTTGACGTCACGCGACAGGGAGTAGTAGGCCGAGGGCGTGTCGACACCGATGCCGGGATAGGTGGTGGTGTACCAGGTGCCGCCGACCTCGTCGTTTCGCTCGATGATCTGGTATTCGATCCCCGCGTCCGCGCACGCGAGCGCGGCGGTGATGCCCGCAATGCCCGCGCCGATGATGACCACCCGGAAGTCCGCGGGAAGCTTTGCGGTGCGCGGCAGTACCGGTTGTGAGGGCTGGAACCCGCCCTGCTCGAGGAGCAGCTGCAGATACTCGGGTCCGATCTCTCCCCCGAGCGCGATGGGGGCGATACGGGCGAACAGGTCGAGGTCGTCGGCGGGCACCGCGTCCTGCCGGCGCGGCTCCCCCAGTGCCGTGACGATCTCCTCGATGAGCCGTGCGGCGGTCTCCGGATCGGTGACGCCGGCCTGCTCCGGCGGGTTGGGCACGTGGCTGATCTTCGGTGCGAACCGCTCGGCCACGGTCGGATCGCCGGTCAGCTGCGCCAGGACGGCGACCAGCACGCCGGGGTCCGCCTGACGCAGGTTGGCGCGCAGTTCGTCGACGCCGTCGTGATCCGGACCCGTCCACCCGGCGCTTTCGGTCGTGAAAGGGACACCAGTGCTCATGCGGATGAGTATCGGCGCGGTCCCCCGCGCTTGGCGGGCCCCTGCCTACTCAGCGGGACACGGATGGCCCGCTCGCGGGCGGCGGCGCTTACCGTGACCGGCATGCAGTCCGATGACCTCGACGCCATGATCGAACGGGCACGTAGCCATGGACTCGGCGATATCCCCCGGCGATCGGCCCGCCGGCACCCGCACAAGATCGCGATCATCGACGACGGTGTCGTGCTGACGTTTGCCGAATTCGATGACCTGGTAGACCGGACGGCGGCGGCCTTGCACGACAGCGGGTTTGGACCCGGCGGCCGATTAGGGCTCTTGTCACGCAACTGCTGGCAGTACGCCGTGCTGGCATTCGCGACGGCGCGTGCGGGAGTGGTCCTGGTCCCGATCAACTTCATGCTGACCGCAGAGGAGATCGCCTACATCCTCGATCACAGTCGGGTCGGCGGCCTCGTCGTCGAAGCGGATCTGACACCGACCGCCGAGGAGGCGATGCGGCGAGGTGGGGCGGTCAGGGCCAAGGTCGCCCTGGTGCCGAGGGGACACCAGGGCGTGCCCGGTTGGGCGGATTTCAGCCAGTGGCTGACCACCGACGCACCGGCCCCGAGCCCGCACGTCGACGACGACCAACCCGTGCGGTTGATGTACACCAGCGGAACCGAATCCCGTCCCAAGGCCGCCATCCACACCAGCCGCAGCCTGATGTGGCAGTACGTCAGCACGATCGTCGCGGGCGAGATGTCGCCCGACGACGTCGAAATCCACTCGCTGCCGCTGTATCACTGCGCGCAGCTAGACAACTTCTTGGCCACCGATATTTACCTGGGCGCGACCAGCGTCATCCTGCCGCGGCCCGAGCCCGAAACCGTGCTGCGGACGATCGAGCGCTACCGTGTCACGAACTATTTCGCTCCCCCGACGGTCTGGATCTCGCTGCTGCGCTCACCGGTGTTCGATCAGGTGGACCTGTCCAGCCTGCGCAAGGGCTATTACGGCGCCTCGGCAATGCCGGTGGAGATCCTGCGCGAGATCCGCGAGCGGCTGCCCAACCTGCGGCTGTGGAACTTCTACGGCCAGACCGAGATGGCGCCGCTGGCCTCCGCGCTGGGACCCGACGAACAGGACGCGCACGGCGGTGCGGCCGGGCGGCCGGTGCTCAACGTGGAAACGGTCATCCTCGACGACGACGACAACCCCGTCGCGGCCGGCGTGGTCGGCGAGATCGCCCACCGCAGCCCGCATTTGACCCCGGGCTACCTGAATGACCCGGAACGCACGGCGGCGGCCTTCAAGGGCGGCTGGTTCCACTCCGGTGACCTCGGCTACTTCGACGAACACGGGCTGCTGCACGTCGTCGACCGCAAGAAGGACATGATCAAGACCGGCGGCGAGAACGTGGCCAGCCGGGAGGTCGAGGAAGTCATCTACCGGCACAACGGTGTTGAGGAAGTCGCGGTGTTCGGCCTGCCCCACCCCGTGTGGGTGGAAGCCGTGGTGGCCGCCGTCGTCCCCCGCGACGGCGCCACCCTCACCGAGGAAGACCTGTTCTCCCACTGCCGGGCTCATCTGGCCGGCTTCAAGACGCCCAAACGTGTCTTCTTCGTCGACGCGCTGCCGAAGAACCCCAGCGGGAAGTTGCTCAAACGCTTGCTGCGGGAACGGTTCAGTATTGAAGAGCACGCATTCAGTTGACCTCGAAATAGCATCTGCCCGAAAGGAATTCGTCGCCCGTGTACACAGGCCGCATCGCACGCTTCGACGGGCCCGGTAAGCCCTTCGAAATCGAAACCGTCAGCCTGCCCGACGTCGGCCCCGGCGAGATCCTCGTCAAAGTCACCCGGGCCAACATCTGCGGCTCGGATGTGCACGCCTGGCACGGGACCTTCGCCACCCGGGGCCTGGGCGGCCAGCTGCCGACCGTTCTGGGCCACGAGATGGTCGGCGCGGTCGAAGCGCTCGGCGACGGCGTCAGCACGGATTCCAGCGGCACACCTCTGCAACCGGGCGCCCGGGTGGTCTTCCCGTATTTTTTCTGCTGCCATCGGTGCCGGAATTGCCTGGCCGGCCGGCGTAACGCGTGTCTGAACTTGACGATGGCGATGCTCGGCCGTGCCGACGCGCCGCCGTATTTCGTCGGCGGATACGGCGACTACTACCTGCTGCCGGCCGGCGCGGTGGTGTACACCGTGCCCGACGGTGTTTCCGACGACATCGCCGCCGGCGCCAATTGCGCACTGTCGCAGGTGATGTACGGCCTCGAGCGGGTCGGCCAGCAGCTCGGCGAGACCGTGGTGGTGCAGGGCGCCGGTGCGCTCGGCCTGTATGCGGTCGCGGTCGCCAAGGCGCGCGGGGCGGCACGTGTGATCGTCCTCGACGGGGTGCCCGAACGCCTGGAACTGGCGGGCGCCTTCGGCGCCGACCATGTCATCGACATCACCGAGGTGCCCGACGTCAAGGACCGCGCCAAGCTCGTCCGCAAGCTCACCGATGGGCAGGGGGCCGACGTGGCGGTGGAGGTGGCGGGCCACCCGGCGGCGATCGACGAGGGCCTCAAGCTGCTCGGGCAATTCGGCCGCTACGTCGAGATCGGCAACATCAACATCGGCAAGACCTTCGAGTTCGATCCTTCCCGATTCGTGTTCGCCAACAAGACGATGATCGGAGTGTCGCTGTACGACCCGGAGGTATTGTCGCGGGCGCTGGCCTTCCTGGAACAGAACCAAGCCAGGCTGCCACTGAGTCACCTTGCCGCGAAATGCTATTCGCTCGACGACATCAATGAGGCCTTCGCGGCCGCCGAAGGCAGGCGCGACGTCCGAGCCAGCATTGTCCCCTGACCGAAAGAAGACCATGCACGACTACGACCGCACCACGCTGTTCATCGACGGGCAATGGGTCGAGCCCGCCGGGCGCGACGCCATCGAGGTGATCGACCCCTCGACCGAGAAGCCGATCGGTTCGGTGCCCGCCGGCACGCAGGCCGACGTGGACGCGGCGGTCGCCGCCGCCCGGCGTGCGTTCGACCCGCTGATCGGCATCGCCGAGCGCCGAGGGCGGGTCGCCGCGGTGATCGCCGCGATGGAGAAGAGGCTGCCCGACATTGCCGAGACCATCAGCCGCGAGATGGGCGCCCCGCTGCGCATCGCCCAAACCGTGCAGACGCAGGTGCCGCTGGCGGTGGCCCGGGGTTTCGCCGGCGTGCTGGACTCCTTCGAATTCGAAGAGCGCGTGAGCAATTCGCTGGTCCTGCGGGAGCCCTACGGCGTGGTCGGGGCGATCACCCCGTGGAACTACCCGCTGTACCAGGTGGTCGCGAAGGTGCTGCCTGCGGTCGCGGCCGGCTGCACGGTGGTGCTCAAGCCCAGCAACGAGGCGCCGCTGTCGGTGTTCGAATTCATGGAGGCCGTCGCGGAGGCGGCCCTGCCCGCCGGCGTGGTGAATCTGGTGTCGGGGGCGGGCGCCGTGATCGGCGAGCGGCTCGCCGAACATCCCGAGGTCGACTTCGTCTCGTTCACGGGCTCGACCGACGTCGGGGCGCGGGTCGGCGAACTGGCCGGGCGCACGGTGAAGAAGGTGGCGCTCGAGCTGGGTGGCAAGTCGGCCAACGTGATCCTCGAAGACGCCGACCTGGCCACCGCGGTCAAGGTGGGCGTCGGCAACGCCTTCCTCAACGGCGGCCAGACCTGCATGGCCTGGACCCGGATGCTGGTGCCGCGGTCCCGGTACGGCGAGGCACTGGACATGGCGCGGGCGGCGGCGTCGAAATACACCGTGGGAGACCCGTTCGACCCTGCCACCCGGATCGGCCCCTCGGCCTCGGCCAAGCAGTTCGGAACGGTGCTCGGTTACATCGAGCGCGCCGTGCGTGAGGGCGCCCGACTGGTCACCGGCGGCGCCGAGAAGGTCCGCGACGTCGGCTACTACGTCGCGCCGACGGTCTTCGCCGACGTCGACCCCCACTCGGAGCTGGGCCAGGAGGAGGTGTTCGGGCCCGTCCTCGCGGTCATCCCGTTCGACGACGACGCCGACGCCCTGCGGATCGCCAACTGCACCCCCTACGGCCTGTCCGGCGCGGTGTGGGCCGGTGACATCGACCGCGCCATCGCCTTCGCGCGCGGTGTCCAGACCGGTCAGCTCGACATCAACGGCGGCACGTACAACCCGGTCGCCCCCTTCGGCGGCTACAAGAAGTCCGGCATCGGGCGCGAGCTCGGACGCGCGGGGTTCGAGGAGTACCTGCAGACCAAGTCCCTACAGTTGCCCGCATGACCGCGCCTCTCGATATCGCCACCGTCGGACCGACACAGGTCTGGACGATCAACCTGCCCGACATGGGCAACGCGATCACCGGCAAGGACTTCATCGCCGCGTTCGAGGAGGCGGTCGACGCCGCCAACGCCGACACCTCGATCTGCGCGGTGATCCTCACGGGCGCGGGCAAGATCTTCTCCGCCGGCGGCAACGTCAAGGAAATGGCCGACCGTGCCGGGATGTTCGGTCTCGACGCTCTGGACCAACGGCACGCCTACATCGCCGGAATCCAGCGGATCCCGCGGGCGCTGCAACTGCTCGAGGTGCCGCTGATCGCCGCGGTCAACGGCGCGGCCGTCGGCGCCGGCTGTGACCTGGCGATGATGTGCGACATCCGGATCGCTTCGGAGCGCGCGTCGTTCGCGGAGAGTTTCGTGCAGCTCGGCCTGATTCCCGGCGACGGCGGCACCTGGTTCCTGCCACGTGCGGTGGGCTACGAACGCGCCGCCGAGATGACGTTCACCGGCGATCGCGTGGACGCGGCGACCGCCCTGGAATGGGGCATGGTCAGCCGCGTGGTGCCGCACGACGACCTGCTGCCGCAGTCCCGGGCGCTGGCCGAGCGGATCGGCAAGAATCCGCCCCACGCGCTGCGAATGGCCAAGCGGCTACTTCGGGAGTCCCGCACGGGCTCGCTCGATGCCACGCTCGGCATGGCCGCGGCCATGCAACCGCTGGCGCACCGCTCCGCCGAACACGCGCGGCGCATCGAGAAGTGGAAGGCACGCTGATGGCACTCCCGCGCCTGGTGCCGCCCGCCGGCGTGGACACCGCGGCGACCGAGGACCTGCGTTTCGAGGTGCGCGATTTCCTGGCCGACCAATCGGCCGCGGGGGCGTTCACCCCGTCCGTCGACGCCTGGCTGACGGGGTGGGACGAAGAATTCACCGCCGCCCTCGCCGCGCGCGGTTGGCTGGGCATGACGGTGCCGGCCGAATACGGCGGGCACGGGCGCTCATTCCTGGAACGGTTCGTCGTCACCGAGGAACTCCTGGCCGCCGGCGCACCCGTGGCGGCACACTGGATCGCCGATCGCCAGATCGTGCCCTCGCTGCTCAAATACGGGACAGAGCACCAGAAGTCGGAGTTCCTGCCCCGGATCGTGCGCGGCGAGTGCTTCTTCGCCATCGGGATGAGCGAGCCGGACTCCGGCTCCGATCTGGCCAGCGTGCACACCCGGGCGGTGCAGGTCGACGGTGGCTGGTCGCTGACCGGCACCAAAGTGTGGACGTCGGGTGCCCACCTCGCGCACGCGTTCATCGCGCTCGCGCGCACCGCACCGGTGGACCCCGCGAACCGGCACGCCGGCCTGAGCCAGTTCATCGTCGACCTGCGCGGACCCGGCGTCGAGATCCGGCCGATCGTGTCGATGAACGGCGCCCACCACTTCAACGAGGTGATCCTGGATTCGGCGTTCGTTCCCGACGCCATGGTCTTCGGTGAAATCGGCAACGGCTGGCAACAGGTGACCTCCGAGCTCGCCTTCGAACGCAGCGGGCCCGAGCGGTTCCTGTCCACGTTCGTGCTGTTGGCGGCCTGCGCCGATCGCATGGCGTCGAACGCCATCCCCCGCGACCCCAATATGGGGCGCCTGGTGGCGCGCATCGCCGGCCTACATCAGATGTCCACCGCGGTGGCGGGTGCGCTGGAACGGCACGAAGCCGCGGACCTACCGGCCGCGGTCGTCAAGGTGCTGGGCACCACCACCGAAGGCGACATCGCCGAATTCGCCGACCTGCAGGAGGCCCCCGACTCGGCCTTCTCGGACCTGGTGTGTGCGGCCGTCGATCAGCGGCCCGGCTTCACGCTGCGCGGCGGCACCAACGAGGTGTTGCGCGGTGTGCTCGCGCGCGGGTTGGGCATGCGATGAGCACCGGGCCCTCCGTTGACCGCGCCCTCGTCGAGATGATGGACGCGGTTTTCTCCGATTACCGCGACAAGCACCCACCCGCGGCGACGATCGAGCGCGAACCCGCCCTCTGGCGGCACCTCGACGAACTCGGCCTCGTGCGCCTGACCGGTGCCGAACAGCACGGCGGTAGCGGGGCAACCTGGTACGAAGCCGCCGAACTGGTGGCCGCGGCCGCCGGCCACGGGGTTCGAATCCCGTTGGCCGAGCACGACTTATTGGCCTGCTGGCTGCTGGAGGCCGGCGGGATGCCCGCGGACGACACGGTTCGGACCGTGTGCGTGCTCGACAAACGGGCAACCGCAACGGCGGTGCCCTGGGCCACTTCCGCCGAGCGGATCGTGGTCGTGTGGCGAGCCGAGGGCGGACACCGAGTTGCCGACGTCGCCGCCGAGCAGCTCACGGTCACCCCGGGCAGCAACCTGATCGGCGAGCCACGCGACACGGTGACCGCCGATCCGGCGGACCTGCAAGGGATCCCGGTCGGCCTTGCCCTCATCACCCAGCTTCGGCTGAAGGCCGCGCTGGTGCGATCCATCCAAGTGAGCGCCGCCCTGGATCGGATAGTGCAGCTGTGTACCGACCACGCGGCCGCACGGGTCCAGTTCGGCCGCCCCCTGGCCAAGTTCCAGGCCGTACAGAACCTGATCTCCGATATCGCCGCCGAAGCCGCGCTCGCCCGAGCGGCGACCGAGGCGGCACTGCACGCCGGAGTCATCAGTCAATGGTCGGCGCCCCACCTGGAATTCCTTGTGGCCGTGGCACGTTCGTGTGCCGGTCATGCGGCTTCGGTGGCGGTGCGCAACGCTCATCAGGTGCACGGCGCGATCGGCACCACCCGCGAGCACCGGTTGCACGAGTTCACCCGCGCGGCGCTCGCGTGGCGTTCGGAGTTCGGCTCGGTGCGGTATTGGGACGAACGGATCACCGACGCGGCGATGCACGCGAGCGCTGGAGCCCTGTGGGAGCTGATCACCGGCTGAATCCAGACCGTGTTCCACTGACCGGGCATCGGCAAACTCAGCGGGACAACACCGGAGTTGACTTGTGCCCATGAGCAACGACATCAGCCTGGCCGAGCTGCAGGAGTTCATCGCGTCCTTCTGGTACCACTACGACGAGGCCCACTACGAAGAACTGGCGACCAGTTACGCCGAGGATGTGCACTATCTGACCCGGAGCGATTCCGGCGCAAGCCCTTTCGAAGAACTGATGTCACCGGAGCTCAGCGGTCGCGACGCGGTGATGGAATGGCTGTCCGAGCACCGCAAGCAGAGCCCCTACCCGTTGCGGCATCACGCCACCAACCTGCACCGCACCGGAGGCGACGGCCCTGACGACGGGGTCACCCGCGCGCGGTTCTACATCTTCGTCAACCAGATCGCCAACTTCGTGCCGTTCGCGGTGTCCAGCGGCGTGGTCAACGTCGGGGTCCGGCGCGGCGTCCGGGGACTGGAATTCACCGAGATGGACGTCGTCCTCGACGCCACCAACTCCGTTCTGCTGTCGGAAATGCACGCCGAAAGCGGCGCCGGCTCATAGCGATGGACGCCCAGACAGCCTTCGGCGGCGGTGTCGCGGTCATCACCGGCGCAGGATCCGGCATCGGCGCCGGACTGGCCCGGTACGCCTCCCGGTTGGGCATGGCGGTGGTATTGGCCGACGTCGACGGGGACGCCGCCACAGCGCTGCGCGACGAGCTGTCCGCGGCCGGCGGCGTGGCGCACGACGTCGTCTGCGACGTGCGTGACCCCGACGCCGTGCAGGACCTCGCCGACCGTGCCTACCGCGACGCCGGGCCGGTGCGCCTGTTGGTGAACAACGCGGGCATCGAACAATTCGGCTACCTGTGGGACACGCCGGTGGCCAACTGGCAACGCGTCATGGACGTCAACGTCAGCGGTGTCTTCCACGGCGTGCGCGCGTTTCTGCCGAAGATGATGGCCAGCGACGAGCAGGCGTGGGTGTGGAACATCGCATCGGTGGGCGCGGTGGTGGCGATGCCGCTGCAGGCGCCCTACATCGTGAGCAAGCACGCGGTGCTGTCGCTGACCGAGTGTTTGCACCTGGAGGTGCGGGCCACCGGGCACGCCCATCACATCCACGTCCAGGCCGTGCTGCCCGGGCCGGTGCGCTCCAACATCTTCGAGTCCGCGGGAGGCGTCGACCCCGGCGCGGCCAGCGACGTGGCTGCGGCCGAAACCCACCGCTCGACCATGCTCGGCATCAAGACCGCGTCCATGGATCCGCTGGAGGCCGCCGAGACGATCTTCAAACAGTCCGCCGAGGGGCGCTTCTACCTGCACACCCACCCGGACAGCGTCGGCGCCGCGATGACAGAGCGAGCCAATGTGCTTGCCGCGCAACAGCCCCCACGACTGCGGACCGAGACCCGGTTCGAATCCGCACCGCACTGACGTGGCGGCGACATGACTTCTCCCGCACTGGATCCCGACGCGGCCGCCCGGATCGCCTCGTTCGGCGAGATCGCCCCGATGCGGCAGCGGGGTTTGGCCGCGGTGCGCGCCGGGCTGGAGGCCGCGCCGCCGCCCGAGGCGATGCCCGAGATGGCGGCCGTGACCGAGACGCTCGCACCCACCGCCGCCGGCGTTGTCCCCGTCAGGATTTATTGTCCGACAACGGATTCCGGTGGACCGGTGTTGATCTACCTACACGGCGGTGGGCTGGTGATGGGCTCCAACCGCTCGTTCGAACCCTTGGCACGCGAGCTGGCCTCGGCGGCGGCGGCCGTCGTCGTCGCCGTGGACTACCGGTTGGCCCCGGAGGCACCGCCGCCCGCGCAGTTCGACGACGCCTACGCCGCAACGGAATGGGTGTCGCACAACGCCGACCAACTGGGTGTCGACGCCGAGCGGCTCGCGGTCGTCGGCGACAGCGCGGGCGGTTCGCTGGCGGCGGCGGTGGCGCTGGCCGCGCGCGATCGCCACGGACCGGCCATCTGCGCACAGGTGCTGCTGTATCCCGGCCTGGACCGCGACATGTCCGTCGCCTCGATTGCGGCGATGCCCGACGCGCCGCTGCTCACCCGCGACGACATCGACTACATGCACGCGGTGGTCGACGGCGACGCCGGTCCGCCCACCGACCCGTATCTCGTACCGGCGTATGCGACCGATCTGTCGGCTCTTCCGCCGGCGATCGTGGTCACCGGGGGCTGCGATCCGATTCGGGACTGGGGTGAGCGCTACGCGGCCCGGCTGCGCGACGCCGACGTGCAGACCACCGTCACCCGCTATCCCGGCATGTACCACGGTTTTTTGATGCGTTCCGACGCCACCGCGCGGGGCCGGCTGGCCCTCGCGGAGGTCGGGGCCCTGCTTCGGGTGAAGTTCGCCCATCCGCTCCATTTTTGACGTCCCGATCACCGGACAGCCGTCCACCGAATCGCGGTGACACTGCGCACAATCAACCGATCTCGAACTGCAAAGGAGACCGCTGATGCTCACCGACGAGCGCCGGATGGAGCTTTCCGACGTGCTGCGGCCGGCCGCCCCACCCCGCGAAATCGACAACGTCTACACCGACGACCAGCGTGAGCGCCTGCTCGACGTGGTGCGCACCGAAGGTCCGTGGAAGCTGATCATCGCTCAGCACTTCGCGTCGGCCGACGAATTGATGGCGACGATGAGCGGCATGTTCCCCGAGGGCTTCTCCCCCTCGCTGGACTTGTTCCTGACCCCGACCTTCCGCGGCTACCTGGCCAACTACGGCGCGGTGCTCTACCCGCAACTGCACGACTGCTTCTACAACGAGCGCTTCCTGGACATGGCCAAGAGCTACTGGAACGCCGAATACGCCAAGCCCCAGTTGATGCTGTTCAACATCAACGGGCCCTGCGCCAATCGCGACCCCGGCCACCTGGATTCGCCGAGCTTCCGCGGCGTCCGCCACGAGAACGCCCCGACGTGGTTGACCAGCGTCATGGGCAAATCCGGCCTGTTCCGCGACCATCTGATCAAGATGGCGCAGGTCATCACCTGGTTCTCACTCGACGCCGGCAGCGGATTCACCTACTGGCCGCAGGGGCCGCTCAAGGCGCCCCAGCGCATCCTGCCGCCGATCAACAACCGCGGCGTGGTGGTGCAAAACGAGATGATGGTGCACCGCGGCGAGGCGAATGGCCCACTGGACCAACAAATTCCGGCGGGCCTGGCCTTCGACACCGTGTTCGCGGGAGACCCCGCCAGCCGCGACCACTGGCTGCTGAAGAACGGCGAGGACGTGATCGCCCGCCACCACACCGACGAACTCCGGTTCCTGGTGCACTGGTCGGCCGAAGTGTTCTCCGACTACGACGAGCTGAAAAAGAACATGGAAGGCTCGGATGACCTGACCGTCGAGAAGGCCATCGACATCATGGTCGATGACCTCAAGGCCAAGGGCATCAAGCTCGACATCCCGAGCGAACCGCTGCACGACCCGGCGTTCATCGCCGCGCTCAACGCCGCCTACGACCTCGGCGGGCCGACCGCGTACCCGGAGGAAGCCCCGATCAGCGCCTTCCAACTGGCATGAACGAAAGGCCTGCACTGATGGATCGTTTCGCCGATCGGCGGTCCATCGTCACCGGAGCCGGCTCCGGCATCGGGCAGGCCACCGTGGCCCGGTTGCTCGACGAGGGGGCGACGGTCGTGGCCTACGACGTCGCCGCGGAGGGGTTGGCGCGCACGGCGGCCGCCGCCGACGACGCCGGCACCGCCAAGCGCTTGACCACCGCGGTGCTCGATATCTCCGCCGAGGACGACGTGATCGCCGCCGTCGATGCCGCGGTGGCCGACCTGGGCGGCCTCGAGGTACTCGTCAATGTTGCGGCCGTGCAGACCTGTTCGCACACTCACCAGACCACGCTGGCCGACTGGAACAGGACGCTGGCGGTCAACCTGACCGGCACCTTCCTGATGACGCGCCAGGCGCTGCCGGCGCTATTGGAATCCGGCCGCGGTGTCGTCGTCAACTTCACCTCCACCGCCGCGTCGTTCGCCCACCCCTACATGGCCGCGTACGCCGCCAGCAAGGGCGGCATCCTGAGTTTCACCCATTCGCTGGCGCTGGAGTACTCCAAGCAGGGGTTGCGCGCGGTGAACATCCAACCCGGCGGGATCTCAACGGCTTTGGCCAACAGCACGCTGGAGAAAATGCCCGACGGGTATGACCTCGGCCTGTGGGCCAAGCAGACTCCGCTGTTGCACGGCAAGGACAGCGAAATACTCGGCGACGCCAGTGCGGTCGCCGCGGTGATCGCCATGGTGGCCTCCGACGACGGTGCATTCATCACCGGCACCGAGATCCGCGTCGACGGCGGGGCGCACGCCTAGGACAAGGGAACAGCCACATGGATGACGAACGATTGCAGGCTCTCTGCGACGAACGCGACATCGAACGCGCGCTGAATCTTTCCGCGAGGGCCATGGACAATCGCGATTGGGACACGATGGCCGAGATCCTTGCCGAGGATGCGCACGGGGATTTGGGGACGGGGCGCCTGGAGGGAAGCGCGGCGATCATCGAAACGATTGGCGGGTTTCTCGACAAGTGCGGCCCCACCCAACACCTCCTGGGCAATGTCGTCGTCGACGTCACGGGCGACACCGCAGTGAGCCGCGCCTATGTCCGTGACGTGCACCTGAATTCGGCGGCTGACCCATCGACGCGGTTCTACACGGTCGGCGACTATCACGACACATGGCGGCGCCGCCATGACGGATCGTGGTGCCTGACGGAGCGGGTGAAGGCCAACCGCGCTTACGTCGGAGCGCTCGATGTTTTCGGTGGCTGACGGTTCATCCGATTCCGGCTAGCGCACCACGACGCTGCTCGGCGTCCGGGGCGAGCCGAGCATTTCCCGGTGCGACGGCGGGCGGCGGCCGCCCTCGTCGGTGATCCCGTAACGCTCCGCAAGTTCCGCCCCGATCAGCGCCTGCCCGCTCAGCTCCTCCAGGGCCGGATCGCAGAACAACGCATGAATCAAATGCCCAGTGAATTCGGGTGTTTCGGCGTGCTCGGCGGTCGCGGCCAGCGCCGCCGAATCCGCACTGAAAGCGGCGCGCAGCTTTTCGGTCAGCAGGATGCCCATCCAGATCGACACCGTCGCGACCCCGGTGCCCCGGAAGTCCACGGCCATGTCCGCGACCATCTTGTCGACCCCGGCCTTCTGCGCGCCGTACGCGGGACCGTGCATGTAGCACACCGACCCCGGCGAGGACGTGAACGCGATCAGGCCGCCGCCGGCGGCGACCAGCAGCGGTGCGGCACACCATGACGCGACGTAGGACGAACGCAATCCCACATCGAGCACGTCGGCCAGCTCGAGTGGCTTCTCCCAGAAGGGCTTTGGGCTGACCAGCGCGTCGGAGATGGTCGCGGCGTTGTTGACCAGAAGATCGAGGCGCCCGCACTCATCGTGCACGCGGTCGAACAGGCCCTTGACGGCGTCGTCGTCCCCATGATCGACACGAACGGGCACGATGCCGGGCGGAGCGTCGCTGATGGTGCGGCTTGTCGCATACACCCGCCAGTCGCGGGCGGCAAGCGCAGCCGCGATACCGCGTCCGGCGCCGCGGCTGGCTCCTGTCACGACGGCGACCCGTGCTGCACCACTCACGGTCATCACATTACGGGGTCGACGACCGCCAATTCTCCTGTGGCCACGGCGGCCTGGATCGAGTCCCGCAGTGCGGCACACACCAGGAACGGCCCGTGATGATGACCGGCGAGGCGCTCGGCTTCACGCCGCTCGATGCAGCTCGCCGAGGCGCGCTCGTTCCACTGCACACTCGTCTGGTTCCAGCTGCTTTTGCGGGCCAGCACCCGCGCACCGCACTCGCGGCACGTGATCGGGGCCATGGCCATGTCGACGAGTCGGTTGTCGGTCCTGACGGACCCGTCGAGTGCCATCACACGGAACCCGCCGCCTGGGCCGCGAGGTTCGCTTCGACCTCTTTCATCCATGCTTCGTACGGTCGGGTCGTGTCGAGTTCGAACTCGAAGCGATCAACCATGTCCGGTTGCACGTCGGCGGCGTCGACGTAGAACTGCTGATACCAGCGACGCAGCTGATAGACCGGCCCGTCCTCCTCGACCAGCAGCGGGTTGTCGATGCGCGCCTTGTGCCGCCAGATCTGCACGTCCTGCTCGAAACCGAGCTTGACGTAGTCGCCGAGGGTGATCGCGGTCTCCATCGCCTGGTCGTCCGGCATCACCTCCGACTTCTTCACGATGATGCCGTATTGCAGCACAAAGGAATTCGCGTCGATCGGATAGTGGCAATTGATGAGGATCGTGTTGGCGTCCCCGTGCTCGTAGTGATACGTCAGGTCGTCGATCATGAACGAGGGACCGTAGTAGGACGCCACCGATGTCGTCCCCAGCATCTGCGATCCGGTGCCACCCATGTCCGGCCGGCTCCCACCGTTCATGTATTGCGTGGCCACGTGCCCCTCGAAGATGTTCTTGAAGTACGTGGGCAACGAGCCGTGGATATAGAAGAAGTGCGCCATATCCACGACGTTGTCGATGATTTCGCGGCAGTTGCTTCCCACGACGGTGGTGTACCAATGCCAGTCGGTCCACTGGTCGCTGGTGGCGCCCTCGATGCGCGGGATCGTCACGTCCGACGGCGGGGGTTTGCGCTCGGGGTCGTTCCAGACGAACAGCAAGCCGTCCTGCTGCAGCGTCGTCCAGGCTTGTGTGCGGGCCAGTTTGGGGGTGCGACGGCTGTAGGGCACCTGCTTGCAGCGGCCGTCGCCGCCCCAGCGCCAATCGTGGAACGGGCAGGCGATCTCGTCGCCCTTCACCTCGCCCTGCGACAGGTCGCCGCCCATGTGCCGGCAATAGCTGTCGAGCACGTTGATGCTGCCGTCACCGCTGCGGAACACGACGAGCTTCTGTCCGAACGCGTTGATCGCGTGGGGTTTGCCGTCGGCGAAGTCCCTTATCAGTCCCAGGCAGTGCCAGCCGCGGGCGAACCGCGTCGGCGCCGCCTGCGCTTCTATCAGCCGAACCTCGTCGGCCTCAGTCTGCGACGTCATGGGCGCGATTCAACTCCCCCGGCCCGGCACGTGGGCCGCGTTGTTCCACTCATCAGGACGGCTCTTCCGGTAGCGCGCCGGCGCGGCCTACCGTTTCGGACGTGACGACGCGCAGCACGACGATCCCTGCCGGCCTTCCCGTGGCCGACACCGCCGTTGATCTGCTCGTCGTCGGCTCCGGTACCGGCATGGCGGCGGCGTTGGCCGCCCACGAATCCGGGCTGTCTGCGTTGATCGTGGAGAAATCGTCGTATGTGGGTGGCTCGACCGCCCGGTCCGGCGGAGCGCTGTGGCTGCCGGCCAGCCCGGTGCTGGCCGAGGCCGGCGCCGGCGACACCGCCGAAAGCGCCGGCGCTTACCTGGATTCGGTGGTCGCCGGGTCGGCGCCCGCGCAGCGGTCGGCCGGGTTCCTGGCGCACGTGTCGGCGACGGTGGACATGTTGCGCCGCACGACGCCGTTGCGGCTGTTCTGGGCCCGCGACTATTCCGACTACCACCCCGAGAAGCCCGGCGGCAGCGCGGCCGGGCGCACCTGCGAATGCCGCCCATTCGACACCGCGCTGCTCGGCGAATACCGCACCCGGCTGGAGCCCGGCTTGATGGAGGTCAGTATTCCGATGCCGACGACGGGCGCGGACTACCGCTGGATGAACCTCGTCGCCCGGATGCCGCGCAAGGGTATTCCCACGTACGGCAAGCGATTGGCGCAGGGCGTGGCGGGCCGCATGCTGGGCCGGCGCTACGCGGCGGGCGGTCAGGGCCTGGCGGCCGGGCTGTTCACCGGGGTGCTGCGCGCCGGGATCCCCGTGTGGACCGACACCGCGCTCGCGCGCCTCGCCCACGACGGTGAACGCGTGACGGGCGCCGTCGTCGAACACGGCGGCCGCGAGGTGACGATCACCGCCCGGCGCGGCGTGGTGCTGGCCACCGGCGGTTTCGACCACAGCATGGACATGCGGTGGAAGTTTCAATCGGAGTCGTTGGGCGCCGATCTCAGCCTCGGCGCCGCGGCCAACACCGGCGACGGCATCCGCGCGGGGCAGGAACTCGGTGCCGGCATCGACCTGATGGATCAGGCGTGGTGGTTCCCCGCCATCGCGCCATTGCCCGGCAAGGCGCCGGCGGTGATGCTGGCCGAGCGCTCGCTGCCGGGCTGCCTGATCGTCGACCAGAACGGGTGCCGGTTCGCCAACGAAGCGACCGATTACATGACGTTCGGGCAGCGGGTGCTCGAGCTGGAGCGATCCGGCAGCCCGGTCGAGGCGATGTGGATCATCTTCGATCAGCAGTACCGCAACAGTTATGTCTTTGGCGCCGAACTGTTCCCGCGCATGCGCGTCCCGCAGGCGTGGTATGGCGCCGGCATCGCGGCCCGGGCCGATAATCTCACCGATCTGGGCGCGCGGATCGGGGTGCCGGTCTCGACGTTCTTTGAGACGATGACGCGGTTCAACCACCATGCCGCCGTCGGCGAGGACCCCGACTTCGGCCGCGGCCGCAGCGCGTACGACCGCTATTACGGCGACCCGACGGTCACGCCGAACCCAAACCTGCGTCCGTTGGTCAAAGGCCCCTTCTACGCCGTGCAGGTGGTGCTGTCCGATCTGGGCACCTGCGGCGGCCTCAGGACCGACGAGCGGGCGCGGGTGCTGCGTGAGGACGGCGGGGTGATCCCCGGGTTGTACGCGATCGGCAACACCGCCGCGAATGCGTTCGGCACGACGTATCCGGGTGCGGGCGCAACGATCGCGCAGGGTCTGGTGTACGGCTACATCGCGGCGCAAGACGCGGCGATCGCGAGCGCGGCGCAGCCGGGCGAGGCGGGTCGCCGCCATCGGACCTAGCGGCGATCGCGAAGTGTTATGCCGCGCCGGGGTTGTCGGCTTCGTCGTCGTCGTGTTCGTGGTGGAGGAGTTTTTCGGGGTGGTGGTAGGTGTTGGTGCGGGGTTGGCCGCGCTCGAGGTGGGGCGGGGGTTTCCATTCGGTCTCGCCCCGGGCGTTTTTGCGGGTGCT
>NZ_JAEKMI010000032.1 GCF_020217485.1 Mycobacterium sp. WUMAC-067 | reverse complement strand
CAAATGCGTCGCCAGTTGCACTTTCGCGAAAATGGGCTGGCCCGCGCTACGTCTTGTCGTCGTTGTTGCGGGGGAAGCCACCGCCCTGCGGGAAGAGCGGGAACACCACGTCGTCCAGCTTCTCGGCGTCGCCCGCCGTCTTGTTTACGGTTGCGCCCCAGACGTTTCCATCGGGTGACATGCGTAGCGCCCACGCGTGCGCGTGGGTGTCTTTGCGGACGACGTCGGGTTCACCGGTGACCGCACCCGTGGTCGGAGCCAGCCGGACCGCCACCGTCAGTTTGGTGTTGATCAGGTTGACCAGCACCGTGCCGTCCATCGCCGCGCATCCGGCCACGCCGGGTTTGTCCGGCCAGGTCCACACCGTGGAGACGTCCGACGTTTTGGTGATGCGCTGCAACCGATCTGCGGTCGGCGTGCGGTCGGCGACATACAGCGAGCCGTCCACCGGGTCGATGCACAAGCCGCCGCCCGAACCCACGCCGGACAGCGCCGTGGTCGGCGGCGCCTGACCGATGGTGGTCGGCTGCTCGATGCGCAGCACCTTGCCGGCCAGCGAATTGGGGTCGGCGGCCATCGCCGGGTTACCGGCGTCGCCGGTCAGCACGACCAGCGTGGTGGGACTGGTGAAGATCAACGCCCCGGCGTTGCCGGTGGCGCCCTTGGGGATTCCGGTCAGGATGTCCTTCGGGATGTCGCCGTCGGCGATCCGGATGACCCGGTTGTCGGTCGGAGTGCTGACGTAGGCGTACATCAGGCGGTCTTGGGTGTAGGTGGGTGAGAGCACGATGTCCATCAGCCCGCCATCCCCGGACGGGTCGACGGGAATGACCATCTTCACCTTCGGCTCGGCGCTGACCGAGATCTCCTTGACCGCGCCGGTGGTGCGCTCGGCGACCAGCGCGGTTTTGCTGTCGGGCCCCATGATCAGGCCGCTGGTGCTCTCCAGGCAGCCCTGCATGACGCCCGGCGCCGGGCAGGCCTTCGGGAACGGGGTGGGCGGCAGCGGCGGCGGCGGGGGAGGCGTCGAGCTGGGCTGCGGCTTCAATTCCGGGGCGGTGGTGAACGGTTGTGATTGCGCGTCGTTGAAGCGCGCGCACCCGCTCGTCACCAGCACGAGGGCACACAGCGCGGCGAGCCCGCGCCGAACCGACCGCCCCGATCGCCCTAGTCGCATGACCGTCAGGCTACGGACATCGCCTGCGCCGCCGCCACACACGTCCCGCTTGCCCGCCGCCGAAAACTCGATCGGGTCCCACTTTCCGGCCGTCGCCGCCGGGCGTCGAATCGTGCCGTCGGGGCCCTCCAGACCGGCTCGGGGGCCAATTTCGGACCGATCCGGGCGTATTTGGCGGTCAAACCGCCGATTGCCTGGCGAAAGCGCCGCTCAAATCCCCAATTCGGGGGCCATCTGCCCTTACCCTGACTCCCGTGACCAGTCAACCGAATGACGCAGATTGGCAGCGGCCCGGCGAATCCCCGGAGCCGACCCCGGGACGCCCCGCCTCGGCGCGTCTGGTCGACCCCGAAGATGATCTGACGCCGGTCGGCTACCCCGGCGACTTCAACCCGTCAACGGGGACCACCACCGTCATCCCCTACGGCGCCGCCGCGGCGATGGCCGGGTCCGGGGCCGGGGGTTACAACCTGCTGGAACACCAGGAGCCGCTGCCGTATGTCCAGCCGCATTCGGCCGCCCGGCACGCGGCGCCCGACTCCGTGGAGATCGCCGAGGACGAGCACGACGACCGGTTGCACGACGTCGGCCGGCGCGGAACCCAGCACCTCGGTTTGCTGGTGTTGCGGGTCGGGCTGGGAGTGGTGCTCGGCGCCCACGGTCTGCAGAAGCTGTTCGGCTGGTGGGGCGGCTCGGGAGTGACCGGCTTCAGGAACTCACTGTCCGACGTCGGCTACCAGCACGCCGACATCCTCGCCTACGTGAGCGCCGGCGGCGAGCTGGTGGCCGGTGTGCTGCTGGTGCTGGGCCTGTTCACGCCGCTGGCCGCGGCCGGCGCGCTGGCATTTTTGATCAACGGTCTGTTGGCCACCGTCTCGGCGCGGCCGCACACCCACACCTTCTCGTTCTTCCTGCCCGAGGGGCACGAATACCAGCTCACCCTCATCGCCATGGCCGCCGCGGTCATCTTGTGCGGACCCGGCCGCTACGGTCTCGACGCGCGCCGGGGCTGGGCCCATCGGCCGTTCATCGGGTCCTTCGTCGCGCTGCTGGCCGGCGTCGCCGCCGGTATCGGCGTGTGGGTGGCGCTCAACGGCGTGAACCCGATCGGCTGAACCGGGCCGCCCTCACCGATAGGGGTTGGGAACCCGTCCCGAGCTGGCCGCGGTCAGCTCCGGCAGCGTCGAGAAGGTGACCGCCGGCAATCGCAGCTCGGCGCCGCTCTTGAGGCGGGCGCGTGCCCATGAACCGCGGTGGAAACGCAGCCCGTCGATGTCGTCCCAGCTCACGGTCCTGCTGCCCAGCAGCGTCCGGACGGTGACGCCGCGGTCGTCGGCGACGGTCCGTAGCCGGACGATCATCGCCGACAGCACCACCGGAACGATCAGCAGCAGCGCGGACGGCGGCCACAGCATCACCGGGATCAGCAACCCCAGGGCCAAGAACCCGACGGCCAGGTGCGCGATGGGCGACACCTTGATCACAAGAGGTGTTCGGGAAGACGAACCGGTAGCCACCCGACCATCATTTCACCCGGGGCGCCCGGACGATCCCGCGAGCGCTCCCGCGGCGGCGCCGCGCCCAACCCGGCTGGTGACGGTGACGGATTTGACTGCTGAGCTGTGCGAAGACTACCGTCGAGCGCTATGGATACCGCCGGAAAGCCCGGGATGCTCGTAGTAATTAGGCGCGTTGGTGCCTGACTTGCCCGTCAGCATTTGAAGCAATCCAGCACCAACGCGCAACCCTCGTGCAGCAGATGAGCTGTCGGGGGTTTTTTGTTGCCCCCGCGAGATTCCCAGAGTGAATAAGGACTGAACGACAGTGAGCGCTCCCACCAGGCGGCCCGCCCCCGACACACCGGGCGCCGCCGACATCGCCACCGACGCGGTGAAGCCCGCCGCGAAGTCTGCGAACGGCAAGCCGAAACGCATTGGGCCCGAGCAACTTACCGGCGCGCAGTCGGTGATCCGTTCGCTGGAGGAACTCGACGTCGAGGTCATCTTCGGCATTCCCGGCGGCGCGGTGCTGCCGGTCTATGACCCGCTGTTCGACTCGAAGAAGCTGCGTCACGTGCTGGTCCGCCACGAGCAGGGTGCCGGTCACGCCGCCAGCGGCTACGCGCACGCCACCGGCAAGGTCGGCGTCTGCATGGCGACGTCCGGCCCTGGGGCCACCAACCTGGTCACCGCGCTGGCCGACGCCCAGATGGACTCGATCCCCGTGGTCGCCGTCACCGGCCAGGTCGGGCGCACGCTGATCGGCACCGACGCCTTCCAGGAAGCCGACATCTCGGGCATCACGATGCCGATCACCAAGCACAACTTCCTGGTCCGTTCCGGCAACGAGATCCCGCAGGTGCTCGCCGAGGCCTTCCACATCGCCTCCTCGGGCCGCCCCGGCGCGGTGCTCGTCGACATCCCCAAAGACGTGCTGCAGGGCCAGTGCACGTTCAGCTGGCCGCCGCGCATCGACCTGCCCGGATACAAGCCGAACACCAAACCGCACAACCGGCAGATCCGGGAGGCCGCCAAGCTGATCGCCGCCGCCCGCAAACCGGTGCTGTACGTGGGTGGGGGCGTCATCCGGGGGGACGCGACCGAGCAGCTGCGCGAGCTGGCCGAGCTGACCGGCATCCCCGTGGTGACCACGCTGATGGCGCGCGGCGCGTTCCCGGACAGCCACCGTCAGCACATGGGCATGCCCGGCATGCACGGGACCGTCGCCGCGGTGGCCGCGCTGCAGCGCAGCGACCTGCTGATCGCGCTGGGGACCCGCTTCGATGACCGGGTGACCGGGAAGCTGGACACCTTCGCGCCCGACGCCAAGGTCATCCACGCCGACATCGACCCGGCCGAGATCGGCAAGAACCGCCATGCCGACGTGCCGATCGTCGGCGACGTCAAGGCCGTCATCGCCGAGCTGCTCGAGCAGCTGCGCCACGACGGCGTGCCCGGCAAGATCGACATGACCGAGTGGTGGGCCTACCTGGACGGGGTTCGGTCCACGTACCCGCTCAGCTACGGGCCGCAGAGCGACGGCAGCCTCGGCCCGGAATACGTCATCGAGAAGCTGGGCCAGATCGCCGGTCCGGATGCCATTTACGTCGCCGGCGTCGGTCAGCACCAGATGTGGGCGGCGCAATTCATCTCGTATGAGAAACCGCGCACCTGGCTCAACTCCGGCGGCCTGGGCACCATGGGGTTCGCCATCCCGGCCGCCATGGGCGCCAAGATGGCCCGCCCGGACGCGGAGGTGTGGGCGATCGACGGCGACGGCTGTTTCCAGATGACCAACCAGGAATTGGCCACCTGCGCAATCGAAGGCGTGCCGATCAAGGTGGCGCTGATCAACAACGGCAACCTGGGCATGGTCCGCCAGTGGCAGACGCTGTTCTACGAAGAGCGTTACTCGCAAACGGATCTGGCCACGCATTCGCACCGCATCCCGGACTTCGTGAAGCTGGCGGAGGCGCTGGGTTGCGTCGGGTTGCGTTGCGAGCGTGAGGAAGACGTCGCCGACGTGATCAACGCGGCGCGTGCGATCAACGACCGCCCGGTGGTGATCGACTTCATCGTCGGCGCGGACGCGCAGGTGTGGCCGATGGTGGCCGCCGGCACCAGCAATGACGAGATTCAAGCGGCCCGGGGAATCCGCCCGCTGTTCGACGACGAGAGTGAAGGACACGCCTGATGAGTCCGCAGACGCACACTCTCTCGGTGCTGGTCGAAGACAAACCCGGTGTGCTCGCCCGCGTGGCCGCGCTGTTCTCGCGGCGCGGCTTCAACATCGAGTCGCTGGCCGTCGGCGCGACCGAGCAGAAGGACATGTCCCGGATGACGATCGTGGTCTCCGCCGAGGAGACCCCGCTCGAGCAGATCACCAAGCAGCTCAACAAGCTGATCAATGTCATCAAGATCGTCGAGTTGGACGACGGCAACTCGGTGTCGCGGGAATTGGCGATGATCAAGGTGCGCGCCGACGCCGGTACCCGCAGTCAGGTGATCGAAGCGGTGAACCTGTTCCGCGCCAAGGTGATTGACGTATCAACGGAGGCGCTGACGATCGAGGCGACGGGCGACCGCGGCAAGATCGAGGCGCTGCTGCGGATCCTGGAACCGTTCGGTATCCGTGAAATCGTCCAATCGGGAGTGGTGTCGTTGTCTCGCGGTCCCCGCGGAATCGGCACGGCCAAGTAACACACAAGGAGATATTCAACAGTGGCACTAGAAATGTTCTACGACGACGATGCGGACCTGACCATCATCCAGGGTCGCAAGGTCGGGGTCATCGGATACGGCAGCCAGGGGCACGCGCACTCGTTGAGCCTGCGCGACTCCGGCGTGCAGGTGAAGGTGGGCCTGAAGGAGGGTTCGAAGTCCCGCGCCAAGGTTTCCGAGCAGGGCCTGGACGTCGACACCCCCGCCGAGGTCGCCAAGTGGGCCGACGTGATCATGCTGCTGGCGCCCGACACCGCGCAGGCCGACATCTTCAAGAACGACATCGAGCCGAACCTGAAGCCCGGTGACGCTTTGTTTTTCGGTCACGGCCTCAACATCCACTTCGACCTGATCAAGCCGCCGGCCGACGTCACCATCGCGATGGTCGCGCCCAAGGGCCCCGGGCATCTGGTGCGCCGGCAGTTCGTCGACGGCAAGGGCGTGCCCTGCCTGATCGCGGTCGACCAGGACCCGTCCGGCAACGGTGAGGCGCTCGCCCTGTCCTACGCCAAGGCCATCGGCGGCACCCGCGCCGGCGTCATCAAGACCACCTTCAAGGACGAGACCGAAACCGACCTGTTCGGTGAGCAAGCCGTCTTGTGCGGTGGCACAGAGGAATTGGTGAAGACCGGTTTCGACGTGATGGTCGAGGCGGGCTACCCGCCGGAGATGGCGTACTTCGAGGTGCTGCACGAGCTCAAGCTGATCGTCGACCTGATGTACGAGGGCGGCATCGCCCGGATGAACTACTCGGTGTCCGACACCGCGGAGTTCGGCGGGTATCTGTCGGGGCCGCGCGTCATCGACGCCGGCACCAAGGACCGCATGCGGGAGATCCTGCGCGACATCCAGAACGGTGACTTCGTCAAGAAGCTGGTCGCCAACGTCGAGGGCGGCAACAAGCAACTCGAGCAGCTGCGCAAGGAGAACGCCGAGCACCCCATCGAGGTCACCGGCAAGAAGCTGCGCGACCTGATGAGCTGGGTGGACCGGCCGATCACCGAGACGGCTTAGCTTTTCGGCGCCGAGCGTGCACTCGGGGCGAGTTTTCGATTTTTTTCGCCGTGAGTGCACGTTCGGCGGGCTAAGAGGCGAGGCGGCTCAGGACGAGGTGAGGCGGTCCGCCGTTTCGACCACTCGGCGGGCCAGGTGCTCGAGGGCCTTGTCAGTGGGCTCGTCGAATTCGGTGATGTTGTCGTGGGTGGTGACCAGGCTGACCCCATACGGATTGCCGTCGACGAACTTGCACGGATCCGTGTAGCCCGGGGGCACGATGATGCCGCCGAAATGCATCAGCGTGATGTACAGCGAGAGCAGGGTGGTTTCCTGACCGCCGTGCACGGTGTTGGACGACGTGAAGCCCGCGTACACCTTGTCGGCGAGCTTGCGTTGCGCCCACAGCCCGCCCAGCGAGTCGAGGAACGCGCGCAGTTGCGCTGCCGGAGAGCCGAATCGCGTCGGCGAACCGAAGATCACCGCGTCGGCCCAGACGATGTCGTCGCCGGTGGCCGCCGGAAGGTCCTTGGTGGCCTCGTAGTTCGCCGTCCAGGCCGGGTTGTGGGCGAACGAGGCGGGGTCCTGGGTTTCGGCGACGTGGCGCAGGCGGACTTCGGCCCCGGCCGATTCGGCCGCCGCGGCGACGCGCTGCGCCATCGTGGTGCCGTGGCCGGTGGCCGAGTAATAGATGATCGCGAGTTTGGTCACGGGGCCAGCTTAGGCATGCCGATCCCGAATTCGCGGCGCAACAGGGTGCGCGCGGCGTAGTAGCCGGCCATGCCGTGGACGCCGCCGCCCGGCGGTGTGGCCGCCGAACACAGGTACACCTTGGGAATGGGTGTGCGCCAAGGGTTTAGCCGCGGTGTCGGGCCCGCGATCGCCCGCCAGGCCGAATTGCCGCCCATCCCGATGTCGCCGCCGACATAGTTGGCGTTGTGGTCGCACAGCCGCGCGGCGGGCACCGCGCGTGCGGCCACCACGACGTCGCGGAAGCCGGGCGCGAACCGCTCGACCACCGCGGTCACGGCTTCGGTCGGGTCGACGGTGGACCGCGACGGCACGTGGGCATAGCTCCAGAACGGGCGGCGTCCGGCGGCGTCGATGCGGCCGGGGTCGGCGATGTGCGGGGAGGCGGCCAGTACCATCGGCCATTGCGCGTGGCGGCCCGCGGCGATGTCGGCCTCGGCGCGGGCCATCTGCGCTCGCGTGCCGCCGAGATGCAGGGTGGGGGCCTGCCGTAGCCGCGGGTCCGCCCAGGGGATCTCGCCGCTCAGCACGAAGTCGACCTTGGCGACCCCGGGACCAAATGTGTAGCGCCGCAACGCCTTGGCGTAGCGCGTCGGGAGCGCGTCGCCGTAGATCCGCAGCAGCGCGGTCGGCGCCGTGTCGAAGGCGACGACTCCGCCAGGCGGAGATGTGACCTCCGTGCCGGCGGTCAGTTCGCCGCCGTGGGCGCGCAGGTCGGCGATCAGCGCGTCGGTGATCGCCTGGCTGCCGCCCGCCGGGATCGGCCAGCCCACCGAATGCGCGAGGGTTGCCAGCATCATCCCGGCGCCGGCCGCCGTCAACGACGGCATCCGCGAAATGATATGGGCGGCAACGCCGGTGAACAGGGCGCGGGCGTCTTCGCCGGCCAGCGACCCCCATGCGGGGGTGCCTTGGGCCAGCATCCGCAGCCCGAGCCGCCACGCGGACGGCACCGAGTTCGGCACCGACCGTTTGTCGCCCAGCAGCAGGGCCACCACGTCGTCGGAGCGCTCGACCAAGGGGCCGAGTAGGCGCCGGAAGGACGCGCCGCGGTCCAATTCGGCGCAGGTGCGGTCCAGGTCGCGGTACGCGATGGCGGCCGGGCGGCCCGGCAGCGGGTTGGCGTAGGAAATCTCGGGCACCGCCAATTGCACGCCGCGCGCGGGCAGGTCGAACTCTTTGAAGAACGGCGATGCCAGCGCCAACGGGTGCACCGCCGAGCAGATGTCGTGCAAGACTCCCGCAGAATCCGGGTCGGCCGCGGTGCGCGCACCCCCGCCAAACGTCGGTTGAGCTTCGACGACCTGCACTTTCAGGCCTGCCCGGGCGCAGATTACGGCGGCGGTCAACCCGTTGGGTCCGCTGCCGACGATGGTGATGTCCACCCGTCAATTACAGCCGATAGGCTGGCCGGGTGAATCTGCCTGTTGTACTCATTGCCGACAAGCTCGCTGAATCAACCGTCGCGGCCCTGGGCGACCAGGTCGAGGTGCGCTGGGTCGACGGGCCCGATCGGGAGAAGCTGCTGGCGGCCGTGCCGGAGGCCGACGCGCTGCTGGTGCGCTCGGCCACCACCGTCGACGCCGAGGTGCTGGCGGCGGCCCCCAAGCTGAAGATCGTCGCCCGCGCCGGGGTTGGCCTGGACAACGTTGACGTGGATGCCGCCACCGAGCGCGGTGTCCTGGTGGTCAACGCGCCGACGTCGAACATTCACAGCGCCGCCGAGCATGCGCTGGCGCTGCTGCTGTCCGCGGCCCGCGAGATCCCGGCGGCCGACGCTTCGCTGCGCGAGCGCGCCTGGAAGCGGTCGTCGTTCTCGGGCACCGAGATTTTCGGCAAGACGGTCGGCGTCGTCGGGCTGGGCAGGATCGGGCAGCTGGTTGCCCAGCGGCTCAGCGCCTTCGGCACCCACCTGATCGCCTATGACCCCTACGTGTCGCCGGCCCGCGCGGCGCAGCTGGGCATCGAGCTGTTGACGCTGGACGAACTGCTGGCCCGCGCCGACTTCATCTCGGTGCACCTGCCGAAGACGCCCGAAACGGCCGGGCTGATCGGCAAGGACGCGCTGGCGAAAACCAAGCCGGGCGTCATCATCGTCAACGCCGCCCGCGGTGGCCTGGTCGACGAGGGGGCGCTGGCCGACGCGGTGCGCAGTGGCCACGTGCGCGCGGCCGGCCTCGACGTTTTCTCCAAAGAGCCGTGCACCGACAGCCCGCTGTTCGAGCTGCCGCAGGTGGTGGTCACGCCGCATCTCGGGGCGTCCACCGAGGAGGCCCAGGACCGGGCCGGTACCGATGTCGCAGCGAGCGTGAAGCTCGCGCTGGCCGGGGAATTCGTTCCCGACGCCGTCAACGTCGGCGGCGGGGTGGTCAACGAAGAGGTGGCGCCGTGGCTGGATCTGGTGCGCAAGCTCGGCGTGCTGGCCGCCACGCTGTCTGACGGCCCGCCGGTGTCGTTGTCGGTGCAGGTGCGCGGTGAGCTCGCTTCCGAAGACGTTGAGGTGCTGAAGCTTTCGGCTCTGCGCGGGTTGTTCTCGGCCGTCGTCGAGGGTCCGGTGACGTTCGTCAACGCGCCGGGGCTGGCCGAAGAGCGCGGCGTCACCGCCGAGATCGGCACGGCCTCGGAAAGCCCGAACCACCGCAGCGTGGTCGACGTGCGCGCGGTCGCGCACGACGGCAGCGCGGTCAACGTCGCCGGCACGCTGTCCGGGCCGCAGCTGGTGGAGAAGATCGTGCAGATCAACGGCCGCAACTTCGACCTGCGCGCCCGCGGCATCAATCTGGTGATCAACTACGTCGACCAGCCCGGCGCGCTGGGCAAGATCGGCACCCTGCTGGGCTCGGCCGGGGTGAATATCCAGGCCGCGCAACTCTCCGAGGACGCCGAGGGCCCGGGGGCGACGATCCTGCTGCGCCTGGACCGAGACGTGCCCGGCGACGTGCGGTCGGAAATCGGTGCGGCCGTCGGCGCGAACAAGCTTGAGGTGGTTGATCTTTCATGAGACTCGCGGTGATCGAGGGCGACGGTATCGGGCCGGAGGTCGTGTCCGAGGCCATCAAAGTCCTGGACGCGGTGCTGCCCGGGGTGGAGAAGACCAGCTACGACCTGGGTGCGCGCCGTTACCACGCCACCGGCGAGCTGCTGCCGGACTCGGCGGTCGACGAGCTGCGCGCGCATGACGCCATCCTGCTCGGCGCCATCGGTGACCCGTCGGTGCCCAGCGGTGTGCTGGAGCGAGGTTTGTTGCTGCGCTTACGTTTCGAGCTGGACCATCACATCAACTTGCGGCCCGGGCGGCTGTATCCGGGAGTGAACAGCCCGCTGGCCGGCAACCCCGAGATCGACTTCGTGGTGGTGCGCGAGGGGACCGAAGGTCCCTACACCGGCACCGGCGGCGCCATCCGCGTCGGAACGCCCAACGAGGTCGCCACCGAGGTCAGCCAGAACACCGCATTCGGTGTGCGACGCGTGGTCGCCGACGCGTTCGAGCGCGCTCAGCGGCGCCGAAAGCACTTGACACTGGTGCACAAAACCAACGTGCTGACCTTCGCCGGCAGGTTGTGGTCGCGCATCGTGGCCGAGGTCGGCCAGGACTATCCCGACGTCGAGGTGGCCTATCAGCACATCGACGCGGCCACCATCTTCATGGTCACCGACCCCGGTCGCTTCGACGTGATCGTCACCGACAACCTGTTTGGCGACATCATCACCGACCTGTCGGCGGCGGTATGTGGCGGAATTGGCTTGGCCGCCAGCGGAAATATCGACGCCACCCGGACCAACCCCTCGATGTTCGAGCCCGTCCACGGCAGCGCGCCGGATATCGCCGGGCAGGGCATCGCCGATCCGACCGCGGCGATCATGTCGGTGGCGTTGCTGCTCGCCCATCTCGGCGAGGACGAGGCCGCCGCCCGGGTGGACCGGGCCGTCGAGCGGCACCTGGCAACGCGCGGGAGCGAACGGCTCTCCACCCGCGAGGTCGGCGAACGGATTGCCGCCGGGCTTTAATCGCGGGCGGCCGCGCGCGAGCGCGCCTCCGACGGCACCAACGGCAAGGCCAACACCGGAAACAGCGCGCACACCGCGAACGCCAGCGGGTACCCCGTCGCGTCGATCACCTCGCCGAATACCGGCGGCCCGACCGCCGCGGTGAGCCGCTGGGTGGTGTTCTGCGCGCCCATGGCGCGCCCGCTCCAAAAGCGCCCGGCCACTTCCGGAATGGCGGTGAACGCCAATCCATTGTCCAGCACGGTGATCACCGACGCGGCGACCATCAGCGTCACCGCCACCACCGAGTGCGCGTGATCGGCGATCGCCAGCAATATCATCACCACAGCGGCGGTCACCGCGATGATGCGGATCGGGCGCATTCGCGATCCCAGGCGGTCCGACCATCTACCGACGGCGATGCGACCCAGCGCGCTCAGCAGCTGCGAGAAACTCACCAAGATGCCGGCCGTCGCGATCGACCAGTGCTGGCTCTTCATCAACCAGACCAGCATGAACGTCAAGACCACGGTCTGCGGCACCATGAGCAGCGCCGACGCGAAGTGAATGCGCCACAGCACGGCGCTGCCGCGGTACGGGCTGGCCAATTCAGCCTTGTCGGCGGCCGACCGTTCGGGGCGTGCGGGATCGCGCACCCACACGGCGCACAGCACCGCGGACACCGCGCACACGGCCGCCGGGAACAACAGCGCAACCGAGATGCTGCGCTCGCCGAGCTCGGGAAGTACCAAGGCGGCCAACGCGATTCCCAACGGCTGCGCGGTCTGTCGAATCCCCATCGCCAGGCCGCGCTGCTGCGGGGGGAACCACCCCGTCACCAGCCGGCCGCTGGCGGTGTTGGCGCTCGCCGCGGCCATGCCACCACCGAACAGGGCCACCCCTTCCGTCAGCATGGATTCCGGCACGGCCGCCGCGGCAAGCGCCGCCGCCGCGGTGAGGGCCAAGCCCGCCGTGAGCACGATCCGCTCGCCGACGATGTCGAGGACGTAGCCCCAGGCGATCAGCGTGACCACCATGCCGAAGCTGGGCATGGCGGAGAGCAGCGCCGCTTCGGCCAGATTGATGCCGCGTACGTCGTTGAGGGCGGGGATCAGAAAGGCGATGCCGTTGATGAAGACCGTCGCGCTCAACGTCGCGATCAGTCCCGTCCCCAGCATCACCCATCGTCGCGTCGATGTCGTGTGCACCTATTGATAGTTCTCACCGGATCGTTGCGGCAAACGTCGCTCCGGCTTATCCGGCACTACGTGGGAACGCACCGTCCGCCACCAACGGACGCGACGAACGGTTTGCCGCCGGGCTCTGGTCTCCAAACCGGGCGGGAGCAACCGCGTCGGCACCAGGGGAACCGCCGCCAGTGGGAACAATGCGCACAACGTCCATGCCGGTGGATATTTCGCGGCCGAGATCAACGCGCCGAACAGCGGGGGGCCGGCCGCCGCCATCATGCGCTGGGTGGTGTTCTGGATGCCCAGCGCGCGCCCGCTCCAGTAGGGCCCGGCGAATTCGGTGATGGCAGTGGCCTCCAGCCCGTTGTCGAGCACCGAGATCACCGCGATGACCACCATGAGCCCGGCCTGCCACCGCGAATTCATGTAGTCGGCCCACGCCAGCAGGAGAAGCGTCAGCACGGCGACCGCCGCGATGTAGCGGACGGGCCGCATCCGTGAGCCGACTCGATCGGACAAGCGGCCCACGGCGACCCGGCCGAGCGCGCCCAGCAGCTGTGACAGGGTGACCAACCCGCCTGCGGCCGCAACCGACCAGTGCAGGTTCCTGATCAGCCACACCAGCATGAACGTCACCGTCACCGTTTGGGGTATCATCATCAGGCCCGCCACCGCGTGAATCCGCCACAGCGTCAACGACCTTCGATACGGGCTGGCGAGTTCTTGATGGCTTGCGCTCGCGCGCGGTTTCCGCGGCGGGTCGACGATTCCGACCACGCTCGCTATCGCCCCTACCGCGCACGCCAGGGCGGCGAATCTGAGGCCGTGCTGCGCTCCCCGTTCGGCGAGTTCGGGAATTACCATCGCGCCCAACGCGATTCCCAAGGGTTGCGCGGTCTGGCGGATACCCATCGCCAGGCCGCGCTGGTGTGGCGGAAACCAGGCGGACACCAGCCGGCCGCCCGCCGTGTTGCAACTGGCGGCGGCCATGCCGCCGAGAAACAGATACACGGAAATCAGCACCATCGAATGCGCCGACGCCGCGGCGTAGGCCGCCGCCGCGGTCAGCGCCGAGCCAGTGGCCATCACCACCCGTTCGCCCATTCGGTCCAGCGCATAACCCCACAGCAACAGCGTCACCACCATGCCCCAGCTGGGCATCGAGGCCAGCAGAGCGGCTTCGTCCAGCCGGATTCCGCCCGAGGCCCGCAGCGACGGGATCAAAAACGCGACGCCGTTGATGAAGAGGAATGAACTCGCCGTCGCCAGCAGCGAAACGATCATGATCGACCAGCGCGCGCCCGCGCCGATTTCGCGCGTAGCGGTCGAGTCAGTCTGCATTCCCCATGCTTGCATACCGCTTGGAAATTTCGCCGCAAGACGTTGCCGTTGCTGGTCATTGCCTGCCCCGCCACGCCCGGCTGCGCCGCGCTCGCGACCCTCACTAGGTGGGATTGTCTGGCTCCTCCTCGGGCCGTCCCGGCCCGAATCGTCGCCCGACTCGGCCCGACGGTGACGGCCCGCCACGCCCGGCTGCGCCGCGCTCGCGACCGTCACTGGGTGGGATGGTGACGGCCCGCCACGCCCGGCTACGCCGCGCTCGCGACCCTCACTAGGCTCAACCGAATGCGCCTTGGTCGAATCGCCAGCCCGGACGGTGTCGCCTTCGTCAGCATCGAAGGCGAACTCGACGACCCAGCCGAGATGATCGCCCGCGAGATCGCCGAGCACCCCTTCGGCACGCCGAACTTCACCGGCCGGTCATGGCCGCTGGCCGACGTCCGGCTGCTCGCCCCGATACTCGCCAGCAAGGTGGTCTGCGTCGGCAAGAACTACGCCGACCACATCGCCGAGATGAAAGAGATGACCGGACCCGCGCCGGCCGAGCCGGTGATCTTTCTCAAGCCGAGCACCGCCATCATCGGGCCCAACGTGCCGATTCGCTTGCCGGCCAACGCATCACCGGTGCACTTCGAGGGCGAGCTGGCGGTGGTCATCGGCCGGCCATGCAAGGACGTCTCGGCCGCCCAGGCGGCGGAGAACATCCTCGGCTACACCATCGGCAACGATGTGTCGGCGCGCGATCAACAAAAAGCCGACGGCCAATGGACGAGGGCCAAAGGCCACGACACCTTCTGCCCGGTCGGGCCGTGGATCGTCACCGACCTCAAGCCGCTGGACCCGGGCGATCTCGAATTGCGCACCGAGGTCAACGGTGAGGTCAAGCAGCACAGCCGCACGTCGCTGCTGATCCATGACATCGGCGCGATCGTCGAGTGGATTTCGGCGGTGATGACATTGCTACCCGGCGATCTCATCCTCACCGGCACCCCGGCGGGCGTCGGCCCCATCGAGGACGGCGACACCGTCTCCATCACCATCGAGGGCATCGGCACCCTCACCAATCCCGTGCTCCGCAAAGGAAAATCGTGACTGCACCCGCGAACGTACGCGTCCGATTCTGCCCGTCGCCCACCGGCACCCCGCACGTCGGGATGGTCCGCACGGCGCTGTTCAACTGGGCCTACGCCCGACACACCGGGGGCACCTTCGTCTTTCGCATCGAGGACACCGACGCCCAACGCGACAGTGAGGAAAGCTATCTGGCGCTGCTGGACGCGCTGCGCTGGCTCGGCCTGGACTGGGACGAGGGACCCGAGGTGGGCGGTCCCTACGGCCCGTACCGCCAATCGCTGCGCAGCGAGATCTATCGCGACGTGGTGGCCAAGCTGGTCGAAGCGGGGGAGGCGTACTACGCCTTCTCGATGCCGGAGGAGGTCGAGGCGCGCCACATCGCCGCGGGCCGTAATCCCAAGCTCGGTTACGACAATTTCGACCGGCAGCTCACCGATTCGCAGCGCGCGGCGTTCCTCGCGGAGGGGCGCCGGCCGGTGGTGCGGCTGCGGATGCCCGACGACGACCTCGGCTGGGACGACCTGGTGCGCGGCACCACCACCTTCGCGGCCGGGTCCGTGCCCGACTTCGCGTTGACCCGCGCCAACGGAGATCCGTTGTACACCTTGGTCAATCCCTGTGACGACGCGCTGATGAAGATCACCCATGTGCTGCGCGGCGAGGACCTGCTGCCGTCGACACCGCGCCAGCTCGCGCTGTATCAGGCGCTGATCCGGATCGGCGTCGCCGAGCGCACGCCGCAGTTCGCGCACCTGCCAACGGTATTGGGGGAGGGCACCAAAAAGCTGTCCAAGCGCGACCCGCAGTCGAATCTGTTCGCCCACCGCGACCGCGGCTTCATCCCCGAAGGGCTGCTCAATTACCTGGCGTTGCTGGGCTGGGCCATCGCCGACGACCACGATGTGTTCAGTCTCGATGAGATGGTGGCCGCGTTCGACGTGGTCAACGTCAACTCCAATCCGGCCCGCTTCGACCAGAAGAAGGCCGACGCGCTCAACGCCGAGCACATCCGGATGCTGACCGTCGAGGACTTCACCGCCAGGCTGCGCGATTACTTCGGCGTCCACGGTCATCGCCTCGAGCTCGACGACGCCGCCTTCGCCACGGCCGCCGAATTGGTGCAGACCCGGATCGTGGTGCTCGGTGACGCCTGGGACCTGTTGAAGTTCCTCAACGACGACGAGTACGCGATCGACCCCAAGGCCGCCGCCAAGGAGCTGGGTCCGGACGCGGCCGCGGTGCTCGATGCGGCGCTGGCCGCGCTGCACGACGTCGCGGACTGGACGACGCCCCAGATCGAGGCCGCCCTCAAAACCGCGCTCATCGACGAGCTGGGCCTCAAACCGCGCAAGGCGTTTGGCCCGATCCGCGTGGGCGCCACCGGGACGACGATCAGCCCGCCGTTGTTCGAGTCGCTGGAGCTGCTCGGCCGGGACCGCAGCGTGCAGCGGCTGGGCGCCGCGCGCGCGACGACCGGTTAGGACAGACCCAGACCACGCGTGCGGACTGGCCCGCGAGACTTTGGTAGTCTGCACTGCGGTTTACCAAAGCCGACAACGACTGGCAGCGGCGGTCCCCAAAGAGCTTGTACAGGCCCGCAATCGACGCTGACCAGCAGTTTTAGGCAGCCAATGGGGTATGGTGTAATTGGCAACACAGCTGATTCTGGTTCAGCCATTCTAGGTTCGAGTCCTGGTACCCCAGCAAAATTCTCGCCACCTCAAGCGATTAGGTGGGCTTAGCGCGGTGAGCTATGCTGACTGCTCGGATCGTTTCTGGCCCCGTCGTCTAGCGGCCTAGGACGCCGCCCTCTCACGGCGGTAGCGTGGGTTCGAATCCCATCGGGGCTACAAATTAAAGCCGCAGTTACTGGTCGGTCCCCAGTGCGGCCGGCGCGGTCGATCCGCCCACCGGCATGTGCGCCAAACCGAGTTTGCGGTGATCCCACGAACGAGCGCGTCGGGCCACAATGCGAACACAGACCCGCTTGTTCATCATCTGCTCGACGAACGGCTTCATGTCGTCGGTGTAGGGGCCGGTATAGCGTTCCCAGACGCTGACCCCCACCCGGTGCGCGACGTCGGGATCGTCCACGATCTCCGCAACCCCTTCGAAGGACACCCCGCGAAGCGTGTCGTAGGTGTGGCCGTCCTCGATCAGGAAGCTCACCCGCGGGTCCCGCTTGAGGTTGATGGCCTTCTGAGACTTCGCCTTGGTCTCCAGCCAGATCTCGCCGTCGACCACGGCGTACCACATGGCGGTCAGATGCGGCTGGCCGTCGGGGCCGATGGTTGCCAGCGTTCCGGTGCGGCTCTTGACGACGAAGTCGGCGATCTCGTCTTCCGACATGACGATGCTCGCGCGCTGATTGGTTCCCATGCCGGTCAGTCTGTCAGGCCCGCTGCGTCCGCTCGCGGGAGGACTCGGGGAACTACAGCCGGCGGGCCATCGCGTCGGCCGCGGACAGCAGCTCGGCGGCCCAACGCGCGCCCGGACGCCTGCCGATCCGGTCGATGGGGCCCGACACCGAGATGGCGGCGACGACGGCGCCGCGGCCGTCGCGCACCGGCGCGGACACACTGGCCACCCCCGGCTCGCGCTCGGCCACGCTTTGGGCCCAGCCACGCCGCCGCACTTCGGCCAGCGTTCGTTCGGTGAACTTCGCCGTCGTCAGTACCGCTTTCTGGGTGGCCGCGTCGCTGTGGGCCAGCAGCACTTTGGCGCCCGACCCCGCCGTCATGGGCAGTCGCGCCCCGACCGGAACCGTATCGCGAAGGCCCGCAGCGGGTTCCAGGGCGGCCACACAGACCCGGTCGGTGCCCTCACGTCGGTACAGCTGCACGCTTTCGCCGGTGGTCTCGCGCAACAGCGGCAGCACCGCGCTGCTGGCGGCCAGCAGCGGATCGTTGACGTGAGCGGCGAGTTCGGTGACGGCCGGGCCGAGCCGCCAGCGCCCCTCCTCGTCGCGCGCCAGCAGGCGATGCACTTCGAGGGCCGCCGCCAGCCGATAGGCCGTGGCCCGGGGCAGCGCGGTGCGCTCACACAGTTCGGCTAATCCGCAGGGGGATTGGGCGACGGTGTGCAGGACACCCACGGCTTTGTCCAGGACGCCGATACCGCTATGCTGTCTCATAGGAAGATACTAGCGTCTCGCATTCTGAGATCACAGCCTGAATGATCAGCGAGCCGCGGATGAAGCGAATTGAGGCGAGCTCGATATGGGGATCGACACAGGGGCGGCGACCAAACCGCGCACACTGGCCGAAAAAGTCTGGGACGACCATGTTGTGGTCTCCGGGAGCGCCTCGGGGCAGGCGGCGGCGCCCGACCTGATCTACATCGATCTGCATCTGGTGCACGAGGTCACCAGCCCGCAGGCTTTCGACGGCCTGCGCCTGGCCGGCCGCCCGGTGCGGCGCCCCGATCTGACGCTGGCCACCGAGGATCACAACGTTCCGACCGTCGACATCGACAAGCCGATCGCCGACCCGGTGTCACGCACGCAGGTCGAGACATTACGGCGAAATTGTGCCGAATTCGGTGTGCGGCTATATCCAATGGGCAATCTCGAGCAGGGCATCGTGCACGTCGTCGGGCCGCAGCTGGGCCTCACCCAGCCGGGCATGACGATCGTCTGTGGGGACAGTCACACCTCGACGCACGGCGCATTCGGCGCGCTGGCCATGGGAATTGGCACCTCGGAGGTCGAGCACGTGCTTGCGACTCAGACCTTGCCGCTGCGCCCGTTCAAGACGATGGCGGTCAATGTCGACGGGAAATTGCCGCCGGGCGTGACGTCCAAGGACATCATCCTGGCGCTGATCGCCAAGATCGGCACCGGCGGCGGGCAGGGGCATGTCATCGAATACCGCGGCAGCGCCATCGAATCGCTGTCGATGGAAGGCCGGATGACCGTCTGCAACATGAGCATCGAAGCCGGCGCCCGGGCGGGGATGGTGGCTCCCGACGACACCACCTACGAGTTCCTGCGGGACCGCCCGCACGCCCCGAAAGGCGCGCAATGGGATGCGGCCATGCGTTATTGGCAGCAACTGCGCACCGACCCGGGCGCCGAATTCGACACCGAGGTGTATCTCGATGCCGAGTCGCTGAGCCCGTTCGTGACGTGGGGCACAAATCCCGGCCAGGGTGTGCCGCTGTCCGCCGCCGTCCCCGATCCCGAGCTGATGACCGACGACGGCGAGCGCCAGGCGGCTGAGAAAGCGTTGGCATACATGGACCTTCGACCGGGTACACCGATGCGTGACGTCGCCGTCGATGCGGTGTTCGTGGGCTCTTGTACCAACGGTCGTATCGAAGATCTGCGGGTCGTGGCCGACATCCTGCGCGGGCGCAAGGTCGCGCCGGGGGTGCGGATGCTCGTCGTCCCGGGGTCGATGCGGGTGCGCGCGCAGGCCGAAGCCGAAGGGCTGGGCGAGGTTTTCACCGCCGCCGGTGCCGAATGGCGGCAGGCGGGCTGCTCGATGTGCCTGGGAATGAATCCCGACCAGTTGGCGCCGGGCGAGCGGTGCGCGGCGACGTCCAACCGCAACTTCGAAGGGCGCCAGGGTAAAGGCGGCCGCACGCATTTGGTGTCTCCGGCCGTTGCCGCGGCGACAGCGGTTCGCGGCACATTGTCTGCTCCGGCCGATTTGAGCTGACGAATTCGACGTCTGAAGGGATGAGCATGGAAGCTTTTCACACCCACACCGGTATCGGTGTGCCGCTGCGGCGCTCCAACGTCGACACCGATCAGATCATTCCGGCGGTGTATTTGAAGCGTGTCACCCGAACCGGTTTCGAGGACGGGCTGTTCGCGAGCTGGCGGTCGGATCCGTCATTCGTGCTCAACCTCAGCCCCTTTGACCGGGGCTCAGTCCTCGTCGCAGGACCCGATTTCGGGACGGGCTCGTCGCGCGAGCATGCGGTGTGGGCGCTGATGGACTACGGGTTCCGAGTAGTCATCTCGTCTCGGTTCGGTGACATTTTCCGGGGCAACGCCGGCAAGGCGGGGCTCTTGGCGGCCGAAGTTTCCCAAGACGGGGTGGAGCTCCTCTGGAAGCTGATCGAGCAGAGCCCCGGCTTGGAAATCACTGCCAATCTTCAAGATCGAAATATCACCGCGGGAACGACGGTGCTGCCGTTCAAGATTGACGACCACACCGCGTGGCGACTACTCGAAGGCCTCGACGATATAGCCCTTACGCTGCGGAAACTCGACGAAATCGAGTCTTTCGAGGCGGCCTATCCGGACTGGAAACCGCGCACTCTGTCCACTTCCTGAACGGTCGGACCCAGCCGAATTTCTGCTCGATCGGCTAACTAAACCGGGCCGATTTCAAGATCCCCCACCGGTCAAGGGCGGCAACCGGATTGCGAAAACGCCGTACGCCTTGCCGTGAAATTGCGCGTGGCTCTTGGAAATTTGCTGGGTGAGGGTTTACCGTGTCCACTAGTCGGTTCAAATCGAGGACCACTAGTGTCGGAGGGATTGATGAATAAGGCAGAGCTCATTGATGTGCTCACACAGAAATTGAACACGGACCGTCGGCAGGCGACCGCTGCGGTCGAGAACGTTGTCGACACCATTGTGCGTGCGGTACACAAGGGCGACAGCGTCACGATTACCGGGTTCGGTGTGTTCGAACAGCGGCGCCGCGCAGCGCGCGTGGCCCGCAACCCGCGTACCGGTGAGACGGTGAAGGTGAAGCCGACGTCCGTCCCCGCGTTCCGTCCCGGTGCCCAATTCAAAGCGGTTGTGTCTGGCGCACAGCGTCTCCCGTCGGAAGGCCCGGCCGTCAAGCGCGGCGTGGTAGGTGGCACGGGCGCGGCCAAGAAGACTGCGGCCAAGAAGGCTCCGGCGAAGAAGGCCGCGGCCAAGAAGGCTCCCGCCAAGAAGACTGCGGCCAAGAAGGCTCCCGCCAAGAAGGCCGCAGTGAAGAAGGCTCCGGCCAAGAAGGCCGCAGTGAAGAAGGCTCCGGCCCGCAAGGCCGCGACCAAGGCTCCGGCCAAGAAGACTGCGGCAAAGAAGGCTCCGGCCCGCAAGGCCGCGACCAAGGCTCCGGCCAAGAAGGCCGCGAGCAAGTCGACGGCCCGCAAGGCTCCCGCCAAGAAGACGACCGCGCGTCGCGGCCGCCGGTAGGCAGAGCACGTTCTAGACACGAATACCCTTCGGCGGCACCGGTGCCCCGGAGGGTATTCGTGTGCTAGCGGCGGGCCGCCGCCAGCACGCTAGGCCCGCACGTTGGCGGCCAGCGCACCGCCGATGTGGTCGGCGGTCACCAGCCGGCCCCCGGACAATGACAGCACCCAGGTGCTGCCTTTGTGGTTGCGCGATTTGTCCGGCCGCACTCCATCCCGAGCACACCACCACGCGATCAGGTCCGGAATCACCTTGCCCTGCGTGCAGACAACCGGTGTGCCGTGCTCGTGGGCGATATCCAGCATCCGGTGGCGGCTGCGTTTGGCGTTCTTGGCGTAGGCCTCTTCGGTGAGGTTCGGCTCGTTGTGCACGGCCGAGCCGAGAGACTCGGCGAGTGGCTCCACGGTCTGGTGGCAGCGGACCCGGTCGGCCGCATACACCCGCGAGGCACCGAAGGCCAGCAGTTGCGGAACCAGCGCCTTGGCCTGCGCACGCCCCCGTTTGTCCAGCGGCCGCTTGGTGTCATCGCCCGAAAAGCGCGATTTGCGCCCCGCGGTGGCGTGCCGGACCACCAGCACGGTGTGGGTATCCGCCGGCTTTTTGTTGAAGTGGCGCAACACTTTTCGGTCTTGCGCATAGTCGAGTTTCTGCATGGCCTCGGCCGCCGGCAACCAGAGCAACCGGTCGACCTCGTCGCCGGGAACGAATTCGCCGCCGACGGCGCGCGCCGACCAGTAGAAGACTTTTTTGACGCCCGCCTCGATGGGGTAGCTCACAGTGTTGAGCCGCCTGCCGAGGACCGCGTGCTGTCCGGTCTCCTCGTGCACCTCCCGCACCGCCGCCGCGGGCGCCGTCTCGCCGGGGTCCACCTTGCCTTTGGGCAGTGACCAATCGTCGTAGCGGGGGCGGTGGATGACAGCGATCTCGACATCGTGGCCGGCATCGCCCGGTCGCCACAGCACCGCGCCGGCGGCAGGGACGATTCGGCTTGCGGAGCGCCGAGCGTTGGACGAGTTCGGGGGCGGCACCTCAACTCCTGCAGGTCAATTCGGTCAGAGTCGCACGTTCAATCACGCTGCGGCCCGGAAACAACCGGAAATCACCGCACAGGTCTAGGGACTGCGATGCCGCTCCATCAACGATACTTGGTGGTCGCGCACCGTATGGCCCTCGTGTGGCGACGCGGTCCACTGCCCGTCGGACCCGAGTTCCCAGCAGCGCGTGGACGGATCCAATGCGGACTCGAACAATTCATCCAGCTGCGCGGTGAGCTTGGGGTCCTTGACCTGAGCCAGCACCTCCACCCGACGATCGAGGTTGCGGTGCATCATATCGGCGCTGCCGATCCAGAATTCATTGATGCTGTGGAAATGGATGATCCGCGAGTGCTCCAGGAAACGCCCGAGAATGGAGCGCACAAAGATGTTTTCGGAGTAGCCCTGCGCGCCCGGGCGCAGCGCGCAGATGCCACGCACGACCACCTCGACCCGCACGCCCGCCTGCGACGCCCGGTACAGCGCATCGATGACCTGTTCATCCACCAGCGCATTCATCTTGAGACGAATTCGCCCGTCTCCGCGTTCGCGGTGCGCCGCGATCTCGCGTTCGACGCGTTCGATGATGCCGGTGCGAATTCCGTGCGGCGCCACCAGCAGATTGCGGTAGGAGACCTTACGCGAATATCCGGTAAGCGAATTGAACAAGTCGGTGAGGTCCGCACCGATGTCGGGGGCGGCTGTCAGCAGGCCGACATCCTCATAGAGACGGGCGGTCTTGCTGTTGTAGTTGCCGGTTCCGATGTGGCAGTACCGCCGGATCGCCGAGCCTTCGCGACGCACCACCAAGCAGGTCTTGCAGTGCGTCTTGAGCCCGACGAGCCCGTAAACCACGTGCACGCCCGCTTGTTCGAGTGCGCGCGCCCAGCGGATGTTGGCCTGTTCGTCGAAGCGCGCCTTGATCTCGACGAGCGCCACGGCCTGCTTTCCAGCCTCGGCCGCTTCGATCAGCGCGCGAACGATCGGCGAATCACCGGAGGTGCGATACAACGTCTGTTTGATCGCCAGCACGTTGGGATCGGCCGCGGCCTGCTGGATGAATCGCTGCACGCTGGTGGAGAAGGAGTCATACGGGTGGTGCACCAGCACGTCGCCCTCGCGCAGCGTCGCGAAGATGCTCTTGGGGGATTCGCGGTCGGCGAAGGCGGGGTGCGTGTCGGGAACGAACGCGGGGTCCTTGAGCGCCGGGCGGTCCAGGTCGTAGATCTGCCACAGCGACGAAAGATCGAGAAGCCCGGGGACTTCGATGACGTCGCCGGGATGCACGTCCAGTTCGCGCAGCAGCAATTCCAGCATGCCCTCGGTCATGTCGTCGGCGATCTCGAGTCGCACCGGCGGACCGAACCGCCGGCGCGCCAATTCCCTTTCGAGGGCCTGCAGCAGATCTTCGTCGCGGTCCTCTTCGACTTCCATGTCGGCGTTGCGGGTAATGCGGAATGCGTGGTGTTCCACGATTTCCATGCCGGGGAACAGAAGAGGAAGGAAGGCCGCGATCAGTTCCTCCAGCGGCAGATAGCGGACGATGGAGCGGCTTTGGCCCGCGGCGGTGTCGCGGCCCGCCTTGAGCGCGCCGAGTTCGACGAAGCGATCGACGTTGTTGGGCACCTTGACTCGGGCGAAGTGCTGGCCACCATCCTCGGGCTGGCGCACCATCACCGCCAGATTCAGGCTCAGCCCGCTGACGAACGGGAACGGGTGCGCGGGATCGACGGCCAGCGGAGTCAGGACGGGAAAGACTTGATCGGTGAAATAGGTCGAGAGTTCGTCGCGCTCGGCCTGGTCGAGGTCGGCCCACGTGACGATGTGGATGCCTTCCTCGGCGAGCGCCGGCCGCACCGAATCGAGGAACACCCGCGCGTGCCGGGTGGCGATCCGCTGGGTCTGTTCCCCGATGAAGGCCAGCTGCTTGCGCGGCGTCAGACCGTCGGCGGAGCGCACCGACAGGCCCATCTCGTCGCGGCGCTTGAGGCCGGCGACCCGCACCATGTAGAACTCGTCGAGGTTGGAGGCGAAGATCGCCAGGAACTTGGCCCGTTCCAACAGCGGCAACGAATTATCGTCGGCCAGCGCCAGCACGCGGGCGTTGAAGTCCAGCCAGCTCAGTTCCCGGTTGAGGTAACGCTCGTCCGGCAGATCGGTCATCGCGGTGGGGGTCGCGGCCGGTGGAGCCGCCACGGCCGAGTCGCCTGAATGCCACAGATTCTCGTCGGGTCGCGCCTCAGCTTCGATTTCAGTCACCCTGCGATCATCGCTCATCACGCGCGGGTGCTGCCAGTGGTGATCGCAGCCGGGCGAAGCGGGTGGCGCTTGCGCACGCGGGACATCCATTCGCCGTTGGGCCGACGTTCACGTTCCGGACGGCTTGGCCTCGCGTGACCGAATCAGTGCGCGGCGAGGGCGCGGGCCGTCGCGGCCCCCACCCCGAGGCGACGGGCGGCCGCGAGGTCGGTCGAGGTGTCGACGTCACAGCGCAGGCCGGGCCACGCGCCGGTCAGCTCGATCGCACCCGAACTGCGGTGCCGCGCCGAGGAATCGGTACCGAACCGGGGATCGAGCGGGCCCCCGAATGCGAAGAGCGCCGCGGTTCCGGTCGCCAGCCGGTCGGCGACGAAGCTGCGCCGGTGCTGACGCGCGGCGGCGACGGCCTCGGCCAGCTCCTGGGTTTGCAGCGCCGGCAAATCGCCTTGCAGCGCAACGACATTGGAGAACGAACCGGCCACCGAGCGCGCCGCGGTGGCGATCGCGTTGTTCAGCGGATCGGGATGGCCCTCGGGCGTCGGGTCAACCAGCACATCGGCGCCCAGCTCCGCGGCCGCGGCGGCCGCCGCGTCGTCGGGAGTGATCACGGTGATCGAGCCCAGCGCTTCGACGCGCCCCGCGGCGGCCAGGGTGTCCATCAACATCGCCAGCACCACGCTCTCGCGGGTGCGGGCCGAGAAAACCGGCGCCAGTCTGGTCTTGGCCGCGGCCAACCTCTTGACGGCGATGATCAACGCGACATCACCCCCGTTGCCCACGCCGCTGTGTGCGCCGCCGGCTCGTATGCCGCTCATGAGATGTCATCCTGCCAGCGGCGCCGCCCGCACCGGCGTCATGGCCCCGGCGCGCGGGGACACGCTGGCGCGCGTGACGCCCGGTCCGTCGCTGATCTAGGGTGTAGCGGCTGCACGCGCCGCGTGAGCAACACCGACCACCGCAGGGGGTGAACATGACCAGCACGCATGGCGGTTCCGCGGGCTCCGTCACGGTCATGGGCGCCGGGGCGTGGGGAACGGCGCTGGCCAAGGTGCTCGTCGAGGCCGGCAGACCGGAAACACAGGTCACCCTGTGGGCGCGCAGGCCCGAGCTCGCCGAGCGCATCAACGCCACCCGATCAAACCCGGACTATCTGCCCGGCACCTCGCTGCCGTCGGGCGTCCGCGCCACCGCCGACGCCGCCGAGGCGCTGCACGGCGCGTCCACCGTGCTGCTCGGCGTGCCCGCGCAGACGATGCGCAGCAACCTCGAGCGCTGGACGCCGCTGCTGCGCGAGGGCGCCACCCTGGTCAGCCTGGCCAAGGGCATCGAGCTGGGCACCCTGATGCGGATGAGCCAGGTGATCGTGGCGGTGACCGGCGCCGACCCGGCTCAGGTCGCGGTGATATCGGGCCCGAACCTGGCCAGCGAGATCGCGGGCTGCCAGCCGGCCGCGACGGTGGTCGCCTGCAGTGACTCGGGCCGGGCCGTCGCCCTGCAGCGCATGCTGAACAGCGGATACTTTCGCCCCTATACCAACAGTGATGTGGTCGGCACCGAGATCGGCGGCGCGTGCAAGAACGTCATCGCGCTCGCCTGCGGGATGGCGGCCGGTGTGGGGCTCGGCGAAAACACCGCGGCGGCGATCATCACCCGTGGCCTGGCCGAGATCATGCGGCTGGGGATCGCGCTGGGCGCCAAGGGCGCGACGCTGGCCGGGCTGGCCGGGGTGGGCGACCTGGTGGCCACCTGCAGCTCCCCGCGGTCGCGCAACCGGTCGTTCGGCGAACGGCTCGGCCGCGGAGCAACCATCGAATCGGTTCTTTCCGGCACGCCCGACGGCGGCGACGGGCACGTCGTCGAGGGTGTGACGTCCTGCGAGTCGGTGCTGGCGCTGGCCGCCAGCTACGACGTCGAAATGCCGCTCACCGACGCCGTGCACCGGGTCTGCCACAAAGGGTTGTCGGTCGACGAGGCGATGGCGCTGCTGTTGGGCCGCCGCACCAAGCCCGAATGAGCCGCCGCCTACCCGGTAGCCTCTTGACATTGTGAATGCCAGCGATCGGTCGACGCCGCACCCCGGCTCAGGGGGCGGTGAGCGGGCGCGTGTCGCCGTCGTCTTCGGCGGGCGCAGCAACGAGCACGCCATCTCGTGCGTCTCGGCGGGCAGCATCCTGCGCAACCTCGACCCCGAGCGTTTCGAGGTGGTCGCGATCGGCATCACCCCGGAAGGTTCCTGGGTGCTCACCGACGGCGACCCGGCCGCGCTGGCGATCACCGACCGGCGACTGCCCGAGGTCACCGCCGAATCGGGAACCGAGCTGGCGCTGTCGGCCGATCCGCGGCGCGGCGGCCAATTGGTGTCCCTGCCCCCCCGCGCGGGTGAGGTGTTGGCGTCCGTCGACGTGGTGTTCCCCGTGCTGCACGGCCCCTACGGCGAGGACGGCACCATTCAGGGGCTGCTCGAACTCGCCGGCGTGCCGTATGTGGGCGCCGGTGTGTTGGCCAGCGCCGCCGGCATGGACAAGGAATTCACCAAAAAGCTGTTCGCCGCCGAGGGATTGCCGGTCGGCGACTACGCGGTGCTGCGCCCGTCACGCGCGCGGCTACGGCCCGAGGAGTGCCAGCGGCTGGGGTTGCCGGTGTTCGTCAAACCAGCCCGGGGCGGTTCCTCGATCGGTGTGAGCCGGGTATCGAGCCGGGACCAGCTGGACGCCGCCGTCGCCGCCGCGCGCCGCCACGATCCCAAGGTCATCGTCGAGGCCGCGATCGTCGGCCGTGAGCTGGAGTGCGGCGTGCTCGAAATGCCCGACGGCACAGTCGAAGCCAGCGCGCTGGGCGAGATCCGGCTGGCCGGCGTGCGGGGCCGCGAGGACTCGTTCTACGACTTCGCCACCAAATACCTTGACGACGCAGCCGAATTGGATGTGCCCGCAAAGGTCGACGACGAAACCGCCCATGCCGTGCGCCAATTGGCGATCCGCGCGTTCAAGGCCATTGACTGCCAGGGGCTGGCCCGGGTGGATTTCTTCCTCACCGACGACGGGCCCGTGCTCAACGAGATCAACACGATGCCGGGATTCACCACGATCTCGATGTATCCGCGGATGTGGGCGGCCAGCGGCGTGGACTACCCGACCCTGCTGGCGACGATGGTCGAGACGGCGTTGGCCCGCGGGGTCGGCCTGCGTTAGGCGCTAACGCGCGGGCCCGGGGTTGATGGGTGCGGCCGCGATGCGCTGTTCGATCACCTCGGACAGCCGCTGGATCGGTGCCGGGCCCGACCCGGTGGGCAGCGTGAGCGCCACATAGACTCCGCGATCCACCGCGTACCAGGTGGATCGGCCGGCGTCACCGGCGGACTGCTGATCGGACCGCACCTGGAACCACTGCACCCGGTCGACCACCTGGATCGGGGCGCCGGCGACGAACTCGCCCGGGCGGTCCAGCCCGCAGCGCAGCACCACCGGCTCGCTGCCGTGTCCGGTCCGCCAGGCCGCCGCCCCCACCGGCTCCGGTTGCTCGAGCGCCGCCCGCTGGTAGTCGCCCAGGCGCTGCGGCAGCGCGTCCATCAGCGCCCGGCACGCGGCGCTTTCGGCCTGCGGCGCCGGGACGGCGGGAACGGCGACCGGTTGCGGCGGAGCCTCCCGGGTGGCCGCGATCGCCAGGATCACCCCGATGGTCGCGACGGCCAGCGCTACGGCGACGATGATCACCGCTCGCGGCGGCCCGCCGTCGGCGTCCGATCCGGTTGCCACCGCGCACACCTCCTGTCCCCACATCACTATCGCCTCAGCTCACCCCGATGGCCAATTATCGTGGGTGGCGTGCGGGACGAATCGACGCTGCAGCAACTCGGCGAGTTCGCTGTCATCGACCGCCTGGTTTCCGGCCGCCGGCAGCCCGCCGCGGTCGTGCTCGGGCCGGGTGACGACGCGGCGCTGGTGGCGGCCGGCGACGGCCGCGCCGTGGTGTCGACCGACATGCTGGTGCAGGACCGGCACTTCCGGCTGGACTGGTCGACGCCCCACGACATCGGCCGCAAGGCGATCGCCCAGAACGCCGCGGACATCGAGGCGATGGGCGCGCGGCCCACGGCGTTCGTCGTCGCCTTCGGGGCGCCCGGTGCGACGCCGGCGGCGGCGGTGGACGCGCTGGTCGACGGGATGTGGGACGAGGCGCAGCGCGTCGGCGCCGGCATCGCCGGCGGCGACCTGGTCGGCTGCCCGCAGTGGGTGATCTCGGTGACGGTGCTGGGCGACCTCGGCGGGCGCGATCCGGTGCGGCGATCGGGCGCACAGCCCGGCTCGCTGGTCGCCGTTGCCGGGGACCTGGGCCGCTCCGCGGCGGGTTTCACCTTGTGGCACAACGGCATTGGCGGATTCGATGAGTTGCGGCGCCGGCATGTGGTGCCCGAGCCGCCGTACGGTCAGGGCTCGGTCGCGGCCGCCGGGGGAGCGCAGGCGATGATCGACGTCTCCGACGGCCTGATCGCCGACCTACGCCACGTCGCCGACGCGTCGGGCGTGGGCATCGACCTGTCCACCGCGGCGCTGGCCGCGGACCGCGACGCGCTTGCCGCGGCGGCGGCCGCCGCGGGCGCCGATCCCTGGCCGTGGGTGCTGGCCGGCGGTGAAGACCACGCCCTGGTGGCGTGTTTCGCCGGACCCGCGCCGGCCGGATGGCGTGTCATCGGGCGGGTTCTCGACGGGCCGGCCCGGGTGCTCGTCGACGATCAGGAGTGGAGCGGCCACGCCGGCTGGCAGTCGTACTAGGGTGGCGCGGTGACCGTTTACCCGATCGCGAAGGGCCGATGATGACGGCGCGCCCGTTGAGCGAATTGGTCGAGCCGGGCTGGGCGAGCGCGCTGCAACCCGTGGCCGGGCAGGTCGCCCAAATGGGGCAATTCCTGCGGGACGAGATCGCGGCCGGGCGCAGGTATCTGCCCGCCGGGTCGAATGTGTTGCGCGCCTTCACCTATCCCTTCGACCAGGTCAGGGTGTTGATCGTCGGGCAGGACCCCTACCCGACGCCCGGACACGCTGTGGGCCTGAGCTTTTCGGTGGCGCCCGAGGTGCGGCCGCTGCCCCGCAGCCTGGCCAACATCTTTCAGGAGTACACCGCGGACCTGGGCCACCCCCCGCCCTCATCCGGCGACCTGACGCCGTGGGCGCAGCGCGGCGTGCTGCTGTTGAACAGGGTGCTCACCGTGCGCCCCAGCAATCCGGCGTCGCATCGGGGCAAGGGCTGGGAAGCGGTGACCGAATGCGCCATCCGGGCGCTGACCGCACGCTCGCTGCCCCTGGTGGCCATCCTGTGGGGCCGCGACGCGTCGACGCTCAAACCGATTCTCGCCCAAGGCAATTGCGTGGCCATCGAGTCGCCGCACCCCTCGCCGCTGTCGGCGTCGCGGGGATTCTTCGGCTCCCGCCCGTTCAGCCGCGCCAACGAACTGCTGGCCGGGATGGGTGCGGACGCGATCGATTGGCGGCTGCCCTGAACGAGATGACCGCGCTACGGGCGAACCGGCGCGGCGGCCCGGAACAGCTGGTGATCGAGCGGGCGCCCGTGCCGGTGGCGGGCGCCGACGAAGCCTTGGTGGCCGTGCACGCCGCCGCCATCACCTTCGACGAGCTGACGTGGGAGGAGACGTGGACCCGCGACGGGGTCAGCCGGACCCCCGTCATCCCGTCCCACGAGGTCTCCGGCGTGGTATCCGCGGTGGCCGACGGCGTCACGGATTTCGTGCCCGGCGACGAGGTCTATGGCCTGATCGATTTCGACCGCGACGGCGCGGCCGCCGATTTCGTCGCCGTACCCGCGGCCGATCTGGCCGCCAAACCGTCGACGGTCTCCCACGTCGTCGCCGCCGCGCTGCCGCTGGCCGGCCTGACCGCGTGGCAGGCTCTGGTCGACCATTGCGCGGTGCAGCCCGGAGAGTCCGTGCTGGTGCACGGGGGCGCCGGCGGAGTGGGCCTGTTGACCGTTCAGCTGGCCGCCCTGCGCGGGGCGCGCGTCACCGCGACCGTGCGCAGCGACACCGCTAACCTCCTGCGCGGCTGCGGCGCGCAGCGGGTGATCGACACGCGCACGGAGGCATTCGACGAAACGGGCGCCGCCTACGACGTCGTCGTCGACACCGTCGGCGGCCAGACGCTGGAGCGGTCATACGCCGTGCTGCGCCGCGGCGGGCGGCGTTCGAAAGCCGCGAGCACGGCGGCCGCGCCGGCAAGACGGTCCTCGTCGTGCGCGACTGAGGGCCGCGCTAGGACGCCGGGAAGTTGACGTCCTTGGTGACGGCTTCCCATTCGTCGATCGATGCCGACAACGCGGCGATCTTGTCCCGCATGGCCTTGAGCACGTCGCGGCCCAACAGCAGCCGCAGCGGCGGGTCATCGAGCTTGGCCACCATCAGCACCGCCTCGGCCACCTTGCGCGGGTCGCCGGGCAGGTGATCGGCGAACTGCTTGATCAGGTCCTTGCGCGCCGCCACGTCGGCGTAATCGGTTATCGGAGACTCGGATTCCTTCATCGACCTCGTCGCCCAATCGGTGCGGAACGCGCCCGGTTCGACGGCGGTCACCTTGATGCCCAGGGGGCGGACCTCGGTGGCGAGCGCCTCGGTGAGCGCCTCCAGCGCGAACTTGGTCGACGAATAGTAGGCATTGGGCGGGTTGGCCACCAGGCCGGTCATCGAGGAGATGTTGATGATGTGGCCCGATCCGCGGGCGCGCATCGCCGGCAGCACCGCCTTGATCATGTCGACGGCGCCGAAGTAGTTCACGTCGAACAGCTTTCGGACCTCGGCGTCCTCGCCCTCTTCCACCGCGGACAGGTAGCCGTGTCCGGCGTTGTTGACCAGGACATCGATTCCGCCGAAGGCCTCGTCGGCCGCCGCCACCGCGGCCGCGACCTGTGCGGTGTCGGTCACGTCGAGCGCGACCGCCAGCGCCCGGTCGCCGAACTCGTCGGCGAGGTCCTGCACGGCCTCGGCCCGTCGCGCCGTCACCACCACGCTGTGGCCGGCTTCCAGGGCCGCGCGGGCGATCTCGCGTCCGAAGCCGGTGGAGCATCCCGTGATCAGCCAGCGGGCCATCTAGCTTGTTCCTTCCGGTAGGCGGCGCAGATAGGCCGTGCGGCGCTCGGCGAGCTGGGCGGCCCGCTGCCGCGGGCTCACCCGCACCAGGTGCGGCACCTCGGCGTCGAGCTGGTCCAGCTTGACGACACGGCCCCGCGCGCCGAGGTCTTCGCGGGGACCATTCTCGCCGAACTCCGCCATGCGCAGGGTCAGGATGGCCTCGCGCAGGCCGTCGGAGTCGATCCAGTTGGCCACGCCGGGGTCGACGGGGGAGATCACGTAGGTGTAGGTGCCGTCCTCGTTCGGGACCGACTGCGCCTTGTTGAGGCTGCCGGTGCGGTCGACGAGTTCGAGCGTGGTGCCCCAGATGTTGCTGAGCGGGACGGTGAAGTATTCGGCGCCACCGTCATTCAGGTCGACGACGAACGCCTCGTCGGGGGCGAGATCGAAGCGGCCCATCACATACACCTGGTTGCGCATGGCCCCGACCTTGTCGGCCGACCAGGCCAGGTTGAAATGGTTGGCCGGCATCTTGTACACGCCGTGGCTGAGCTTGCCGGTGAAGTTCGCGAAGTAGTCCATCATCGCGGCGGTGGCCTCGGCCTGCTCATCAAGGGTGCGTGGCGGCGTCACCGCGGGGCCGCCAAGCCGTTGCACCTCAAGGTGATTGGGGTCGTCGCGGCCCCAGTCCAGCAGCACGTCGCGAATGTAGAACTCGTGGGCCGCCGGGGATGTCCGCACGTGATTGGGCCGACCGTTGGCGGGTTCGGAGTCGACGACGATGGTGAAGCTGCCGTCGGAGTCGACCCGCATGGTGCGGCCGTTGAGCACGTCGACGGTGCCCATGTTCGCATCCCAGAGGGTGAAGTAGTTCTCGGTCATCCGGTGTTCGCCGACCCGGCCGTGGATCTCGTAGCGCTCGTCTCCGGAGATGGGGATCACCCGGTACACGCTGTCGGGATTGTCGATGCCCCAACGCGATCCGGGAATCCGGCGGCCGTCCACCGGGTGCGCCAGCCGGGTGATGCAACTGACCTTCGGTCGCAGCTTGTCCTGGTTGGACGACCACATCGCCGCCGAGAACATCACTTCGGCGAACGCGTCGTCGAAGCGTTCGCGCATCGCGTCGGACGCCCTGGCCCGGCCCAGCCAGGTCTCCGCCACGCTGCGGTACGCGGCCTTGACGGTGGGGTGCTCGATCAGGTCGAGCGCCGCCAGTTCCTGTTCGTGCTGGGACGCCGTCGCGACCGGGTCATCAGGCATGTGCTGTTCCTCCGATGAATTGCGCAAAATGCTTGTTGTACAACGTGAATCGCTCGTCGACCTGCTCGGGCCGCAGGCCGTAGTTCTCCAGACCGTAGGGCGGGCGCGCCGCCTCGCGCGGACGCTCACGCAGCCAGCGGCGCATGGCGTCCTCGGCCTCGGCGGTCAGCGGCAGCCCGATCGCGTCGTAGACGCGGGCCACCTGCCCGATCGGGTCGGCCACCGCCTCGTCGAACCCGATGTCGGTGACGCGAACACCGTCGTCGGACCAGCCGTCGCGGGTCGCCATCGCCCGGTCGTTGGTCCAGCCCATCCGCGCCAACCATTGCGCGCCGACCCGGTGCACATCCACGGCGTCGGCGTGCATCGCGTGCAGGGTGGCGTTCAAGCCGGCCCCCGACGCAATCGTGGTGCGCGGGTCGCGGTGCATGTGCACGACGTGCAGATCGGGGAACTGCGCGCGCAGCAGGCCCAAATACCCCAGGTGCGCCGGCGATTTGAGCACCCAGCGCTGACCGACCAGCCCGCGCCGGCGTTTCTGCCATTGCAGGAACTGCAGCATGCGGTGCAGGTGGGCGTAGGCGGGGGAGAAGTCCTGGTCGTCGAGCCAGGTCCGGTAGCGGGGCAGGTGCGCGCCCGACTCGGGGACGTGCGACAGGAAGGCGTCCGCCAGAAAGACGATCTCCTCCTCGGCCTCGGTGGCGTACATCGGGTGGATGGAGAACAGTTCGGGCGCCAGTTCGCGCGATTTCGCTTCTCGCGCTTGGGCGATGGCGATGCGCGGATCCACCCCGGCGAACTGATGGTTCAGTCGCGGCGCGACCTCGACGACCTCCCACCCGTACGCGCAGACGAAGCGCGGGTCGGCCGCCAGCAGGCGCTGCAACAGCGTGGTCCCGCTGCGCATCATCCCGACGACCACGATCGGCGCGGCCACCCGCTCGTCGAGAATCTCCGGATGGCGGCGGATCCACTCCTGGGTGCGCAGTCGCATCCGCAGGCTGTGCACGATGCCCGACCGCAGGATGTGGGCGCCGATCGCATTGAGGTCGGCCCGCGCATAATCGCGCAGCAGGACGGTCAGCGGCTCTTCGAATTCGCCCGGACCCCAGTCGGTGAGCCCTTCCTTGCGTTGCGCGTCGGCCAGGACGGCGGCCGGCTCGAAGACGCTGGGGGATGCCACGACGCTCAGAACTTCAGGTGCCGGCTGACGTCGCCGACCTGGTCGACGAACATGGTGCGGCTGTCGAAACACCAGGCGCCGTCCACCCGGTGAAAGGTGTCCTTGTAGTGCCCGGTCACGATGACCTGCAGCGGCAGGTCGGGGGTGGCCTGCGTGACGCAGTAGTAGGACGTGCTGGTCGCGGTGCCCTGCGCCTCGTCGATGTACAGCTGCACGTTGGCGGTGTGGTGTTTGGTCTTCGGGGTGCCGTCTTCGTAGATGCGCGTGGCCATCTCGTACATCTCGCGGACCCTCGCCGAACCCGCGAACACCGTCTCCGGCGGGCCGTCCTCCACGCCGCAGATGCGGCCGTGCTCGAACAGCCGGGCCACCCCGTCCAGGTCGCCGCCGTCGAGCAGCTGCGCATAGGTGTAGATGAGGTTGGTGATCTCGGTGGCGCTGTCACTCATGTCGAACCGCCTCGGGAAAGTCCGTCCGCTGTGCTTCCGCGACCAATGTTGGCAGAACCGGTCCAACTTACATAGAACCGACGATTACTCTTAGTCGCCGTGACCTTACCGTGGACGCCGAGCCGGCTCGGCAACCTGACCGGCAAGCGCGTGATCGTGACCGGGGCGACCAACGGGGTGGGGCTGGGCACCTCGCGCGCGCTCGCCCACGCCGGCGCGCACGTGATCCTCGCGGTGCGCAACACCGACCTCGGCGCGCAGCGAGCGGCTGAAATCGGCGGCTCGACCTCCGTGGTCAGGCTCGACCTCGCCGACCTGTCGTCGGTGCGGGCGTTCCCCGACCTGATCGACGGGCCGGTCGACATCCTGATCAACAACGCCGGCGCCCTCACCGACCGCCGCACCGACACGGTCGACGGATTCGAGATGACGCTGGGCACCAATTTGCTCGGGCCGTTCGCCCTGACCAACCTGCTGATGCCCAGGGTGCTTTCGCAGATCATCAACGTCGGCTCCGACGCGCACCGGTCGGCGACGCTGCACCTCGACGACCTGCACCTGCGCCGGCACAAATGGACGAGGCTGGGCGCCTACGCGCAGTCCAAGCTCGCGGTCATGCTGTGGGGGCTCGAGCTGGACCGCAGGCTGCGCGCGGCCGGGTCGCCGCTCGTCACCCACCTCACCCACCCCGGCTGGGTGGCGTCGAACCTGTCCAACGTGGGCGACGCGCCGCTGATGTCGCTGGCCCACAAGGCGGTCAAAGTGGTGGCCGACCGGTTGGCCAACGACATCGACGAGGGCGCGGCGCCCACGCTGTACTGCATCAGCGAGCCCGTCCCGCCGGGCAGCTACGTCGGGGTCAGCGGCCGGTTCGGGCTGCGCGGCGGCCCGGTGCTCATCGGCCGGACGCCGCTGGCATGCGACTACGACACGGCCGCGCGGCTGGTGGCCTTCGCCGAGCGCGAGACCGGCACCACACTGGAGGTCTGACCATGGGTGAATTCGACAACATGACCGCCGTCGTGACCGGCGCCGCGCGCGGACAGGGCCGCAGCCACGCCGTCGCGCTGGCCGCCCACGGCGCCGACATCATCGCCGTCGACATCTGCGCCGACCTCGAGGCGATTCCCTACGCCCTGGCCACCGAAGCCGAGCTGGCCGAAACCGTCCAGCTGGTCCGATCCGCGGGCCGCAAGGCGGTTCCGGTGATCGCCGACGTCCGCGACCTCGCGGGCCTGCAGGCCGGGGTGCGGGCGGGCATCGACGAACTCGGCGATGTCGACGTCGTCGTCGCCAACGCCGGGGTGGTGGCGATCGGCGTCACCGAGCCCGACGCCGAACCGGTGTTCAACACGATCGTCGACACCAACCTCAAGGGTGTGTGGCACACGATGCTGGCGACGGTTCCCTCGATGGTGCGCAAGGGCCGGGGCGGCTCGGTGGTGCTGGTCAGTTCGTCGCAGGGCCTCACCGGGCGCGGCGGTGACGGCAGCGCCGCGATGTTCGCCTACGCCGCGTCCAAGCACGGTGTGGTGGGTTTGATGCGCTCGGCGGCGAATGCCTATGCGCCACACAAGATTCGGGTTAATTCGATCCACCCGAGTGGCGTCGCCACGCCGATGATACTCAACGATTTCGTCGTGAACCGGATGCTGGAGAACCCCAACCCGGCCCTGTCGCAGACCCTGCTACCCGAGGTGCCGCTGGTGGAGGCGCAAGACGTCACCGAGGCGGTGCTGTGGCTGGCCGGACCGCGGTCGCGCTACGTGACGGGCGTCGCCATCCCGGTGGACGCCGGCCACGTCGTCATGTGAGCGGCGGGCTGCCGTCTAGCCCCGGACGACCTTGCCGGCCTTGATGCAGGACGTGCAGACGTTGAGGCGCTGCTTGTTGCCGCCCGGACGGGCGACGTGCACGGTCTGGACGTTGGGGTCCCACCGGCGGCTGGTGCGGCGGTGGGAGTGCGACACCGACTTGCCGAAGCCGGGGCCTTTCCCGCAGATCTCGCACACAGCGGCCATTGTTCAAGCTCCTCAAATCTCGGGGGTCCGGCTCGGCGGTCTGACACGTGGCCGGGACAGTCCGGGTTCACCCGGGCCCCACTGAGGATACCGATTGTCGTGGCAACCACCAAAACGGTGACCCCCGCTGTCGCCCCCTCTGGCTAGGCTCAATGGGCCGGTTCGGCCCGCCGGCGGTGGTGGTCACCGACAGCCGTCGCGCGTGTCGCCGGGCTACGCTGGCGCCCACCGGGTGCCGGTCGCTGGAGGCACCGAAGGGCGCGGAGGAGGTGGGTACCCCTGGCCACGTCGTGGACATCGCAGGATCGTCTGCTGGACGCGATGACCCTGCGGGACTGGGCGCACACGGCCGTCAGCGACCTGATCACCCACATCGACGAGGTCAACCGGCTCAACGTCTTCCCCGTCGCCGACTCCGACACCGGCGCCAACATGCTGTTCACCATGCGTTCGGCCCTGGCGGAGCTGAACGCGCAGGGCGGCTCGGCCTGCGTCGCCCGGGCCGCGGCGGCGCTGTCGGCCGGAGCGCTGAACGGCGCCCGCGGCAACTCCGGGGTGATCTTGTCGCAGATCCTGCGCGGCGTCGCGGACGTCACCGCGATCGCCGCAACCGACGCCGGCGGCGACCTGCCCCACGTCGACGTTGCCGTGCTGGGCGCCGCGCTGCAGCGCGGCGTGGAGCTGGTCATCACCTCGATGGGGGGCGAGGAGGTCCCCGGGACCATCGTGTCGGTGCTGCGGGCCGCCGCCACCGCCGTCCAGCAATGCGCCCGGGCCGGCGACGGGCTCGCGCCGGCGGTCATCGCCGCCGGCGACGCGGCGGTGGTCGCCCTGGAGAAGACCCCCGAGCAGCTCGATGTGCTCGCCGACGCCGGAGCCGTGGACGCCGGCGGGCGGGGCCTGCTGGTCCTGCTGGACGCGCTGCGGACCACCGTCACGGGACAGGCGCCGCCGCGCACGGTGTACGAGCCCTCGCCGCGCGAGCAGCAAACGGAATCCTCCGCGCCGCGCCCGGCGCCCCAGTTCGAGGTGATGTACCGGCTGGACGGTTGCGAGCCCGCGGCGGCCGACGCGCTGCGGGACCGGTTGGCGGAGCTGGGCGATTCGGTGGGCATCGCCTCCGCGCCGTCGTCGGCGCGGCGCACGTATTCCGTGCATGTGCACACCGACGACGCCGGCGCCGCCGTCGAGGCGGGTTTGGCGGCCGGACAACTCAGCCGCATCGTCATCTCGGCCCTGAGCTCGGGCGCCCCCGGGTTGCCCGCGGGCGGCTGGACCCGGGAACGGGCGGTGCTGGCCGTCGTCGACGGCGACGGCGCCGCCGAGCTGTTCGCCGGGGAGGGCGCCTGCGTGCTGCAACGCGACACCGCCGCGCACGACGCTGTCACCAACATCAGCGCGCACCAGCTGATGCGGGCGGTCGTCGACACCGGCGCCGCGCAGGTGATGGTGCTGCCGAACGGCTATGTGGCGGCCGAGGAGTTGGTCGCCGGCTGCACGGCGGCCATCGGCTGGGGGATCGACGTGGTGCCGATCCCGTCCGGGTCAATGGTCCAGGGGCTGGCCGCGCTGGCCGTGCACGAAAACGACAGGCAGGCCGTCGACGACGGCTACACCATGGCCCGCGCGGCCGGCGCGGCACGGCACGGATCGGTGCGCATCGCCACCGAGAGCGCGTTGACCTGGGCGGGCCGCTGTCATCCGGGCGACGGCCTGGGCATCGCGGGCGACGAGGTGCTGATCGTGGCCGCCGATGCGGTCGGGGCGGCGATCGGCCTGCTCGATCTCCTGCTGGCCTCCGGCGGCGACCTGGTGACCGTGCTGCTGGGCGCCGGCATCGAGACCGATGGGGACGTCGGCGCCGTCGGCGACATCCTGGAAGAGCACATGCACGACCACCACCCGGGGACCGAACTCGTCACCTACCGCACCGGCCATCACGGTGACGCGCTGCTGATCGGGGTCGAGTAGCGATGGTGTCGTTGCGCGACCGGCTGGACTACGCCGTCGGCGGGAAGGTCGTGGGGCTCCTCGACGAGGTGTTCGGCATCCGCACCGTCGACGACCTGTTGCGCCACTACCCCCGCAGCTACACCGAGGGCGCCAGCCGGTGGGACGCCGACGACGAACGGCCGCCGGCCGGTGAACACGTCACCATCATCGACACGATCACCGACACCGAGACGTTTCCGATGAAGAAGAACCCGAAGAAAATGTGTCACCGGATCACCCTCGGCTCCGGGCGCAGCAGGGTGACCGCCACGTTCTTCAACGCGAACTACATCAAAAAGGACCTCACCACGGGCACCAAGGTGATGCTCTCCGGCGAGGTCGGGTTCTTCAGGAACGTCATGCAGCTCACCCACCCCGCGTTTCTGCTCCTCGACGCGCCGGACGGGAAGAACCGCGGCACCGTCTCCCTCAAGAGCATCGCCAACGCCTCGCACGCCACCACCGGCGAAGACATCGCGGACGCTTACCAACGCCACTTCTTCCCGATCTATGCGGCCAGCGCCAAGCTGCAGAGCTGGACCATCTTCTCCACCGTGCGCCAGGTGCTCGACGTGCTCGACCCGGTGCCCGATCCGCTACCGGAGGACCTGCGCGCGAAATTCGGTCTGGTCTCCGAAGATCAGGCGTTGCGCGACATCCACCTCGCCGAAAGCGAGCCCCGGCGGCAGCGAGCCCGCGAGCGGCTGACCTTCGACGAGGCCGTCGGGCTGCAGTGGGCGCTGGTGGCCCGCCGCCACGGCGAGCTCTCGGAATCCGGGCCCCCGGCCCCACCCCGCCCGGATGGTTTGGCCGCGGAACTGTTGGGGCGGTTGCCTTTCGAGCTGACCGCGGGGCAGCGTGAAGTGCTGGGCGTGCTGTCCGACGGGCTCGCGTCGAATCGCCCGCTGAACCGCCTGCTGCAGGGGGAGGTGGGCTCGGGCAAGACGATCGTGTCGGTGCTGGCGATGCTGCAGATGGTGGACGCCGGCTATCAGTGCGCACTGCTGGCGCCAACGGAAGTGCTTGCCGCGCAACATCTTCGATCGATCCGCGACGTGCTCGGCCCGCTGGCGATGGCGGGCCAGCTGGGCGGGGCCGATCGGGCAACCCGGGTGGCGCTGCTCAGCGGTTCCATGACCGCCGCGCAGAAGAAAGAGATCCGGGCCGAGATCTCCGGCGGCGAGGTCGGCATCGTCGTCGGCACCCACGCGCTACTGCAGGACGCGGTGGAGTTCGACAACCTGGGCATGGTGGTGGTCGACGAGCAGCACCGCTTCGGCGTCGAGCAGCGAGATCAGTTGCGGGCCAAGGCCCGTCCCGGGGTGACCCCGCACCTGCTGGTGATGACGGCGACGCCGATCCCGCGCACCGTCGCGCTCACCGTGTACGGGGACCTGGAAACGTCGACGCTGCGCGAACTTCCGCGCGGACGCCAGCCGATCACCAGCAACGTCATCTTCGTCAAGGACAAACCCACCTGGCTCGGCCGCGCCTGGCAGCGCATCGGCGAAGAGGTCGCCGCCGGCCGGCAGGCCTACGTGGTGGCGCCCCGCATCGACGAGGACGACGATCCGGGCGCGCAGGAGCACAGCGCCAGGGCGCCGGAGACCGCCGAAGGTCTTTACGCCCGACTGCGTTCCGGTGAGCTGGCGAACCTGCGGCTGGGGCTGATGCACGGGCGGCTGTCCGCCGACGAAAAGGACGCGGCGATGGCGGCCTTCCGCGCCGGCGAGGTCGACGTGCTGGTGTGCACCACCGTCATCGAGGTCGGCGTCGACGTCCCCAACGCCACGGTGATGCTGGTGATGGACGCCGACCGGTTCGGGATCAGCCAGTTGCACCAGCTGCGCGGCCGGATCGGCCGTGGCCAGCATCCGAGCCTGTGCCTGTTCGCCAGTTGGGCCTCGCCGGACTCGTCGGCCGGGCGGCGGCTGCGCGCGGTGGCCGGGACACTGGACGGCTTCGCCCTCGCCGACCTGGATCTCAAGGAGCGACGCGAGGGAGATGTGTTGGGCCGCAACCAGTCCGGCAGGGCGATCACGCTGCGACTGCTGTCCTTGGCGGACCACCTGGAGTACATCGAGGCGGCCCGGGACTTCGCCATCCAGGCCTACGCCGAGGATGCCTCCGATCCCGGATTAGCCTTGCTGGCCGCACGATTCACCGACACCGATCGCATCGAATACCTGGACAAGAGTTGACCGCGACCGCCGGCCACGATGCAGAGCGAAGCGATGAGGAGCGGCGCTGGTGAACCGCAAGGTGCTGTTGTGGCTCGCCGCGGCGGCGGCGCTGGCGGTGGTGGTGGCCTACCAGACAGTCGGGTCCTCGGCGGCCCGGCACTCCGCCGAATACGCTGCGCGCGCGGATGTTCCGACCGTGCTGCCCGGCGCCGACGTGCTCGCGGGCATTGCGGTGGTGCCGGTGCGGCTGCACCGCTACGACTACCTGCGGGCGGCGTTCGGCGACGCCTGGGACGACGACAACGACGCCCCGTTGGGGCACAACGGGTGCGACACCCGCGACGACATCCTCAACCGCGATCTCGTCGACAAGACGTACGTGTCGATCAAGCGGTGCCCGGACGCCGTGGCCACCGGCACGCTGCACGACCCGTACACCAACAAGACGATCACCTTCCGGCGCGGCCCCAAGGTCGGCGAATCGGTGCAGATCGACCACCTCGTCCCGCTCGCGTACGCCTGGGACATGGGCGCCTACAACTGGCCGGCGCCCGAGCGGCTGCGCTTCGCCAACGATCCGGCCAACCTGCTGGCCGTCGACGGGGCGGCCAACCAGGACAAGGGCGATGCGCCGCCGGGGCAGTGGATGCCGCCGAACGCCGCATTCGCCTGCCAGTACGCCATGCAATTCATCGCCGTGCTGCGCGGCTATGCGCTGCCGGTGGATCAGGCGTCGACCGGTGTCCTGCGCCAGGCCGCGGCGACCTGCCCCGCGGGGTAGGGCCCGTTACGAGCCCTCGTAGGTGTCCGGGTCCGGGCGCAGCCGGGTGCCGTCGTTGAGCCCGTTGATCGCATCCATGTGCTCGGCGGCCAACTCGAAGTCGAACACGTCCAGGTTGGTGGCGATGTGCTCGGCGTTGGCCGACCGGAAGACGACCGCGTTGCCCAGCTGCAGATTCCACCGCAGCAGCACCTGCGAGGCGGACTTGCCGTATTCGCCGGCGACCGAGTTCACGGTCGGGTTGTCGATCAACTTGCCCAGCGCCAGCGGCGTGTAGGACTGGGTGGCCACGTTGTGCTCGGCGTTGGTCTTGCGCAGCGCTTCCTGGTTGAGCAGCGGGTGCAGCTCGATCTGGTTGACCGCCGGGGTGACGAACGTGAGGTCGATGACCGTCGTCAGGTGCTCCTCGGTGAAGTTGGAGACACCGATCGAGCGGGCCTGGCCCTCCCCGCGGGACTGGATCATGCCGCCGAAGGAGTTCACATACGTGCCCAGCGACGGGGCCGGCCAGTGGATCAGGTACAGGTCGACGTAGTCCAGCCCGAGCCGCTCCAGACTGGCGTTGCAGGCGTCCATCGCCCCCTTGAAACCCTGGTCGGGGGTGGCCAGCTTGGTGGTCACGAACAGCTCGGCGCGCGGAATCCCGGAGGCGGCGATGGCGCGCCCGACGGCGGCTTCGTTGCCGTACGCCGCGGCGGTGTCGATCAGCCGGCAGCCGACTTCCAGCGCCGCCGACACCGCGCGTTCGGTTTCGTCGTCCGACAATTCCGCGACGCCCAGGCCCAGGGCCGGCATCGTGTTTTCGTCGTTGAGAGCAATCGAGGGGATGGCGGAGCCCGACTCGCCAGTCAATTCGTTCACCTGCCTGTGAAATTGAAGGTTCGAGATTGTGCACCGAGCCGGGTTCGAAATCGAACACGTCGAAAATTGCCCGCAATCCGTGAAGGCTTTACCGACTTGGGGATCACGATATTACCGAGTCAGTAAATGCAACCTAATCAACACCTGGGCAGGTGTCCATCCGCGCGCCTCGGCACCGCGTGTGCCACCACGTACAGTGAGTCGCGCGGCACACGGGAGTTCGGGCCGCTCGTCCGGCCTTCCGCTCGATGTGGCGGGCGGCGGGGGTGGAATAACCTTCGTCCTCGAGGGGTACCGCGTTGTCCAAAGGGGGTTGCCCATGACCAAGCCGCTGTCGGCTGCGCCCGACGTTCACTCCGGAGCGCAACGCGCATCGGTGCCCCTGGCCAATCGCATCCAGGGCGCCGTCACCGGCGTCGGGGTCAAGGTCATCCCGTGGATCCCGACCGCGGTGCGGAGAGGGCTGGTCCGCGGCCGATCGGTGATCATCGACGGCAACACCCTCGACCCGACGTTGCAGCTGATGTTGTCGGGCCTGCGCGCCGTCGGCATCGACGGGCTCGTGGTCGACGACGACGCGGAGGCGTCCCGCGCCCTGATGCACGAGTCGACGGTGGGGTTCCCCGGCCCGCAGATCCACGTCGACGTCGACGAGTTGTCACTGCCCGGCCCGGCCGGTGACATCGGGGCGCGGCATTACCGTCCGGCCGGCGGGGCGGCGGCACCGCTGCTGGTCTTCTACCACGGCGGCGGCTGGTCGATCGGCGACCTCGACACCCACGACACCCTGTGCAGGCTGACCTGCCGTGACGCCGGCGTCCACGTGTTGTCGATCGACTATCGGCTGGCTCCCGAGCACCCGGCGCCGGCCGCGATCGAGGACGCCTACGCGGCGTTCACGTGGGCGTACGAGCACGCCGGCGAGCTGGGCGCCACCCCCGGACGAGTCGCGGTCGGCGGCGACAGCGCTGGCGGCAACCTCGCCGCCGTCGTCAGCCAACTGGCGCGCGACGAGGGCGGCCCCGCGCCGGTGTTGCAGTGGCTGATTTATCCGCGGACCGACTTCACCGCCAAGACCCGGTCGCTGAGCCTTTTCTCGCGCGGCTTCCTGCTGACCAAACGGGACATCGACTGGTTCGAATCCCAGTACCTGCGGCGGTCGGATCTGGACCGGACGGATCCGCGCGTGTCACCGGCGCTGGCCGAATCGCTGGCCGGGCTGGCCCCCGCGCTGATCGCGGTCGCGGGGTTCGACCCGCTGCGCGACGAAGGCGAGAGCTACGCCGAGGCGCTGCGTGCCGCGGGAACCGCGGTCGACCTGCGTTACCTGGGCTCGCTGACCCATGGCTTCGCCAATCTGTTCCAGCTGGGCGGCGACAGCATGGTCGCGACCACCGAGTTGATCTCGGCCCTGCGCGCACACCTGAGCCGGGTCTGAGTGGTTGCGGCGCCGGCGCCGGTAATCTAGAGGCGCCTTGTCCGATCGCTTTGTCAGCAGACCGAAAACTCGAGTACCGAAAGATCAGGGAACCTGTGGCCGACAAACCCAAACGCCCCCCACGATTCGACATGAAGTCGGCCTCCGGCGGTAAGTCCAGCCGACTCGTCCAGATCGGCGGTACCGCGTTCGTCGTGATCTTCGCGGTCGTCCTCGTCTTCTACATCGTGACGTCGAACCACAAGAAGCCCGCCACCACCGGCGCGGGCGACACCGTGCGGGTGACGTCGAGCAAGCTGGTCACCCAGCCCGGCAGCAGCAACCCCAAGGCCGTGGTCACGTTCTACGAGGACTTCCTGTGCCCGGCCTGCGGTAACTTCGAGCGCACCTTCGGGCCGACGGTGTCGCGGCTCATCGACGTCGGGGCCATCGCGGCCGACTACTCCATGGTGTCGATCCTGGACAGCTCGCGGAACCACAACTATTCGTCGCGCGCGGCCAACGCGGCCCGCTGCGTCGCCGACGAATCCCTCGACGCTTTCCGCCGTTTCCATACGGCGCTGTTCACCACCGACATTCAGCCCAGCGAAACCGGCAAGAGTTTCCCCGACAACGCGCGATTGATCGAACTCGCCCGTGAGGCCGGCGCGGCGGGCAAGGTGCCGGACTGCATCAACAGCGGCAAGTACCTGGACAAGGTCACCGGCGAAGCGGCGGCCGCGCAGATCAAAGCCACGCCGACGATCAAGATCAACGGCGAGGACTACGACCCGTCGACACCCGACGCGCTGGTCAACAAGATCAAAGAGATCGTGGGCAACATCCCGGGCCTCGACGGCGCGGTCGCGCCGGCCGCCATGTGACCGGGGCGGTGTCGACGGAATCGGCCGATCCCGGCGGCGAGCTGATCCCGGCCCGGGTGCCGGCGCTCAGCGCCTGGTGGCTGCTGATCGCCGGGGTGATCGGCTTGGTGGCGTCGATGACGCTGACGGTCGAAAAGATCGACATCCTGCTCGACCCGTCGTATGTGCCGTCGTGCAACATCAACCCGATCCTGTCGTGCGGCTCGGTGATGATGACGCCGCAGGCCTCGCTGCTGGGGTTCCCCAATCCGTTGCTCGGCCTGGTGGCCTTCACCGTGGTGATCGTCACCGGGCTGTTGGCGTTGACGAAAGTTGCTCTGCCCCAATGGTATTGGCTGGGGCTGACGGCCGGGGTGCTGATCGGTGTGGTGTTCGTGCACTGGCTGATCTTCCAGAGCCTGTATCGCATCGGGGCGTTGTGCCCGTACTGCATGGTGGTGTGGGTCATCACCATGTCGCTGCTGGTGGTGGTCGCCTCGATCGCGTATCGCCCCGCGCTGCAGGCCCGCCCGTCCGGCCCGGCCTGGGTGGTCCACCAATGGCGATGGTCGATCGCCGCGCTGTGGTTCACCGCGGTGTTTCTGCTGTGCATGGCGCGGTTCTGGGACTATTGGTCGACGCTGCTGTAGGTGTTTGGACGTGACCCGGATCATCGGCGGCGTGGCCGGGGGCCGGCGCATCGCGGTCCCGCCGCGGGGCACCCGGCCCACCACCGACCGGGTCCGCGAGTCGCTGTTCAACATCCTGACCGCGCGCCGCGAGCTGAGCGGCCTTGCGGTGCTGGACCTGTACGCGGGTTCGGGCGCCCTGGGTTTGGAGGCGCTCTCCCGGGGCGCCGCCACCGCGCTCTTCGTGGAGTCCGACCCGCGCACCGCCTCCGTCATCGCGCGCAACATCGACACCGTGGGGCTGCCGGGCGCGACGCTGCGCCGCGGCGCGGTGGCGGCCGTGCTGGCGGCCGGGACCGCGTCTCCCGTCGACCTCGTCCTCGCCGACCCGCCCTACGACGTCGGGGCCGCCGAGGTCGAGGCCGTACTGGCGGCGCTGAGCGCGCACGGGTGGGTGCGCGAGGGCGCCGTCGCGGTCGTCGAGCGCGCGGCCGGCGGCGCGCCGCTGCGCTGGCCGGCCGGCTGGTCGGTGTGGCCGCAACGTGTTTACGGCGACACCCGTTTGGAGCTGGCCGAGCGGCCGTGAGGAGGCGTGTACCGTCATCCGCTATGAGCGGCGCGGTTTGCCCGGGCTCGTTTGACCCGGTGACGTTGGGCCACATCGACGTCTTCGAGCGCGCGTCGGCTCAATTCGACGAGGTGGTGGTGGCGATCCTGACCAATCCCGCCAAGAAGGGCATGTTCGACCTCGACGAGCGGATCGCGATGATCAACGAATCGACGACGCACCTGCCCAATCTGCGGGTGGAGGCCGGGCAGGGCCTGGTCGTCGACTTCGTCCGGTCGCGGGGGATGACCGCCATCGTGAAGGGGTTGCGCACCGGCACCGACTTCGAATACGAGCTGCAGATGGCGCAGATGAACAAGCACGTTGCCGGCGTCGACACCTTTTTCGTCGCGACCGCGCCGCGGTATTCGTTCGTGTCGTCGTCGTTGGCCAAGGAGGTCGCCATGCTCGGTGGCGACGTGTCGGAGCTGCTGCCCGAGGCGGTCAACCGTCGCCTGCGCGAAAAGCGTTCCGGCCGGTCCTGAGCGCCGCCGCCTGCCGCCGAAAACGTTGGGCGGCAAGGTCGTTGACAATGCGCCGATGGTTTGGAGTAGCCGCCCGCTGCGCGGGTACCCGATGGCTCCGAGCGCGTAACGCCACGCCCATTCGGCCGGAAAAGATCACATACGCCAACGCGGAACGTATGTTGAAGATCTGATCGGAAGAAGAGGGGGGTTCGCGCGGTCGCCGACGTCGATAGGAGAACGGCAGCCATGACGGTAGAGAACCTGTTCGACGTTCCCGAGGCCGCGACCGATCTGATCGCCCTGCTCGCCGACGAGGGAGTCACGCACTTCTTCATCAACCCCGGAACCGATTCCGCCCCGATCCAGGAAGCGCTGGCGGCGGCGCGCGCGACGGGCACACCGAGCCCGCGGGCGGTGCTGTGTGTCCACGAGAGCGTCGCCTTGGCGGCGGCCGTCGGCCACCACATGGCCAGCGGCCGACCGCAGGCGGTCATGGTGCACGTCGATGCCGGGACGCTGAACCTGGGCTGTCAGCTGCACAACGCCCAGCGCAACGGGACCCCGGTGGTGGTGTTCGCCGGGCGCACCCCCTACAATTCGGCGCCGGAGGTCCGCGGCCACCGCGACGCCTACATCCATTGGCAGCAGGAGCAACTCGACCAGCCGGCCGTCGTGCGCAACTACGCCAAATGGCACATGGAGGTGCCGCGCGGCCGCGAGCTGGCCCCGATCGTCCGGCGGGCGTTCCAGGTCGCCCAGTCCAGCCCGTCCGGACCCGCCTACGTCATGCTGCCGCGAGAAGCCTTGATGGAGCCCGGCAGCCGAGCGTTGCCGCGACGGCTGGCGCCGGCCATACCGCCCGGCCCGGACCCGGGCGCGCTGGGCCGGTTGGCCGGGATCCTGGTCGCCGGGCAGCGGGTCGTGATCGTCACGTCCAGGACCGCCGCGGAACCCGGGGCCGCGACCGTGCTGGCCCGCATCGCCGAGTTGCTCGGCGCGCCGGTGATCGATCAGGGCGACCGCGCCAACCTGCCGCTCGGGCACCCCCTGCACGCGGTGGGCGACGCGGCCCCGCTGGAGACGGCCGACACCGTGTTGCTGCTGGACTGCGAGGTGCCCTGGGTGCCCGCGCAGCTGGCCCCGCCCGCGGACGCCCGCGTGGTGCAGATCGACGCGGACCCGGTCAAGGCCAGCATGCCGTTGTGGTCCTACCCGGTCGAGATCGCGCTGACCGCCGACACCCGGGTGGCGCTGCTGCTGCTCGAGCAGACCCTGCTGAGGCTGGCCACCGACGAGCTGCGCGAGAAGTGGGGCGCGCGGCGGCAGGCGGCCGAATCCGATGTGGCGCAACGCCGCCGGGAGGCGATTCGCCGGGCCGCATCCGATCGCCCGGCGGACGCACCCGACGCGATGCTGGCCGCGCTGGGAGCCGCGCTGCCGGAGAACGCCGTGGTGGTCCAGGAGGCGGTGACCAACCGCCCCGCCGTGGCCCGACAGGTGCAACGGCCGCCGGGGCAGTTCTTCGACACGGGCGCACCGGCATTGGGCTGGGCGCTCGGCGGGGCGTTCGGGGTCAAACTGGCCAGGCCACTGGCGCCCGTCGTCGCGATCTGCGGTGACGGTTCGTTCAACTTCGGGGTGCCCACCGCCGCGTTGTGGTCGGCGCATCGCCACGGCGCGCCCTTCGTGACTGTCGTCCTGAACAACCACTCGTACCTGGCCTCCAAGCTGCCCGTGATGGAGCTGTACCGGCACGGAACATCGGTGCGGGAGAACGACTTTCCCGAGACCCGGCTCACGCCGGACACCGACTATGCCGCCCTGGCGCGCGCGTGCGGGGGCAGCGGGCGCAGCGTGGCGACGCAGGCGGAGATGCGTGAGGCCGTCGGATGGGCGCTCGCCGAGACCGACCAGGGCCGGTGCGCGGTGCTGGACGTGCAGTTGCCGCAACCCTGAAGCGGATCAGTGCCGATGCCCGGATTCCTCGGCGTCGGGGGACCCGCCCATCATGCGCAGCATTGGCAGGCCCCCGGAGGTGATGAACCGGACGACGAGGATGACCGCGAGCGCGCCGAAGGCAATGTTGAGGAAGGTCGTGTAGTTCCACGAGATCGACGCCTCCAGCACGGTCGCGTTGCGCTGTGCCGGAATGAGATGGGTTGTGCCGAAGATCAATTCGACCAGGTATCCGGCGACGACCATCGCCGCGTAGAAGGTGCCCAGCAAGGTCAGCATCATCCTGGTGCCGTAGTACTTGCGGTAGATGTTCAGGATCGGAAGGATCAACAGGTCGGCATAGATGAACGCGATGACGCCGCCGAAGCTGATGCCCCCGTTCCACAACACCGCGGCCAGCGGGACATTGCCGATCGAGCACACAAAAGACACGATCGCCACGACGGGCCCCACGATGGGACCCCACAGCGCCGACCAGACCGGATGATCCACCAAAAAGAAGCTCTGCCAAAATGTTTCGGGAACCCACGCCGCGACGGCACCCGCGATCAGCAAGCCCAGAACAAGGTCACGCAGGATCGCCAGCCACTCCATCACGAACACGTGCGAGACCGAGGTGAAGCCGTCGGCGGAAAACAGCCGCCGCCAAAAGGAACCGTCCCCTTTGATCGACATGTCCATGGCGGCATGGCCTTCCATCGACCCGGCGATTCCCCGCTCGGCCTGCTCGCGGGCGGCGTCGACGAGTCGCGAACGCACGAACAGCCGGAACAGGACCGCGAGCACCACGATCATCAACGGGCCGCCGACGAATTCGGCGGCGGTGAACTGCCAGCCCATCAGCAGCGCCAGGATGATGCCCAACTCCACCACCAGGTTTGTCGAACCGATCTCGAACGCCATCGCGGCGGTGAAGTCGGCGCCCTTGCGGAACAGCGATCGCGCCAAGGCCACCGCGGCATACGAGCACGAGGACGAGGCCGCCCCCAGCCCGGCGGAGACCGCGAGGGTGCGCGGGCGGTCGTCACCCATCAGGGCCACGATCGTCGAGCGCCGCACGACGGCCTGCACCACCGCCGAGAGGCCGAAGCCCACGATCAGTGCCCACAGGATTTCCCACGTCATCGAACCCGCGAGCGTCAGGGCGTGCCCGACCGCCGAGAGCACCGTCATCGCTGAAACCTCCTGCGGTGAGCCGCTGGCGCGAGGTGAGCCTGTTCCGACGCATCGGACTATACCCCCTGGGGGTATTAGGGAGCAGGGTCCGCGGGTGGGGCGGCTCGCGGCCACCTAGAATCGCTGGCAAATAGCCGAGTCCGGGCGCGTCGACGCAAAACCCACACCCGGGCAAACGCTTCAGCGGCGGGGCCCGGCGACGAATATGGACGAACCATCTCGCGCGGCCGTCGCCGCCGCGAAAACAGCGTGAACGGGCGCTTTCGCATGAAACTCACTCACCATGCCCCCACCGGGGCCGCCGCGCCAGGGCGTTTAGGGCGCCGCGAACGGGCAAATACCCGACACACCGGCGTCGCCACCGCTGTCACAGAGACAACACCAGGCACACTGGTAACAACAGGAGTTTTGCAGACGCCAGGAGGGTACGGCCGTGTATCGAGTGTTTGAAGCGCTGGATGAATTGAGCGCCATTGTCGAAGAAGCCCGCGGCGTCCCGATGACGGCCGGCTGCGTGGTTCCCCGCGGCGATGTGCTGGAGCTGATCGACGACATCAAGGACGCCATTCCGGGCGAGCTGGACGACGCCCAGGACGTGCTGGACGCGCGCGATTCCATGCTGCAGGACGCCAAGACGCATTCCGAGTCCATGGTCGACTCGGCGACCACCGAGTCGGAGTCGATGCTCAACCACGCCCGCGCGGAGGCCGACCGGCTGCTGTCCGACGCGAAGGCGCAGGCCGACCGGATGGTGAGCGAAGCCCGCCAGCACAGCGAACGCATGGTCGGCGAGGCCCGCGAGGAGTCGATGCGCATCGCCACCGCGGCCAAACGCGACTACGAGGCCAGCGTCGGCCGCGCCCAGGCCGAGGCCGACCGGCTGCTCGAAAACGGCAACATCTCCTACGAGAAGGCCGTGCAAGAGGGCATCAAAGAACAGCAGCGCCTGGTCTCGCAGAACAGCGTGGTCGAGGCGGCCAACGCCGAGGCCACCCGGCTCATCGACTCGGCGCACGCCGAGGCCGACCGGCTGCGGGGCGAATGCGACATCTACGTCGACAACAAGCTCGCCGAGTTCGAGGAATTCCTCAACGGCACCCTTCGGTCGGTGGGGCGCGGCCGCCACCAACTGCGGACGGCGGCCGGGACGCACGACTACGCGGTGCGCTAGCGTCCCCGGCCCGTTCACCCGGCGGGCGCGCCCTGGAATTGTGCGGCCGGCGCCGTAGGATTTCGGATATGACGCGCCGGCACAGCACATCATCGACTCGCGGCGGTGCGCCACGGCTGTCTGGGCCGATGACGTTCGACATCACCCGGCTCGGGCGTCGGCCCGGGGCGATGGTGACCCTGCGGGACACCGTGCCCAGCCCGGCGCGCATCGGGCTGGACATGATCGCGATCGAGGCCGGCGCGCCCCTGGAACTGGACCTGCACGTTCAGTCGGTGTCCGAGGGCGTCCTGGTGACCGGGACGGTGACCGCGCCCACCGCCGGCGAATGCGCGCGCTGCCTGACCCCGCTCGACGGCCAGGTGCAGGTCCGGTTGACCGAACTGTTCGCCTACCCGGACAGCACCACCGAGGCGACCACCGAGGAAGACGAGGTCGGCCACATCATCGACGACACCATCGACCTCGAGCAGTCCATCGTCGACGCGGTGGGGCTGGAACTTCCGTTCTCGCCCGTGTGCACGCCGGATTGCCCGGGGCTGTGCCCCGAATGCGGGGTGGCGTTGTCCGCCGAGCCCGACCATCAGCACGACAGCATCGACCCGCGGTGGGCCAAGCTGGCGGGCATGTTCACCCCCGAGTCGGACGAATCGCGGGGCGAGCGGTGAGCTCACGGCAGGCTCTGCTCGACGCCCTCGGGGTTGAGCTGCCCGACGAACTGCTGTCCTTGGCGCTGACGCACCGCAGCTACGCCTACGAACACGGCGGGCTGCCGACCAACGAGCGGCTGGAGTTTCTCGGCGACGCTGTGCTGGGCCTGACCATCACCGACGAGCTCTACCACCGCCATCCCGACCGCAGCGAGGGCGACCTGGCCAAGCTGCGGGCCAGCGTCGTCAACACCCAGGCGCTGGCCGATGTCGGGCGAAAGCTGTGCGAGGGGGGCCTCGGGGTGCACCTGCTGTTGGGGCGCGGGGAGGCGAACACCGGCGGCGCGGACAAGTCGAGCATCCTGGCCGACGGCATGGAATCGCTGCTGGGCGCGATCTACCTCGAGCATGGGATCGGCGTGGCGCGCGAAGTGATCCTGCGGTTGTTCGGCCCGCTGCTGGACGCCGCGCCGACGCTGGGGGCCGGGCTGGACTGGAAGACCAGCCTGCAGGAGCTGACCGCTGCCCGCAGCATGGGCGCGCCGTCCTACGTCGTCACCTCCACCGGCCCGGACCACGACAAGGAATTCACCGCCGTGGTCGTGGTGGCGGACACCGAATACGGCTCCGGCGTCGGCCGCTCCAAGAAGGAAGCCGAGCAGAAGGCGGCCGCGGCGACCTGGAAGGCGCTGGAAGCGCTGGACACCGTTCCCGGCAGCTGAATCGATGCCCGAACTGCCCGAAGTCGAGGTGGTGCGCCGCGGCCTGCACTCCCATGTGGTGGGTAAGACGATCTCGGCCGTCCGGGTGCACCACCCGCGTGCGGTGCGCCGCCACGAGGCGGGGCCCGCGGACCTCACCGCCCGGCTGCTGAATGACCGGATCACCGGCACCGACCGGCGCGGCAAGTACCTGTGGCTGCTGCTCGACAGCGACGCGGCGCTCGTCGTGCACCTCGGCATGAGCGGGCAGATGCTGCTCGGCACGGTGCCGCGCGCCGACCACGTGCGGATCTCCGCGCTGCTCGACGACGGGACCGTGCTGAGCTTCGCCGACCAGCGCACCTTCGGCGGGTGGATGCTCGCCGATCTGGTCGAGGTGGACGGCAGCGTGGTCCCCGAACCCGTCGCGCACCTGGCGCGCGACCCGCTGGACCCGCGGTTCGACGCCGACGCGGTCGTAAAAGTCTTGCGGCGCAAGCACTCCGAGATCAAGCGCCAGCTGCTCGATCAGCAGGTGGTGTCGGGCATCGGCAACATCTACGCCGACGAGGCGCTGTGGCGGGCCAAAGTGCACGGGGCGCGGATCGCCGACACGCTGACCCGCAAGCAGCTGACCGCCGTGCTGGACGCGGCCGCCGACGTGATGCGTGATGCGCTGGCCAAGGGCGGAACCTCGTTTGATTCGCTGTACGTCAACGTCAACGGCGAATCCGGATACTTCGACCGCTCACTGGACGCCTACGGCCGCGAAGGCGAGAGCTGCCGCCGCTGCGGCGCCGTGATGCGCCGGGAGAAATTCATGAACCGCTCGTCGTTCTCGTGCCCGAAATGTCAACCGCGCCCGCGTGTTTGAGTGAGGGCCCAGGAATCTTCCGCGAGAGTGCAACTAGCGACGCCTCTT
>NZ_JAEKMI010000031.1 GCF_020217485.1 Mycobacterium sp. WUMAC-067 | reverse complement strand
GGGGAGAACTGGCACCGTGACGAATTGACCACCAAGATAGAGTTCAACCTACGCCCATCCGCTTACGATCAGAGATCTTCAGGGTCACCAATGTCCGATAAGGCACCGCGGCACAAGCCTGCAGAACGGATGACAGCGGAACAGCTCCGCCGAGCAGCCGACGCTTGCCGAGACCTCGACGATCCGACGTTGATGGCGAAGGCTTGGGACGAGCCACCGCCGCCCGATATGCAAGCTTCAACAAACACACCGCGTCAATTCGGCCAGCTACAGAATCTCTCAGTTTCCGACACCTTCGATAATCCGCTGCCTGACGTGGAAGTCGCTGCGTGGGAAGCCGATTGTCCCCTTAGGTCCCAGACTCCAACGCGGGCGTCCGCCTTACGAAATGCAACGTCGCAATTGTTACTCAATGGCCGGCGCGCCCTTGAACACCCCGGACTTGTCGTTGGACAGGTGCATTGTGAACGTACCGCGCAGCCAGGGCGTGTTTGGTGTTGTAATAGGAGACTCGTTATGCAGCCGGATCAGCAGATGATAGAAGCACTGGTCAATTTGGCGACGAACGGCGTGCTGGACCGCATCGGCAACCGTGCCAAGCGTGCGCGGAATTGCGGCAGTGGGGACTGCACCCGCACCATCCTGAGCCGGGGAGCCCGTTTGTCGGCGACGACGCCGCTTTTAAGGAGGCGTATCCCTTAGTGCCGGCGGGGGATGCGGCGGTTGTCCGTTATCACTGGATCTGGGGCATTCTCAATGAATCTGGGGCACGACGTCAGTCCCAGGGGTTGACCAGGTCGACGCCCGTTCCGTCGAAGTGGCGAGTATTGCGGGTAGCCACAGTTGCGTGCCGGGACGCGGCGATGCCGGCGATCTGCACATCACGAATTTCCACCGCACGCCCACCTCGTTGTTGGGTGGCGGCGATGGTCCCAGCGGCAAACGCAGCCGTCAGGTCGAAGGATTGCACACGACCATCAAGGTCTTCGTCGAGGAGTTGAGAAAAGATCTCGTCGAGCCGCTTGCGTCGGCGGCTTGGCGTCAAAAGTTCAATACCAGTGCGTATCTCGAATACTGTTACCGATGTCGTCCAGATTGATTCGGTGGGCTGATTATCGAGCCATTCCACGACGGCCGGATCGGGTGTGTCCCGCATCAACGCGGAGAGCACATTGGTGTCCAGCACGATCATGATTCGTTGAACTGTGCCGGCTGGACGGGCTGTCCCCGCAGTTCGGGTATGTCCTCGGTCAGGCCCACGCCTTTGAAGCGTGACGCGATACGAGACCCGAGCCGCCCAGGCGGATTATCGACGTGCCGGACTGCGTTCCGTAAGATCTCGCGCACCTCCTCCTCGGTGCTGCGACCGTGTTGACGGGCTAGTCGCTGCAATTTGGCCTTGGTGTCGTCCTCAAGTTGACGGATGAGAATCTGCGCCACAGAGCGATGCTATCACGATATCGTTCAGATAGTGCGTTGACCTCGCCTTCATTGAGAATGCCCCAGATCCGGTTATAACGGACAGCGGTCACCGAGGAGTGTTTGATTCCGATGATGAGCGCCACGGAGAACCTGTACGCGGCCGCGTTGCTCGTAGATCAACGGACGACGACGAGGAACCTCTACGCGTCGTCCATAATGCAACTATGCCGTTCGGCGATGGAGACATCGGCGCGAACCATCTGGTTGCTCAGCGACCCCGACAGGAACGTACGGCGGGATCAACGGGACGCGGATTCGCTCGTGCCCGAGCGCATGGAGCCGACCATCGCACGGTGGATGAGTCTCTACGCCTAGGTGGCTCGGACGCGCTCGCCGATCTTCTCGTGGTGACGTTCGCGGCTTATCTGTAATCGTGTCACCCGCGACGGCTCGCGCCGCGGGTTGCGCATGGGCCCACTTATGGCTGTTGGAATGGCCACGGATTTGGCCACAGAACACGGTGGAACCGATGCGAACAAGAGGGACGGAGCGTCACAGCGGGAACGGCTGAACCTCGCTGACGTGCAGCTATGAGACCGTGCGCACTGGAGGAGACGGTGACCGGTTAGCTCATACCTTAGAGGTCGAATCGTGGCCAGTGAGCGGCGTCGTTGGCGGCATTTTTGCGCGAACATGCTGATTCAACGGCTCCAACCGCGAACCGTAGGCCAGGCCTGGTGGCTATCAGGTGTAGCTTCAGGGTGTGTTCTCAGGTGTTTATGTGGTAGCGTCTCAGGTAGATCAACGTGGAGGTGCGATATGCCAGTCTTGACCGTCTCTGCGGCGCAGCGGCTTGATGATGAGGCAGCGACGCTTTCGATCCGCGAGATCGCCGCGTATCTGCAAGAGGCCGTCGGCCAGCGCGTCGCGGCGGCGATGGCGGGCTTGGCTGACGCCAAGCAAATCGGCCGCTACGCGCGCAAGGGCGGCCCGGAACCTCACGGCGCGACCGAGCGCCGGTTACGTGAGGGCTACAAGGTCGTCAGGATGCTCGTCGATGCTTACGACGACAAGACGGCGCGGGCGTGGCTGTTTGGCACCAACACGCGCTTGGACGATCGCGCGCCGATCGAGGTGCTCGGTGCGGCGGTCGACACCGCGGAGTTCGCGATGGTTGTCCGGGCTGCACGGCAGGTCGCCAGCTTCCAGTCGTGATCGCGGCGCCCGAGCAGGGGCGAACCCTGTGGCGGGTCGGCTATTACGCTGACCCGCTCGGCTTCACTCCGCTGGAGCTGTACCAGTTCAGTCACCGTTTCGACGACGTCTACCGCCGGTTCCGCACGCTCTATTGTGCTGACTTGGCGGAAACGTGTCTTCGCGAGGTGCTAGCCGACTTCCGGCCGAACCTCGGCGCGCTGCGCCGCCATGTTGAGCGCTACGGACCTGAGGCTGCCCAAGACTTCACTGAGAAGCCGGTCACTGCGCAGTGGCGCATACAGCACGCCCTCGTTCCCACAGTCCTGAAGCTCGATGGCCCCTTGATCGATCTCACCGACGTGCCCACACGCCAGGAGATCGAGGATCGCCACGTCGAACTGCTGCTCGAGCACGACCTGCAGCACCTCGATCTGCGCGAGATCACCACCAGTCGCCGCGCCATCACGCAGACGATCGCCGCGGACCTTTTTGACCGAGGCGCCGGCGCCGTCCGGTTCCCGTCCCGCCTGGACGGCAACGCTTGCGTCGCACTCTTCGAGGGGCGCGGCACCGCGAGCTTGGCCGGAGACCCCATCGCGCTCACCGACCCGCCGCCCGAACCGCTCCTCAACGTCACCACGCCGTGGGGCCTAGTGCTTGAGCCAGCGCCGGTGAAACTGCTCTAGATTGGGATGCGCGCGGTGGTGCCCATCGGACCACACGCAAGCAAATTGGACTGCATCCAGCCTTTCAGTTGCGGTCGATAGTTCAGTTGGCGTCTCTATGAGATCCGCCGGGACCGCCGCGCTCTGTTCGGTAAGCGAAAACCATCGCACTAAGACTTCGCCCAAGTCCGCTTCTACCGACCAAGTAACCCGATCGGCTTGCCACGCAGATTGGGTTATCTCATGGGGCCAACATGGGGCCAACGAGCCAGACCGACTGATCCAACACGTCCGAATGCCGGTTGCGCTTCTGGTCTGACCGGCTGAAACACATTGGTGTAGGCCAGAACTCCGCCTGAAAAGCGGAAGGTCGGCGGTTCGATCCCGCCCCTGGCCACCGTAGATGGTGATCGCCAAAGATCATCGAGATGGAGCGCGACGTCGCCGCGACGCGGTCGGCTCATCAGCCCTCGCAAGGCCCCAGACGGGCGTTCTGCGCCCGCCGGACCCTGACAGTCGCCAAAGCCAGCAGTGCCCACGGGGACCTGCTGGCGTCGGCGAGTAAGCGAAATCCGCTACTTGAGCATGCTCCCGGCGTCGACGGTGACCGGAAGACCTGTGATGTAACGCGATTCGTCGGACGCCAGGAACAGCACCGCGTTGCTGATGTCCACCGGTTCGACCCACCCGATCGGCAGGACGTGCATGAACTGCGCGGCGACCTTGAGGTCGTCCGGGCCGGGGTTTTCCAGGTCGGGCCGGAACAGCTTCATCGTCCCCTCGTTCATGAACATGGGCGTGTTCACGTTGGTGGGATGAACGGAATTCACCCGGATGAAGTGCTCGCCGAGTTCGACGGCGAAGGTGCGCATCAGACCGACCACACCGTGTTTGGCGGCGATGTAGTGACCGGTGTGCGGGTAGGCCTTGAGGCCGCCGACGGAGCTGGTCAGAATGATCGATCCGCCTTGGCCCTGGGAAATCAGATGCGGCACACCGGCTTTGACGGTCTTCCAGACGCCGGAAAGGTTGACGTCGATCATGTCACGCCAGTCGTCTTCGCTGGTTTTGTCGAGGGTCAGGCCGCCGTTGCCGATTCCGGCATTGGCGCAGATGATGTCCAGCCGGCCGAGCTGTTCGACGCCGCTGTCGACCGCTGCCTTCAGCGCGTCGTAATCGCGGACGTCGACTTCGGCGGTCACGATGCGGCGGTTGAGGGCCTTGATGAGGTCGGCCGTCTCGGCCAGGTCGTCGGGTGTCGACGGCGGGATGACGCTGTTGCTGCTGATCGGCGTGCAGACGTCGACGGCGATGATGTCGGCGCCTTCCTGCGCCAGGCGCACCGCATGGCTGCGGCCCTGGCCGCGGGCCGCCCCGGTGATGAACGCGACCTTGCCCTCAACTCTTCCACCCATGACTGCACCTCACCTAGACGTTCGCGACATTATTTGTCGATCGATCAGGAAGGTTGGCACCATTCGGTCGCAGTGTCAACAGACATGTGCCCGGCCGCCCGGTTGGCGGCCCGCGACGCGGAAGTGGCTCTGCTGTCCTCGCGGCAGCGCTCGCGCGTGCTAGCCGCTGGGTGTGGTCGCGGCGGCGGGCGCCTTCAGCAGGCTCATCTGGCGCTCGACGAAGGCGCGCAACTCGTCGTGTCCCTGAGTGACACCGACGGCGCTTTCGTTGCACAGGCTGCGCGCCACCTGCGCGATCAGCATCGAGATCGCTACCGGCGGATATGCCTCGAGATCGAATCCGTTGGCCCGCAGCACCATGGTTACCGCCGCCGTCTCGATGTCGCGAACACGCTCGGCGTAGGCCTTGAGTTCGGCGCCAATTGCCTTGCGGTGGTTGGCCAATGCCATGAATTCGGCGTTGAGCGCGGTCACCGCCGTATCGCTGTTCATCAGCCACAGCGCTTGCAGTGGGTCGTCCTCCGTCAATAGGGCGCGCATGCGCGTCAGCGCGGTCTCCGCGCCAGCCCGCAGCACTTCGACGAACAGGTCGTCCATCGTCGGAAAGTAGTAATAGACCAGGGCCTGCTTGACGCCGGCCTCGGCGGCGACCCGCCTGGACGTGGCCGCGGCATAGCCTTCCTCGCGCATGATGCGGGCCGTGGCCTCGATCAGTTTGCCGCGCGCCCCGGCGTCGGGGGTCCTCTTGTTTTGGCGAGCCGCCCCGCGGTTGGGCGCGCCCGATTTGCTTGACCGGTCCGCGCGATCCGTGGTAGGCATACCGCATCCTAACAATTTGGTCGATCGATCAGTTTGTGGGTCGCAAACTGGAAGACGGGCCGGGCGGAGGGTCGAATGACGACAGCGCGCATGCGGGTCAGGGTGGATCCGCGCCTGTGTGAGGCGCACGCCCTCTGCGTGGAGATCGCTCCCGAGGTTTTCGACCTGGGTGACGACGTTGCGACCTGTGACGAGGCACCGAGTGAATCGTTGCGCCACAACGTGGAAGCCGCCGTGGCCGCCTGCCCACGGCAAGCCATCAGCGTGTCCACCGACGAAGCGCCGGCGTGACCCACCGCGCTTTTTGGTGCCAGGAAAAGGAATTGAACCCATGACCGATCTCGCCAACGTCGACTACTTCACCGACGCCGACGTCGCGCAAGATCCCTATGACTACTGGGATTACCTGCGCAGCCAGGGGCCGGTGTTTCGCGAACCGCACTACGGCGTCGTGGCCGTCACCGGCTATCAGGAGGTCCACGCCGCCTTCAAAGATGTCGACTCGTTCTCCGCGGTCAATGCGATCGGCGGTCCGTTCCCGCCGCTGCCGTTCACCCCGGAGGGTGATGACATCACCGAGCAGATCGAAGCGCATCGCCACGAATTCCCGATCTTCGAGCACATGGTCGTCATGGACCCGCCCGAGCACGAAAAGGCGCGTTCCCTGCTCGGACGGCTGCTCACCCCGCGCCGGCTGCAGGAAAACAAGGACTACATCTGGCAATTGGCCGACCGGCAGTTCGACGAGTTCATCGCCAACGGGCAGTGCGAGTTCCTCAGTGAGTACGCGAAGCCGTTCGCGACGCTGGCGATCGCCGATCTGCTCGGGGTTCCCGACGAGGACCGCCCGGAGATCCGCCGCAATCTCGGGGCAGGTAATGCGCCGGGCGCCCGGGTGGGCGCGCTGGATCATGAACCGGTGGGCAGCAATCCGTTGCAGTACCTCGACGATCTGTTCAGCGCCTACATCACCGACCGGCGACAGCAACCTCGCGAAGACGTGTTGACGGGCCTGGCGACCGCCACGTACCCCGATGGCTCCATCCCCCCGGTTCTGGAGGTCGTCCGGCCGGCAACCTTCCTGTTCGCGGCCGGGCAGGAGACGGTGACCAAACTGCTCAGTTCGGCGGTGCAGGTCCTCGGCGACGACCCCGAGCTGCAAGAGCGGCTGCGCTCAGATCGAAGCCTGATCGGCACGTTCATCGAAGAGGCGCTGCGCATGCAGAGCCCGACCAAGGTCGACTTCCGCCTGGCGCGCAAGACCACCACCCTCGGCGGGGTGCACATCCCGGCCGGCACCGTCCTCATGCTGTGCCTGGGAGCGGCTAACCGCGATCCGCGAAAGTTCGACAATCCCAACGAGTTCCGGGTCGACCGGAAGAACGTCCGCGAGCACATCGGATTCGGTCGCGGCATTCACACGTGCGCGGGCGCGCCCCTGGCGCGCGTGGAAGGGCAGATCACCGTCAACCGCCTCCTGGACCGGACGCGGGAATTCAGGATCAGCGAGGCCAAGCACGGCGTGGCTTCCGGCCGCCAGTACCGCTACGAACCGACGTTCCTGCTGCGCGGCCTGACGGAGTTGCACATCGAGTTCACCCCGGCCGAGTGACGCCGGAGACCGCCGACATCAACTTCCCGAGATGCCCGAGCGCGGTGGCGTATTCGTGCTCCGGCGGTGTTCCGTAACCGATGATGATTCCGTCTGTGCGCCGGGTTGCGCCGTGCCAGAAGGGCGACAGCCCGGTGAGGGCGATGTCGCGCTCGTGCGCGGCGGTCAGCACGTTGGCCTCCGAAATCCCCTCGGGGAGCGCGACAACGGCGTGCAGGCCGGCCGAGATTCCCAACGCCGGCATCCCGGGGGCGCACCGGTCGAGGGTGGAGACGAGGGCGTCGCGGCGGTTGCGGTAGCGCCGACGCATCCGCCGGATGTGCCGGTCGAGCGCCCCGGATTCGATCAACTCCGCGAACGTCAGCTGCGCCAGCACGTCGGTTCCGCGGTCGGCGCGTCGCTTGGCTTCGACCACCCCGTCGACCAACGCGGCTGGCAACGCGAGCCAGCCAAGGCGGAGGCCGGGCGCCAGGCTCTTGCTGGCGCTGCCCGCGTAGACGACGTGCTCGGGCGCGAGGCCCTGCAGCGCGCCAACGGGGTGACGGTCGTAGCGAAACTCCCCGTCGTAGTCGTCCTCGATCAGATACGCGCCCCGGGCTGCGGCGATTCGCGCGAACTCGGTGCGCCGGTCGGCGTCGAGCGTCGCCCCGAGCGGAGCCTGGTGTGCCGGGGTGAGCACGGCCGCGGCGACGGCTTTGTTGAATTCCTTCGGCCGCGCGCCGCCGTGGTCGACGCCGAGGGGCTCGACGGTGAGGCCGCTCGCCGCCGCCGTCGCGCGATGGTCCGGCAGACAGGGATTCTCGAGCGCGATCGACCGGGCTCCGCCGGCGGCCAGCGCCTCACACACCAGCCGCAGCCCCTGCGTGAACCCGCTGCAGACGACGATGTGCTCGCCGGTGGTGAGCACCCCGCGCACGCGACCCAGGTAGTTGGCCAGCGCCGCGCGCAGGCGCGGCGACCCGCGCGGATCCGCCGGCCCGAGCTCGGCGTGGGGAGTGACCTGCAGGACTCGGCGCAGCGCGCGTAACCATTCGGCGCGAGGGAACATGCTGAGGTCCGGTCGGCCGAGGCGAAAATCGGCCGCATAGCGCCGAGTGGCGCGCGCGGGATTGACCGGTGTCTGAAGATGCGGCCCGCCCGCCACCTGAGTTGCCGCACCTGGACGGGTGCGGAGGTAGCCCTCGGCTGCCAGTTGCGCATAGACCTCGACGACCGTTCCGCGCGCGAGCCCGAGTTGTGTGGCGAGGGCACGCGAGGAGGGCAACACCTCGCCCGCGGCGAGGCGCCCACCCCGGATGGCTTGTCGCAGAGCGTCTTCGAGCGCAGCACGCCGGCCGCGTCCTGATGGCAGGTCAAGATGCAGGTCGACGCCGCTACCAAGATTGGTCCATGAATTCGTCATCGAATTGGACCTTACCGATGGTCCGGTCTGTTGGATAGCGTCGAACACCGGGAGTTCGTGCAAAGGGGAGTCAATGGTTGATGTGGGCACTCGGCGCCTCGATCACGCCGCGAGTTGGACCGCCGAAGTCAATGCGTTCCAACGCGCGGCGGAAACGCTGCGGCCACCGCGGCGGCGCCTCGTCGAAGACACGTATTCCCGACACTTCGTCAAACACCCCGCATTGCGCGCCATGCTGGTTCACCGCTGCGCGGCCGACGCCGCTCTTCGGATTTTTGACCGTCGGTGGGGAGGGCTGCACGCCCACATCGCGCTTCGGGTGCGCTACGTCGACGACGCATGTGAGAGCGCGATCGCCGCGGGAATCAGCCAACTCGTGCTGCTCGGCGCCGGCTTCGACACCACCAGCCTGCGCCGCGCGGGCACCCCGGTGACAATCTTCGAGGTCGACGCGCCGGCGACTCAAGCCGAGAAGCGCCCGGTCGTCGAACGGCTGCTGCCGCCGCAGCGCCTATGCCGAATACATTGGGTCGCTTGCGATTTAGAGCGGAATGCGCTCCGCGAAGCACTTCTCGCCGGTGGCTTCGACCCCACCGCGGCGGCGCTCGTGGTGTGGCTGGGTGTCACTCCGTACCTGACGCGCGGTGCCATCGACGCCACACTCGCCGACCTCGCCGGACTCTGCGCGCCGGGGAGTCGCCTCGTCCTCGACCACATCGCTGCGGGCGTCGTCACCGCAAGCACCCCGTGGACGAGCGCGGGCCGGATCACCCGGATGGTGGCCCGGCGCGGCGAACCGTATCGCAGCGACTTCAGCGAGGCCGACCTGGCCGCCACCTTGGCAGACCACGGATTTGACCTGCGCGAGCACGTGACTGTATCTGCGCTCCTGCGCCGCTATGACCCGTCACGCGCGAGCCGGCTGTCGGCCGACGACTGGCTCGCCGTGGCGACGGCAGAACGCGGATGAGGCGCAACCCGGCCACGCCCTGACGGCCCAGATAACCCGCCGCCACCGGATCAACCGGGACAATGGCCGGATGCGTCTTGCGTGGGTTCCCAAGCTGGCCGCCGCCGTTGTAATGGTCGCGGGATGCGGCGCGGCCTGGAGCACCCCTCGCGCCCCGGCCAGCCCCGACGTGCCGCCGGTGAGCGACGCCGCGCGAGCGGCCGGATTCGTCGACGTCCGCGCCGTCGTTCCCGACGCGGTCATCGATCTGCGCTACGCGACGACGAACAACTTCACCCACACGCAGTTGTATCCTTCCGACGCCAGATGCCTTGTGCACCAATCGATGGCCCCCGGGCTGGCCGCCGCCGCCACCGCGCTGCGCCCACAGGGCCACCTCCTGGTCTTCTGGGACTGCTATCGACCGCACGACGTTCAGGTCAAGATGTTCGCCCTGGTGCCCAACCCCGCCTGGGTGGCACGCCCGGGCCAGTACGCGCGCAGCCACGAGTCGGGACGCTCGGTCGATATGACCTTCACAACGACCCAACAGCCATGCCCATCGGGACAACACGCGGGCGGGCTTTGCCTGGCCGATATGGGCACCGACTTCGACGATTTCACCTCTCGGGCAACGGCTTTCAACACCCAGGGCATCAGCGCCGAGGCCGTCGCGAATCGAGCCGCGCTGCGCAAGGCCATGAACTATGGCGGTCTGAAAGTGTATTCGGGCGAATGGTGGCATTTCGACGGTCCGGGAGCCGGTGTCGACCTCCCCATTCTCAACGTCCCCGTGGACTAGCTGTCTCATATACCGAGACCTGTGTTTCATAATGTGGCTCGTCGCCGTAGGCTGGCGCCATGAATGACCGGCCCAGCTACACGCACGGACACCACGAGTCCGTGCTGCGCAGCCACCGGCGCCGCACCGCCGAGGACTCGGCGGCGTATCTGCTGCCACACCTGAAGCCGGGCCTCTCGGTGCTGGACGTCGGCTGCGGACCCGGCACCATCACCGCTGATCTCGCCGCACGCGTCGCGCCCGGATCCGTCACCGCCGTCGACCAGGTCGCGGACGTCCTGGGCGTGGCCCGCACCGAAGTCGAGCAACGCAACCTGTCCAACGTCGCGTTCGGCACCGCCGACGTGCACAACCTCGAGTTTCCCGACGGCACATTCGATGTCGTCCACGCCCACCAGGTGCTACAGCACGTCGCCGACCCGGTACGAGCCCTCCGCGAGATGCGGCGAGTGTGCGCGCCGGGCGGCGTCGTGGCGGTCCGCGACGCCGACTACGCCGGGTTCATCTGGTATCCGCAGCTGCCCGCCCTCGACCTGTGGCGAGAGCTCTATCAACGGGTCGCCCGGGCCAACCGCGGCGAACCGGATGCGGGCCGACGACTGCTGTCCTGGGCGCAGCAGGCGGGATTTGACGACATCACGCCCACCGGCAGCCTGTGGTGTTATGCCACACCCGAGACCCGCGCATGGTGGGGAGGCATGTGGGCCGACCGAATCCTTCATTCGACCGTGGCCCGCGACCTGGTGAGCCTCGACTTGGCAACCCCGGCGCAGCTCGAGGAGATCTCCGCCGCGTGGCGAGAATGGGCCGTCGCCGAAGACGGGTGGATCGCCATCCCGCACGGCGAAATCCTTTGCCGCGCATAGGAATTCAGTCCAAGAAAAGATCCGGAATCGGTTGCTCGCCGCCGCCGTACCGGGACAGGTCGGCCACCCCGGCCGATTGCAGCACCGCGGCGTCGATGTGGCACTCGCCGGTGGCTTCCCGTGCGGGTCGAGAGACGATCTCGACGGCGGCGTCGCCCATGATCTCGGGGCTGCGCGAGGACGCGGCCAACCGGTCACCATCGGCCATGTTGGTGACGGCGGCGGTGGCAATGTAAGTCTCCGGCCACAGACAGTTCACGCCGATACCGTCGTCCGCGAACTCGGCCGCCCAGCCCAGCGACAGCAGCGTCATCCCGTACTTGGACAGCGTGTAGGCCGGGTGGGCGCCCAGCCAGCGCGGGTTCATGTTGATCGGTGGCGAGATGGTCAGGACGTGCGGGTTGGCCGATTTCTGTAGATGGGGCACGCACGCCTTGGTCAGGAGGAACGTGCCGCGCAGGTTGACCTCCTGCATCAGGTCGTATTTCTTGGCCGACAGCGCGGCGGTCGGTTCCACCGCGATGGCGCTGGCGTTGTTGACGCAGACGTCGATGCCGCCGAACCGCTGCACCGCCGCCTCGACAACGCGCTGCACGTCGTCTTCGCGGCGCACATCGCCCACGACCGCCAGCGCTTTCCCGCCGGCGGCCTCGACGTCGGCCGCCGCGGTGTGCACGGTCCCGGGCAGGCGCGGATGGGGTGTGTCGGTCTTGGCCAGCAGCACCACGTTGGCGCCCTGCCTGGCGGCGGCGATGCCAATCGCGAGTCCGATCCCGCGGCTCCCGCCGGAGATCACTACCGTGCGATCGGCGAGCACGTTGTCAGCCATTCGTCTCCTTTGACCTGGTCAAGCGTATGGTATTGGCATTCTCTTTTTTTGCAAGTACGTTATTCACCGATGGATAATACGGCCCACACTCCCTCCGGCATCCCGCTGCAGCCCGTATATGGGCCGGCGGATAGAGGCGCCGAGCCTCCCCAGCCCGGGGAGTTTCCCTTCACTCGCGGCAACTTCGCGTCGGGCTACCGCGGCAAGCTGTGGACCTTCCGCCAATATTCGGGGTTCGGCACCGCCGAGGAGTCCAATCGTCGGTACCGCTACCTGCTGGATCAGGGCGGGACCGGGTTGTCGGTGGCGCTCGACCTGCCGACGCAGTGCGGATACGACTCCGACGATCCCGAGTTCGGCGAGGAGGTCGGCCGGGTCGGCGTCGCGGTGGACACCCTGGCCGACTTCGAGATCCTGTTCGACGGCATCCCGCTGGACAAACTCAGCACGAGCATGACCATCAACGGCACGGCGGCGATCCTGCTGGCGTTCTACGTCGCCGCCGCCGAGAAAAAAGGGATCCCGCGCTCGAAGCTCACCGGGACCATCCAGAACGACATCCTCAAGGAGTACGCCTCCCGCGGGACCTGGATCTGGCCGCCGGAGCCGTCGCTGCGGTTGATCGCGGACACCATCGAGTTCTGTGCGGCCGAGGTGCCGAGGTTCAACGCGATTTCGGTCGCCGGTGCGCATTTCCGCGACGCGGGGGCCAACGCGGTGCAAGAGATGGCGTTCACCCTCGCCGACGGCGTCACCTACTGCGACACGGTGGTGGAGCGCGGCCGCATGACGATCGACCAGTTCGCGCCGCAGATCTCGTTCTTCTTCTATACCCATGGGGACTTCTTCGAAGAGATCGCCAAATACCGGGCGGGACGGCGTCGTTGGGCGACGATCGTGCGGGAGCGCTACGGGGCGACGAAGGACAAGGCGGCGATGTTCCGCTTCGGCTGCGTCTGTGGCGGCGCGTCGCTGTATGCCCCGCAGGCCCACAACAACATCGTCCGCGTGGCCTACGAAGCCATGGCCGCCGTTTTGGGCGGTGTCCAGTCGATGTTCACGGCGGCCTGGGACGAGCCGTTCGCGTTGCCCACCGAGGAGACGACGACACTGGCGCTGCGCACCCAGCAGATCCTCGCGCACGAAACCGGCGTGGCCAGCGTCGCCGACCCGCTGGGTGGCTCGTACTTCGTCGAGGCGCTGACCGACGCGACCGAGGAGCGCATCATCGAGATCATGTCCGACCTCGAGCGTCACGGCGGCATGGTCCATGCCATCGAGGACGGTTACCTGCAGGGCCTGATCGCCGACGAGGCGTTCAAGATCCACCAGGACATCGAATCCGGCGAACGCCCGGTCGTCGGGGTCAACCGGTTCGTGACCGAGGAACCCGAACACGACGTCGTCACCTATGAGCTCGACGCCGAAGGGCGCGATCTTCAGCTCAAGCGGCTCTCCAAGGTCAAATCCGAAAGGGATTCGGCCGCAGTGCAATCCACCCTCGCCGCCCTGTCGCGTTCCGCCGAAGGAGACGACAACCTGATGCACAAGCTGATCGACTGCGCCAACGCCTACTGCACGATCGGTGAGATGGTCTCCGCGCTCAAAGCAGTGTGGGGCGAGTTCCAGCAACCGGTGGTGTTCTAAATGGCCGTCCGCGTTCTGGTTGCCAAACCCGGCCTGGACGGGCACGACCGCGGCGCCAAGATCGTCGCCCGCACCCTGCGTGACGCCGGATTCGAGGTCATCTACACGGGCATCCGTCAGCGCATCGAAGACATCGCCTCGATCGCCGTCCAGGAAGACGTCGCCGTGGTCGGCCTGAGCATCCTGTCCGGTGCGCACCTCGCGCTCACCGCGCGCACGGTCGAAGCGCTGCGCGCGGCCGACGCCGCCGATATCTCCGTCGTCGTCGGGGGAACGATTCCGCACGCAGACGTCCCCAAACTGCTCTCCGCCGGGGCCGCGGCGGTATTCCCCACCGGGACTCCGCTGGACAACCTGGTGCGCGAAATCCGCGCGCTGACAGGGGCCCCCGAGCCCGCTTCGGAAGAAAAAGAGGAACAGTGCGCGTCGGAGTAATGATCGGTGCCGAGCGTGGCGACATGGCCCGCAAGGTGCACAAGCTGGCCTCCGATATCGAATGGGCCGAATCCGCGGGTCTGGACACCGCGTGGATGCCCCAGGTGCCCAACGACTTCGACTGCTTGACCATGGTGTCGCTGATGGCCGCGCACACCTCGCGCATCGAGCTGGGCACCGCGGTGGTGCCGCTGCAGGCCCAGCACCCGATCGCCCTTGCCCGCCAAGCGCTTTCGACGCACGCGGTGGCCGGCGGGCGGCTGGCTCTCGGTGTCGGGCCGTCGCACCACTGGATCATCCGGGACATGCTCGGCCTGCCGTACGAGAAGCCGGCCGCCTACACCCGCGACTACCTGCAGGTCCTCAACGCCGCCATCGCCGGGCCGGGACCGGTCGACGTCGAGAACGATTCGTTCAGGGTGCACAACCCGCTGGCGATCGGGGCCGACACCCCGATGCCGGTGCTGGTCGCCGCGCTGGGACCGGTGATGCTGCAACTCGCCGGTGAGCTCGCCGAAGGCACGGTGTTGTGGATGGCCGACGAGCGCGCGATCGGTGATCACATCGCGCCGAAGATCACCAAGGCCGCCGCCGATGCCGGCCGCCCCGCACCGCGGATCGTCGCGGGCATTCCGGTATGCCTTTGTGCGCCTTCGCAAGTCGAGGAGGCCAGACAGCGCGCCAACCGGATCCTGGGGGAGGCCGAGGTGTCGCCCAACTACCAGCGCCTGCTCGACCGCGGCGACGCCCGCGATGTCGGCGACCTGTGCGCGGCAGGTGACTCGGAACAGATCTTGGCCCGGATGCGTCGTTTCGCCGACGCCGGTGTGACCGATCTGTCGGTGCGGCTGCTGCCCATCGGTGACAACCGCGACGAGCTGGTCGCCTCCAAACGTCGCACCCGCGAAATGATCGCCTCGCTCGCGGCGGAATTGCGTTGACTGGCGGTAACACCGGGCCGCTGGCGGGGATCCGCATCCTCGAGGTCGGCACCATGCTGGCCGGCCCGTACGCCACCATGCTGCTCGCCGACCTCGGGGCCGAGGTCACCAAGATCGAACCCGCCGGCGGCGAGATTTCCCGCAGCGTCGGCGCCACGTACTTCGCCAGCCTCAATCGGAACAAGTCCAGCATCTGCCTGGACCTGAATTCGGATGCGGGACAACAGCGCTTGGGTGAACTGGTCGGCGAATCCCACGCGCTGCTGGTGAACCTGAAACCGTCCGCCATCCGCCGGCTGGGGCTCACCTACGAGCAGCTGCGACCGCACAACGAGCGGATCGTCTGCGTGGCCATCACCGGCTTCGGCCTGTACGGCGGCGACGATCCCGCCTTCGACTATGTGGTGCAGGCCGGTGTCGGCACCGCCGCGCTGACCGGTGACCCGGACGGCCCGCCGACGCTGCCCGGATACTCCTCGGCCGACAACTCCACCGGAATGTCCGCGGCGCTGGGCCTGTTGGCCAAGATCATCTCCGGCACCGGCGGGCAAGTGGATGTGTCGCTGCGCGACGTCATGCTGTCGCAGCTGAACTACCATGCCTCCGCCTATCTCAACAGCGGTGTGGAGCCCCAGCGTCGCCCGCACGGTGCCCACTCCTATTACGTTCCGGCTCAGCTGTTTCCGACGGCCGACGGATATCTGGCGCTGTTCATCACCCACGATGGGTTCTGGAAGTCTTTTGCCGCAGAGGCGGGCATCGGGGGATTCGAGACGATGGCCGAGCGGGTCGCCCGCCGCGACGAAGTGCTCGCCGTCGTCACGGCGATGCTGGCGACCGACAGCGCGGCCGGGTGGGAGCGTCGACTGCGTCCCCTCGGGGTTCCGGCGGCGGCCGTCAGGACCCTGCCCGAGGCGCTCGAGGCGACCCCGGAAGTGGTTGTGACAGCGGGCGATTTCCGTTTGGTGGGCAGCCCGATCCATGTCTCCGGGTACGAGCCCGAGTACCGCCCGCCGCCCGAACTGCCGAGCGTCGAGTAGATGCGCGGAAATCGCCGATTTCGCGCAACAAGCCGACGTTGGACGCCAAGACACTGGCCACATCTCGCTGGTGAAAGGGGAATTCTCATGGCGCGCATCGGGGTCCTGAGACGTTGCCGGCGGAAGGCCGGGGTGCCGGCGTGAATGCGTTGCCAACGGTCGAGGATGTCATCGACTCGTACACCGGCCGATCGCGCGCGGTGCTGCAGTACGGCGCCACCACGAAGCGGCTCGTCGACCAAGCGAAGAATCCAGGCTTCTCGACGGAGAGTTGGAGTCCGCTGGCCGAGCTGGTCGCCGTCGGTGAATTCGAGCGAATCGGTGCTTTCAAAGAGGTGATGAAGTGGCCGGATTATGTCGAATTCCTCACCAATTGGGCGACATCGTCGGAGTGGGAGTGTTCCTTTAAGCACATCACCGAGTCCGGTGGCCGCGTGTTCCTCGAGCTCGAGGAACGGAGCGAGGTGGGCGAATTCCGTAGCGTGGTCAATTCGCTGACCGTCTATGAGTTCACCGATGATGACCGGATCCGCCACATCGACGTTTATCTTCAGATGACGCCGCCACCGGCCGAGATGCTTAAAAGCTTTGAGGGAGTGGAGCTGTCGCAAGGCTAGTCCGTCCGCCGAACGTCGAGTAGTGGGGCCAAAATGGCCCGATTTCGCGCAACAAGCCGATGCTCGGCGCAAAGAGTATAGGGTGCAACGATGGATTTGCAGCGGGTCGCCGACGAACTCGAAATCGGCGCTCTACTCTACAGATACGCCCGCGCGGTCGACGCCAAGGACTGGGAGCTGTACCGCTCGGTCTTCACCGACGACGCGCATATCGACTACTCCTCGGCGGGCGCGGCGGCGGGTCCGCGCGACGAGGTGACCGCGTGGCTGGAACAGGGCTTCGGCGCGATCCCGATGTCGATGCACTACATCACCAACGCGGAAATCCTGGCGCTCGACGGCGATTCCGCGACGGTGCGCGCCATGTTCTACAACCCTATGCAGCTGCCGGGCATGGCGGAGTTGAGTTACTGCGGCGGCTATTACCACCACGAGCTGACGCGCACGGCCGACGGTTGGCGCAGCCGCAGCCTGCGCGAGGAGAACGTGTGGTTCGTCAACCCGCCGACGGGCTGAGTGATCCCCGAACGTCGAGTTGTGGCGCAAAAATCGCCCTTGCCCAACAAGTCGACGCTCGGCGTTAAGAGGTGAGCCTCTCCTGATAGCGCCGCGCCCATTCGGCGCGCGACCGAATCGACACATCCACGTCGGTTGCCTTGGCGCGCAGGGCCTTAACGGTCGCCTGATCGCGGGGCGTGCGGGCGAACGGGTCCCAGCCGAAGAACCGGCAGGCGTTGGCCCAGGTGATCTTGTTGATGTCGGCGTCGTCGGCGCCGGCGGCGTTCAGTTCGGCCAGCACCTGCTCGGGCGCGTCGGGCCAGAAGCAGTCCGAGTGCGGGTAGTCGCACTCCCAGGCGATGATGTCGATGCCGATTTCGTGGCGCAGCTTCAGCGACGTCTTGTCGGTGACGTAGCAGGCCAGCGAGTGTTCGCGGAAGACGTCGCTGGGCAGCTTGTCGCCGAAGTCACGACGCAGCCATTTCTGGTTGGTGTAGTGCCGGTCGCTGCGGTCCAGGTAGAAGGGGATCCAGCCGATACCGCCTTCGGAGAAGGCGAATTTCAGGTCGGGGTAGTTACGCATGCCCGGGCCCCACAACAGATCCTGGGCGCACATCGCCGAGACCTGGGTGGCCAGGATGATCATGTTGTCGATCGGCGCATTGGGGGCCATGCTGATCGCCCCGAACCCGGTGCCGATGTGCAGACACATCACCACGTTCTCCTCGGACAGCGTGCGGAACACCGGTCCCCAGTAGTCCTCGTCGTGATAGCTCGGAAGCCCTTCCAAATGAGGCAATTCCGGCATGGTGACCGCCCGGCAGCCCTTCGCGGCGACCCTACGGATCTCGGCGCACATGGCCTCGGGGTTCCAGGTGGGCAGGACGGCGATCGGGATGAACCGATCCGGGTAGGAGCCGGCCCACTCGTCGATGTGCCAGTCGTTGTAGGCCGACACCATCACCAGCGTCACCTCTTCGCGGTGCATGTTGAGGTGCCGGGCGGAGAACCCGGTGAACGTCGGGAAACACATCGACGCCAGGATGCCGTTGCGGTTCATGTCGCGGACGCGTTCGTGGACGTCGTAGACGCCCGGGCGCATCTCGGCGAAGCCGGCGGGATCGCGGCCCCACTCCTCGGCCGGCCACGACACCACGGCGTTCAGTCCGCTCACGCCCTGCGGCCGCCCCTGATACATCCACTGGTCGACGCCCTTGTCATCGGTGACGACGATCGGGGCCTCGTCCTTGTACTTGGCGGGCACGTGGCGCAGGAACATGTCCGGCGGTTCGACCACATGGTCGTCAATGCTCACCAGGATCAGGTCATCGGCCTTCATCAATGTGCTCCTCTTGTGTGCGCGACGCGAGCTCGGTCAGCCGCTGCACTCGGTGGTGGTTTCGAGCAGTCGTGGAATCGGTGCCGGGTCCAGCTGCAGGGCGTCGGACATGTGCAGCTGTCCGGCATTGGCGATCATGCCGTCCAGAATCGCCTGCAGATCGTCGCCTTCGATCTCGTAGATGGCGACATAGGGGCCGTCGCCGTCGACGGGTCGCAGCCGGCGTGCCGAGACGAATCCGTCGAGCGCCACCAGCTCACCCAGGTGCACCTCGTCGTACCAGGTGTTGTATTCCTGTTCCCGCTCCGGCGAGCTCGGCCGGCTTTCCACGAGGATGATGCCCTTGGCCATCGCTATCTCCTGGCTGCTACTCGTAGCGCACCGTGACCGACTCCGTATCCGGAACGCCCTGGCACGTCAGAATGTAGCCCTCGGCGACCTCGTCGGGTTCGAGAGCGTCGTTGACCCGCATGGTGGCGTGGCCCTCTTCCAGCATGGCCATGCATGTCCCGCAGTTGCCCGCCTCGCAACTGAACGGCGGCTCCAGCCCGGCGCGGCGCGCGGTCTCCAAAAGCGTCTCGCCCGGAACCCTGGGCACCGAGACCTTCTTGCGGTCGAGATGAATTGTCACCGTTCCGGCACCAGAGCCGTTTGTGGCCGGATCTGTCACCCGCGGGGTCTCCTCGATGATCCGGGTGACCGTCACGTTGACCGCCCCCTCCCGTACTTGCATTCTTCAGTATAGAGAATACTATTCTCACGAAGCGATAGCATCTTCTCAAGCCTTGTATGGATGTCGGGTCAGCCCGGTCTGTCAGGAAGGACGGGACGTGACCGAGCCGGCGGCGCTCGTGTTCGAGGAACGGCGATTCAGCGCGCCCGAACTCCACGCGTTGGCCGACGGATGGGCCGCGGCCCTGGTCAAAGACGGCGTCACAGCGGGTCAGCGGGTCGCTGTCATGGCGTCCAACCGGCCGGAGTTCCTCGCCGTGGTGCTCGCGATCTGGCGGCTGGCCGCCACGGCCGTCCTCATCAGCCCGGCCTGGAAACGCGACGAGGTCGACCACGCGCTCGCGCTGACGGGCCCCGCGCACGCCGTCGGCGACCACCCGGTGCTGGCCGGCCTGATGCCGATGCTGCACCTGGACGAGCCGGTCCCGCCCGCCGAGCCGGCCGCCGGTCCTCCGCCGCCCCCTGAGGCCGACGCGGCGCTGGTGTTCAGTTCCGGCACCACCGGCCTGCCCAAGGCGGTCCGGCACACCCACGCCTCGCTCGACGAGGCCGTGCGGCACTGGCGGGACGCCCTGCAGTTGACACACCGCGACCGGATCCAAGTCGCCACCCCGCCGTCACACATTCTCGGGTTGCTGAACCTGCTGACCGCGTGGGAGACCGGCGCCTGCGTGCGGCTGCATCCCCGGTTCGACATCGACCGGGTGCTGCACCACATCGAAAGTGACCGCATCACAGTGGAAATGGCGGTCGCGCCGATCGCGCTCGCCATCGCCTCGCACCCGCGCTTGGAATCGTATGACCTGTCGTCGCTGCGCTACATCATGTGGGGGGCCACACCGGTCAACGCCCACGTCGCGGAGACGGTGACCCGGCGCACCGGCGTGAGGTGGCTGCCCGCCTACGGGACCACGGAATTGCCTGTCATCACGTGCAATTCGATCGAGGACGCGCGGCTCGACACCGTCGGGCGGGCGGTGCCCGGTGTGGACCTGCGGGTCGTCTCGCTGGAGACGGGCGAGCCGGTCGGCTCCGGTGAGGTCGGTGAGATTCAGGCCCGGTCGGCGTCGCTCATGGCCGGCTACCTGCCGACCGAAGCGACCAACGAGGCGATCCGCGATGGCTGGTATCGGACCGGAGACGTCGGCTGGCTCGATACCGGCGGGTGGCTGCGGATCACCGACCGCCTCAAGGAGATGATCAAAGTCCGTGGTTTCCAAGTCGCCCCGGCCGAGATCGAGACGGTGTTGCACGGTCACCCGGCGGTCAAAGACTGTGCGGTGTTCGGGATTCCCGACGGGATCAACGGCGAGGCGATCGTCGCCGCGGTCGCGGCCGCCGAGCCTGTCGATGCGTCCCAACTGACCGCCCTGGTGGACGAGAAGTTGGCGTCCTACAAACATCTGAGCCGCGTGGTGTTTGTGCCTGAAATTCCCCGCCTGCCCTCGGGCAAGGTGCTGCGCCGAGTGCTGAAGGAGCGCTATGGATGTACGTCTGACAACTGAACAACAGCAATTGCGCGACGCCGCCGCGAAGCTGGCCGACGACCTCGGACCTGCGGCGGTGCAGGAACTCGACGACCAGACCCGAATCACGCGCCTGGACAAGCAGATCGAGTCCACCGGTTGGCGCTCGTTGCGTTCCGATGGGGCCTCGGGGGTGGAAGTGGCCATCGTGGCCGAGGAATTCGGCCGCCGTCTGGTTGACTCGCCGTTTCTCGGCCCGGTGCTCGCCGACGATCTCGCCCGTCACATCGGCGAAGACGCCTCGGGGACAACGGTCGCGGTCGACGATCGGGTGATCGACGCCCGCGGCGCCCGGCGTGCGTTAGCTCTCTCGGGCGGCGCGGTCTCGGCCGTCGAGGTGCAGGCATTGACCGAGGGCGTCGATCTGACGCGGGCCGACGCGAAGATCGTGGGGTCACCGGTGGCGCTGGGCGAAGTGTCCACTGAGGTCGCCAAGCAATGGCGGGCGCTGGCTCTGGTCGCGACGACGGCGGATTTGGTCGGCGTCGCCCGCGGCGCGCACGCCGTCGCCTGCGACTACGCCAAGATCCGCGAACAATACGGCAAGCAGATCGGGTCGTATCAGGCCATCGCGCATCTGCTGGCCGAAAGCCTTGCGCTGATTGAAGGTTCGGTGAGCGTGTTGCGCCACGCCGCGTGGGCGGTCGATGAGCTGGCCCCCGCCGAAGCCATTCGGGCGGCCCAAATCGCCAAGGTCTACTGCGCGCGGGCCACCCGAACCGTCTGCGAGACGGCGATTCAGGTGCACGGCGGCATCGGCAACACCTGGGAGTGCGTGGCGCACGTCTATCTGCGCCGCGCCCTGACCTCGACCGAGCTGTGGCCGGTCGCGTTGAAGGAGATCGATCTTGGACTTTCGTGACTCACCCGACGAGGCCGCGTTTCGCGACCGTTTGCGCGCCTGGCTTTCGGCGCACGCCAAGGAGTTTTCCGGCTCGGGAGACGAGTATTGGGCGCGTATGGCCGACTGGCATCGCGCCCTGTACGACAACGGATTTTTCGGCCTGTCCTGGCCCCGCGAGTGGGGCGGGCGGGACCTGGCTCCGGTCTACGACGTCATCGTCGACGAGGAGCTGGTGCGTGCCGGCGCGCCCCCGCGACCCAGCGTCGGCTATCTGGTGTACGGGATCGGCGAGCACGCCAACGATGAGGTACGCAAACGCTTCCTGCCCGGCATCATCAACGGCACCGAGCGCTGGTGCCAGGGCTTCAGCGAGCCTGGCGCCGGCTCGGATCTCGCGTCGCTGACCACCACCGCCCGCCTCGAGGGCGACAAGTATGTGGTGAACGGCCACAAGATCTGGACCAGCTATTCCGACGTGGCCGACTGGTGCCTGCTGCTCGCGCGCACCGACCCCGAGGCCAAGCGCCACCGCGGCCTGTCGGCGTTTGTGCTGGAGATGAAACAGCCTGGCGTGCAACAGCGCCCGCTGCAGATGATCAACGGGGTGACCAACGAATTCGGTCAGGTGTTCTTTGACGATGCCACGGTCCCGGCGGACCGGATGGTCGGTGCTCCCGGCGACGGCTGGGCGGTGGCCATGACCGTCGTCGGGCACGAACGCGAACCCTCGACCCTGGGCTACGCCGCCCGCTACGGCAAGCTCGTCCGAGAGCTGTTGTCGCGCAACGACGGCGAAGTGCCCGAAGAGCTGGCGTGGGCCGCGGTTCAGTCGGACATGCTGACCCATCACGTGCGCCGGCGGTTGTCCGAACAGCTCGACGGGGTGTCCCACGGCTCGGAAGGGTCGCTGGACAAGCTGCTGATGACCTGGGTCGAACAATCCGTCGGGCACGCCGCCCTGGCCGTCGCGGGCACGCGCGATCCCGACCTGCTCAGCGCCTATCTGTACAGCCGGGCGCAAAGCGTCATGGGCGGGACATCACAAATACAGAAGAACATCATCGCCTCACGAATCTTGGGATTGTAGGAGTGATCGCGAGCGCGGGCGTAGCCCGGGTGAAGCGGGTCACGACCATCGAAGGAGGAGTGATCGCGAACGCGGGTGTAGCCCGGGTGAAGCGGGTCACGATCATCGAAGGAGTCTGACGTGTACGACATGCCTACCGAAATCGACGTCCAGGCCGACGGCGCGCTGCGCGTCATCACGCTCAACCGGCCGGATTCGCTCAACTCGGTCAACGACAACCTGCACGTCGGGCTCGCGCGGCTGTGGCAGCGGTTGACCGACGACCCCACCGCCCGCGCCGCGGTGATCACCGGCGCCGGTAGGGCGTTCTCGGCCGGCGGCGATTTCACGTACCTGGAAGAGCTGGCCAACGACGCTGAGCTGCGCGCCAAAACCATCCGGGACGGTCGCGAAATCGTGCTAGGCATGGCACGGTGCCGAATCCCTGTGGTGGCGGCCGTCAATGGCCCCGCGGTCGGGCTGGGTTGCAGCCTGGTCGCGCTCAGCGACATCGTGTACATCGCCGAGGACGCTTATCTGGCCGACCCGCACGTGCAGGTGGGATTGGTGGCAGCCGATGGCGGGCCGCTGACCTGGCCGCTGCACATCAGCCTGCTGCTCGCCAAGGAATTCGCGCTGACCGGAACCCGCATCAAAGCGCAGCGTGCCGTCGAACTCGGTCTGGCCAACCATGTGGTGGCCGACCCGTTCTCGGAGGCGATCGCCTGTGCGAAAAAGATTTTGGAACTGCCCCAGCAGGCGGTCGAGAGCACCAAGCGGGTGCTCAACATCCACCTGGAGCGCGCCGTGCTCGCCAGCCTCGACTACGCGCTGTCGGCCGAGAGCCAGTCGTTTGTCACCGAGGACTTTCGGGCCAACGTCGCGAAATTCAACGCGGCCAAGAAGAACTGACGCCGCTGCGGCGCGGCTGCTTCAGGCGTCGTGGCGAATCAGGAAGTCGCGCATCACCGAATCGAACTTGTCCGGCTCCTCGATGAACGGCATGTGGGCGCTGGATTCGAACAGCTCGAACCGGGAGCCCGCGATGCGCTGGTGCATTGCCCACATGTGTTCCGGCACGCATTCGTCGTAGCGGCCGGCGAGCAGCATTGTCGGCAAGGAGATTTCGGTGAGCCGATCGAACACGTCCCAGTCCCGGATCGTTCCGACGATGTGAAAATCGCTCGGGCCGAACATCGTCTCGAAGATTTCCGCCCCCATGCTTCTGAACGCCTCCTCGAGCTCGCGCGGCCAGGGCCGCACCCGGCACAGGTAGGTTTCATTCCAGGTGCGTATCGCGGCCTGGTATTCCGGTGCGTAGGTCGTGCCGGCGGCTTCATGCCGGTCGATGGCCGCCTGGGTGCCCGGATCCAGCTCGGACTTCAAGCGCGCCACCATCTTCGCGAACTCCGGGATGGACGCGATGCTGTTCGAGATGGTGAGGCTCGCGGCGCCCCCGGCGGCATTGTCGAGCACATACTGCTGCGCCAACATCCCACCCCAGGAGTTACCGAAGAGATGGAAGCCGTCCAGCCCCAGGGCCCGCACCACGGCATTCACCTCCGCCACCGAGCGGTCCATCGTCCAAAGCCCGGGGTTTGGCGCGCATTTGGAGTTCCCGCAACCCAGTTGGTCCCAGAAGATGACTTCGCGTTGCGTGGCCAAGCGTCCCAGTGGCCGCAGGTAGTTGTGCGGCAAGCCCGGGCCGCCGTGAATGACGAGCAGCGGCAGGCCCGCGCCGCCACCCGTCCGCTTGAACCACACCTCGCCGCCCGGGACCGCGACCCTTCCCTCAGTCATTGATCCACCATCGCAAATCGGCGCGTTTTCCGCAGGACCGCCGCGCACGCCGGTTGGGCGCATCAACCGGTATTCGGTGAAAACCTGCTGTACGAGCGGCGCCGCGCCCTGGCAGGATCATCACCGTGACAGCCGACACGGCTGCGACCCAAGTAGGAGGAACGGCAATGACCAGCGTCGCAAATCCGATTCCGCCGCAGGACTTTTCGGGAATCGTCGGGCACCGCTTCATTTACACCTATGCCAACGGATGGCAGTACGAGATGTACGTCAAGAACGCCACCACCATCGACTACCGCATCCACTCCGGGCATGTCGGCGGCCGCTGGGTCAAGGGCCAGGACGTCAACCTCGTCCAACTCGACGACGACAGTTTCAAAATCTCCTGGACCGAACCCACGGGAACCTGTGTCGCGGTCAACGTCCTGCCATCCAAGCGGCGCATCCACGGCGTCATCTTCTTCCCCCAGTGGATCCGCGTGCACGGCGAGCGCACTGTCTGCTACCAGAACGAACACCTGGATGAGATGCGGGCCTACCGAGATCAAGGCCCGACCTACCCGATCTACGAAGTCCCCGAATTCGCCTACATCACCCTGTTCGAATACGTCGGGACCGACGACGAGACCGTCATCGACACCGGCCCCGACCGCCTCCCGCCGGGATGGTCCGACCGCACCAACTGATCGGTCTTCCGCCGCTTGTTGCGACTCGTACTCTCGTAATGAGAGAATACGATTCTCGTGAATGTGCGGGTGGCTTTCACCGCCGCGCACCCACCGGCCGAACTGGAGAAGACCCGTGCCTGAAGCCGTCATCGTGTCCGCCCTGCGCACCCCGATCGGCACGGCCCGCAAGGGGACCCTGCGCGACACCAGCGCGTTCGATCTGGCGCACCACGTCATCACCGAAGCGGCAACGGATCTGGACCCCGAGCAGGTCGACGACGTAATCCTGGGCGAGGGCCTTTACGGCGGCGGCGTGCTGGCGCGCCACGCCGCCATCACCGCGGGCCTGACCCAGGTGCCCGGCTTGGCCAACAATCGCCACTGCGCGGCGGGCCAGGCGGCCGTGCAGAGCGCGGCGGCGAGCGTGCGCGCGGGAATGGACCAACTCGTCATCGCCGGCGGCGTGAACTCGGCATCCACGTCGCCGCGGTCGCGGATGCAGCTGGATGGCGAATGGGTCGACTGGTTCCCCCCGACCCACCCCGATCGCCCCGAAGCACCCAACATGGACATGTCCATTACGGTCGGCTGGAACGCCGCCGTCAAGGCCGGCGTGAGCCGCGAGGAGATGGACGCCTGGGCGCTGCGCTCGCACCGCAACGCCATCGCCGCCATCGACGAAGGCCGCTTCAAAGAGGAGATCGTCCCGATCGACACCCCACACGGGTTGTTCGCGGTCGACGAGCACCCGCGACGCGACACCAGCATGGAGAAGCTGGCCGCGCTCAAGCCGTTGCACCCGGAGATCGAGGGCTTTTCCATCACCGCCGGCAACGCCTGTGGCGCCAACGACGGGGCCGCCGCGTTGACGATCGCCAGCGACCGGCTCGGACTACCCGCGCTGGCCACCATCCGGTCCTGGGCGTCCGTCGGTGTCGACCCGGCGATCACCGGCCTGGCACCCGTCGAGGCGATACCGAAAGCCCTTGGCCGCGCTGGTCTTTCAATCGCCGACGTGGACCTGTTCGAAATCAACGAAGCCTTCGCGGCGATGTGCGTGGCCACCATCAAGCTCCTCGAGCTTGACCCCGAGAAGGTCAACGTCAGTGGCAGCGGCTGCTCGCTGGGGCATCCCGTCGCGGCGACCGGAGCCCGGATGCTAGTCACCCTGGTGCACGAATTGCGCCGCCGCGGCGGCGGCATCGGCGTCGCGGCGATGTGCGCGGGCGGTGGAATGGGCTCGGCGACGGTGATCGAGGTCGCGGCCCCATAATGCGTACATGACCATCGCTGACCTGATTGACCGCGCGCGCAACGGATCTCCCCGCGCGGCAGGTCGGCTGCTCAGCCTCGTCGAGGGTGAACAGCGCGACGAGGTCCTGGCGGCGATCGGACCCGCACCGGAGGGCATGGGGCCGGTCATCGGCATCACCGGGCCGCCGGGCGCGGGCAAGTCGACGACGGTCGCCGCCCTGGTCGGCGCCTACCGCACGCGTGGGTGCCGGGTGGCGGTGCTGGCCGTCGACCCGTCGTCGCCGTTCAGCGGCGGTGCGCTGCTGGGCGATCGAATCCGAATGGCCGCGCATATCAACGACTCCGACGTGCTCATTCGCTCGGTGGCAAGCCGAGGCCATCTCGGCGGGCTGGCCGCCGCGGTTCCGGCGGCCATCCGCCTGCTGGGGGCGATCGGCTACGACGTCGTCCTGCTCGAGACCGTGGGGGTGGGGCAGTCCGAGATCGAGATCGCCGCCGTCGCAGACCCGACCGTCGTCATTCTCAATCCCGGGGCGGGCGATGCTGTCCAGGCCGCCAAGGCGGGAGTGCTGGAAGTCGCCGACATCGTGGCGGTCAACAAGGCGGACCGGGACGGCGCGAAGCAGACCGTCCGCGATCTTCGGGCCGAGACCAGCGCCCCGATCGTTCCGCTGATCGCCGCCAAGGGCGAGGGCATCGAGGACCTGATGGCCGTCATCGAGGACCACCGCCGCACCGACAGCCGCGCCCGCCGGCTGGCCCGTGCCCGCGCACAGATTTTGTCGCTGGCCCAAACCCGGCTGCGGACCCAGCCGGATCTCGACCGGCTCGCCGAGGCGGTCGTCGACGGCGACCAGGACCCCTACACGGCGGCCGATAGGCTGCTCTCACCGCGCACACCTCAGACGGACTGACCGCCCGTTTGTCCCGCAATCGGGGGAAAGGGCACCTGCGTTTTGCTAGTGCTCCAAGGCGGTCTGGATTGCACCTCGCCTCCACCACGTGAGTACCAGTGACCATGGCACGAGGTGAGTCTCGTTTGCGCTATCACCGGTGCTATCACAAACGAGACTCACCTGGTGGTCCTTAGCCGCAATCGCTGATGAGTAGGCGGTATCCGGCGTCGAGTTGTTGCTGTCCAAGCAGTTCCGCGTGTCGTTGCTGCCATCGTCCGGAGCGCAGGTCGGCCGCGAGCCGGCCCAATCCTTCGGCCAGGGCGCCGTGATCCGCGTAGGCCAGCATCGAGATCCCCGCGCGGACGCCGGGATCCAGATACGCATGCGGGCGGCGCCAAAAGGCGGCGCCGAACCCGTCGGTGCAATCGTGCGGCACGGGCACGGCGTGCACCTGCGCGCCGCCCAGCAACTCCACCAGTCGTTCGATCGGCACGTACAGTGCCTCGTTGATCCGTGCGGCATCGGGCAGATATTCACGTAGCAACCAGAAATCGCCTATCACCGCTTGATCCCAGGTGAAAATCACGATTCGGTGGCGGCTGACCCTGCGCAGCTCGCCGATCCCGGTGGCGAGATCGCCCCAGTGATGCACGGTCAACAAGGCCATTGCGGCATCAACACACTTGTCCCGCAGGGGCAGTGCCTCCGCCACGGCCTGGACACACGGCGCCGAGCCGGCAGGACGCTGCGCGATCATCACCATGCTGGGCTCGATCGCGGCGACGGTCTGGGCCGGTTCATAGGAGCCTGTGCCCGCGCCGACGTTCACGACGGAGCCCATCGTGGCCAGCGCGTCGCGCACCTGCCAAGCGATCCGCGGGTCGGGCCGGCGAGTGCTGCGATAGGTAGCACCGATCCGGTCGTAGGCCACCATCAACACAGGATGACGCAGGTCGGACCGATTGCGCCAGCCCCACTGTGGGTCACACGAATTCGAACCCGAAAAGAATTGGTGTGTAGCGAGGCAAGCTGTCACGCTGGGAGGGCCTTCGAGCGAAGGAGCCACCAATGACCGAGCCGTTGAACATCACGGTGGTTGGCGATTTCGACAGTTCCTATGCGCCTCATATCGCGACCAACAACGCGATCAGCCACTCAGCAATGTTGCTGGGACTGCATGCCTCCGTAACATGGCTGGCCACCGAATTGCTTGAGGCTGACCTCCGGTCGATCGCTGCCGCCGATGCGCTGTGGTGCGCTCCCGGCAGTCCCTACCGCAGTTTGCGCGGAGCCCTTGGTGCTTTACGTTTCGGGCGCGAAAACCAGCTGCCTACGCTGGGTACCTGCGGCGGATACCAGCACATTGTTCTTGAATTTGCCCGTAACGTACTCGGCTTCGACGATGCGCAGCACGCCGAATACGATCCGTACGGCTCTCTGCTGTTCATCTCATCATTGACGTGTTCCCTGGCGGGCCGAACCATGCCGGTCAACCTCCGGCCGGGATCACTGGCCGCGCAGTGCTATGGAGAGCGGCGAATTCACGAAAAGTACTACTGCAACTTCGGATTGAACGAAACCTATCGACCCGCGCTGGAGGAAGGTGGACTGCGCGTCACCGGAGTCGACGATGACGAAGAAGCTCGCGTCCTGGAGCTAACGGGCCACCCGTACTACATCGCCACGTTGTTCGTTCCGCAGAATCGCTCGACCATCGACGAACCTCATCCGCTTGTGACACAACTGTTGTGGGCGGCCGCCAACCGCAAACTCGCCGCGCAGCACGATCGGCCAGCAACTGGGTCGCGACCGGCGCCGTAAGAACCCACGCTCGGTACACCAGGCCGGCGTCGGCTACTCCAGGTCGACGGACTTCCCGGTGGCCGCCGCGTGACCGGCGCGATAGCCGAAAACCATTGCCGGACCGATTGTTCCGCCGGCGCCCCCGTAGGCTCGCCCGGTCACGCCGCCCATCGCGTTACCGGCCGCGAAAAGCCCCGGTATCGGCTCACCGCCGACGTGCAGAACGCGCGCGTCGTGATCGGTGCGCGGGCCGCCCTTGGTGCCCATCGCGCCGATGCTCACCGGCACCGCGTAATACGGGGCGGTGTCGATGGGCCCCAGCGTCTTGCCGGCCTGCGTGGTCGCGCTGTCGTCACCCCAGTAGCCGTCGTACGCGCTGGAACCCCGCCCGAAGTCGGGGTCCTCACCGGCCGCCACGTGACGGTTCCAGCTCTCGACGGTGCGGGTCAGGCCGCCAGGGTCGATGCCGGTCTTAGCGGCCAACTCGGCGAGGTCCGCCGACTCGCAGAACCACTCCGGGACGGGTTGTCCCGGTTCGACACCGAGGAATCCGTAGCGCTGCAGGTGCACCGAATCGAACACCATCCAGCCGCGATCGTTGACGTACCCGCCGCGAGGATCCAGATAATGGAAGGCGCCGGCCATCGAGTTGTAGTCGCAGGCCTCGTTGACGAAGCGCTGCCCGGCGGAGTTGACGATGATGCTGCGCGGTCGCGTTCTTTCCAGACGCACACTGCGGCTGCGTGGCTTGCCCTCGATGGTGTCGCCCGGGATTTGGACGATCGGCACCCACCACGCCTCGCCCATGTTGGCCAGGTCGGCCCCGTGGGCCATCGCCATGCGCAACCCGTCGCCGGTGTTGTTGGGTGGAGAGACCGCGCCGTGCATGGGGCCGCGCAGAAAGGCCTGTGCCAGAGCATGATCCCACTCGAAGCCACCGGTGCCCAGGATGACCCCGCGTCGGGCGCGGACGCTGATCGTCCGTTCCGGCAGCGCGACGCGCACCCCGGTGATCTCACCGCCCTCGGCGATGAGTTCCTCGGCCCGCGCATGGGTGTGGGGGGTCACCCCGGCGTCCAGCAGACCCTTCAGCAACCCCGCGATCAGCGCCGTGCCGGCGACGCACAGGTGGCCGGTTCGCTCGTCGATCGCCGCGTGCAGGCGTGCCCTGGTCTCGGCATCGAAACCGACGTTGGACCAGTCGGCTGGGAAAGACGTTATCCGCTTGGCCCATTCGCCCAACTGGGCCAGATCGAAGGGAGCCGCGCTCAGTGATCGGCCGCCGGTCGGTTGTCCCCCCGGCAACTCCGGCCGATAGTCGGGGAAGCCGGTCGCGATCTCGAAGTGCAGGCCGCTGTGCGCCTCGATGAAATCGAGCATCGCCGGACCGGTGCGCACGAACGTGTCGACCAGCTCGTCGTCCATCGAGCCGAGCGACTGGGCGCGCAGGTATTTCAACGCGTCGGATGGCGTCAATTCGCCGTCGGGAGAACGGTTGTGGGCGGGAATCCACACGATGCCGCCCGACACGGCGGTGGTCCCGCCTACCGTCGCGGCCTTTTCGTAGACCTCCACGGATGCGCCCGCCACGACCGCGGTCAGCGCGCCGGTGAGGCCCGCGCCGCCACTGCCGAGCACGACGACATCGACTTCGTGGTCCCATGACATGGACTGCTATCCCTTCAGCTCAGAAGCTCCGATAACTGCTTGGCGGCCTTGACGACCGCGTCTTTCCCGCGCAGCACCACGTCTTCTCGGTGCGAGATGAGGTTGATGCACGTCGGTGGGGACGGCGCCGGGCGGCGCACCCCCACGGCCAGGCCGTAGGTGTTCGGTTCGATCTCGCCGTACGTCGTCACCCAGCCACGCTCGCGCGCCCGCGAGACCAGCTCCCGTTCGCCGGGGCGCGGCGGCATGCACGCCAGCAGGGCGATCCCGGCGGCGCCGCGGTCGAGCGGGTAGCGGCTGCCTTCGTGAAAGGACAGCTGATAGGCGACGTGGCTGGGCACGATGACCGCAATCGCCACCTGCTGGTCGCCCTCGGCGATGAGCAACGACACCGTCGTGCCGAGATCGTCGGCCAGCGCGCGCAACGTCGGCAGACTCAGTTGGCGCACGTTGCGGTCGAAGGACGCGCCGAGCACGGCGAGACCGGCGGCGGGGCGGTAGCGCCCGTCTTCACCCTTGGCGACCAGCCGAAACTCGGCCAGCGTCGTCAGCAACCGGTAGGCGATCGTGCGGTGCACCCCGACCTGGTCGGCGAGCTGCTGCACCGTGAGCCCGGCGGGGGAATCGGCCACCATTTGCAGCGCGGTGAGTCCCCTGGCCAGGGTTTGCGACCCGGTACCGGAACCCGTCACGGCCTTGACAGACCTTCCCGCGAGAGCGAAGCTCTATATATAACGCACATCAGTGTGCGATATTAGCACACAAAATACGTGGAAAACGAGAACGAGATTTCCCCGATCTGGAGGCCGGACAGGACCGTGGCGGAGTTCGAGAGCATCTGGAGCGATCTCCAGGGCGTCGCGTTTGAGCAGGGCTACCTCGACGCCGGAGGAATACGGACCCGGTACCTACGGGCCGGGGACCCCGGCAAACCGGTGCTGGTTCTGTTGCACGGGTCCGGCGGTCACGCCGAGGCTTACGTGCGCAACCTCGCGGCCCATGCGGATCACTTCTGGACCTGGTCGATCGACATGCTGGGCCATGGCTACACCGACAAGCCAGGCCACCCGCTGGAGGTCCGCCACTATGTCGAGCACCTGATGGCCGTGCTGCGCACCATCGGTGTCGATCGCGCGTGCATCAGCGGCGAGTCCCTCGGCGGCTGGGTGGCCGCGCGGGCCGCCGTCGACCACCCCGACGTGGTCGACCGCCTGGTGCTCAACACCGCCGGCGGCTCGCAGGCCGACCCCGTCGTGATGCAACGGATTATCACGTTGTCGATGGCGGCCGCCGAGGATCCCACGTGGGAAACGGTTCAGGCGCGGATCAAATGGTTGATGGCCGACAAGTCCCAGGAATACGACGATCTGGTCGCCAGCCGCCAGCGCGTCTATCGCCAGCCGGGATTCGTCTCGGCCATGCGCGACATCATGGCGTTGCAGGATCCCGAGATTCGGGCGCGCAACATCCTGGGTCCGGCCGAGTACGGCGCGATCATCGCGCCGACGCTGGTGCTCTGGACCAGTGACGACCCGACCGCAGATGTCACCGAAGGCCGGCGCATCGCGTCGATGATCCCGGGCGCGCGCTTCGAGGTGATGCCCGGGTGCGGTCACTGGCCGCAGTATGAGGACGCCAAGACCTTCAATCGCCTGCATCTCGATTTCCTGCTGGGTCGCTGATGGCGGCTCCGGGGCAAGAGACACCTGACACCGAGACCGACGTACTCGTCGTCGGTGCGGGCCCGGTCGGCTTGACTTTGGCCAACATCCTTGGCCTGCAAGGGATCCGCACGGAGGTGGTCGACGAGCGGGACACCCTCATCGACTACCCGCGCGGGGTGGGTCTGGACGACGAGGCGTTGCGCACGTTCCAGTCGATCGGTCTTGTCGACCGGGTGCTGCCGCACACGGTGCCCAACCAGATCCTGCGCTTCATGGACGCCAAGCGCCGCGTGCTCGCCGAAATGGCCCCGCCCGACGCGCGTTTCGGCTGGCCGAAGCGAAATGGGTTCGTGCAACCGCTCGTTGATGCCGAGCTGCTGGCCGGCCTGGACCGATTCGAACACGTCCACGTGCGGTGGGGAAGCCCGATGGCGGGCTGCCGGGAAGACGCCGACGGGGTCACCGTCGAACTCGGCGGCGGCGCCGAAAGCAACGGCGGCACAACGCGAGTGCGGGCACGTTATGTGGTCGGCTGCGACGGCGGCCGCAGCATGACGCGCCGCGTGATGGGGGTCTCGTTCGACGGCACGACGTCCTCGACGCGGTGGCTGGTGGTCGACATCGCCAACGACCCGCTCGGGCACCCGAACAGCGAGGTCGGCGCCGACCCCGAGCGCCCGTACGCCTCGATTTCGATCGCCCACGGTATTCGCCGCTTCGAGTTCATGATTCACGCCGACGAGACCGACGAACAGGCGGAAGACCCGGCCTTCCTGCAACAGATGCTGGCCCGGATGGTGCCCCACCCCGACCGGGTCGACGTGATCCGGCGCCGGGTCTACACGCACCATTCGCGGATCGCCGGCGCGTTCCGCAAGGGCCGGCTGCTGCTGGCCGGCGACGCCGCGCACCTGATGCCGGTGTGGCAGGGGCAGGGCTACAACAGCGGGATTCGCGACGCGGCCAACCTGGGCTGGAAGCTCGCGGCGGTGGTGAGCGGCCGGGCCGAGGACAAGCTGTTGGACACCTACGACGTGGAGCGCCGCAAGCACGCGCGCGCGATGATCGACCTGTCGACCATGGTGGGCCGCGTGATCTCGCCGACCAACCGCCGGGTGGCCGGCGCGCGTGACCTGCTCGTGCGGTCGGCGTCAATCGTGCCGTCGCTCAAGCGGTATGTGTTGGAGATGCGGTTCAAGCCGATGCCGCGCTACGAACACGGTGCCGTCGTGCATGCCGCACCCGGCCGCGCCGATTCGCCGGTCGGAACGCTGTTCATCCAGCCGAGAGTCGACACCCGAGACCAACAGGATGTGCTGCTCGACGACGTGCTCGGCACCTGGTTCGCCGTGCTGTGCTGGAACAACAACCCCCGCAAACTCCTCGGCGAATCCGCCTTCGCCAGCTGGAAAGCCTTGGGCGCGCGCTTCTTTGCGCTCCGGCCGGTGACGCAGTTGCACTGGACCGGGCACGACGACCCCGACGTCGTGGTGGTCGGCGATCGCCGCGGGGACCTCAAAGCGTGGTTCGACACCCACTCCGAATCGGTGTTGTTCCTGCGCCCCGATCGGTGTATCGCGGGCGCGTGCATCGCTCAGCGCACGCCCGACCTGAGCGCCGCGCTCCTGGACGCGCTGGCCCTGACGCCGCAAGGGGGTGATTTGCAAAGTGGCACTGGCTCTGTGCTGTATGTCGCACAGCCCGCTCCTGAGTCTTCCGGGGCCGTCGCGGGACCTGCTTGATGACATCGAGTGCGCCATCGCCGAGGCGCGAGGATTTGTCGAGGACTTCGATCCCGAACTCGTCGTCACCTTTTCGCCGGATCACTACAACGGGTTCTTCTACAAGGTGATGCCGCCGTTCTGTATCGGCACGAGCGCCACCGGGGTGGGGGACTACGGCACCCATGCCGGCCCGCTGGACGTGCCGGAGGAGCTTGCCGGCGACTGCGCGAAGGCCATCCTCGACGCGGATGTCGACATCGCCGTATCCGCCAGCATGGACGTGGATCACGGTACCGTCCAGCCGCTCGAAAAGCTTTTCGGTGACGCCACTTCGCGTCCCGTGATCCCGATCTTCATCAACGCGATCGGCGTGCCGCTGGGCCCGATGCGTCGTTGCCGAGCGCTCGGTGCCGCCGTCGGCGCCTATCTCGGCACCCTGGACAAGCGCGTCCTGGTGCTGGGCTCCGGTGGGCTCTCGCACAGTCCTCCCGTGCCGACGTTAAAGACCGCGGGCCCGCCCGTGCTGGAGCGGATCGTGCATGGACGGCCGATGACATCCGAGCAGCGCCAGGCCCGGCAAGCGGCCGTCATCGATGCGGCCAAGAGCTTCGCCGCCGGAGACAGCGGCCTGCAACCACTCAACCCGACGTGGGATCACCGGTTCCTCGAAATCATCGACGGCGGCGGGCTGAGCGAATTGGATCAGTGGTCGAACTCGTTCGTGGCCCACGAGGGCGGCGGCTCCGCGCAGGAAATCCGCACGTGGGTAGCGGCATTCGCGGCGCTGGAGACCGCGGGCCCCTACGAAATCGTCGGACGCTACTACAAACCCGCTCCCGAGCTGATCGCCGGTTTCGCCATCCGAACGGCACTCCCGAGATGACGGACACAATGGACGATTTCGATCACGTCATCGACGTACTCATCGTCGGGTCGGGCGGGGGTGGCATGACGGCTGCCCTGACCGCCCAGGCCGCCGGGCTCGACGCCTTGGTGGTCGAAAAGTCCTCCCACTTCGGGGGTTCGACCGCGTTGTCGGGGGGCGGTATCTGGGTTCCGGGCGCGCCCGCGCAGCGCCGGGAGGGGTACGCGCCCGAACCCGAGGGCGTGGTGGGGTACCTCAAGCAGATCACCGACGGCCTGGTCAGCGAGGCACGGATACGGCAATACGTCGAGACGGCACCGCAGATGCTCCAGTTTCTGGAGCAACTGTCGGGCTGGTTCGAATTCGTCTGGAAGCCCGGGTATGCCGACTACTACCCGGAGCTGCCCGGCGGCTCCGAGCTCGGCAGCACCATCAACGTGCCGCCCATCGACCTGCGCGAGCTGGGCGCCGACGAGCAGCAGCTGCTGCAGCCGCTGGCGCTGGCGCCCAGGGGAATCTGGTTGGGCCCCAAGGAACTGCGCACCTTCTACCGAATCCGCCAGTCCTGGGCCGGCAAGGGCGTGTTGCTCAAGCTGATCGCGCGGATGGTCAGGGCGAGGGTTTTCGGCGAGCGGATGGCCGCGATCGGACAGTCGTTGGCGGCCCGGCTCCGGTTGGCGCTGAGGGAACGCGGTATTCCGCTGTGGCTGGACTCGCCGATGACGCAGTTGCTCACCGACGCCGACGGAGCGGTGACCGGCGCGGTGGTGGAGACCGGCGGCAAGTCCCGGCGGATCGGTGCGCGGCTAGGCGTGATCCTGGCGTCCGGCGGATTCGACCACGATCTCGCCTGGCGCAAGGAGCTGTTGCCCGAGGTGGACCAGGACTGGAGTTTCGGCAACCCGGCGGCGATGGGTGACGGTATCCGTGCTGCGCAAAAGGTGGGCGCCGCCACGGACCTGCTCGACGAAGCCTGGTGGTTCCCCGCGATCCAATGGCCGGACGGCCGCATGCAATTCATGCTCAACGAACGGATGATGCCGGCGCAGTTCATCGTCAACGGTGCCGGCAAGCGGTTCATCAACGAAGCCGCCCCGTACATGGATTTCGGCCACGCCATGATCGAGGGCCAGAGGTCCGGCGTCACCCACATCCCGTGCTGGCTGATCACCGACCAGCGGTCGTTCCACCGCTATGTCGTCGGCGGGCACCTGCCGATACCGAAGATCCCGTTCGCGCCGGTGCCGACCGGCCGGAAGGTTCCATCCGCCTGGCTGGAGTCGGGTGTGGTGAAGGAGGCCAAGACGTGGGAAGAAATGGCGGGCAAGATCGGCGTGCCCGCGGGCGAGCTCACCGAAACCGCCCGCCGCTTCAACGAACTCGCCCGCAAGGGTCACGACGACGATTTCAACCGCGGCGACAGCGTGTACGACAACTACTACGGCGATCACACGTTGCCCAACCCGAACCTGTATCCGCTCGGTGATCCGCCGTACTACGCGTTCCGAATCGTCCTCGGGGACCTCGGGACGTCCGGCGGCCTGCGCACCGATGAACACGCCCGGGTGTTGCGAAGCGACGACACCGTGGTGCCGGGGCTCTACGCGGTGGGCAACGCCTCCGCGCCGGTGATGGGACGCAGCTATGCCGGTGCCGGTGCGACCATCGGCCCCGCCATGACCTTCGGCTTTGTCGCCGCGAAACACGTTGCGGCACAAGCAGCCAATCGAGCCGTTAATACTCATAGGAGGTAGCAATGAAGATCTCGCTGTTCTACGAATTCGCCCTGCCGCGGCCCTGGGCTCCCGACGACGAGCACATCATGATGCAGGACTGTCTCGACGAGGTCGAGGCCGCCGACAAAGCGGGCTTCTCCACCGTGTGGCTGACCGAGCATCACTTCCTCGAGGAGTACTGCCACTCGACGGCGCCGGAAATCTTCTTGGCCGCGGCCAGCCAGCGCACCAAGAACATTCGCCTCGGCTTCGGCATCATGCACCTGCCGCCCGTGGTCAACCACCCCGCCCGGGTCGCCGAACGTATCGCCACCCTGGACCTGCTCTCCAACGGCCGTGTCGAATTCGGCACCGGGGAATCGTCGTCGGTCGGTGAGCTCGGCGGATTCAACATCGACCCCGCCGACAAGCGGGCCCAGTGGGAGGAGGCCCTCGAGGTCTCGATCCGCTGCATGATCGAGGAGCCGTTCACCGGTTTCAACGGTGAGCACGTTCAGATGCCGGCGCGCAACGTCGTTCCCAAGCCGCTGCAAAAGCCGCATCCGCCCGTCTGGGTCGCCTGCACGCGGCCCGCCAGCGTGCAGATGGCGGCCCAAAAGGCCATCGGCGCCTTGAGTTTCGCCTACACCGGCCCCGGACCGCTAACCGAGCGGGTCAACGGCTACTACAAGGAATTCGAAGAGAACGGCGTCCCGGTGACCCCGCGAATCAACCCGAACATCCTCGCCATCGGCGGCGACCTGTCGATGATGGTGGCCAAGACCGACGAGCAGGCGCTGCAGCGGCTCGGGCAGGGCGGCGGCTTCTTCTCGTTCGGCATCATGCACTACTACATGACCGGGGTGCACACGCCCGGCCGGACCGGCGTGTGGCAGCGGTACCTCGAAGAGGTCGACAAGGATCCCACGCTGGCTTACGGGCCGGGACGCGGCGCAATCGGGTCGCCCGCCACGGTGCGTGAATTCCTGCGCGGCTACGAGGAAAGCGGCGTCGACGAGATCATCCTGCTGCTCAACCCGCGCAGCCACGAGGGCACCATGGAATCCATCGAGCTGATGGGCAAGGAGGTGCTGCCCGAGTTCATCGAGCGCGACGCCAAGGCGGTGGCCGACAAGGCCACCAGGCTGGCGCCCGTCATCGAAAAGGTGGAGGCGCGCCGCCCGAAATCGACGGCGCCGCAGTTCGATGAGGACTACTCGTTTGGTGGACTGCCCACCGGCCGCGGCGGTAAATTCACCGCCAGCGAGATCCCCGAAGCGATGGCGGAGATCAACGAAGGCCGCGTGCAGGCCGCGCAGCGGGCGAAGGAACAGCAGAAGTAGAGCCCGAGTTTTACCGAGATGTCGGGGCGAGCCTTGGGAGCAATCGACGAGCTGTGGCGCTACGACGGCCGCCGGGCCGTGGTGACCGGATGCGCTTCGGGCATCGGCGAATACGTGGTGCGCCAGCTCACCGACCTGGGGGCCGACGTCGTCGGGCTGGACAAGCGCCGGCCCGACTTCGCTGTCAACGCGTTCCATGAGGTCGACCTCGCCGATCCGGCGTCGATCGATCGCGCGGTGGCGTCCCTCGACGGGCCGGTCGACGCGCTGTTCAATATCGCCGGGGTCTCCTCCGGCGTCGGCAACCCGAAGCTGATCGTCACGATCAACTTCTTGGGATTACGCCACGTCACCGAGGCGCTCATCCCGAAGATGACCGCGGGGTCATCCATCGTCAGCGTGTCCTCGCTCGCGGCGGCCGCCTACCGTGAACACCTGCGCGAGGTGGCGCCGTTGCTCGACACCGCGACCATGCCCGAGGGCATCGAGTGGTGCGACCGACACCCCGATGCGCTGGGCACCGGCTACCAGCTGTCCAAGGAAGCCATCATCCTCTACACCATGCGCAGTGCCACGCCGCTGGGCGCCCGAGGGATCCGCATCAACTGCACGGGGCCGGGGGTCACAGAGACGCCGATCCTGGACCAGCTGCGCTCGGCATACGGGCAGGGCTTCCTCGACGACATCCCCAAGCCGCTGGGTCGTGTTTCCGAGCCCGCCGAGCAGGCGGCGGTGCTGCTCTTCCTGAATAGCCGTGCGGCCAGTTATATTTCGGGTCAGGTTGTGTGGGTCGACGGCGGAAACGTGGGCGCCGCAATAGCTCGTGAACTCGAGGAAGGGCGTACTTCGTGGCCAGTGTGACCGACTTTCGCCGGGCCGCTCGCGATGTCAGCAACTGGGGCCGCTGGGGCGACGACGACGAGCTCGGCACGCTGAACTTCATCACCGAGGAAAAGATCGCTCAGGCCGCCGGCCTGGTCCGGCATGGCAAGGTGTTTCCGCTCGGCGTGGACTTCGGCTCGTCGGGACCGCAGGGCGCCTTCGGTTTTCGGCACAACCCCATCCATGTGATGACCGTGGACGGCGGTGACGCGAACACGCTGGCCCAGTACGGCCCCGGCTGGGACCGGAATCCGACGGCGGCGCAGATGGGCCCGTACTTCGTCGACAACCTCTTCCGGTTCAACGACGACATGATCATCATGCCGCTGCAGGCGGCCACCCAGTGGGATGCGCTGTCGCACGTCTATTACGACGACCTGCTCTACAACGGGATCCCGGCGGGCTCGGTGACCAGCCTGGGCGCCCGCCGCCTCGGCATCGAGAAGGTGGACGGGAAGGGCATCACCTCCCGCGGCGTGCTGCTGGACCTGGTGCGCCATCGCGGCGCGGAGGTCTTCCTGGAGCACGGAAACCCGATCACTCCCGAGGAATTGGACGACGTCGTTCGCTCCCAAGGCGTGACGATCGGGCGCGGCGACATCGTGTTGATCCGGACCGGTTGGTGGGCAAGGTATCTGGACACCGGCAACAAGACCGAACCCTATTCGGGACTGGACTGGCGATGCGCCCAGTGGCTGCACGATCACGAGGTTGCGGCGGTCGCGTCCGACAACCTCCAGGTCGAAGACCCGGTGTCCGGGGTCGACGGCGTGTTCTTGCCCTTCCACCTGCTGACCCTGCGCGACATGGGGCTGATGCTCGGCGAGTATTGGGACCTCACCGCCCTGGCGGCCGATTGCGCCGCCGACGGCGTCTACGAGTTTCAGCTCATCGCTCCGCCGCTGAGATTCGTTGGGGCCGTGGGATCCCCGGTGAACCCGATAGCGATCAAGTGATGCAGATTAGGCGCAAGACCATATCGGTCGACGGCCTGGCGACCAGCTACCTGGAAGCCGGCGAAGGCGATCCGGTGGTGTTGCTGCACGGCGGCGAGTTCGGCGCCGGCGCCGAACTCGGCTGGGAACGCAACATCGCCGCCCTCGCGGCGCGGTACCGGGTTCTCGCTCCGGACCAGCTGGGCTTCGGGCAGTCGGCCAAGGTGATCGACTTCGTCGACGGGCGCGGCATGCGGATCCGGCACATCGCCCGGTTTTGCGAATTGGTCGGCGCCGACTCGGCACACTTCGTCGGCAATTCGATGGGCGCCATCAACCTCCTCACCGACAGCACGTCGGAGACGCCGCTGCTGCCGGTCCGTAGCCTGGTGATCATCTGCGGCGGCGGCGAGATCCAGCAGAACCAGTACTTCGAGGCGCTGCAGAACTATGACGCCACGTTGCCGGCCATGCGCCGCATCGTCGAAGCGCTGTTCTCCGACCCGGCCTATGCCGCCGACGAGGAGTACGTGCGACGCCGCCACGAGTCGAGCACCGCACCCGGGGCGTGGGAGGCCATCGCCGCGGCCCGGTTCCGCCGCCCCGGGGCCGCCCCGTCCTCGACCCCATCCAGCGCGCGCGCCTACGAATGCATCGGCGTGCCAACACTTGTCATCGAGGGCGGCGACGACAAGCTGTTACCCGGCGGCTGGGCCGCCCAGATCGCCAAGCAGATCGACGGAGCCCGTTCGGTGGTCGTCGACAAGGCCGGGCACTGCCCCCAGATCGAGCAGCCGTCGGCGGTCAACCAGTTGCTGACGGATTTTCTGGGTGGCCTCTGAATCGTCAGAAGACGTAATCCAGTCGGGTCTCCATCCCGGCGACCTGGTGATAGGTGTTGTGGCAGTGCATCAGCCACGTGCCGGGGTTATCGGCAACGAGGACGGCGGCGAGCTTCTGCTTGGGCAGCACGATGACGGTGTCCTTGCGGGCGCCCGGGCTCCCGTCCGGTTTGATCACCTGGAACGTGTGCCCGTGCAGGTGAATTGGGTGATACATCGTCGTGGTGTTGTCGAACGTGATGGTGGGCCGCTGACCCTGTTGCACGCGCAGCGGGCTCGTCTTGCCGTAGGGCTGCCCATTGATCGTCCAGTTGTACTGCATCATGTTGCCGCCCAACACGACCGGAAGATTGAGGTTCGGGTCAAGGCGGCCCAGGTTGACCGGCGTTGTGGCGGTGAACATTTCGACGGTGCCCACGCGCTTGGTGAGTTCGCCCGGCTGCAACTGCGGATCGGGCGGGCTGCCCACGCCCGTGGACAGCAATGCCCGCGCCAGAGCGTTCTTGCCTTCCGCGACGGCGACCAGTGGGAAGACACCGTCCGCGGCGGTCACCGTGACGTCGTAGCGTTCGGCCATGCCGATGAGCAGCGCATCGACCTGAGCGGGCACCACGGGGTAGCCGTCGGTATGCGTCACCGTCATCGAATGGCCGGCCAGCGCCACCCGGAAGGTGGTGTCGGAGGCGGCGTTGATGAAACGGATGCGTATCCGTTCACCGGGCTTCGCATCGAACGTCATGGGGGAAGCGGGAATTCGCCCATTGATCAGGTAGTAGGGATAGGCGATGTCTCCGGCGTCGCCTCCGAGGAGGTCGCTGCTGCCGGCGCTTCCCGCGGACGGCGCGGGACCGCCGGACGCCGGACTCGACGAGGTCGTCGGGCTGGTCGACGTCGTCTCGGTCGTGCTCGTTTCCGTCGGCGTGGTGGTCGGGGTCGTCTCGGACGTGGTGGGCATGGGCGACTTGTTCGGGTTGCTCAGTTCGCTGTAGAGCTGTTGCGGACTCTTCCCGGCGCCGTCGGTCCAATCGTCAAGGACGACGATCCATTCGGCGTCGTAGTTGCCCTCGGTCGGGTCGTCGACGATGACCGGCAGGTATAGCCCGGTGTCCCCGTCCAGGCCGGTGTGGGGATGTGCCCAGTACGTGCCCGAATTGGGCACGGAGAACCGGTAAGTGAAGTCGTGGCCGGCCGCGATGTTGGGCGTCGCGGGCTCGGCGCCGTCCATGTCGTTGCGCATGGCGATGCCGTGCCAATGCACCGACGTCGGATGATCGAGCCGGTTTTTCACCGTCACCACGACTTCGTCGCCGATGCTGGCGCGGATCACCGGACCGGGGATGGAGTTCCCGAAGGCGAGCGTGCGGACGACCGGTCCGCCCAGGTCGATCTGGGCCTGCTGGGACGTCAGGGTGGCGGTGACGGTGCGGCCGCTGTGCGGCCGGGCGGCCTCGGCCGCATCGATGGCGGCGGCCATCCGGGCGTTGCCCGACGGCTCGGGTTGGGATTGGCTGCACGCCGTCAGCGCCAATCCGCCGGCGATGCCCGCGGCCATGAAACCGCGCCTGGTGAGCCGAGTGTCGAAGGGGATGTCGCTGGTGGGTTGCACGGGCAATCAATGCTCCTCGTCTTTGCGCAACTACCCACCGTAGAGCGAAGGCCGACGAAATGTCCGCAGCAACTCGACGTTGGCCGCCGTGGGGTCAAACCGCGGCGCCGCCGCCGTCGACGTGCAGGGTCGAACCGGTGACGAAACTGGAGCGGGGGGAGCTCAGGAAGAGCACCGCTTCGGCGATCTCGGACGGCTTACTTGGCGTTGCTGGGCACCTGCGCAGCCAGCCAGTCGCCGAACCGGGTGGGGTAGAGGGTCACTTCCTCGCCCTCGACGGGAACGATCATGCGCTCGTCGAGCACCGCGCCGTAATACTGCGCATCCGGATCGGTCACCACCCGGCGGGCATCGCCGGTCGCGGCGAACCGGGTCCGGATGAAGTCGTCCATGCCCTGCTTTTCGGGTCCGGCGATGTTGATCACCCCGTTGACCGGCTCACTGATCGCGGCGCGGGCGACGGCCGTGGCCACATCCACGGCCGCGATCGGCTGGAATGCCCCATGCGGCGCGCGGACCGTGTCACCGTCGGTCATCGAATCGGCTATGCCCTCAACGAATTCGAAGAATTGCGTCGCGCGCACGATCGTGTAGGGAGACCCGGATTCCACGATCACCTTTTCTTGGGCGATCTTGGCCCGCATGTATCCACTCGCGGCCGCCCGGTCGGCTCCGACGATCGAGAGCGCGACGTGATGCTGCACGCCGGCGGCCCGCTCCGCCTCGAGAAGGTTGCGGGTAGAAGTGGTGAAGAAGTTCAGCACATCGTCATCGGCCCAAGACGGCGAATTGGAGACGTCCCCCACCGCGTGGACGCCCGCGACGGCCTCGGCAACGCCCTCACCGGTCACGGTGTTGACGCCCGTGCTCGGTGACGCCGGGATCGCTTCGTGTCCCTGCTCGGTGAGCATGGTGACCACCTGTGATCCGATCAGCCCACTGCCGCCGATTACCAAAACCTTCATGATCACGCCTTCCAAGCTTCCCGACGAATTGGCCTCTTCAGCATGGCCCGCGCACCAGTCCGTGGGAACCCTGGAAAGTCCGTAGTCATGCCGAACTCAGGGGCCGAATTCCTTGGTCATACCCCGCAGTTGTCGACGCGAGGTGATGCCGAGCTTGGCGAACACGCGCATTTCGCGCGCCGGCCGGACACCGGGCCCTGCGCGGTCTTAAATCAACTGCTTGACTTAACGCTTGCGGCCCCGATTAACTCGTCAGGTGGTTAACGAACTTGACGGCAAGGTCGCCATCGTCACCGGCGGCGCGTCCGGCATAGGCCGGGGTCTCGTGGAGCGGTTCGTGGCGGAGGGGGCGCGGGTCGTCATCGCCGACGTCGAGAGCGACCGTGGGGAGGCGCTGGCGACGTCGCTGGGTGCCACTGCCGTATTCCAGCGGACGGACGTCTCCGAGCCCGAAGAGGTGGGGGCGCTGGTTTCCTGCGCGGTCGCGAAGTTCGGCGGCCTGGACGTGATGGTGAACAACGCCGGGGTCTCGAGCCCCCTGCGGAAGTTGCTCGACGACGACCTTGCCGACTTCCACCGGGTGATGGGGGTCAACGTGCTGGGCGTGATGGCGGGCACCCGGGATGCCGCGCGGCACATGGCCGAACATGGCGGTGGATCCATCATCAACATCACCTCGATCGGCGGGATCCAGGCCGGCGGCGGCGTGATGACCTACCGCGCGTCCAAGGCGGCGGTCATCCAGTTCACCAAGTCCGCCGCAATTGAGTTGGCATACCACGAGATTCGGGTCAACGCGATCGCACCGGGCAGCATCCCCACACCGATCTTGGGGAAGTCGGCGGCCGGCATGGACCCCGAACAGCTCCAGCAGTTCGAGGCGCGGATCCGCCAGGGGATGCGCGATGACCGCCCGCTGAAGCGCGACGGCACGCCCGATGACGTCGCCGAGGCCGCACTGTATTTCGCCACCGACCGGTCGCGTTACGTCACCGGGACCGTGCTGCCCGTGGACGGCGGAACGGTGGCGGGCAAGGTCATTCGGCCCAAGCGGCAAGGCTAGAGCGCCGGCCCCGACCGTGACGATGCGGTCACGTTCGGTCGCCAGCGTGACGTTGTTGTCACGTTCGGGCGTCGGCGGGACGTCGTGTTCGGCACCCGCGTCCACGGGCGTCGGATCAAGGGCCCCGCGGATTTAAATCAATCGCTTGACTTAAAGCGTCCCGCGCGGTTGACTAGGCCGATGACCACCGTCGGCCGGACCGTGCGCACCGAGCGGGCCAGCTCCACCCAAGAGGCGATCTTGGTGGCAGCCGAGCGGCTCTACGCCGAGCACGGCATGTTCGCGGTGTCCAACCGGCAAGTCAGCGAGGCCGCCGGCCAGGGCAACAACGCCGCGGTCGGTTACCACTTCGGCACCAAGGCCGACCTGGTGCGCGCGATCGAGCACAAGCACCGCGGGCCCGTCGAGCAGCTCCGTGAGCAGATGGTCGCCGAGCTGCTCGGCTCGGGTGCCGACGACGGCCGGGACGCCGAACTGCGCAACTGGGTGGCCTGTCTGGTGCGTCCGCTCACCGATCACCTCGAGGAGCTTGGAAATCCCACCTGGTACGCGCGGTTCGCGGCGCAGGCGATGACCGACCCCGCGTACTACAACATCATCGTCAAGGGCGCGCTGAGCTCCCCGTCGCTGGTTCAGGTCGTCGAAGGCATCAACCGCTGTCTGCCCGAATTGCCGACCGAAGTGCACTTCGAGCGCAACATCATGGCCCGAAACCTGTTGATGCACACCTGCGCGGACCGCGAACGCGCGCTTGCCGCAGGCGCATTGACGTCCCATCGTTCATGGCGGGCTGCGGCGTCCGGACTTATCGACGCGATCGTGGGCCTGTGGCTGGCGCCTGTGACGGCGGACGAGTGAGGGGCTGGAAGATGAAAGTGACTGTCGACCAGGACGTTTGCGCTTCTTCGGGGAACTGCGTCATGAATGCGCCCGACGTGTTCGACCAGCGCGACGACGACGGCGTGGTCGTTTTACTCAATCCCAGTCCGACGGCCGAGCAGGCCGAGGGCGCGCGGCGGGCGGCGGCAGCCTGCCCCGCCCTGGCTATCCACGTTGAAGAATGAAATACGGCGAGGAATAGAGATGTCAGACATTCTGACGAGCACCACAACAGAGCAGACCGCCGACATTCCGGACTATCCGATGGCCAGGGAGCCGCGCTGCCCGTTCGCCCCGCCGCCGGACGTCATGGCACTGGCCGAGTCCCGGCCGCTGTCCCGGGTGCGGATCTGGGATGGCAGTACGCCGTGGCTCATCACCGGCTACGAGCAAGTGCGCGAGCTGTTCTCGGATTCGCGGGTCAGCGTCGACGACCGGGTGCCCGGCTTCCCGCACTGGAACGAAGGCATGTTGTCGACCGTGCACAAGCGGCCCCGGTCGGTGTTCACCTCCGACGGCGAGGAGCACACCCGGTTTAGGCGGATGCTGTCCAAGCCCTTCACGTTCCGGCGGGTGGAGGGTCTGCGGCCGACGATCCAGCAGATCACCGACGACCACATCGATACGATGCTGGCCGGTCCGCAGCCCGCGGATGTCGTTGGCGCCATTGCCCTTCCGGTTCCGTCGCTGGTCATCAGCCAAATGCTCGGGGTGCCCTACGAGGACGCCGAGATGTTCCAGCACCACGCCAATGTCGGCCTCGCGCGCTTCGCCGCCGCCGAGGACACCATGAAGGGTGCGATGAGCCTGCACAAGTACCTGGCTCAGCTGGTCGAAGCCAAGATGGAAAACCCCGCCGAGGACGCGGTTTCCGATCTCGCCGAGCGAGTCAAGGCCGGCGAACTCAGCGTCAAGGAAGCCGCACAGCTCGGCACCGGATTGCTGATCGCCGGGCACGAGACGACCGCGAACATGATCGGGCTCGGAGTGCTTGCGCTGCTGGAGAATCCGGACCAGGCCGCCGTCATCCGCGACGCCGAGGACCCGAAGATTCTCGCCAACGCGGTGGAGGAATTGCTGCGCTACCTCAGCATCATCCAAAACGGACAGCGTCGCGTCGCTTTGGAAGACATCCATGTCGGTGGTGAGACCATCCGCGCGAACGAAGGCATCATCATCGACCTGGCACCGGCCAACTGGGACGCGCAGGCGTTCGCCGAACCCGATCGCCTGTACCTGCATCGCTCTGGAGCCGATCGCAATGTCGCCTTCGGCTATGGCCGCCACCAGTGCGTGGGTCAGCAACTGGCGCGGGCGGAACTGCAGATCGTGTTCCAGACCCTGCTCCGCCGCATCCCCACCATGGCTCTGGCGGTGCCGATCGAAGAAGTCCCGTTCAAGCATGACCGCCTCGCCTACGGCGTCTACGAACTGCCGGTGACCTGGTAGCCCAGCTCGCTACTGTGAAAAAACTGCGGATCGACAATGGAGGGTCAACGATGACGACTCAAACAAGCACGCTCTACCCGCCCGGAGGTTATGGCGCCCCGAAGGACCGACGTGGCCACGCCGCCGGCAGCGATGTGGGCCTGCCCCCGGGGACCGTCGTCTTCTCGGCCGACAACCACATCTCGCTGGCGGATGACATCTTCTACCAACGCTTCCCGGATGACCTGAAGGACAAGGCGCCGCGGATCTGGTATGAGGAGGGCGCCTACCAGGTCGGGCGCAAGGGGCAGTCGTTCCTGCCGGGCGATTTCAGCGCGGTCCTGATGCAGTACGACGACCTGCCCGGCGCCGCCAGCACCAACATCGAGGCCCGGATCCAGGAATTGCACGACGACGGGGTCGAGAAGGAACTGGCCTTTCCCAACGCGGTGCTGGCACTGTTCCACTACCCGGACAAGCAACTTCGCGAGCTTGCCTTCCGTATCTACAACGAATACATCGCTGAGTTGCAGGAGCGCTCGGGCGGCCACTTCTACGGGGCCGGCCTGATCAACTGGTGGGACCCACAGGGGACCCGCAAGACCCTCGAAGAGTTGAAGTCCTTGGGGCTCAAGACGTTCCTACTGCCGCTCAACCCGGGCAAGGACGACGAGGGCAACATCATCGACTACGGCAGCACCGCGATGAAACCGGTCTGGGACGAGATCGAGGCCGCCGGCCTGCCGGTGACCCACCACATCGGCGAGACCCCGCCGAAGACCCCGTGTCAGTTCAACAGTGTGGTGGTCGGCATGATGATCAACGTCGACGGATTCCGCGAGCAGTTCGCCAAGTATCTCTTCACCGGAATTCTCGACGATCATCCCGGGCTGCGGATCGGCTGGTTCGAGGGCGGAATCGCCTGGGTGCCATGGGCTTTGCAGGACGCCGAGCACCTGGTCGCGTCCTATCAGCACATGTTCAACCGGCCGCTGCAGCACGATGTGCGCTACTACTGGGACACCCACATGAGCGCGTCGTTCATGGTCGACCCCCTGGGCCTGCAACTGATCGACCAGATCGGGGTGGACAGGGTGATGTGGTCCAGCGACTACCCGCACAACGAAAGCACCTATGGCTACTCGGAGAAGTCGCTGAAGGCCGTTGTCGACGCCGTCGGTCCGGCGAACGCCAAGAAGATCGTCAGCGACAACATCACAACGTTCCTGGGCCTGTAGTGAAGACGCTCGCACACCTGGGGACCAGCAGAGGCAACGGGCTGGTGATTCCCGAAACACCCGACCTGGCCCGCCTGCGCCGCGAGACGGGAGCCCGGCTGCGGTCGGCGATGGCCGAACGCGGGGTCGACGCGATGATCCTGCTCGGCAACAACGCCGTCGTCTACGCCACGGGCGCAAGTTGGCCACTGGGCGACGCCGGGCTGTCCTATGTCGAGCGTCCGGTGGCCGTGGTGCTCGCCGACGACGAGTGGCCGCACCTGTTCCTCCCGTTCCGGGAGGGCGCCTCGCAGGAGTCGGATCTGCCCGCCGACCACCTGCACGGGCCGGTCTATCTCGAATTCGACGAGGGGGTGGCCCATTTCGCGCGGACGATCGCCGGGCTGATCCCGGCCAAAGCGGTGGTGGCGGTCGACGAGTGCACGGGGGCGATGTCGCGCGCCGCGAACGCCTTGTTCCCGAACGGGGCCCCGGTCGACGCCGCGGCCATCGTCAGCGCGGCCAAGTCGGTCAAGACCCCGGATGAGTTGTCGTGCATGCGCACCGCCATCCGGATCACCGACGAGGCCATGGTCGAGGTGCAGAAGCGGCTGGCGCCCGGGATACGTCAGATCGATTTGTCGGCAAGCTTTTTGCGCCGTGCCTTCGAGCTGGGTGCCACGGCCAGCATGCTCGAACCGATCTGGCAGGTGATGCCGCCGAGCAAGGCCGAGGGCGTGTGGACCACGCACGGCGACCTGGCGCTGCCGCTGCTGAGCACCGAGCGCGAGCTGGCCGAGGGCGACGTGCTGTGGACCGACGTCAGCATCACCTACCAGGGCTACTGCTCCGACTTCGGGCGTACCTGGATCGTCGGGCGGGACCCCTCCCCGCGCCAACAGGCGCAGTTCGACACCTGGTTCGAGATCATGTCCGCCGTCCTGGGGGTCGCCAAGGCCGGCGCCACCGCGGCGGATCTCGGCCGGGCCGCGATCCAGGCCAACGGCGGCAGCAAGCCCTGGCTGCCGCACTTCTACCTGGGCCACGGGATCGGTGTCAACGCCGCCGAAATGCCCATGATCGGAACGGATCTCGGACAGGAGTTCGACGAGAACTTCGTCCTGCAACCCGGGATGGTGCTGGTCCTGGAGCCCGTCGTGTGGGAGGACGGCACCGGAGGCTACCGCAGCGAAGAGGTCCTGGTGATTACCGAGGAAGGCTGGATCCGTTTGACCGACTACCCCTATGACCCCTATGGCAACTGAAGTCCTGCCCGATGAGCGCACGCTGCGCTCGGGGCGTCGCCAGCGGGCGCTCGACGAAATGGCGGCGCACGATCTCGATGTTCTGGTCCTGGGCCGGCAGGCCAATGTCCGTTACGTCACTGGTGCGCCGCAGTTGTGGGTCGCCGGCACCCGCCCCTTCGGTCCGACCTGTGTGGTGGTGCGTGAGACCGGCGCCGTGCACCTCCTCAGCACGTGGGACGAGGGTGTGCCCGACGACATCCCCCACGAGAATCTCTACGGCATCTCGTGGAACCCGATGAACACCATGTCGGCGCTGCAGCGCATCGACGGAGCGGCCAGTGCGCGGCGCGTCGGAACCGACGCGCTCTCACCGGTTTTCGCCCAGCTGCTGCCGACCGCATTCCCCAACGCACAGCTGGTCGACGGGGAGCTCGCGATGCGGGCCGCCCGCCGAGTCAAGACCGCCGAGGAGATCGCCGCGGTGCGGGAATCCGTCGCGGTGGCCGAATCGGCCCTGGCGGCCGCGGTCGAGGAGTTGCGGCCGGGGGTGAGCGAACAAGCGCTGGCCGGTGTGGTGTTGGAGGCCTCGGCGGCCGGCGGCGTGAGCACGCCGTCGAATCAAGACGTCGCGTGGGTGACCTCGCGCACGCACCCGTGGCGTCGCGCCCACGGTGACGGCCGCATCCAGGACGGCGATCTGGTGGCGTTTTCCGCCGGAGTCCTGGCCGGGGGCTACGTCGGCGAGGTGGGACGCACCTGGCCCGCCGGCAAGTCGCACGTGCCCGACGGCGCGGCGGCGCTCTACCGACGCTGGGACAGCCTGTGGGGCAGGTTGTTCGACGCCTGCCGGCCCGGCGCGGGGGCGGCCGAACTGTTGGCCGCCTACCGAGCCGCGGGGGAACCGGACCCACCGATGCCGGTGGCCCGCGGCCTGGGCATGGGGTTCGACCCTCCCGTCGTCTCCAAGCATCTGCCCGCCACCGCGGCCGACGAACGGTTGGAACCGGGGATGGTGCTTGCCGTGACGGGATATGTGTGGGAAGAGGGAGTCGGCGCGGTATTCGGGCGAGAAGCGGTCCTGATTACCGCCGACGGTTCGGAAGTGCTCACCGCGAGCCCGTTCTGGCGGCCCTAGCCATGCCGGACCCCGCGGAGTCGTCGGCCGAGGAGATGATCCGCTACGACAAGGACGCCACGACGCGGATCGCCACGATCACGTTCGACCGGCCGGATTAAGAAGGTCTTCTTCGAAATCATGAAGCAGTTCCAGGGCGAGTATCTCAGCAGCATGCTCAGCGGCGTCTTCGAATCGATGGGCGGCATGGTGCGCCCGGACGTCGGTGACGAACTGACGCTCGCTGACGCCATGAAGCGGGGTCTGGGCGATGCGGTCAAGGACAACGACGGCAGGTTCCCCGCCGACTGGCGCCTGAGCAAGAAAGCGAGCAAAAAAGCCAAAGCGAAGAAAAAGAACTCGTGACGCAACACCGGGTCGAACCGCCACTGACCGGCTACACGGTGATCGATCTGTCCACCGGCATAGCGGGCGCCTACTGCACCAAACTGCTCTCCGACGGCGGGGCTGATGTCGTGAAAGTCGAACCACCAGAAGGTGATCCGCTGCGCAGGTGGTCCGCCTCGAGTGCGTCCATCCCGGATGGCGGTGACGGTGCGCTGTTCAGCTTCCTGGCCGGCGCAAAGCGCAGCGTCGTCGCCGACTCCGCCGGCGACGACGACGCCGAGCTGCTGCACCGGTTATTGGCCTCCGCGGACGCGGTGGTCTGGTCTGCCGGTTCGGCAGTGGCCGAGCACCCGGCCTTTACGCCGCACGCCATCCATCGGCGGCACCCGCACCTGACCGTCACGGCGATCACGCCGTTCGGGCTGGAAGGTCCCTGGTGCGACCGCGCCGCAACCGAATTCACGCTGCAGGCCTGGTCGGGAGGAATCGTCGGGCTCGGCCGCGGCGAGCAGCAGCGCCCGCCCGTCTTCATCGGCGGTCAGGTCGGCGAGTACCTGGCCGGAGCCTATGCCAGCGCGGCCACCCTGGCGTCGCGTTGGCGCCGAATCGGCGGTGGGGCAGGAGAACTGCTGGACCTGTCGATGCTCGAGACCCAGATTTTGTGCCTCACCTATTATCCGGTGTCCTACTTCGAGGTGCTCGGGCGGCCGTGGCGAGACATGCGACGGCCGACGATACCGGGAGTGGCTCAGGCAAAAGACGGTTTGGTGGATCTCGGCTGCGGGACCGCGCAGCAGTGGTTCGACTTGTGCGCGATGGTCGGGCACCCGGAGTGGATCGATGAGGACTCGCCGCTGTCGATCACCGAGCTGGCCAACGTCTACGCCGAGGACATCTTCGACTGGGTGGCCCGCACCACCGTCGACGAAATCCGGGAACTGGCTACGGCGTTCCGTATCCCCAACGCCCCCATCGCCAACGGCGCGAACGTCGCGTCGTTCGACCAGTTCGTGCAACGCGGTTCGTTCGTCCGCAACCCGCGCGACGGCTTCCAGCAGCCGAGTCACCCCTACCGGATGCGGCCCGCGCAGTTGCGCGGCCCCCATCCGGCGCCACGGCTTGGGGAGCACACCGAGGATTACCGGGCCGCGGATCTGCCCGCCCGGCCGGCGCCGACCGGTGCCGCGAAATCGTTGCCGCTCACCGGCCTTCGGGTGTTGGACATGACGACGTTCTGGGCGGGACCCTGCGCCACGCACTTTCTGGCCATGCTCGGCGCCGAGGTCATCCATGTCGAATCCACCCGGCGCCCGGACGGCACGCGGCTGATCGCCGGCGTGCCGGTCACCGAGGAGCAATGGTGGGAGAGATCGCCCATCTTCGAGGCGCTGAACACCAACAAAAAGGGCCTGACGCTGGACCTGCAGAGCCCGCGCGGCAGGGAGTTGCTGCGCCGGCTCATCGCCACGTGCGACGTCGTCGTGGAAAACTTCACCCCCCGGGTGCTGGATCAGCTCGGCCTGGATTTCGCCACCGTTCAATCGATTCGGCCGGACGTGGTGATGGTGCGGATGCCCGGATTCGGTCTCGAAGGGCCATGGCGCGATAACCCCGCGTTCGCCTACGTCATCGAAGCCGCGTCCGGAGTCAGCTGGCTCACCGGCTACCCGGACCGCACACCGTATGACCCGTATTCGATCGGCGACCCATGCGCCGGTGTGCACGCGGCCAACGCGCTGCTGCTGGCGCTGGAGCACCGCCGCCGCACCGGCGAGGGCGTGTTCGTCGAAGCGGCGATGGTCGATGCGGCCCTGAGCATCTCCGCCGAGCAGGTCATCGAGCACTCGGCCTATGGGGCGCTGCTGGAGCGTGCGGGCAACCGCGGGCCGACGGCGGCGCCACAGAACCTCTACCTCAGCGCGGATATCGACGAATTCGGCCGGCTCGACAGCTGGGTCGCCATCGCCGTGGCCACCGACGATCAGTGGGCAAAACTGTGTCGCGCGATCGGATCACCCTCCTGGGCAACATCTCCCGAGCTGTCGACGCACGCCGGTCGGCGCGAGCACCACGACCTAATCGACGAACAACTCGCGGCGTGGTGCGAAGGCCGCACCCGCGACGAGATCGTCGCAACCCTCTGGGACGCCGGGGTGCCGGTGGCCAAGGTGATGCAACCGCATCGTCAAACCGAGTTGGAGCAGTTGGCGTTCCGGGGCTTCTTCGAAGAAGTCGACCACCCCGTCAACGGTCCGGCTAGGCTCAGCACCGTGCCGATGAGATGCTCAGCCGGGCCCAGCAGGTTCCACACCGAGCACGCGCCGCTGCTGGGACAGCACAACCACGAACTGCTGACCGGGCTCGGCTTGTCCGACGCGGAGATCGCCGGCCTGGAATCCGACGGTGTCATCGGCAGCGCGCCGGCGATGCACACGGCGGGCTGATCGAGGATGGCGATCGACCCCTCGAACATCCTGCTGACCGGCCACGTCGCGGTGGTGACCGGCGGGGGCGCGGGCATCGGCCGCGGCATCGCGGCCGGGATGGCCGCGTTCGGCGCACGGGTGGCGATCTGGGAGCGCGACCCGCAAACCTGCGCGCAGGCGGCCGAATCCATTGGCGCCCTGGGGATCGTCACCGATGTCCGGGACGGCGCCCAGGTGGATGGCGCGCTGGACCGCACCATCGCGGAGCTGGGCACACCGACGATTCTGGTGAACAACGCCGGCGGCGTGTTCTCCTCGCCGCTGCTGGAAACGAGCGAAAACGGTTGGGATGCGCTGTATCGCGCCAACCTGCGCCACGTCCTGCTGTGCAGCCAACGGGTTGCCCGGACGATGGTGTCGGAGGGCCTGCCCGGCAGCATCATCTCGCTGACCTCGATCGAGGGCGTACGAGCGGCGCCGGGCTACGCAGCCTACGCAGCCGCCAAGGCCGGCGTCATCAACTACACCAAGACCGCGGCACTGGAATTGGCGCCCCATGGGATCCGGGTCAACGCGATAGCCCCGGACATCACCCTCACCGAGGGGCTGGCGCAGCTGGGCGGGGAGGCCGCGACGAGTGCAATGCGCGACATGGTGCCGATGGGCCGTCCCGGCCACGTCGACGAAATCGCCAGTGCCGCAGTATTCTTGGCCTCGGACATGGCGGCCTATCTGACCGGGCAGACGCTGCACGTCGACGGCGGCACCCAGGCCTCCAGCGGGTGGTATCACGACCCGCGGACCGGCGACTACCGGCTGGGCCCGCCGAACTAGTG
>NZ_JAEKMI010000030.1 GCF_020217485.1 Mycobacterium sp. WUMAC-067 | reverse complement strand
CCGGGTCACACTGGAGGGCGTAAGGGGGCTTGGGTTGCGATGAGGTTTCTCGACGGGCACCGACCCGGATACGACTTGACCTACAACGACGTCTTCATCATGCCGAACCGCTCGGAGGTCGCGTCGCGGTTTGACGTCGACCTGTCCACCGGGGACGGCTCGGGCACCACGATTCCGGTCGTCGTCGCCAACATGACCGCGGTGGCCGGCAAGCGGATGGCCGAGACGGTGGCGCGCCGCGGCGGGCTCGTGATCCTGCCGCAAGATCTGCCCATCACCGCGGTCGAGCAGACGGTCGAGTTCGTCAAGGGCCGCGACCTGGTCCTCGACACCCCGGTGGTGCTCGAGCCCGACGACTCGGTGTCCGACGCGATGGCGCTGATCCACAAGCGGGCGCACGGGGTCGCCGTCGTCGCCTTCGAGGGCCGGCCCCTGGGACTGGTGAGCGAATCGTCCTACCTGGGCGTGGACCGCTTCACCCGGGTGCGCGACGTCGCGATGACCGACTTCGTCACCGCCCCGGTGGGCACCGAGCCGCGCAAGATCTTCGACCTGCTCGAGCAGTCCCCGATCGGTGTCGCGGTCGTCACCAATGCCGACGGCACGCTGGCCGGGGTGCTGACCCGCACCGGCGCCATCCGCGCCGGGCTGTACACCCCGGCCGTCGACGCGCGTGGCCGCCTGCGGGTGGGCGCGGCTGTCGGCATCAACGGCGACGTGGGGGCCAAGGCGCGCTCGCTGGTCGAGGCCGGGATCGATCTCCTGGTGATCGACACCGCCCACGGGCATCAGGTCAAGACGCTCGAGGCGATCCGGACGGTCGCGTCGCTCGATCTCGGCGTTCCGCTGGCGGCCGGCAACGTGGTCTCGGCCGAGGGCACCCGAGACCTGCTCGCCGCCGGGGCGAGCATCGTGAAGGTCGGCGTGGGCCCGGGCGCGATGTGCACCACCCGGATGATGACCGGGGTCGGGCGCCCGCAATTCTCGGCTATCGTCGAATGCGCTTCGGCGGCACGGGAATTGGGCGGGCATGTGTGGGCCGACGGCGGTATCCGCCATCCGCGCGATGTGGCGCTGGCGCTGGCGGCAGGCGCGTCCAACGTGATGATCGGGTCATGGTTCGCCGGCACCTACGAGTCGCCTGGCGACCTGATGCGCGACCGCGAGGACCAGCCGTACAAGGAGAGCTACGGCATGGCGTCCAAGCGGGCCGTGGTCGCCCGCAGCGGCGCCGACACGGCGTTCGACCGCGCCCGCAAAGCCCTGTTCGAGGAAGGCATTTCGACCTCGCGGATGGGGCTGGACCCCGCCCGCGGCGGCGTCGAGGACCTGCTCGATCACATCACCTCGGGCGTGCGTAGCACCTGCACCTATGTCGGCGCCGCGAGCCTGGCGGAACTGTACGAACGGGTCGTCGTCGGGGTGCAGTCGACCGCGGGCTTCGCCGAGGGGCATCCGCTACCGCTGGGTTGGTGACACGCGGCATGCAGTAAGGCTAGCCTTGCCTAATAAGGCCTGCTAACCTACTGCGCCATGACCTCCTCTTCCCCTGCCGTCAGCGCCGAGCTGCTGAGCATCCTGCGCGACGACCTCAACGTCGACGCATCGCGCCTGACCCCCGACGCCAGGTTGGTCGACGACGTCGGACTGGACTCGGTGGCCTTCGCCGTGGGCATGGTGGCCATCGAAGAACGGCTGGGCGTCTCGCTGTCGGAAGAGGAGCTGTTGAACTGCGACACGGTCGGCGACCTGCAGGCCGCGATCGCCGCCAAACACCGCGATGAGTGAGCTGGCCGCGGCGCTGACGGCCGCGATGCGCGGCAGCAGCAGCGATCTGGTCGTCTTCGACCGCGAGTCCTCGGCCTGGCATCGCCATCCGTGGCCCGAGGTGCACGGGATGGCCGAGGGCATCGCCGCCTGGCTGCTCGACCGGGGCCGGCCCGCCGCCGTGGGGCTGGTCGGCGAACCGACCGTCGAGTTCGTCGCCGCCATCGCGGGCGCGTGGCTGACGGGTGCGAGCGTCTCGATCCTGCCCGGGCCGGTGCGCGGCGCCGAGGGCCGGCGGTGGGCCGAGGCGACGCTGACCCGCTTCGACGGCATCGGGGTGCGCACCATCCTGAGCCACGGCTCGTACCTGGACGGCCTGCAATCGCTGGATCCGGCGTGCCTCGACGACGACATGGTCATCGAAGACGTTGGGCCCGTGGCGCATACGGGCCGGTCGTGCAACGATCCGCCGGCCCGCAGCGAGAATCCCGCGATCTTGCAGGGGACGGCCGGCTCGACCGGCTCGCCCAAGACCGCCGCGCTGTCGCCGAACGCGGTGCTGGCCAACCTGCGCGGCCTCAATCAGCGTCTCTCGGTGTCCCCCGCGGACGTCGGCTGCTCGTGGCTGCCGCTCTACCACGACATGGGTCTGTCCTTCTTGCTCGCGTCGTCGTTGGGGGGCATGTCGGTATGGCTCGCGCCCACATCGGCTTTCACCGCCTCGCCGTTTCGATGGTTGAGCTGGCTGTCGGAAAGCCGCGCGACGATCACCGCGGCACCGAACTTCGCCTACAACCTGGTCGGCCGGTACGCCCGCCGGGTCTCCGATGTCGACCTCGGCGCTGTGCGGGTGGCGATCAACGGCGGGGAGCCGATCGACTGCGAGGGATTCGAGCGCTTCGCGCAAGCGATGGGCCCCTTCGGGTTCGACGCCGGGGCGGCCACCCCGTCCTACGGGCTGGCGGAGTCGACGTGCGCGGTGAGCGTGCCCGCCCCGGGCACCGGGCTACGGTTCGCCGACGTCACCGACGAGACCGGCTCGCGCCGCCACGCGGTGCTGGGCGAGGCCATCCCCGGCACCGAGATCCGGATCTCGCCGCGTGACGGCGCGCAGGGCGACATCGGTGAGATCGAGATCCGCGGCGCGTCGATGATGGACGGCTACCTGGGCCACGCCCGCGTCGATACCGAAAACTGGTTTCCCACCGGCGATCTCGGCTTCTTTGCCGACGGCGGCCTGGTGGTGTGCGGCCGGGCCAAGGAGCTCATCACTATCGCCGGGCGCAACATCTTCCCGACCGAGATCGAGATGGTCGCGGCCGGGGTCCGCGGCGTGCGCGAAGGCGCCGTGGCGGCGCTGGCCACCGGCGAACGTTCCGCGCGCCCCGGCCTGATCGTCGCCGCCGAATTCCGGGGGTCAGATCAGGCGGGCGCGCGCGCCGACGTCATCGCGCGCGTCGCATCCGTGTGCGGCGTCGTTCCCTCCGACGTCATCTTCATGGCCCCGGGGTCGTTGCCCCGAACGTCGTCGGGCAAACTGCGCCGCCTGGAAGTGCGGCGCTCTCTAGAAACGGTGGATTAAGTGACGGCAACGCCTGAGACGACCGCAACCGACCTCGACGGCTACCGGGACCTGCTGACCGACGCGTTCGACGAGCAAGTCCTGGCCTGGACGGCGGAAGCCGAAGCGCGGCAACGGTTTCCACGTGAGCTGATCGAACACCTCGGCGCCCGCGGAGTTTTCCGCGAGAAGTGGGGCGACGGCCCGCTGCCCGACGTCGGCAAACTGGTCGAGCTCGCCTTCGCCCTCGGCAGGTTGTCCTCGGCCGGCATCGGGGTGGGCGTCAGCCTGCACGACTCGGCGATCGCCGTCCTGCGCCGGTTCGGCAAGTCGGACTACCTGCGGGACATCTGCGAACGAGCGATCCGCGGGCAGGCCGTGCTGTGCATCGGGGCCTCCGAGGAGTCCGGCGGCTCCGACCTGCAGATCGTCGAGACCGAGATCTCTTCTCGGGAAGGCGGTTTCGACGTCCGCGGGATCAAGAAGTTCGTCTCGCTGTCCCCCATCGCCGATCACATCATGGTGGTGGCGCGCAGCGTCGACCACGACTCGTCCAGCAGGCACGGCAACGTCGCGCTGGTCGCGGTGCCGACGGCCCAGGTCAGCGTGCAGCGGCCCTACGACAAGGTTGGCGCCGGGCCGCTGGACACCGCCGCCGTGCACATCGATACCTGGGTTCCCGCCGACGCCCTGGTGGCGCGGGCCGGCACCGGGCTGGCGGCCATCAGCTGGGGACTGGCCCACGAGCGGATGTCGATCGCCGGTCAGATCGCGGCGTCGTGCCAGCGGGCGATCGGGATCACGTTGGCCCGCATGATGTCTCGACGCCAGTTCGGTCACACGCTGTTCGAACACCAGGCGCTGCGCCTGCGGATCGCGGATTTGCAGGCGCGCGTCGACCTGCTGCGGCATGGCCTGCACGGCATCGCGGCGCAGGGCCGGCTGGATCTGCGCGCGGCCGCGGGAGTCAAGGTGACCGCGGCCCGCCTTGGCGAGGAAGTGATTTCGGAATGCATGCACATCTTCGGCGGGGCGGGTTACCTCGTCGACGAGACGCCGCTGGGCGAATGGTGGCGCGACATGAAGCTCGCCCGGGTCGGTGGCGGCACCGACGAGGTGTTGTGGGAGTTGGTGGCCGCCGGAATGGCGCCCGATTACAGCGGCTATGCGTCCCTGGTCGGCGATGCCGGGGCTTCCAGCGCGTAGAGCGCCATGCGCCGGTTCGTCGTGTCGTGCTCGCCGAGGAACTCACATCCGACGTACTCGCACAACCTGCGCGCGGCGGTGTTGCGGTGATCGGGATCGAACATGATCCGGCGGCACCGCGGCTCCATCGAAAAGGCGCTGGCCACGATCCGGGGCAACAGCATCGGGCCCAGGCCCCGGTTCACCAGCTTCACATCGGCGATGGCGGCGTGCAGCCCCAGGTCGTAGGGCTCGGCGTCGTAATAACGTGAGATGAGATCCCTTGCGCCCCAATACAGTTCGAGGTAGGCGCAGTCCGCGCCGCGCACGTTCCCGATCAACGGCAGGGAGTAGGTGCCCCCGAGTTGGGCGTCCAGGTGCTGCCGCCAGCGCGGCGTCGGCCAGTCGTACTCCCACGCCTCGGCCAGATGCGGCTGGTTCATCCACTCGGCCACCATGTCCGCATCGGCGAGCTGCGCGACGCGCAGCGCGAAGGGGGCATCCAGAAAGGGCGTGGGTGGCCGGGGGATCTGTGCGACGTGGTCGGCGATGTCGAAGCGCTCGCGGGGCAGGATGTGAACGGACGGCGTTTCCGGTGGGGCGTCGGACATAGTGCGCAGAGCGTACCTGAGTAAGGGTAGGCATACCGTAGTTGCCCCGGGTCGGCGGTCGCCTCCGGCGCCGGCACCAGCGTCGCGGCGGCGTCGCCGCCGCAGGGCCGAAACCCGGGCTAGCATAAGGCAGCAAAGACGGAAGCAACCGCGTCCGCCCGCGACCAGGCAGCGAAAGGATCGACGTGCCGCAGGCACCCGTGCAGGCCATCGGCTTGCCGGCGCACGGGCCGTCGGACGACCCGCCCGATGCGGAGCCTCCCCCGGTCACCGCCTCGCCACATTCGATCCGCGGGCGGCGTGATTCATGAACGTCACCGTCACCGTGATCAGCATTGTGGCGATCGCGGTGCTGATCTTCGGCAACGCCGTGTTCGTCGCCGCCGAATTCTCGTTGACCACCCTGGACCGCAGCGCGGTCGAGGCAAACGCCCGCGGCGGCGGCCGCCGCGACCGCTGGATCCGCCGCGCGCATCAGCGGCTGTCGTTTCAGTTGTCGGGCGCGCAGCTCGGGATCTCCGTCACGACGCTGGCGGCCGGTTACCTGACCGATCCGATGGTGGAGGACCTGCCGCACCCGTGGCTGGACGCGCTCGGTATCCCCGACAGGGTCGGCGACGCGATCATGGCCGTCCTGGTGCTGGTGATCGTGACGTCGGTGTCGATGGTGTTCGGCGAGCTAGTCCCGAAATATTTGGCGGTGGCGCGACCTCTGTCGACCGCCCGCGCCGTCGTGGCCGCCCAGCTGCTGTTCTCGCTGCTGCTGACCCCGGCGATCCGATTGACCAACGGCGCGGCGAACTGGATCGTGCGCCGGCTGGGCATCGAGCCCGCCGAGGAGCTGCGGTCCGCCCGGTCACCGCAAGAGCTGTTGTCACTCGTGCGTTCGTCGGCGCGCAGCGGCGCCCTGGACGCCCCGACAGCCGCCCTGGTGCGCCGATCATTGCAGTTCGGCACCCTGAGCGCTGAGGAGCTGATGACACCGCGGTCCAAGATCGTGGCGCTGCAGACCGACGACACGGTGGCCGACCTGGTGACCGCGGCCGCCGAGTCCGGGTTTTCCCGCTTCCCCATCGTCGACGGTGACCTCGACGAGACCGTCGGCATCGTGCACGTCAAACAGGTGTTCGCGATCCCGCGGGCCGACCGGGTCCGCACGCTGCTGACGACGGTGGCCCAACCCGTGGCCGTGGTGCCGTCCACACTGGACGGTGACGCGGTGATGGCCGAGATCCGGGCCAGCAGCCTGCAAACCGCGCTCGTCGTCGACGAATACGGCGGCACCGCGGGCATGGTGACCCTCGAGGACTTGATCGAAGAGATCGTCGGCGATGTCCGCGACGAGCACGACGACGCCACTCCCGATGTGGTGCCCGCCGGCACCGGCTGGCGGGTGTCGGGCCTGTTGCGCATCGACGAGGTGGCCGCCGCCACCGGCTTCCGGGCGCCCGAAGGACCCTACGAGACGATCGGCGGGTTGGTGCTGCGCGAGATCGGTCACATCCCGGAGGCCGGTGAAACGGTGAAGCTTCCCGGGCTGGACGCCGACGGGCTGCTCGACGCGGTGACGCGCTGGCAGGCGCGGGTCATCCGGATGGACGGCCGCCGTATCGACCTGCTCGAGTTGACCGAACTCAGCGGTCACGGCGACATTCCCGCGGCGGAAGGACGCCGATGAGCGAGACCATGGGCGTGCTGCTGGCGTGCCTGCTGATCGCGGTGAACGCGTTCTTCGTCGGGGCGGAGTTCTCGCTGATCTCGGCGCGGCGCGACCGCCTCGAAGCGCTGGCCGAGCAGGGCAAGGCGGCCGCCGTCGCGGTGATCCGCGCCGGCGAGCAGCTGCCGTCCATGCTGGCCGGCGCGCAACTGGGCGTCACGGCCGCGTCGCTGCTGCTCGGCCGGATCGGTGAGTCGGCGGTCTCCGACCTGTTGCAAACGGCGCTCGGGCTGACCGCGATTCACCCGGCGCTGCTGCACACGTTGTCGTTCGTGATCGCCCTGGCCATCGTGGTGACGCTGCACGTGCTGCTGGGCGAGATGGTGCCCAAGAACATCGCGTTGGCCGGTCCGGAGCGCGCGGCGATGCTGCTCGTCCCGCCGTATCTGGCGTACGTGCGGGTGGCCCGGCCGTTCATCGTGTTCTACGACAAGTGCGCCAGCGTGGTGGTGCGCGCGCTCGGCGTCGAGCGCAAGGAGGAGCTGGAGATCACGGTCTCGCCCGTCGAGCTGAGCGAGATGATCGCCGAGTCCGCGTCGGAAGGCCTGTTGGACCAGGAGGAGGGCACCCGGCTGGCCCGGGCGCTGCAGATCCGTCACCGCGTGGTCGGCGACGTGGCGGTGCCCCTCTCCGGGGTGCGCGCGGTGCCGGTGGCCGCGGCGGGCAAGGGCCCCACCGTCGGCGCGGTCGAGGAAGCCCTGGCCCAGAGCGGCTACTCCCGCTTCCCCGTGGCAAACGTCGACGGCAGCTTCGTCGGCTATCTGCACATCAAGGACGTGCTGACGCTCGACGACGGTCCCCAGACGGTGATCGATCTGGCAAAGGTGCGGCCCTTGCCGGGGCTGCCGCGGTCGCTGCCGCTGGCCGAGGCGTTGTCGCGGCTGCGCCGCAACAACAGCCACCTGGCGCTGGTCACCGACGAGATCGGCGCCGCGGTGGCGATGGTGGCGATGGAAGACCTGGTCGAAGACTTCGTCGGGACGATGCGCGAGGCCTAGCCGCACTGGCCCGACGGTTCCGACCGCGCGCAGCCCGTATGATCTTTCACGGCTACCAGTTAAGAAAATGCTGGAGGGCGCTGGAGGGCAGCACGCCGCTTGCGCACGGAATGTGCGTTGCTGGACATCGATTCCGGTGACCGCCGCAGCATCATTCTTGGGGCTGTCAGCGTGTCTTGACCTGCTGTGGCGGGTCGACGGATAACGCTCGCCAGGCTGCGCTCGGTAGGCTGATGACATAGCTAATTTGGGCCTTTCTGGCCCATGGACGGCCCATGGACGGTCCAGGGCGGCCCATGACGGAGGAGAATCATGACTGATCGCGTGTCGGCGGGGAACTTGCGCGTCGCCCGGGTGCTTTACGACTTCGTGAACGAAGAGGCCTTGCCCGGCACCGATATCGACCCGGACAGCTTCTGGGCGGGCGTCGACAAGGTCGTCACCGACCTCACCCCGAAGAACCAGGATCTGCTGCGCCGCCGTGACGAGCTGCAGGCCCAGATCGACAAGTGGCACCGACAGCGGGTCATCGAGCCGCTCGACATCGACGCCTACCGCGAGTTCCTCACCGAAATCGGTTACCTGCTGCCCGAACCCGCGGATTTCACGATCACCACCTCGGGTGTCGACGACGAGATCACCACGACCGCGGGCCCCCAGCTGGTGGTGCCGGTGCTCAACGCCCGCTTCGCGCTGAACGCCGCCAACGCCCGGTGGGGCTCGCTGTACGACGCCCTGTACGGCACAGATGTCATCGGAGAAGACGACGGCGCCGAGAAGGGGTCGAGCTACAACAAGGTGCGCGGCGACAAGGTGATCGCCTACGCGCGCAAGTTCCTGGACGAGGCCGCGCCGCTGGAGTCCGGCTCATGGTCCGACGCGACCGGCCTGTCCGTCGAGGACGGCCGCCTGAAGGTCGCGACCGCCGACGGCTCCGTCGGCCTGGCCGACCCGGAGAAGTTCGCCGGCTACACCGGCGAGCTCGGTTCCCCCAACTGGTCGGTGCTGTTGGTCAATCACGGCCTGCACATCGAGATCCTCATTGATCCGGACTCGCCGATCGGCAGGACCGACGCCGCGGGCATCAAGGACGTGGTCCTGGAGTCGGCCGTCACCACGATCATGGACTTCGAGGACTCGGTGGCCGCCGTCGACGCCGACGACAAGGTGCTCGGCTACCGCAACTGGCTCGGCCTGAACAAGGGCGACCTGTCCGAAAGTGTCGACAAGGACGGCAAGACCTTCACCCGGGTGCTCAACGAGGACCGGACCTACTCCACGCCCGACGGCGAGGGCGAGCTGACACTGCCGGGCCGCAGCCTGATGTTCGTCCGCAACGTCGGACACCTGATGACCAACGACGCGATCGTGTGGAGCGACGGCGACGAGGAAAAAGAGGTGTTCGAGGGCATCATGGATGCGCTGTTCACCGGCCTCACCGCGATCCACGGGCTCAAGACCGGCGACGCGAACGGGCCGCTGGCCAACAGCCGCACCGGGTCCATCTACATCGTCAAGCCCAAGATGCACGGGCCCGACGAGGTCGCGTTCACCTGCGAGCTGTTCAGCCGGGTCGAAGACGTCCTCGGCCTGCCGCAGGGCACCCTCAAGGTCGGCATCATGGACGAGGAGCGGCGCACCACCGTCAACCTCAAGGCCTGCATCAAGGCCGCGGCCGACCGGGTGGTGTTCATCAACACCGGGTTCCTGGACCGCACCGGCGACGAGATCCACACCTCGATGGAGGCCGGTCCGATGATCCGCAAGGGCGCGATGAAGAGCACCACCTGGATCAAGGCCTACGAGGACGCGAACGTCGACATCGGCCTGGCCGCCGGCTTCAAGGGCAAGGCGCAGATCGGTAAGGGCATGTGGGCGATGACCGAACTGATGGCCGACATGGTCGAGCAGAAGATCGGCCAGCCGAAGGCCGGCGCGACCACCGCGTGGGTGCCCTCGCCGACGGCGGCCACCCTGCACGCGATGCATTACCACTACGTCGACGTGGGTGCCGTGCAGGAGGAGCTGGCGGGCAGGAAGCGCACCAACATCGACGAGTTGCTGACCATCCCGCTGGCCAAGGAATTGGCGTGGGCTTCCGAGGAGATCCGCGAGGAGGTCGACAACAACTGCCAGTCCATCCTCGGTTACGTGGTGCGCTGGGTCGCGCAGGGCGTCGGCTGCTCGAAGGTGCCCGACATCCACGACGTGGCGCTCATGGAAGACCGTGCGACGCTGCGGATTTCGAGCCAGCTGCTGGCCAACTGGCTGCGCCACGGTGTGATCACCGAGGAGGACGTGCGGGCCAGCCTCGAGCGAATGGCCCCGCTGGTGGACGAGCAAAACGCCAAGGATGCGGCGTATTTGCCGATGGCGCCCAACTTCGACGACAGCGTGGCATTCCTGGCGGCGCAGGACCTCATCCTGACCGGAACGCAGCAGCCCAACGGCTACACCGAGCCGATCCTGCACCGTCGTCGGCGCGAGGCCAAGGCGCGCGCCGCGCAGTCGAATTGAGCCTGCGCTCAATTCGGGTTCGCACGTGTAATAGTGCCGCGGATGACTAAGATCGGCGGCGAGTTCATTCGGATGGATCGACGGAAAGGCCGCGGGCACTGCTATGGGTAGGCACAGTGCGCCCGACCCTGACGACTCCCTCGACGAGCCTTCTCGCGACGACGCGGTCGACGAGCCGTCCCGAGGTGACGACGCAGGACATCAGCGGCGGGATGCCGGCGCCGGCGAGGCGGCGGACGAGGATTACTACTCGGACGCCGACGACTTTGCGGACGAGGATTACTACTCGGACGAACGTCACTACGCCGACGACGAGGAGCCCTACGCCGACGACGAGCCGTACGCCGCGGGCGACGCGTTCGCCGACAGCACGGCCGACGAGTACCCGGAGTTTCCGCCGCGGCAGCCCGCCCCGTCGAGTGCGGAGCCGCCGGCCGCCTCGCCGTCGCTGTTCCGGGGCGGGCATCGGGGGCTGACCGACTGGCGGGGCGGCCATCGGAGCGAGGGCGGGCGGCGGGGCGTCAGCATCGGTGTGATCGTCGCGCTGATCGCCGTCGTCGTCGTGGTGGGGTCGGTGATCCTGTGGAGCTTCTTCGGCGACGTGCTGTCCAAGCGATCGCACAACGCGGCCGGCCGCTGCGTGGGCGGTCAAGAGACCGTCGCCGTCGTCGCGGACCCGTCGATCGCCACGGCCGTCCAGGAATTCGCGGAAAGCTACAACAAATCGGCGGGGCCGGTCGGCGACCGCTGCATGGTGGTCAACGTCAAACCCGCCGACTCCGACGCCGTGCTCAACGGCTTCATCGGCAAGTGGCCCGCCGAACTGGGCGGCCAGCCGGCGCTGTGGATCCCCGGCAGCTCGATCTCCGCCGCACGGCTCGCGGGAGCCACGGCTCAGAAGACGATCAGCGAGAGCCATTCACTGGTCAGCTCCCCGGTGGTGCTTGCCGTGCGCCCCGAACTGGCACCGGCCCTCGCCAAGCAGAACTGGGCGGCACTGCCCGGGCTGCAAACCAACCCGAATGCGTTGGCCGCGTTGAACTTACCCGCCTGGGGATCGCTGCGACTGGCGCTGCCGACGGGCGGCAACGGGGACGCATCGTTTCTCGCCGGTGAGGCGGTGGCGGCCGCGTCGGTGCCGCCCGGCGCCCCGGTGACGCAGGGCACCGGCGCGGTGCGCACCCTGTTGAGCGCACAACCCAAACTCGCCGACAGCTCGCTGACCGAGGCGATGAACACGCTGCTGAAGCCCGGCGACGCGGCGACCGCGCCGGTGCACGCGGTGATCACCACCGAACAGCAGCTGTTCCAGCGCGGCCAATCGCTGCAGGACGCCAAGAGCGCCCTGGCGTCCTGGCTTCCGCCGGGGCCCGCGCCGGTGGCCGACTACCCCACCGTGCTGCTCAGCGGTTCGTGGCTTACCCGCGAACAGGCCACGGCGGCCAGCGAATTCTCCCGCTTCATGCACAAGCCCGATCAGCTGGCGAAGCTGGCGAAGGCGGGCTTCCGGGTCAACGGGGTCAAAACCCCGAGCAGCCCGGTGACCGCCTTCCCGGCGCTGCCGTCCACGCTGTCGATCGGCGATGACCCGATGCGCGCCACGCTTGCCGAGGCCATGGCCGCCCCGTCGGCCGGACAGGCCACGACCATCATGCTTGACCAGTCGATGCCCGGCCAGGAAGGCGCAAAGTCCCGGCTGGCAAACGTCATCGCGGCGCTGCAGGACAGGATCAAGGCCCTGCCCCCCACCGCCGTCGTCGGCCTGTGGACTTTCGACGGTCACGAGGGCCGCTCCGAGGTGGCGAGTGGGCCGCTGGCCGATACCGTTAACGGGCAGCCGCGCTCGGCGGCTCTGTCGGCCGCGCTGGACAAGCAGTACTCGTCGGGTGGCGGTGCGGTGTCATTCACCACGCTGCGCATGATCTACCAAGACATGCAGGCCAATTACCGTGCGGGCCAAGCCAATTCGCTTCTCGTGATCACCGCCGGGCCGCACACCGACCAATCCCTGGACGGCCCGGGGCTACAGGATTTCATCCGCAAGAGCGCCGATCCGGCCAAGCCGATCGCGGTGAACGTCATCAACTTCGGTGCCGATCCGGACCGATCCACCTGGGAAGCGGTCGCCCAGCTCAGCGGCGGCAGCTATCAGAACATCGCGACATCGGCGTCCCCCGAGCTCGCGACGGCGATCAACGCCTTCTTGAGCTGACGACGCGGGCGGCCGGCGCCATCGCGCGCCGCAGCCGGCCGGCGATGGATACGCCGGCGTGATCCCCCGAGCCCGACGGCATCGTCGGCGGAAAACCCGGAAATTCCCGCCGCCACCTATCCGATCGCGGCCGGTTGTGCCACACTCGTGATAGAACGAACCGTTCTTTCTATCAACGTTGATCTAGGAAGACGCACCGCAAAGACCGCCGAATCTCGTTGAGCTGTTGGCCAACCCAGGAAGGCGCACCATGGCCCACCCCCTGCCCACCGATCCGGAGGACCCGCAGGCCCGGATCGAGCGGCGCGCCCGGCGGGCGGACACGGATTCGGCCGACACGTCGTTTCTCGCCGAGGAGATGTCGCCGTGGCTGTCCCCCGCCTACGGCGCGGCGAATGTGGTGATGCAGCTGGCGAATTCCGGTGTGGCCTATGGCGTGATGGAGAGCAAGGTCGACAGCGGCAACCTGTACAAGCATCCGTTCAAACGGGCCCGCACCACCTTCACCTACATCGCGGTGGCCATCGCCGGCAACGCGCAGGATCGTCGGGTGTACCGGGAGGCCGTCAACGCCGCACACGTCGAGGTGCGCTCCGGCCCGCAAAGCCCGGTGCGCTACAACGCCTTCGATCCGGAGTTACAGCTCTGGGTTGCCTCCTGCATGGCCGCGGTCTTCGAGGACACCCGAAGGCTGCGGGGCGGCCGTTCCCGGCGCGACCCCGAAACCGTGCACCAGGCGGCGTCGGTGTTCGCCACCACCTTGCAGGTGCCGCCCGAAATGTGGCCTGCCGACCGGCAGGCCGCCGACCGGTACTGGCAGGAGCAACTCGATCGGCTCGATTTCGACGATCGCATGCGCAGCTACCTGATCGGCATCGCGCGCCTGGATTTCCTGCCCGCCCCGATTTCGGCGCTGTTCGGCGGATGGAATCTCTTCATGACGCTGGGATACCTGCCGCCGCAGCTGCGCGAAAAGCTCGGGTTCGGTTGGTCGGACGCGCAACAACGCCGATTCGACCGCTGGCAGCGCGTCTTCGGGGTGTTGGACCTGTTCACGCCGCGGTTCTTGACGCGCCTCGGCGTGCACGCGGTGGTGTGGGACATGCGTCTGCGGCACCGGATCGGGGCAACCGTCGTGTGACGACAGACCGACGCGCACAAGGAGGAACGGTATGACGACGACAAGCCGAATCGAGCGACGCGGCAACGCTTCCGCTGCGACGTTCGTACCGCCCGAAGCGGAATGGAATTCCGCGCATCGCGCGTTGGCCGACGATGTCAGGTGGTTCGCGGGGTCGCCGTTGGCGGCGGCGTTTGGCCGCCTGGCCCTCGACCAGGTGGCGCATCGCGAAATCGCGGCCGCAGTGGACCGCAGCGGACGCTTTGCCGACAACTTCACCGACCGTGGGATCCGCAGCGCCGCGTTCACCGCCCTCGCCGCCTTCGGCGACAGCTCGGACGTGCAGGCGTCGCGGGCCGATCTCAAACGGTTGCACCGCGACGTGCGCGGGACGGGGAAGGACTCGTTCAGCGACACCCGCTACAGCGCGCTCAATCCCGAGGTGTGGACCTGGGTGGCCGTGAGTGGTCTCAACCTTTTGTATCAGGGTTATCTGCGGGTGTGCGGGCGTCGCCTTACCCTGGCCGAAAAGGAGGTCGTCTATCAGACGCTGCGCTCGGAATTGCAGTTCCTGGAGCTGCCCAGCAAGCAGGGGAAGCTGCCGGCGACCTTGCACGACATGCTGGAGCATTACGATACAGTCGCGGCAAAAGACTTGGCCGACAACGAGTTTCTGCAATTCGCCAATCGCAGCTTCGTCGCCCCACCGATCCCGAAGTTGTTGGTTTCCCGGCAGATTCGGCCCGTGCTGCAATTGGTCTGGCCGGTGCTGACCACGCTCGCATCGCGTCCGGTGGTCGTATGTTCGGCCGCCGTGGCCCATCCCAAGATGCGCCGGCTGCTCGGGGTGCGGTGGGGCGCCCGCGAGCAGGCGGAGTTCGTCGTCTACGTCGCGGCGTTGCAGATGGGCTGGCGATGGCTGCCGCGCCGGCTCACGCTGGAACCCTTGGCCTACAACCGCTACCGATACGAGCGGCTCCGGGACCGCTACCGTTCCGTGCTGTTGGACTCCTTCGCGGCGCCCGACCGGAATTGATCCGGCGCGATCGCTGAAGCGATGGCAGCGGACCGCAACGGCGCGAATGCGGATGAATAGGCTGAGTGAGCGCAGAATTGCCGCGATACCCCAATCGGCTGGAGGGCAGATGGTAGACCCCGCGATGCTGCTCGGCGCGCTGCCCGACGGTTTGGCCGCCCTCGATCCGACCGCCCGCTCGATCGTCACCGCCGCGCGCACCTGCTTCACCGAGCGCGGATTCTCCAACACCACCATGCAAGACATCGCCGACACCGCCGGTGTCGGCGTCGCCACCGTCTACCGCCGGTTCCGGCACAAGCGAAACCTGGTGCGGCTGACCATCATGGACGAATCGCTGCGGCTGAGCACGCTGGTTTCCGAGGTCGCGGGTCGCGCGGGATCACCGGAAGAAGGGATCGCCGAAGTCTTCGCCGCGTTCGTTCACGAGGCCTCCGCCCCCAAGCTGCTGACGCGAAGCATCCGCGAATCGCCCGCCGCCGGGGAGTTGACCGCCTACCTGACCGACGAGAACCTGATCGCCATGACTCGCGGCTACATCGCGACGTGGCTGCGCCGCTGGCAGGAGCGTGGCGAACTGGCCGCCGACCTGGACACCGAGGTCGTCGGGGAGATGATCGGACGGCTGATCATTTCGCTGATCAAGACGCCGAAGTCCGTCATCCCGGTCTACAACCTCAACGAGGCCCGCGATTTCGCCCGCCGGTACCTGGTGCCGCTGGCGTTGCACTCCCCGGCGCGAATGCCGGGGTGATCCCGCCCCGACCCGATCGTCAGGCGAACGCCTCCACGGGCGGGCACGAGCAGACCAGATTGCGGTCGCCGTAGGCGCCGTCGATGCGGCGGACCGGCGGCCACACCTTGGGCCGGAAGTCCTTGCCCAGCGGGTAGGCGGCCTCTTCCCGGGTGTACGGATGGTCCCACTCGCCGATCACCAGGCATTCGGCCGTGTGCGGGGCGCCCCGCAGCGGGTTGTCGTCGACCGACCACTCCCCCGCACCCACCCGGTCGATCTCGCCGCGGATCGCGATCATGGCCTCGCAGAAGGCGTCGACTTCGGTCAGGGTCTCGCTCTCGGTGGGTTCCACCATCAGCGTGCCCGCCACCGGGAAGCTCATCGTGGGCGCGTGAAAGCCGTAGTCCGCCAAGCGTTTTGCGACGTCATCCACGGTCACGCCGGTGGCCTTGGTGATGCCCCGCAGATCCAGGATGCATTCGTGGGCCACCATGCCGTTCTCGCCGGTGTAGAGCACCGGGAAGTACTCGTCGAGGCGACGGGCGATGTAGTTGGCCGAGGTGATCGCGGTCAGCGACGCCGCGCGCAGGCCCTCGGCGCCCATCATCCGGATGTAGGCCCAGCTGATCGGCAGGATCGAGGCGGACCCGTAGGGCGCCGACGACACCGGATGCCCCTCGGGCAGTTCGGGGGCGTGCGGGTGACCCGGCAGGAACGGCGCCAGGTGCGAGCGCACCGCCACCGGCCCGACCCCCGGGCCCCCGCCCCCGTGCGGGATGCAGAACGTCTTGTGCAGGTTCAGGTGGCTGACGTCACCGCCGAACTTCCCCGGCCGCGCCAGGCCGACCAGCGCGTTGAGGTTGGCGCCGTCCACATACACCTGGCCCCCCGCGTCGTGGGTGGCCGCGCAGATCTCGGCGATGTCGTGCTCGTAGACGCCGTGGGTGGACGGGTAGGTGATCATCAGCGTCGACAGCCGCTCCCCGTGCTCGGCGACCTTGGCGCGCAGGTCGTCGAGGTCCACGTCGCCGTTGGAGTGGCAGGCCACCACCACGACCCGCATCCCGGCCAGGGCCGCCGACGCCGCGTTGGTGCCGTGCGCGCTCGACGGGATGAGGCAGATGTCGCGGTGCGGTTCGCCGCGGCTGGCGTGGTAGTCGTGGATGGCCAGCAGGCCGGCGTATTCGCCCTGCGATCCGGCGTTGGGTTGCAGCGAGACGGCGTCGTAGCCGGTGATGTGCACCAACCAGGCCTCCAGGTCGGCGATGAGCCGCCGCAGGCCCGAGGTGTCGGATGCCGGCGCGAACGGATGCTGGCGGGCGAATTCCGGCCAGGTGATCGGCTCCATCTCGGCGGCGGCGTTGAGCTTCATGGTGCACGAGCCGAGCGGAATCATGCTGCGGTCCAAGGCGATATCTTTGTCGGCCAGCATGCGCAGGTAGCGCATCATCGCCGTCTCGGTGCGGTACTGGGTGAAGGCGGGATGGGTCAGGAACTCTGATGTGCGGGTGATGATGCCCGCGCACACCGGCTGGGCGGCCGGCACGCCGAACGCCTCCAACACCGCGGCGACGTGCTCGTCGGTGGTGGCCTCGTCGCAGGCCACCGACACGTGGTCGTCGTCGACGCGCCACAGGTTGATGCCGTGGGCTTTCGCCGCGGCGATCACCTCGTCGGCGCGGCCCGGCACGCGGGCCAGCACGGTGTCGAAGTACTTGTCGTGCACCAGCGCATCGCCGATGCCCGCGGCGATCGCCTCGGCGTGACCGTGGACGCGGCGCGCGATGGCGGTCAGCCCCTCGGCGCCGTGGTAGCTGGCGTACATCGCGGCCATCACCGCCAGCAGCACCTGCGCGGTGCAGATGTTGCTGGTCGCCTTGTCGCGGCGGATGTGCTGCTCGCGGGTCTGCAGCGCCAGCCGGTAGGCGGGTGAACCGTCGGCGTCCAGCGACACACCCACCAGCCGGCCCGGCAGTTGGCGCGCGTGGTTGGCGTGCACCGCCAGGTAGCCGGCGTGCGGTCCACCGAATCCCATTGGCACACCGAATCTTTGGGTGGTGCCGAACGCGACGTCGGCGCCGATCTCACCGGGCGGCGTGATCAGCGTGCACGCGAGCAGGTCGGCGCCGATCGCGATCAGCGCGCCGCGGTCGTGCGCCTGCCCGACCAGCGGCGCCCAGTCGGTGACCCGGCCGCTCGCGCCGGGCAGCTGGGCGATGACGCCGAAGAAGTCGCCGTCGGGCAGTCCGTCGCGCAGGTCGGCGGTGACGATCTCGATGCCCAGAGGCGCGGCGCGGGTGGCCAGGATGGCGGCGGTCTGGGCGAAGACGTCGGCGTCGACGGCAAGCCGGTTGGTTTTGCCGCGGGCCGCGCGGTGCATCAGCGTCATGGCCTCGGCGGCGGCGGTGCCCTCGTCGAGCATGGAGGCATTGGCGACCTCCAGGCCGGTCAGGTCGGCCACCATCGTCTGGAAATTCAGCAGCGCCTCGAGCCGGCCCTGGCTGATCTCCGGCTGATACGGCGTGTACGCCGTGTACCAGGCCGGGTTCTCCAAGATGTTGCGCAGCAACACCGGGGGCGTGAGCGTGTCGTAGTAGCCCTGACCGATCATGGACACGGCCACGGTGTTGGCGTCGGCCAAGGCCCGCAGCTCGGCCAGCGCCTCGGTTTCAGTGGCGGGTGCCGGCAGCCGGTCGAGGCCGGGCGCCGCGCCGTTGTCGGTGAGTTTGTCCAGGATGCCCGACGGGACGGCTTTGGACGCCAGCTCGTCGAGGGAGTCGACACCGATGACGGCGAGCATGGCCGCGACGGCCTGGCTGTCCGGGCCGATGTGCCGAGCTGCGAACGGGGATTGATCGGACACTGGAAACTCCTGAGTAGGCGGACAACGACAGATCAAGGCAGAGGACGAACGGTCCTCTCCCTCTGTCTTCACCCTTCGCCGGGCGCCTGAGAGATTCGGCGCCGGATGCTTGTCCTGCGCGCCTTTCCCCATCGGCGGGTGTCGACCCGCAGGTCTTCACCGCTTTCCAGAGGCATCATTGTTTCGCGCGGTCCGGGTGCCTGAGAGGTTGACGGAGAGGTGTTGCTCCTTCGGCGCCCGTGACTGGCAGTCACGGAACTCTCCCGCTCGAATACGATGCGCGGCCCAGTTTACTCGGCCGCGTGGGCGCGAAGTTGCGCGCTCTCGGGGCGCGCCGTCAGCCGATCTTGCGGTCGCGGTGCTTGCGCCGGGACGCCAGCTCGTCCTCCGGCTCGGCGATCGACTCGCCGCCGTCGGCCCGCTCGCCCGGGAAGTCCGCGATGACGCCGGTCAGCTCCCGCATGGCGCCGGACACGGCGATGCCGAACACGCCCTGCCCGCCCTGGAGCAGGTCGACGACCTCTTCGGCCGATGTGCACTCGTAGACGGTGGTGCCGTCGGAGAACAGGGTGATGTTGGCCAGGTCCTGAACCCCGCGCTGGCGCAGGTGGTCGACCGCGACGCGGATGTTGTGCAACGAGATGCCGGTGTCGAGCAACCGCTTGACGATCTTGAGAACCAGGATGTCTTTGAACGAGTAGAGGCGCTGGCTTCCGGAGCCCGCCGCGCTGCGGATCGACGGGACGACCAGCGAGGTGCGCGCCCAGTAGTCCAGCTGCCGGTAGGTGATGCCGGCGATCTGGCACGCGCTGGGACCGCGGTAGCCGACCAGTTCGTCGGGCACGGAGTCGTCCGGGAAAAGTCCGGGCTGCACGGGGGCGCTGGCCGCGGTGACGCTGCGGTCGTTACTCGCGCCGTTTTCCTGCTCAGCTAGGTTGAGCTGCTCTTGGCGTGGCTGCTCGCTCACGGTGGTTCCTCTCCGCGATCGCGCTCTCGTCGTTAGCTGCGTCTCTGGCTGCACCGCAGCCACGTCTGCTCAGGCCCGAGTGCTAGTGAGCTTACGCTTTCCTAGAGCCGCCGCGCCTGAAGTCGTGATCAAAGTATGGCCGCCTCGGGGCCAACTGGGCGGGCTATCCGCCAGCGTGTCGACATCACGTTGCCAGTTGAGACGCATCCGTGATGTCCCCACCAGGCTAGTCCAGCGACACCCGCCTCTCCTAAACGCTGGTGGCAAACGCTGGTGGCAAGGCCGGGCAGGAGCTAGGTGGCTTTGAAATCGTCGGGAGACACGCTGTCGAGAAATTCTTTGAACTTCTCCACCTCGTCCTCGCGGACGGCGGTGCCGCCCTCTTCGTCGGTCTCGTCGGGGATCAGCAGCCCGGCCTGGGCAAGCACGGGCTCCTCGACGTAGATGGGGACGCCGACGCGCAGCGCTATCGCCACCGAATCCGATGGGCGCGCCGACACGGTGATGTTGCGGTCGAACACCAGGTCGGCGTAGAAAGTGCCTTCCTGCAGATCGACGATCCGCACCTCTTTCAGCGAATGCCCAAGCGCGGCAATGACATCCCTGATCAAATCGTGCGTCAACGGACGAGGCGGCTCGACGCCCTGCTGCTCGAGGGCGATCGCGGCGGCCTCCGACTGGCCGATCCAGATTGGCAGGTAACGGTCACCGTCGGTTTCGCGCAGCAACAACACCGGCTGGTTTTGCGGCTGCTCTACGCGAATGCCGACAACACGAACCTCACCCATTTGTGTCTGTCCTCCGCATTCGTGGCGCCGGTTGGATTGGTACTTCCAGCGACGGCGAGGCCAAAAATCCGCCCTACCGCCGAAACCAAGCTGTCGACCGAAGTCTAGTCCTCAGCGATCCAGAACGTCGCGAACGGCGGATTTGATCAACGACGTGTGCAACGTGATAGCCAGCGCCGCAACTTCACGCGCCAAATCGTCGGCGCGATCGCGGGCACCGGCCTTGCCGGCTTTGACTACCGGACCGGCGATTTGGGCGATCAGGTCCGACTGCCGGTCGGCCGCCGAGCGGAATGCGCGCAGATGCCGCGGCTCGACGCCGTAATCCGACAGCGCCCGCGCGCACTGCAGGATGACGACGGCGTGCTCGTCGAAGAAACCGGCGGGGCCGGTGGTGATGACGCCGGCTTTGAGTAACGCGGTCAGCAAGTCGTCATCCACGCCCGCACGCGCCAGCAGCTCTTCGCGGCTCAGCCGGACGTGCGTGGGCGCCACCGCCGACGCGTCGGAGCCGGGTCCGACGCTGCCGTCCGCCCCGTCCCCGGTGTCACCGATTCCCGTGACCGACACCAGGCGCGGGACGGCATAGGAGGTTTTGAAAGGCGGTAGCTCGCCGTCGGGCTGGGCGTCCAGTTGCGCCCGGATGACCTTCAGCGGCAAATAGTGATCGCGCTGCGCGGTAAGGATGAATCGCAACCGCGCGCAGTCGTACGCGGTGAACCTTCGATACCCCGACGCAGCCCGTTGCGGCGTCACCAGCCCCTCGGCCTCCAAGAAGCGAATTTTGGAGATGGTGACATCGGGGAAGTCCGGCCTCAACAATTCCAGGACCGCCCCGATCGACATCCCGGCCAGTGCCGAGCTATCGGGTGCGCTCACTAGCCTGAAGATCCTCCATCCTCACCCTGCTTGGGTCCGGTCAGAAACACCAAGCGGAACTTGCCGATCTGCACTTCGTCACCGTTGGCAAGCACCGCGGAATCCACGGGCTCACGGTTGACGTAAGTGCCGTTGAGACTACCAACGTCGACCACGCTGAATTCGTTGTTTTCCAACCTGAATTCGGCGTGCCGGCGGCTGACGGTCACGTCGTCGAGGAAGATGTCGCTGTCGGGGTGCCGGCCGGCCGACGTGGTGGGCTGGTCGAGCAGGAATCGCGATCCCGCATTGGGGCCCCGTTTGACGACCAGCAGCGCCGAACCCGCCGGGAGTCCCTCGACTCCGGATACCGCGCTTTCCGTGCCCGCTTGCGCGGGCGCGTCGAGCTCGTTGAGGAAGTCGGCACGAAAGACCGAGGTCGTCTCTACCGTGACTTCGTCCGAATTCTGGTCTTGCTGACTTCCTGAGTCCATGTCCGTCACGCGCTGCTCCTCACTGGCCGCTGTGGCGTTGTCTGTCCGGGCCGCTCGGCCGGCTTCCGCACCAGGTCGTGTTGCCCGGTTTGCCGGTCTTCAAAAGGTAGATGTGTCGACGGTACCGCGCACCTGCCTGCAATGCGCCCACCGCCTGACGATCCGAAACTGCGATCCCCCCGTGTGCCGGCTGCACCGCTCGCCTGGCCGTGCGGGGCTGCAGGGACATTAGCAACCGTCATTCGGTCAGCGTTCCGCGGTAGGCCTCCGCGTCGAGCAACGAAGAAATGGCGGACTCCGCTGCGGCGACGTCGGATACCTGCACATCCAGCAACCAGCCCGCCCCGTACGGATCGGAGTTGACCAGTTGCGGGCTGCCTTCCAGGTCGGTGTTGACGGCCGACACTTTGCCCGACACCGGGGCGTACAAGTCCGACACCGATTTCGTGGATTCGACCTCGCCGAAGGATTCACCGGCGGTCAGCTCGGCGCCCACGTCGGGCAGCTGTACGAAAACGACATCGCCCAACGCCGACTGCGCGAAGTCGGTGATGCCCACCCGCACGGTGTCATCACCACTTCGACGAACCCACTCGTGTTCGGCGGTGTAGTGCAGATCGGGCGGGATATCGCTCACGAGTGATCCTGTCTGTTCGGAAAAATGCTCACTTGACGGGCTGAGCGTATTGGTGCGGTTTTGGTTGCCGCAAGGTGGTCACGTCCACCCGGTCGGACTGCTGGACGGACATCCGCGCACCGACGCGTTTGACCGTGTCCTGCGCGCCGCCGGGGATGTTCATCGCCGCGGCCAGGGTGGGCGGATCACCAATCGCCAGAATCGAATACGCGGGCGACAGCGTCTTGGAGTCGACGGTCAGCGACCCGGGCACACCGGCGACCCAGGTGTCGACGCCCACCCGCACGGACTGGTGCGCATCGTTGATTTCGATCGCCTCGGCCCCGGCGGCACGCAACTCGTTGATCACGTCGAGCATCGCCTCGGGGGAAACCCCCGGCCCGGGGTCCTCGATCGTGACGGTGACGCCGGGCCCGGTGGCGCCCACGGCGCCGACCAGGATGGACAGCGCCGCGAGCCTGGATTGGGCGGACTGGATGGCGGCCTGGTCGTTGTTGCCGGACGCCTGCAGTGAATTCAGCGTGTTCTCCAGCTCGTTCACCTCGCCGCGGAGGGTGCCTTCGCGCTGCCGCAACGAATCCAGCAGCACCAACAGGTCCGCGGGCCGGGCCGTGTCCAGCGAATCGCCCGATTCGGTCTGGCGGACCTGGGTGACGATGGCGATGCCGAGAAGCAGACACAGCAGCACGGCCAGCGTCGCGAAACCCAGTCGGGAGCGGCCGCCGCGCAGCATGCCGGACAATCCGCGCCGGCGCAGCGGCCCGATCTCGGGACGGGGGTGTTTCCCGGGCAGTTCGTGACGTCCGCGCGGCGCGCCCGGATCCGGCGCCGCGTCGGCGCCGCGATCTCCCGGATCCTGGCTCACGCCGGGCTCGATCGGGTCATGGCGTCACGCCCCGAACAGCCGGCGGCGCAGGGCCGCGGCGTTGCCGAAGATGCGAATGCCCAGCACGACGATGATGGCCGTGGACAACTGGGTGCCCACACCCAGTTGGTCGCCGACGTAGACGATGAGCGCGGCCACGAAGACGTTGAACACGAACGAAATCACGAAGACCTTGGGGTCGAAGGTCCGTTCCAGATAGGCACGCAACCCACCGAACACGGCATCGAGGGCCGCGACCACCGCGATCGGCAGATAGGGCTGGACGACTTCGGGCACCGCGGGGTGAAACACCAGGCCGAGCACGATGCCGATCGCCAGCGCCGCGAGACCGATCATGCGGGGTTTCCCGTCTCGCACAGGCGAAGCTGTCTGGTCGGGACTTTTCTCACTGTGGCCCAATCTGCTTGGCGAACTTGACATCCCGGACGGATCCGGCAGGCAGCGAAAGACCGTCGGCGACATCCACCGTAACCACCACGCCGTAGGAAATCTCCAGCAGCCTCAGGCGCTGCAGCCCCGGGCTGTTGTCGAAGACATCGCGCATCGACCGCGGCGCCCCGATGGCCAGGATCGTGTACGGACTGCTGGTCGGGTTGTTGTCGACGAGGATCGCGCCGCCGGCTTGCCGGATGGTCACGTTGGGCCCGATCCGCACGCCGCCGACCGAGATCGCCTCGGCGCCGCTGGCCCACAACGAGTTGACCACCAGCTGCAGGTCGCGGTCGAGGATGATCTGCCTGCTGCCGCTGACCCGCTGCTTGGACACGTCGGAAAGGTTCGGGCTGGCGCCCGGATCGGTCACGGTCAGCTTCAGGCCGGGACCGATGATCGCCGTGCTGCCGGCCGCGAGGCTGAGCGCGTCGAGGCGTTTCAGCAGCCGCTGCCCCTCGGCGTCGTCGGCCAGCGCGTGGCGCTGCACGTCGTCGAGTCGCGTGGAGAGCTGGTTGCGGCGCTGGGCCAGCTTGGTCGCGGAGCCCTCCGCCGACCGCACGTTGCCCAACAGCAGTTGCTGGGCGTCGCGCACCCCGGGCGCGACCGAACGGGCCTGCGCGACCGCGGCGGCGAAGACCGTCGCGATGAGCAGCGCCGCCAACGCCTGCCAGAGCCAGCCGAAGGCACGTTGGCGTCCTTCGGTGGTCGCTCGCCTGGCCGCCGCCGCGGCGTAGCCGGGATCCAGGTGCTCGGACAGCAGCGCGCGCAGCAGGGAGGGCACCGGAATGTGTTGTGGCCGCGCCGCCACGTGCGCGCTGTGACCGGCGTTGGGGTCGTAGCCGCCGAGCCTGCGGTCCACGTCAGCCATGGTCGGTCGCTTTCGCCACGGCCGACGGGCGCGACCCGCGATCGACCTTGGGCATGCGGCGCAGCACCAGCGTCATCTGGACCGCATACTGCACGAACGCCCACAGGTAGCCATACAAGCCCCAGATCAGGAAGGCCCACCCGCAGGCGCCCACCACGCGGCTCCACAGCGCGTCCCACGTGCCCAGCAGCACCAGCGGGAAGCCCGACATCAGCGCGAACGTCGCGGCCTTGCCGATGTAGGTCACCGGCAGCGCCGTGAGTCCGCGGCTCCACAGCAGGGGCAGCGTCGCGGCCAGCAGGCTATCGCGGGCGAGCAGGATGACGACGAACCACCACGGCACGATCCCGCTGAACGCCATCACCACGGGGACGGCGACCATGTAGAGGCGGTCGACGGCGGGGTCGAGCAGCACACCCAGGCGCGAGGACTGATTGAGCAGCCGCGCGATCTTGCCGTCGGCCCAGTCCGAGGCGCCGCTGAACATCAAGATCGCGACGGCCCATCCGTGGGCGTGCGTCACCAGCAAGGCGTAGATGAACACCGGAATGAGCGCCAGGCGGATGACGCTGAGCGCGTTGGGGACCGTCAGCACCCGGTTGGGCGGAAGCACCGGCTCCATGAGCCGTGACCTTAACGCGACTCCACGCCGAACGCCCGGCTGGGCGCACACTCGGGCGCGAACGCCCGGCTGGCCGCACGCTCGGCGAGTGGGTCTAGCGGAACACGCCGGGCAGGCTGAGGGTGGACAGCGTGTCATCCGACAGCGGGTTGTCGTTGACCATGTATGTCCACGTCGACGTCGGCCGCGCCAGCTTGGACAGGTCCAGTCCCTGCTCCTCTTCGAGGACGTTCGCGGTTTCGAAGGTCTGTTGGGCCGCCTCGACCGCGTCCGCGGCCAGCGACGCGAACGCGTCGACCGCCAACCGGTGAAACTCGTCCAGCGGATTCTGCCGGCCCAGCGCCCGCAAGTGGATGCTCTCGCGGATGTCGGCCAGGTACGCCAGATGGTCGGCCCAGCCGCGGTCCAGGTGATAGAGCATGATCTGCCGGCAGATCGTCTCGAGGCGTTCTTCGGAGATTTCCTCGGCCAGTTCCTCGTAGCGCTTCGGCGCCAGCTCGGCGAGTTCCTCACGCGCGGTCGCGGTGCGCAGCAACGTATTTCGTCGATCGACGATGATGGCGCGCTGCTGGGCGATCAACTGGTTGTAGCGCCAGGTGTTCGCGTGCACGTCGAGCATGCGGCCCTCGGCGACCCGCTGGGCATGGTCGAGCAGCCCGGCCGCCTTGGGGCTGACGATCCGGCCGTCCTCGTCGGTCTCCATCGGCAGCTTGTTGTGGTCGAGGTTGGCCGCCACGACGTCGTCTTCCCAGCTGGAGAAGAACACCGACGACCCCGGGTCGCCCTGGCGCCCGGCGCGGCCCCGCAGCTGGTTGTCCAGCCGCTCGGTGTGGTGCCGGCCGGTGCCCACGACGTGCAGCCCGCCCAGCTCGGCGACGCGGTCGTGGTCGGCTTCGTCGGATCCCCCGAGCCGGATGTCGGTGCCGCGCCCGGCCATCTGTGTCGACACGGTGACCACGCCGAACTTACCGGCCTCGGCGATCACCTGGGCTTCCTCGGCGTCGTTCTTCGCGTTGAGCACCACCGCGGGCACGCCGCGGCGCAACAGCCGTTCGTGCAGGTCCTCGGACTCGGCGACGTCGCGGGTGCCGACCAGCACCGGCTGCCCGGTCTCGTGGACGTCGGCGATGTGCGCGACGATCGCGTCGTTCTTGGCCGCGCCCGTGATGTAGACCCGGTCGGACTCGTCTTCGCGAATGTTGGGCTTGTTCGGCGGAATTGGCGACACACCGAGCTTGTAGAACTGGCGCAGCTGCTCGCCGGCGGCCAGCGCGGTGCCGGTCATGCCGCACACGGTGGCGTAGCGGTTGATCAGCGCCTGCACGGTGATCGTGTCGAGCACCTCGCCGGTCTCGGTGGTCTCGATGCCCTCCTTGGCCTCGACGGCGGCCTGCAGCCCGTCGGGCCAGCGCTGCAGTTGCGCGATGCGGCCGCGCGAGGAATTGATCAGATGCACCGCGTCGTCGCGGACGATGTAGTGCACGTCGCGTTGCAGCAGCACGTGCGCGTGCAGCGCGACGTTGACCTCGGTCAGCGTGGTGCCGACGTGCTCCTCGGAGTACAGATCGATGCCGCCGAGCGCCTTTTCGACCTTGCGCGCGCCGGCCTCGGTCAGGTGGACGTTGCGGCTGTCGGAGTCCGTGTCGAAGTCGGTATCGGCGCTCAGTTCGCCGACCAGCCTGATGATTTCGAGTCGCGGCGTCTCCCGATGGGTGGTCCCCGCCAGCACCAGCGGCACCAGCGCCTCGTCGACCAGCACCGAGTCGGCCTCGTCGATGAGGGCCACGTCGGGGTTGGGCGACACCAGGTCGTCGACGTCGGTCACCAGCTGGTCGCGCAGCACGTCGAAGCCGATCTCGTTGACCGAGGCGTAGGTGACGTCGCAGCCGTAGGCCGCCTTGCGCTCTTCGCTGGACGACTCGGCGGTGATCCAGCCGACCGTCAGCCCCATGGCCTCGATCAGCGGGCCCATCCATTCCGCGTCACGACGCGCCAGGTAGTCGTTGATCGTCACCACGTGCACGTGCCGCCCGGCGAGCGCGTACCCGGCCGCGGCGATCGCGCCGGCCAGGGTTTTGCCCTCACCGGTGGCCATCTCGATCACGTCGCCGGCCAGCATCCGCAGCGCCCCGAGCAGCTGCACATCGAATGGACGCAACCCGCTGGCCCGCTCGCCCGCCTCCCGGGCGATCGCGAGGAACTGCGGGATGTCCTCGGAGTCAGCGAGGTCCTCGAGGTTGAGCAGCCCGGCCGCCTTGCGGAGCTGCTCGTCGGTCAGACCGGCCGCCTCGTCGTCGTATTCCGACGAGTCGGTGACCTGGGTGAGAGAGCGGCTGCGGTCCTTTTCAGTGCTAGCGCCGAGCAGCTTCCAGAAGCGGCTGCTCAGCCGGCCGGGTTGAGCGCGGGTCGTCTTAGGCACAGGTCAACGGTACGCGGTGGGCCGCCGCGCACTTCCATCACGCGAGGTTGGATCGGCGTGGATAGGCGACGTTCGGGTCGGTGAGCACATTGACGACGGCGGGCAGGCCGCTGGCGAAGGCCCGTTCCAGGGCGGGCCGCAGCTCGCCGGGCGCGGCGACCAGCTCGCCGTGGGCGCCCAGGGCGCGCGCCACCTCGTCGTAGCGGGTCCCCGGGCGCAACTCGGCCACCACCGAATAGCCGTACAACGCCTCCATGGGGTGCTTTTCCAAACCCCAGATTCCGTTGTTGCCGATCACCGACACGACGGGCACGTTGTGCCGGACCAGGGTGTCCCATTCCATCCCGCTGAAGCCGAACGCGCCGTCGCCCTGCAACAGGACCACCTGGCGCTCCGGCCGGGCCAGCTTGGCGGCCAGGGCATAGCCCGGGCCCGAACCCAGGCAGCCGAACGGCCCGCTGTCCAGCCAGCACCCCGGCAGATAGCTGTCGATCACCCGGCCGGCGTAGGACCCGAAATCGCCGGCGTCGATCACGACGATGGCGTCGCGGTCCAGCATGGGCGCCAACTCCGCGTACACCCGCATGGGGTGCAGGGGGACGCGGTCGTCGGCGAGCTCGGCAGTCTCCTTGGCGCGCGCCGCGGTCTCGGCCGCTCGCAGTTCCTCGATCCACTCTCGGTGCCCGGCGCCGCCGGCGGTGGCCAGCGCCGCCAGGATCGTCAGCAGGTCGCCGTAGAGCTCGGCCTGCACCGGCCGCGGATGGCGTCGCTCGGGTTGGACACGGTCGACCACGACGAGCTGGGTCTGTTGCCCGAACACCGCGCCGAAGCCGAGCCGGAAATCCATCGGCACGCCGACGATCAGCGCAACGTCGGCCTCCCCCAAGGCTTTTCCGCGCGCCCGGGAAAACGCCAACGCATGGTCGGCCGGGACCGCGCCGCGGGCCATCCCGTTCATCAACACGGGGATCTGGAGTTCCTCGGCCAGGCGCAGCAGCGCGGCTTCGCCGTGCCCCCACCACACGTTGGTGCCGGCCATGATGACAGGGCGCTTCGCCGCCGCCAGTAGACCGACGGCTCGGGTCAGCGCCTGGTCATCCGGTGCGGGCCCCGGCGGCACGTCGACGAGGGCCCCGGGGCGCCCCAACACGTCGGGGTCGTCCGGCATGGAGAACACGTGGTCCATCGGGAAGTCGACGAAACCCACGCCCGACGGCGCACCGACCGCGGCGCGCAACGCGTCATCGACGAGGCGCCCGGCCTCGTCGGCCGACTGCGCGGTGGCGGCGAACCGCGCCAGCGGCGCCACGAACGGCACGTGGTCGATCTCCTGCAGCGAGCCCATCCCCCAGCGCTGTGCCGGCGCGCGGCCGCCCAGCACCACCAGGGGCGACTGGTTCTGCTGCGCCGCCGCCATCGCGCTCATCCCGTTGGTGATGCCCGGCCCCGCGGTCAGCGCCGCCACGCCCGGGCTCCTGGTCACCTTCGACCAGCCCTCGGCGGCGAAGGTCGCGGTCTGTTCGTGGCGGGTGTCGATCAGCCGGATACCCTCGTCGCGGCAGCCGTCGTAGATCGAGAACAGGTGACCGCCGGACAGTGTGAAGACGGTGTCGATTCCGCTGGCCCGCAGGCGCCGCGCGACGAGGCGGCCGGCATGTACGGTCTGGCTGGACAGATCGGCGCTCATCTGCGCAGCCTAGCGAGAACCGCTCGGGTAGCTTGCGGGGAAGTGCCGACCGCAGAAGGAGACGCCGAAATTGGACTCGAAGCTGTTCAAACCGTCCATCGATTGGTCGTCGGCATTTCAGGATTCCCTGCAGTGGCTCGCCATCGCGTGGGTCATCGGTGCCGTCTGCCTGTTGGCCGCGCTGGTCGCCGCCAGGTATCTGACCCCGTGGGGCCGCCAATTCTGGCGGATCACGCGCGGCTACTTCGTCGGGCCGACCAGCGTCAAGGCGTGGCTGGGGCTCGGTGTGCTGCTACTGCTGGTGCTGTTCTCGGTCCGGCTCAACGTGCTGTTCAGCTATCAGAGCAACGACATGTACACGGCGTTGCAGGTGGCACTCAAAGGGCTCGCCACGGGTAACGACGAAGTCAAACATTCCGGGATCCACAACTTTTGGGTCTCGCTCGGGATCTTCATCCTGCTGGCGGCCATCTTCATCGCCCGGGTGATCCTCGACATCTACCTGACGCAGCGGTTCATCATCGCCTGGCGCATGTGGCTGACGGGCCATCTCACCGACGACTGGCTCGCGGGCCGGGCCTATTACCGGGATCTGTTCATCGACAAGACGATTGACAACCCCGATCAGCGCATCCAACAGGATATCGACATCTTCACCGCGGGGGTGGGTGGCACCCCGAACATCCCGTCCAACGGGACGACCAGCACCCTGCTGTTCGGTGCCGTCAACGCGGTGGCGTCGGTGATCTCGTTCGCCGCGATCCTGTGGAACCTGTCCGGGGACTTCGATCTCTTCGGTGTGAACGTGCCGCGTGCGATGTTCTGGACCGTCCTGGTCTATGTCTTGATCGTGACGGTGGTCGCGATTTGGCTTGGGCGCCCGCTGATTTGGCTGAGCTTCAACAACGAGAAACTCAACGCCGCGTTCCGTTACGCCCTGGTGCGGTTGCGCGACGCCGCGGAGGCGGTGGGCTTCTACCGTGGCGAGCGCGTCGAACGCACCCAATTGTGGCGGCGCTTCACGCCGATCATCGACAACTACCGCAGGTACGTCCGCCGGACCATCATCTTCAATGGATGGAACTGGTCGGCGACGCAGACCATCATTCCGCTGCCGTTGGCGATTCAGGCGCCGCGCCTGTTCAGCGGGGAGATCGCTTTCGGCGATGTCACCCAGACCGCGCAGGCTTTCGGCAACATCAACGACTCACTGTCGTTCTTCCGCAACAACTATGACGCGTTCGCGGCCTTCCGGGCGGCGATCATCCGTTTGCACGGCCTCGTCGACGCGAACGACAAGGGCCGCGCGCTGCCCACCATTCTCGTCAAACCCAGCGAGGAGACCGCGGTCGAACTGCGCGGCATCGAGGTGCGCACGCCGGAGGGCGACCAGCTGGTCGACTCGCTGGACATCCAGCTCGATTTGGGCGACAGCCTGGTGATCACCGGACGCTCCGGAGCCGGCAAGACGACGCTGCTGCGCAGCCTGGCCGAATTGTGGCCGTACGCCTCGGGAACGCTGTGCCGTCCGGATGGCGACAACGAGACGATGTTCTTGTCGCAGTTGCCATATGTGCCGCTCGGCACTTTGCGCACCGTGGTGTGTTACCCGAATTCGCCGGACGGCGTCTCCGATGACCAACTGCGCGACGTGCTCACCAAGGTTGTTCTGGCGCCGCTCATCAGCCGGCTGGACGAGGAACAGGACTGGGCCAAGGTGCTGTCCCCCGGCGAGCAGCAGCGCGTCGCGTTCGCGCGCGTCCTGCTCACCCGGCCGAAGGCGGTCTTCCTCGACGAGGCGACCTCCGCGCTGGACGCCGGCCTGGAATTCGCCCTGTATCAATTGGTTCGGGCGGAGCTGCCGGAGTGCGTCATGGTCAGCGTGAGCCATCGGCCCGCCGTCGAACAGCACCACGAGCAGCAGCTCCACCTGCTCGGCGGCGGCGCGTGGCAGCTGGGGCCCGTCGAAAAGGAGCCCGCGCAGGTCTAGCGCCTACGCTGCCCCGGCCCTTAACGCCTGCGCGCCGCGTACACTCCGGCGCTGGGTCGTCGCGCGCCTACGCTGCCCCGGTCCGCCGGGCCGCGTGCGCTCCGGCGCGGCGCCCGAAGAACGATCCCTCACCCAGCTGCGTCCCGCTCGCGTAACCCTTGCCGTCCTGGGCGAGGTTGGACGCGCACGCGCCCGCGGCGTACAGGCCGGGCACCACGGTGCCGTCGGCCCGCTGCACCTCGCCGTCAACGGTCACCGCGAGGCCGCCGATCGTGAAGCCCGAGTACATCGCACGCCCGAGCGACAGATCGAACACCGCCCACGGGCCGTTGTCTTGCGGCGCAAGGTATTCCGGCTGCTTGTGGAAGTCGGGATCCTCACCGGCGGCGGCGAACTCGTTGTAGCGGTCCAGGGTGGCCGCGAGGTTGCCGGCCGGGATGCCAAGCGCGGCTTCCATTTCCGCGATCGTCTCGTAACCATCGAGGAAACGGATCAGCGGCATCGCCGGCATCTCCGTGTGCGCCTCGTCGACGACGAGGTATGCGGTCTGCTCCGGCTGCTCGAGCACGAAAGCCGAAGTGCGCGAATGGTAGGAGTCCTCGGCGACGAAGCGCTTGCCCTCCTTGTTGACGATGACACCGGTCAGCAGGATCTCGGGCGGGTAGGCGGCCGCGGTGATGAACAACTCGTCCATGTGCTTGGTGGCGCCACCCGCCGAGACCCCCATCCGGATGGACAGCCCGTCGTCGTTGGGGTTGCCCAGGATGTAGGGCGCCGCGAGGCCGTGGTGCTTGGTGCGCCGCGGCTGGCCCAGAGCGGGAGTGTGCTCGGCGACCATCTCCGGGTTCATTGCGAAACCACCGGCCGCGATGATGACGGCTTTGGCCTTGATGGCGCCCGTTTCGGTGAAGTGCTTCCAGGCGACGCCGACCACGGCGCCGTCGTCGTCCAGGATGAGATTGGTGGCGCCGGTCTCGTAGCGGGTCTGCACGCCCAGCGAGTCGGCCCGCTTCACCAACAGGTCGATGACCATGGCCGCGCCGCCCAGCTCGCCGGGGACCGGCACGGAGTGCCCGCGCGGCGCCGGCTTGGCCCGCTCGCAGAAGGGCCACACCTTTTCGTTGCCCGTGTAGCTGAGTCCCTCGGTGCCCGGCGGCACGACGACTTTGCCCGGGTAGTAACTGCGCTCGAACTGAAAGCCCAAGTCTTCCAGCCAGTTGAAATGCTCGACGCTGCCGTCGCAGTAGGCGCGGATCTTGTCGAGTTCGGGCTCACGCGAGACCTCGACGAGATACTTGTACATCTCCTCGGCCGAGTCGTCCTGACCGGTCGCCTGCTGCACCGCGGTCCCGCCGCCGAGGTAAAAGTGGCCCCCGGCAAGCGAAGTGGTGCCGCCGGCCGCGGCCGCGCGTTCGAGCACCAGCACCCGCGCCCCTTCGGCCGCCGCGCTGACCGCGGCGCAGCCGCCGGCGATGCCGAAGCCGATCACCAGTACGTCGACCTCGTCGGACCACGACGTCACGTCGTTGGCACTGACTGTCGCCGGAATCTCGGTGCTCATTGGCGCTGCTCCTGTTTGATGTAGTCGTAAAACGCCCTCATTTCGGGCGCGATGTACGCGAACTCCACGAACGGCACACCCGCCTGTGGCGCCGCGACGTAGGCGAACTGGATTCCGCCGGGCATCACGCCTTGCTGCACGATCGCGGCGCCTCGCTCGGCCGCCTGGACCAACGCCGCCTCGAATTGCTCGGGGCTTTCGGCCTCCATGCAGATGTGGTGCAAACCCGGCCCGCAATCGCGCAAAAAGTCACTATAGATGTTCTCGCCGCGCACCGGTTGGATCAGCTCTAACTGCATGTCGCCGAGGTAGCTCAAAGAGATGCTGGCGACGAAATCGGCGGGCTTGCCGTGGTAGCTGCAGGCTTCCGGAGCAAAGTGCACGTCGGGTATTCGCACCCACTTCCGGACACCTAACAGGCCGGTGAGCGCCGTTTCTGTGGCGTCGAGGTCGGCGGTAACCCACGCGATCTGCGTTGGCGATTCAACGGGAAGGGTCATCGTCTCGCAGAATAGTCCAGCCGCCGGGCCGCCAGAAAGGGGCCGAACGACTTTGCCATGCCGGGCCGTTCCGCGCCGGAAATCCCCGGGTGAACACGTTCTAATTCCGTGTGTTCGCCGGTCCCCGGGGCATCAATGTTGGCTCAGCACATCCACCAGCAGCCGCAGCTGGGCGTCGAAGATCTCCTCCGGGTCGGTGAGGGTGTCCGTGCCGTATTGCCCGAACACCTCGAGGCTGATGGCGCCGAGCACCCCGGCCCATAGCAAGAAGCACTTGGCAAGCACCTGATCGTCACCGGGGAATCCGAATTCGTGTCGAATCCGCTCGAAGTCGGAGGACATCGGTTGCGGCGCAAGATCATTGGTGAGCCGGATGTCCCCGGTGGCGATGCCGGACGCGACGGCGTCGAACAGGGCCGCGACCACCCGGGTGCCGACGGCGACCGTGCGCTCCGGCGGCGCGTGATAGCCGGGGACCGGACTGCCGTACAGCAGGGCCCAGCACGCCGGGTGGGCGACGGCCCACCGCCGGGTCGCCCGCGCGATGGCGGTGACGTCGTCGCTCCACAGCTCCCCCGCGGTTTCGCGGGCGCGTTCCACGGTGTCGGCCAGGTCGGAATAGGCGTCGACCAGCAGCAAGGTCAGCAGCTCGTCGCGGCTGGAGACGTAGCGGTACACCGCTGAGGAGACCATGCCCAGGTCGCGGGCTATCGCCCGCACCGACAATCCGGCCGCACCGCGCTCGACCAGTTGGCGGCGACCGAGTTCGATGATTCGCGCCTCGATCTGTTCCCGTGACTCCTGGCGTTTGCCCACGCGATCAGTCTGACACAACCGAGAACACTGCTCTTGCTTTCTGGAGCGCGTTGTGGCAGCTTCATCAGAAGTGAGAGCGCCGCTCTCAACAATTCTGACGGGATTAGCCGAGAGGATGCACCATGTCCACGCGTTATGAGGAGCCGAACCGGGCCGCCCGCGCGGCCAACCTGGCGATCCGCTGGCTGGCCGACGCGGGGATCAGCATCGCCGGCACCCGCGCGCTGCGCGTTCGTGGGCGCAAGTCGGGCAAGCAGCGCGCGGTCGTGGTCAACCTGCTGACGGTCGACGGGGTGGACTACCTGGTCTCGCCCCGGGGCAACACCCAGTGGGCGCGCAACGTCCGGGCTGCGGCCGTCGTCGAGGTGGGTCCACGGTGGCGTCGCCAACGCGTTCGGGCCAGCGAGGTCGACGACGCGGTCAAGCCCGATCTGCTGAGGCGTTACCTGGCCCGGTGGTATTGGCAGGTCAAGGATTACGTCGCGGGGCTGACGCCGGACAGCAGCGACGAGCAGTTCCGCGCCGCGGCGCCGACGATTCCGGTGTTTGCGCTCACCAAGGCGGGCTGAGGCGATCCGGCCGGGCCGCTAACGCGCGTTGTCGCGCGCCCCGAGATCCTCGCGGACCTGCTGCGAGGTGGCCCCCCACGACACCGCCGCCGGAAAGTCCCCCCACACGCTGTTGAAGATCCCGACGAGCTGTCCCGGGCCGCCACTGGGCGCCAGATACACCGGCCCACCGGAGTCACCGTTGTGGCTCTGCACGCCGTTGGACATGGTGAACCAGCCGTTGTTCACGCTTTGCACCGTCCCGCAGGTTTCCCCGGTGATCACGCCGTAATGACAGATCGGCTGCCCGGGCGTCAGCGCCAGGCCGGGGTCGGAGACCAGCGGACGACCGCCCGGCAGGATGTTGTTCGCCGTGACGTCGTTGTCCAGCACGATCGCCTCGTAATCGTTGATCACCTGGCTCGTGGACACCGTCGTCCCGCTGGGTGTGTTGTCCCGGAAGGCCGCCAGACGGCCGATCACGGCGCCGCCCCGATCCGTGACCACTCCGCCCCCGCCGCGGCAGTGTCCGGCGGTGAACGCGACTTTCAGGGCGGGGTCGACATATCCCAACGTGCAGACGCGGTTGTCCTGGCGTATCTCCATGCCGGGATACACCACGACGTCCGCTTTTGCCGGCGCCGCCGGCAGCAAGGAGGCGAGCGCCGCGACAGTAACCGACGCGGCGAAGGCGCGCATTGCCAGGCGATGCACCATTCACTCCGATCCATCGGGCGGATACCGACGGGAGGTCGAGGTTACGGCGTAACCGGCCTCCACGTTCAGCTTTTCGCGCCGGGCAGCGCCGATGTTACAGAGTGGTCACGAGCGGGGCCGTCGCACCGGTTTGACCGGCGGTGCGCGGCGCCCAGCCGGGCGGGCCGAACACGTAGCCCAGCCGGTCCCGCAGCCGGGTGGCCGTCCGCCAGTCGCGGGCGATCGCAACGTATTCGCGCGTCTGCAGCTTCCAGATGTTGAAGGTGTCCACCTGCTTCGTGAGGCCGTAGTGCGGGCGGAACAGCTCGGGCTGGAAGGTGCCGAAGAGCCGGTCCCAGAGGATGAAGATGCCACCGTAGTTTTTGTCCAGGTACACCTTGTCCATTCCGTGGTGCACCCGGTGATGCGACGGGGTGTTGAAGACGAACTCGAACGGCCGCGGCAGCTTGTCGATCCGCTCGGTGTGGATCCAGAACTGGTAGATCAAGTTCACCGAGAAACTGAAGAACACCATCCACGGTGGAATTCCCAACAGCGGCAACGGAATCCACATCATGATCTCGCCGCTGTTGTTCCATTTCTGGCGCAGCGCGGTGGCGAGGTTGTAGTACTCACTGGAGTGGTGGGCCTGGTGCGTCGCCCAGATCAACCGCACCCGGTGGGCGATCCGGTGGTAGGCGTAGTACAGCAGGTCAACGCCGAGAATCGCGATCACCCAGGTGTGCCACTGGGTGGCCGACAGGTGCCACGGCGCCAGGTAGGCGTAGATCGCGGCGTAGCCGAGCAGGGCCAGCGTCTTCCAGCCGGCGGTGGTGGCCACCGAGACCAGCCCCATCGAGATGCTGGTCAGCGAGTCGCGGGTGCGGTGCGCCCCCGAAGCCGGACGCTCGGCGTCGACCGCGAGGTGTCCCAGCTTGCGGGCCGCGGTCCATTCGAGCGTCAGCAGCAACACGAAGAACGGAATGGCAAACAACACCGGGTCCCGCATCTGCGGAGGCAGCGCGGACAGGACGCCGGAAAGGGCACTCACACAGGTAAGACTACGACGAACGCCGTGATGCTCAGCGGCGATCGTCGGACTGCACGTCGTTTCCGGCATACCACTGGACCGCCCGGACGCCGGGCAGCAGGGAGAGCTCTGCCACCAGCCGCTCCAGCCGGGCCGGGGCGTCACTATCCATCAGCAGGTGGGCGGTCAGGGTGATCTCGTCGTCGGCGGGATGCCCGGTGTGGATCCCGCGTAGCGTGATGTCATTGCCGCCGGCATGCTGGACGATCTGGGCGCGCGCGTACTTCTCGTGCTTGGGGCGGCAGACCACCTGCACCAGATACGGCAGCAGGCTTTCGTCTTCGTCGGCGCTGTTATCGCGGTCGATGAGCCGGCCGAGCGGGCGCCCCAGCACATGAATGCCGATGACCGTGCCGGTGCCGATCAACGCGAAGACCAGGTGCCCGGAAGCGGCAAGCACGCCGATGGCCGCTGAGCACCACAGGGTGGCGGCCGTGTTGAGGCCCCGGACGTTGACACCCTCACGCAGGATCACCCCACCGCCGAGGAAGCCGATACCGGACACCACATAGGACGCGACCCGGGTCGGGCTGGAATCCGAGGTGGCCGCCGCGTAGAGGACGAACAGGGTTGCGCCCCCGGCAACCAGCGCGTTGGTGCGCAGGCCGGCCCGACGGGCCCGCCACTGCCGTTCCAGGCCGATGAGGGCGCCGCAGCCCACACCGACGCCCAGGCGCAGCGCGAAATCGACGGCGCTCAGCGTTTCCACGACACGCTCCTTCCCGGTTGCAGACGGCGAAGGGAGCCAACCAAATCCGGGTTAACCGCAAGTGGAGCCCAACCGAACCGCTGGCGTCGGGTATGTCCCCCGGCGGGCGGCGAGTCTCAGGCTAACCGGCTTTGGGCGTGAGGTGGTGGGGGCAGTAGGCGTTCGATGCGAGTGCCGCGAATTTGGCGGCGGCGTCCATCGTCATGCCGGGATTTTGGTCCTTGATGTCGCTGACGACCTGCAAACCCGTTTCGCCCCTGCCCATCAACCCGCACACGGCCTTGGCGGACGTGATGACTTGGCTCGGGCTGCTGTAGGTGATGCCGGAGTTGCTGAGGTTGGCCAAAAACGCCGCATCGTCGCCCTCGGGCTCGGCGTGCGCGGGCGCCGCGAAACCGATCACGCCGGCGGTGCACAGCAGCGCAACGAGACGTTTCATGCCGATCCCGCCTTTCCAAGAGCGGGCAACGTCACCTTGGGCTTGTCTCCGCCGGACACGTGCACCGCATGGATGCCGGGTTTCTTCGACAGTTGGTCGAGCAGATCGTCGAGTCCGGCCTTGTCGACGTTCCAGTGCTGCACGGCTTCCGGTTGCTTTTGCAGCTTCGCGATGACGTCGTCGAGTTTGACGGGCTCGGCGGCCTTCGCCGCGCCCCCGGCGCGGGCCCCCCTGCCGCTCACGACCTGCGGCGTGACGGCGCCGAGGGCGCCCCCGGTCAGGCTTCCCAGCGCCATCTGACCCAGCAGGCTGCCCGGGATTCCGGCCGCGGGCGCCGCGGCGATGCTGGCGCTCGGCGCCAGGCCGCTGGCCAGCCGGATGGCCGGGGTCGCCGACGCCCAGGTCGGTGGCACCGATAGCTTGCCCACCACGTTCGCCTCGCCCATGCCCGCCGATACCGCGCTGGTCAGGCCCGCGCCGGCCGACCGCATCCCAAGCCCGGCTCCCAGCGCGGACTTCGGGATGTCCAGGCCCTCGACCGGGAGGTTGTAGAAATACTTGAACTCGGTCATGCCGAGGTTGATCGGGGCCAGGGCTTCGCTGGCTACCGTGTTGAACCGGCCGATGTCGGCCAGGATCCCGAACGTGTTCTGCCACGTCGTCCCGGCCAACGGTGACCCGGTCAGGGTGTTGAGCACCTGGTCCCAGAAGTCCATGTAGCCGCGGGATGCGTTGCCGATGGCCTCGAGCAGCTGGCTGATGATGCCCGACGGTGGGGCCGCGGCCTCCGCGGTGGCGGCGGTGCCGCTTGCCACGCCGGTTGCCTCGCCCAGCGCGGCCGCCTGGGCGGCGATCCCCGTCGGGTTGGTGGTCTGGAGTGGCTCGGTGAACGGTGCCAGTCGCGTGGCGGCAGCGGACGCGCCGGCGTAGGCGTACATCGCGGCGGCGTCCTGGGCCCACATTTCCCCGTATTCGGCCTCGGTGGCGGCGATCGCGGCGGTGTTCTGCCCGAAAGCGTTGGTAGCCAACAGCGTTGCCAGCCGGACGCGGTTGGCCGCGATCTCGGGCGGCGGCACCACCGCCGCGAATGCGCTCTCGTAGGCGCCCGCGGCCGCCGTGGCTTGGACGGCCGCTGTCTTGGCCTGCGCCGAGGTCGCCGACATCCATGCGACGTACGGCGCGGCCGCCGCGGCCATGGCGGCTGCCGACGGGCCGGCCCACGCCTCGTTGGCCAGGCCCTCGACGATCGAGCCGTAGGACGACGCCGTGGACTGCAGTTCGGCCGCCAGCGCGTCCCACGCGGCGGCGGCCGCCAACATCGGCCCCACCCCCGGACCCGTATACATCTGGCCCGAGGTGATTTCGGGTGGCTGGAAGGCGAAAGTCATGGCGATGCCCTTCCCGCGCCTGCCGGGCCGGTGGCCGCCGCGGACGAAGCGAGGGTGCCGGCAAACATCGCGTGCAGCGCGGGCGTTTGCGGCGGTGGAGTCACGGCTGACATGGGCCGTCCTGCACGGTCGAACGCGGTCTGAGGTGTCATGTCGAAGCCCCTCAATCCGCCGGCACCACGATGATCGTGGCGGTGGTCGCGACGCCGTCGGCGGCCGCCGCGGCGACGCCGGTCGTGCCGTTGCTGACGGTGCGCACGCCGGCGCCCGCGAGCGCGCGTCCGGCCACGCTCGCCATGGCCATCTCGCCGAACATCGCCCCCTGCGCCGTGGCGGTCATCGCCGGGACAGCGCCCAAACTCGCACCCGGCAGTACCGACGCGACCGTCTTCATCACGGGCGCGGCGGTGGCCCAGGCTTGGGGAACCGACAGCGATCCGACCAGGGTCGCGCGGCCCATCGACCCCGCCACGCCCCCGATGTCCGGTGTCACCGCGGAGACGTAGCCGCCCCGCAGCGGCGCCAGCGGCGAGAGTCCCCCGACGATGTCCTTCCCGCCGCCGAGCAGTTCGGCGACACCCGGCGCGTTCTGGGCTACGCCGAGGGGCTGGAGGGCAAACAGAAACCAGCCGCCGGGGACGATGAGCGCCCCAATGGGGCTGTAAGCGCCGGTGACAGCGGCGAAAAAGGGTCGCAGAGCGGCCGTAATCGGGTAGATGGCTTCGATGATCGACGCCGCCGGCGTCGCGGCCGCGGCGGACGGGGTCGTCGCCAGGGCTTGCAACATGATGGGCGCCGCGTTGACCATCGCTGACAGCTCAGATTGGAGGTCCGAACCGGCGCTTTGCGCCACGGCGGCGGATTGCCTTGCCGCCGCGGACGAATCGGTGGTCTGCGGCGGCTCGGTGAAGGGCGCCAGCTGCGTGGCCGCCGCCGACGAGGCGGCGTAGGTATACATCGCCACGGCGTCCTGCGCCCACATCTCGGCGTACTCCGCTTCGGCCGCCGCGATGGCCGCGGTGTTCTGGCCAAGGATGTTGGTGGCGATCAGCGTCATCAACAGGCTGCGGTTGGCAGCAATCACCGGTGGGGGAACCGTCGCGGCGAACGCGGTCTCGTAGGCCGCGGCAGCGAGCCGGGCCTGCGTCGCCGCCTGCTCCGCCTGGGCAGCGGTCGCCGTCGCCCACGCCACGTACGGCGCGACCGCGGCGCTCATCGACGACGCTGCCGGTCCCAGCCAGGACCCCGCGGTCATGCCGGCGACCGTCGAGCCGTAGGCCGCCGCGTAGGAATACAGTTCGGCTCCTAACGCATCCCATTCCGCGGCGGCGACCAGCAAGGGCCCCGATCCGGCACCCACGTACATCCGTCCTGAATTGACCTCTGGTGGCAGCGCCCCGAAGTCCACCCATTGCCTCCCGTCCTTCTGGCGCCAGGGTAGGAGCGGATACGCGCGCATCCCGCGAACAAGGTGCGGCTCACATGGAATTCATGAGATTCGCCGATGGAGCATATGTGTATTCCATGTGTTTACGGCAGCGCTCCAAAGCGTCCGTCGGCTGAGAAATTCTCAGGATCGGCAGTCCGCTCCGCCAACCACTGATGTCAGCGAGGTGAATGCGCGCCGCGCGCAAGGGATTTCGGGCGCAAAACCGGATCGGCCGGATGCACGGTCGCCGCGTGCTACGCAGCTATCTTCTGTTAAGTTGCTGCGGGCAATAGAATTTCGCCGCGATCGCCAAGAACGACGTCGCGTGGTCGTCGGTGAGTCCGGGGTTTTGGCTCTTCAATTCGTCCACCATTTGGGGGCCCAACTCGCCGTTTCCCATCGACACGCAGACGGCTTTGGCGAACTTTACGGCCCCATCCGGGGTCGCGTACGTGATGCCCGCGCCGCGCAGCGAAGCGAGGAAACCGGCCTCGTCGCCGCCGGTCGACCCCGGTTCGCCATGCGCGAGCGGGGACAGACCGATGGCGGCCGAAACGCCGACGCCCAGCGCCAGCAGCAGTCTCATGACTCGAGATTCTCCCATGCCGCGGCGACGCGCGCAGCGCCCAGCCTCGAGGCCGCAGACATGCTGCGCGACAAAACATTCAGCGTCACCGGACCGGAGGGCCGCCTGCGGGTCAGGCTTTGGAGAGCTGGTTGGGGCAGTAGAACTTCGCGGACAGCACAGCGAAATTCGACGCCATCTCCATATCCATGCCGGGGTTGCGGGCCTTCACGTCGTGGACGACCTCCAATCCCGGTTCACCGTTGTTCAAGCACGAGCACACGGCCTGTCCGGCGGCGACGGCCGAACCCGGGCTGGCGAAGCTGAATCCGGCTTGGTGCAGCGCCGTGATGAAGCCGCCGTCGTCACCGCCCGGTTCTGGCCCGGGATCGGCGTAAGCCGGTGCGGCGAGGCCGATCATCGCGAACGCACCCAGGAGCGCCAGTAGTTTTGTCATCACTCATCACCCTTCTGTCATCACGCGCGGCCGGCGGCGTGAACACGGATTGCGCTGTCCCCTAACCCGACTGGGCGTCGGTCGGTAGGACGTTGGCCTTGCCACCCTTTTTCAGATGCACCGCGTGGATGCCGGGTTTCTTGGCCAGCTGCTCGAGCAGCGCGTCGAGGTTTTCCTGATCGACGTTGTGGTGCTGCACGCTTTCGGGCTTCTCCGAGATCTGTGCGACAAGGCGTTTCAGCTGTTCGGGCGATTGCTTGTCCTTGAGGTCCTTGATCGCAGCCATTCGGTTGCGCACCCCACCGCGGACCGCGGTGGGCCCCCCGGAGCCCAGCGCGCTGCCCAGCATCCCGGCCAGGCCCATCGAACTGAACAGGCTTCCCTCGCCCAGCGCCGCCGCGGGCACGGCCTCGGTCCCGGCGGCCGACAGGGCGGCCGCGACGGTCCTCACCGACGGCGTGGCCGTGGCCCAGCTGGGCGGGATCGAGAGCTTGCCCACCAGGGTGCCGGCATTGCCCATGCCGGCGATGGGGCTGATCGCGCTGTAGAGCGTCCCGCGACCGAAGCCCAACGCCCCAAGCCCCGCGCCGAGAGCGTCCTTGGGCAACGCACCGTACGCGACGGGAGGGGCGAACTTGAGCCACTGTGACAGCGGAAAGTTGACCAGCAATCCGACGTCGTTGAACTGGGTGGTCAGTCCCAATGGCACCTTCACGGCGTTGTACATCGCGGTGTAGAAGCTCGCCCCGCCCGGGACGGTGTTGAAGAGATTCGTCATGAACGTCTGATAGAGGTACGCCAGGTTCGCCGCCCCGGAGAAGGGCCCGCTGTAGGGCAGCGTGGTGGTCGCCGCCGTCGCCGCGGCGTTCGCCACGTTGGCGGCGGGGGTGCCGGCCGCCGACGTCACCGCGGCCGCTTGCATCGGTTCGGCCGCCGCGCTGGTGGTCTGGGGCGCCGGGCTGAACTCCGTCAATTTGTTGGAAGCGGTCGCCGAGGAGGCGAAGTAGGTGTCCATCGCCGTGGCGTCCTGCGCCCAGAACTCGCCGTATTGGGCCTCGTTCGCGGCGATCGCGGACGTGTTCTGCCCGAAGAGGTTCGTCGCCACCAATTGCGCCAGCAGCGCCCGGTTTTCGGCGATCACCGCCGGCGGCACATGGGCGGCGAAGGCCGCCTCGTAGGCGGTTGCCGCTTCGGTGGCCTGGGTCGCGGATTGCGCGGCGGCGGCGGCGGTTTGCTGCATCCAGGCCACGTACGGGGCGGCCGCGGACGCCATGGCAAACGACGACGGACCCGCCCAGGGGCCGGCGGTCAGGCTCGAGATCGTCGCCGCGTAGGAGGTCGCGGTGGACTGCAATTCGGTGGCCAGGCCCTGCCAGGCCGTCGCCGCGGCCACCAGCGATCCGGCGCCCGGGCCGCTGTACATCCGGCCCGAATTGAACTCCGGCGGAAAGGCTCCGTAAAACATCCGTGTTACCCCTTACCTCGGAATTCGAGCGAAAGCACCTGGCTGCCATGCGGTTTGGTCATCGCGGTCATTCCTCGATGCACGGGATCACGATGATGGTGGCCGCGGCCGGATCGGCCTCCGCGGCAACGCCGCCCAGCGCTCCCATTGCCGTGGCGGCGCCGCCGACCGGACGGGTTGCGGCGGCGGCGACGGCGCGTCCGGCCAAGCTCGACAGGGCCATCTGGCTGAAGACGCCCTCCTCGCCGGCCAACGCGGCCGGCGCCGCCGCCAAGTTCGTCGGCAACCCCTGGGCCAGCGTTCGGATCGCCGGGGCGGCTTCCGTCCAGCCCTGCGGCACCGACATGCCGCCGACCAGAGCGGCTTTGCCCATCGATCCCGACACCTGCCCCGCCCCGACCGCGGAGCTGAGCATGGGCTTGACGGCATCGGCGCCACCGGTGAGCGGGGCCAACGCGCCCGAGATGGCTTTCGGCCCAGCCAGATAGGCGGCCGCGCCCTGCCCGTTCTGCCCCCAGGCGTACGCCTGGCCGAACGACAGGAATGGGCCGCCGGGGATGGTGGTCCACGACTGCGGCGAGTACACCCCGGTCACCACCGACCAGAACTCGTTCCAGTTGGTGATGAAACTCGGCGTCGTCAGCTCGGCGGATGACGTTCCCGACGAGCCGGCGTTCGCCACGGATTGCACCGCAGGCTGCAGCGTGCCGCTCAGGTGCGACAGCTGGGTGGCGGTGGTGGTGCCGGACTGGCCGCTACTCTGAGCGACCGCTGCGGCTTGGGCGGGCCCGGCCGAATCGTTGGTGGTGCGCGGGGGCGGTGCGAACGGGGTCAGCTGGGAGGCGCTCGCCGAGGATGCCGCATAGCCGTACATCGCGGCGGCGTCCTGCGCCCACATCTCCATGTAATGGGCCTCGGTGGCGGCGATCGCCGGGGTGTTCTGGCCCAGGATGTTGGTGGCGACCAACGTGGCGAGCAGGGCGCGGTTGGCCGCGATCACCGGCGGCGGCACCGTGGCCGCGAATGCCGCCTCGTAGGCGCCGGCGGCGAGCTTGGCCCGCGCGCCGGCTTCCTCGGCCTGCGCCCCGGTCGCGTGCATCCAGGCGACGTAGGGGGCGGCCGCGGCCGCCATCGCCAGCGACGAGGGGCCCGTCCAGGGGCCCGTCGCGAGCGTCTCGATGGTCGAGCCGTAAGACGCTCCCGTCGTCTGCAATTCCGCGGCCAACTCGTCCCAGGCCGCGGCGGCGGCCAGCAGCGGCCCCGATCCCGCGCCGACATACATCCGCCCCGAGTTGAATTCGGGTGGGTACGCGCCGAAGTCCAGCATTCAGGACCTCCTCGAGTCTCGGCCACGCTGAGCGCGGCGTCGGGGGCCGCGCGTCGACAAATTCGCGCCTGGAAGGGAATTCACGAAGCATGCCTTCGACTGCGGGCGCGCATTTCGCGGGTTGGAAGACAGCAAGCCCTACTCTCCTAGCTGCAAACCGGCGCCATAAAGGGCGGATGAATGAGTAGTCAAGCCACGCTGCTATCGCAATGACGATGTTGCACCGTTGGTATTCAGGCGGCGTTCCCGCCAGGTAAAGCCGTGTAAAACATCGATGTCGCAGCCTTCAGTGCCGGTGTGAGAACGGCGCATGACATCCTTTCGATTAGTGGCGCATATCACCTGGTATGCGCGCGTCGGGCGGGGTTGGGCGTTCTGATGTATTGCTTCGAAGGTGTCCGCATTGCGACGCGACGCGACGACCGAAAAACTTTCTTTATCAACGATGAGTTCTGGCTTTCGGAATCGCCAAAGGACGATTCCGCGCCATTTTCGCGGAAATGCGATTAAGCCCAGTTCGAGCCGACGGCGTCGTCATCGCCGAACTGGCGGTTGTGGTCACGCTGTGTCCTACGGGGTCCGTTCATACCACTAGACGCGGCCAGTCTGCTGTGGCGCTGGTGGGCCACTGACAATTTCCTGTGGGATGAATTCCCGTAAGGCGCAGCGGCTTTCGGGTGTGACACAGACCTCTCGGCGCACGGCGGCGGCGCGATCGGCACCACGAATTTTTCCATCCGCCGTTGTAAAGATCGGGGCGGTAACGGTTTTCGCCCCAAAGCCAAGGGCGCGTGCCGGAGACCTATCCGGCCGCGGGCGGGCGCACCACGAAATTCGGCCGGAAGCCGTACTGCGGGATGGCGCGTCCGAGTCCGTGGCTGCCCATGGGGCTGAACGGCATACCGGGCAGGCCAGCCGCCATCGCCGGAGGTGGAGCCACCATCGGGGTGCCGCCCAGCGCCGGCCCCAACGGGCTGGCGACCGGCGCGGGAGGGGCCCAGCTCGGCGGCACCGACAGCGGACCGACCAGCGACGCCCGGCCCAGCCCCGCCGAGACCGATGCGCCCGCATTGCCCACGCCCGCCAAACCCGACAGTCCTTGGGCGCTTGTGCCGATGCCCGTCGCCGCCGGCGCCCCGCTGGCGATGTCGTTGAGCGCGCCGGCGCTGGCGCCGATCAGCGTCGAGCTCGTCACGCTCTGCACGATCTGGGCTGGGTTAATTGCGCCGGTCGACGTGATCGTGTTCCAGAAATTGCTGTTCGGGTCCAGGATCGACGACACGCCCGACGTCGAGGGCGTCGATGATTCCGTCGGTGACGACAGGGTCTGCAGCGCATTGGGCACGGCGGTGTTCAGCTGCGACAACGTCGCCTGCTGGTTTCCCGCCGTGGTGCCCGTCGCCTGGGCGACCGCGGCGGCCTGGCGGGCTTGGCCGTCCTGGCTGGCCGTTTGCGTCGGGTCGGTGAACATGGCCAGGCGGGTCGCGGCAGCCGAGGAGCCGGCGTAGCCGTACATGGTCGCCGCGTCCTGGGCCCACATTTCGCCGTACTGCGCCTCGGTGGCCGCGATCGCCGGCGTGTTCTGGCCCAGCATGTTGGTGGCGACCAGCGTCGCCAGCTGCGCACGGTTCGCCGCGATCACCGGCGGTGGCACCGTGGCCGCGAACGCGGCCTCGTAGGCCGCCGCGGCGGCTTCGGCCTGGGCCGCGGCCTGCTCGGCTCGCGTGGCGGTGGTGCTCATCCAGGCCACGTACGGCGTCGCGGCGGCGACCATCGCCGCCGATGCCGGGCCGTGCCATTCCTCGCTCGCCAGCGACGAGAGCGCCGACCCGTACGACAGTGCGGCCGAACGCAATTCCGCGGCCAAGCCATGCCACGCCGACGCGGCGACCAGCATCGGGCCCGACCCGGGTCCGGCATACATACGCGCGGAGTTGATCTCGGGTGCGAGCATTGCGAAGTCCACAAACATTTCGGGCCCCCTCCCCTAGCTCGCTGCGATCGTGTCGGCCATCGCCCGTGCCCCTGACGTCCGGCACATGGCGTCGACGCTGAATTGTGTTGCGGTTGACGCTGATAACTCAGCAACGGCTTCGCAACGCGTCATCGGAAACGACATCGGAGTTCTCCTCACTGAAGAGACCGAACTCAGCCGTGATGTGCCAGTCGGGCTAATTCCGCGCACACTCGCGCACGCACGCGAAAAGCGTTGGCGTGCGCGAGAATAAGTGGAAGGAGCCGATCAGGCTACGAAAGGTGGCCGGGGTCGGATCGCAACGAAATGGTCATCGATCTGGGATGCGGACTATCACCGGAACTCATTTCGCTCCTCACCTCCTCGCGGCCAGGGCATACGGGGATGCCATACGTCGCACACGGGGAGAAGCGCCCAACGCGAGAACCGTTGGGCGGGCACCCCTCTCGTCAGAGCTTCGGCACCACACGGCGTATCCGCCTCACCAGAGCCGGAAGCCACTTGGGCTCAACCCTTAATCCGGGAGGAGCTGTCCTGACCCTGGGCGTCTCTCGACGTTCGAGGTCAGTGGCCTATGTCCGTGCAGACGCCTCACCTAGCGAGGTGCTTGCACAGGCCATGGTGGCACCCGGGATTCGTTGAGTCAAATTGACGTGCAGCACAATCCCCATGCCCGCCGAGCCCGGCTACGCCGCTAGTCCGACTTCTCGGCCACCGCTGCGCTGAGGCCCTCCGCGAGATCCTCGCGGGTCAGCTCCTTGAACCGCAGCAGTTGGCGCTCGGTGAACTCGGTCACGTCGCTGGCCAGGACCGCATCCAGGTCCTCGTCGTCCAGACGGAAACTGCGATGATCCCGGGCCTTTTCCACCACGTTGCGCACGAAGCCGGCATTGCCGAGCGTATCGATGCCGCGGATGAGATCCCCGTCTTCCGAATACGTTTCGTCGAGATAGAACTTGGTGTACGACGGCAGCAAGGCCTGCGCCGACTCATCGGTGATGACGTCTTCGTTTTCCTGGCCCATCAGCCGGGTCAGCGCGACGAGTTCGTCCGGGGTGTAGCTGAAGAACTCGATCACGGTCGAAAACCGCCGTCGCAGACCCTGATTCACTTCAAGCATCTTGTCCATGGCCTTGGCGTAGCCAGCCCCGAAAACGACCAGCTCGTCGCGATGGTTCTCCATGTACAACAACAACGTGTTGATGATGGCGTTGCCGTAGGGATCGCCCTGCTGATAGCCCTTCTCGTGCAGCGTGTGCATCTCGTCGAAGAAGACCGCACCGCCCAGGGCGCCCTCGAGCATCTCCTCGGTGTTCTTCTCCGCGTCGGCCATGTACCGGCCCAGCAGCTTGGTGCGGCTGGTCTCGACGACCACCGGTTTGCGCAGCACGGTCAACCCACACAGCTGCTTGCTGAAAGCCCTTGCCACCGAAGTCTTTCCGGTCCCCGGCGGACCGAGCAGCAAGGTGTGGCGCGACGTCACCGGCACGGGTAGGCCCATCTTGGCGCGCGCCAGGTTCACCTTCGTCGTCGCCTTGATCAACTTGATTTCCCGCTTGGCCCGCTCCATGCCGAGCATGGCGTTGAGCTCGGCGTCGCCCTCGGCCAGGTACTTCGCCGCATCCTCGGCGTGGCGGGCGGCCTCCGTCTCCGCGCGGGTGGGCGCGCTGTCGGGGTCCCACGGGTCGGTGCGGGCCTCGATCGTTTCCGGGTCGGTCAGGATCAGGCGAAAGTTCGGGTTGTCCAGCGCTTCCCGGGCCGGGGTGAACTTCGGATCCCGCGAATACACGCGCCGCAGCAGCTCGACGGCCTCGTCCTCGCGGCCCAGATGGCGCAGGCACATGCCCTGGGTGTACAGGGCGATGTTGGCCGCGCCCGGTACCCGGTCGCCCTCGATGGCGTCCTGGCCCCGGCGCAGGGCCTCTTCGAACACGCCCAGCGAGGCAAGGGCCGTGGTGGCCATCGCCGCCCCGGCGGCCTTCAGCTCGGGCTGGCGCCACCCCTTGCCCTCGGCGAATTGGTTGAGCACGTCCGGCCACCGCCCGGTGCGGAAGTACAGGACGCCGCGCACGTAGCTGACCAGCTCCTCCTCGAAGGCCTGGCGGGGTTCGACGCCGTCGAGCAGCTTCGCCGCTTCCGCATAGCGTTTGGCTTCGGCAAGCACCGCGGCGTAGGCGCATGCCAGCGACTCCACGCTGGTCACCGCCAGCCGCAGGAACAGCCCGTCGGACACCTCCGGGCGGAACTGCAGCTCGGTGACCCCGAGGCGGCGGGTCTCCCACCCGAACGTCCGGATCGACGACCAGGCGCCGGCGAGCACGTCGAGGCTCTGCTCGCCGGCCAGCATCCGCGCCAGCCAGGCGTCACACATCGACGGGTCCAGGTTGGTCGCCGTGGTGAACATCTGCGACGCAACCTGCGGGTTGTGGCTGGGTTGCAGCCCGTTGACCGACACGCCCGACGCCAACAGGCCGGCGACCATCGCGTTACGGGCGCCTTCTGCGGTTGATTGGGGCCTCGTCATTGCGCTACAGGTACGCCCGCCGAGCTCCCTCGCAGCTGATCGACGGACAGCGCGAGGTCATCGTCGTCGGCGCGCAACGGACGGCTCGGCACCACCAGCAGTGTGCGGGCCGTCGGGGCGGGCAGGCTGGCTCGCACCGCGGCCAGCTGACGACCGGTGAGACGGTTGAGTCCCGACGAGACGTTTCTGCGCAGCCGCTTCTCGGTGTGGTATCGCACCCACGCCGACACCTGCGGACGGCCGCCGCGGGAGGTGAGCCGAATGGTCAGCACGGTGGCGAAAGTGTCGTCCTCCCAGAGCTCCTCGAGCTTGTCGGTGGTGATGTCCGACGGCGTCAGCCACAAGCTCGTCACGAACCCGTTGAAGTGCTTGAGGCGGCGCCACCCGGGCCGGCTCCAGGTCGGCTCCAGATCGGCGAGCACCGCGCGGTCGACTTCGGCGAGCTCCTCGGCGGTCAACGGCCTTGCCGCACAGGTCAATCCGTCGAGATCCTGAGCGAGCCGCTCGGTGGCGGCCACCAGGGTCGACGCGAGCGAATCGCGGGCCGCCACCGCGGCGACGTTGCGCTGCGGGTTCATCCGCAGCACCAGCCAGGTCCGGCGCACGTAGGAGGTGGGCTGGTCATTCGCCACCTCCCATTCCTCGGGGCCCCAGTCGTCGAGCTTGGACAACTCGGCGGCATTACCGCCGCGGCGCACCTTCACCGACACGATGTCGATGTCATCGAGGTGGATGTCGAACTGGCGCAGCCCCGAGGCGACGGCCTGCACCAGCAGCGTGGGGCGCGACGACCGGTGACGATGGCGCGACGCCGAATCGTCCTCGCCGCCGTTGACGGCGATCACCGTGACGAGCTGGCCCTGGTACTCGCGCACGCCGACCTTGTCGCGGCCGAATTTGCGTTGGTGGTCGATGGCCGGGGTGCAGCCGGCCGCCAGTGCCGAGCCCGGATCGGCGGACCAATCCCACAGCCAGGTCGCCAGCCCCGACGTCACCGTCAAGCCGTGGTAGGTGACCAGCGACAGCAGCGTGATCAGCGCGGCCAGACCGACCCCCACCCAAAAGGCGATGCGGTAGGTGCCCTGCCAGGACTCCGGGCAGTGACTGGCCACCGCCATGATCACGACGTCGACCAGGAACACCGTGGTCACCCGCGGCCACGACAAAGACAACCCAAACCTGCGCTGCGCCTTCATGAGTGCTGCTGCTCCGCCCCTATTGCTGTTTCCGAGAACGCTTCATCAGCATCGCCGTGCCGAACACTCCGCCGCCGATGAGCAACGCCACGAACAATCCTCCGGCGGCAACCCATACTGGCACCATATCGCGGGGCGGGGCCGGTTTCGGAACGGTCAGCGGCGCCGACAGTTGCTGCGGCGGCTTCACCGGACCGTCGGGCACATCCCAGGTCAGTGCCGCGACCGGGTCGACGACCCCGTGGCCGACCTGGTTGTCCACGCCGCGGGCGGGAGCCCGGGCCGTGCGCGTCAACCGGTTGATGACCTGATACGCCGATAGCTGCGGGAACTTGGCGCGCACGAGCGCCGCAACCCCCGACACGATCGCCGCCGAGAAGCTGGTGCCGGAAGGAACCAGCAGCGTGTTGTCCGGTCCGTCGATCGCGTTGATCAGCCCGTCGTCGCGCGGCGAAAGCCCGACGACGTCCGTTCCGGGCGCGGCGATCCCCACCCACGGCCCGGCCACGCTCGTCGACGCCTGGCCCTGATTGCCCTGGCTCAGCGGGCGGCCTTCCTCGTCGACCGCCCCGACGGTCAGGACGTAGTCGCTGAACCAGGACGGCGTCACGACGGTGGTGACGGCATTCCAGTTGCGAGGATCGTTGGGCTGCAACGGATCATGAGGCGGGTTCTGCTTGCAGTCCTTTTTGCTGGTGTCGCCGGCCGCGGCCACGATGACGACGTTCTTGTCGACGGCCGCGTAGCGGACCGCGGCGCCCAGCGAGCGCTGGTCGATGACGTTGCGCGCGCTCATGCACGTCACGTCGGAGATGTTGATCACCGACGCGCCCATGTTGGCGGCGTGCACGATCGCCCGTGCCATCGTCTGGACGTTGTCGATCTTCGCCGACGTCTGCGGATCCTCATCGCCGGTGTAGGCGTCCTTGAGGCCGAAGGCCTGGCTGGTCTGCCGGATCGCGATGATGTCGACGTCAGGTGCGATCCCGCTGAACGCATCCGGACCACCCTTGGGGGGCGCGGGTGGCGGCGGTGCCGGCGGCGGCGGGTCGAGCGGACGCGGATTGTCTACCTCGACCACACGCCCACCACCGGAGTAGCCGGGGATGGTCACCGTGCCGGCGCCGTGGTTGCCCGCCGGGGCCTGCCCGCCTTGGGGGGGTCCGGGGGCGGGCCCGCCGGGCGCCGGGGCGGCCGGTGGCGGCGGGGGCGCCCCGAAGGGGCCCGGAGGCTGCTGCTGCTCCTGGGGCGGCGGGGGAACCATCGTCACGGTCTGGGGCAGCGGTGAGAGGGTCACCGTCTGCGGCGGTGGTGCTTTGGGCGGTGGCTCCGTAGTGGGAATGGTGACCGGCTTGCGCGGTGCCGCCGGCGGTACGCCCGCGCCGTTGGCCTGGGCCGCCCCGATCATCGACGCCACGATGGTGCCGTGCGCGTCGCAGTCGGACAGCCCGTCACCGGACATGATGTAGTCGCCGCCCGGGATCAGGTGCGGAAAGCGCGGGTGCGGGGTGACGCCGGTGTCGATGACGGCCACCTTCTGGCCGGCGCCGCGACCGAACTGCCACGCCTCCTGCAGATTGAGCATGTCCATGTATTTGGGCTGCAGCCGAAAATCGGTGCCGGGCAGCACGCCCACCTCGGTGCAGTACGAGTTCTGCTTCATCGGCGCCCCCGGCCCGGGCGGACCGTCCGGCGGCACCGCCGCGGCGTCGATCGTCGGAGGCGAGATCGCATACGCCGGCGGCAGATTCGCCAACGCGCCCGATGCGAGCAAGGCGGCGGTGACGCTCGCGGCGATGCCGCGGCCACGCCACACTTTGCCGTCAGCGGTAGCGGATTGCTGCATAGACATTCATCAACCACAATGCCAGCGGGAAAATTGGCATCAGGCAGAGGTATTCGATCCATTCCACGAATTTGCGGAATAGCGGGCTGTAGACGGTGTTTGGCACGACGGCCGCGGATGTCAGCCCCGCGACCGGCACCAAAACCAGGATCGCCGCGCAGATCGACACCGCCAGCGAGGACTGCAGCACGAGCGCGTAGCGCACCACGACAGCGCCGACGATCAGCACCCCGGTGCCGGCCAGGGTGATCGCCTGCCAGCGGTCGACGTACGAGCGGCCCCGCAGCAACAGGAATCCCGCGCTGAAGCCCGCCAGCAGGACCGGCAACCAGCGCTGCCCGGTGTGCGGGTCCGACAGGGCGGTCAGCGAGACGACCATCAGCACGCCGAGCCCGATCAGCAAACCCGACAGGAACGAACGGGCGCGTTCGGCCTGCGTCAGCACGTCGCGGACCGATGCGGGTCCCTCCAAAACCGGGGGGCCGCCGTCGTTGCGCACCACCGTGGTGGGCAGGTCGGGCCGAGCCTCGAACACCCATCGGCTGGTGGCCGACGGGAAGACGGGCAGGCGGATGCCGGCCAGCCGCCGGGAGATCGCGGGCGCACTCTGGTAGATCAGGACCGACACGAGCACGACGCAGGTCAGCAGCGTCACGGCGCTGGTCATGGCCACCATGCGCGCCAACGCGGCCACGGCCGCGATCGCGCTGACGGTGACGATCGCGGTGTAGATCGACAGCCGACGCCCGGTGAAACGCAGCGCGAGGATCGCGGCGATGGTGAGGACGCCGAAGCCCAGCACCGCGTGTGGCGACCCGACGCCGCCGGGCGGCGCGGACGCCGCGGCGATCGACAGCGGTGCGAGGCTGCTCAACAGCATGATGTCGGCGACGCGCCGATCCTGCTGGGTGGTCGCCCGCATCAACAGCAACAGCGAAACGCCCAGCATCAGCACGCCGATCACGCCCGCGTAGACGGTGGGCAGCCACGAGTTGTGGTGCCAGCGCCACCAGCCGAGCAGACCGGTCGCGGTCGTCACCCCGATGGCCACCATCGCCGCACCGACCTGCACGGCAACCACGGGGTCGATGGCGGCGAAGCGCTTGCTGAGGTCCGCGGCGACCGCGGTGGAGATGTGCTCGATGACCTGCGAGCGGTGCTCGGTGTCCGGGATGAATCGGATCCACAGCCGGTCGCCGTCGTAGACGTCCTGCTCGCTGAGCGATTGGGTGGCCCGCAGCGGCGAGCCGTCCACCAGGCACAGCGCCCATCGGCCCCGGCCCGCGGCTTCCAGCGGAGTCTCGCCGAGCTCGCGGAGCCGGCTGTTGACCACCTTCAGCAACGGGTCGGTCATGACCGAGACGGGGGCGTTCGCGTCCAGCAGGACGCCGATCTGGACGCCCGTGCCGGCCATCACGCCGACGACGACCGCCTGGGGCTGTGAGACGCCCTCAACGTCAGCCTGTGGTACTTCAACGACCGCAGTCATCGCCTTGCACTCCCTACCGTGATGAATGGGTGAGCCGGTGCCGCCGTCCGCGTGCCGGCCGGCGCCGGTGTACTCGCCGAGGTGCTGGGGTCCCCCCCGCAGCGCATTCCGACTAATTGGAATTCCATCTGCCTCGCCTTGCGATTAAGAGTTGTGGTTGACACCGTTTTGACATTTGCTGATGTCTTGACAGAAGTATGCCGTGTTCGCAGCTCAACCGCATGTTGAGTGCGACGACATTGATGAAATCTGTGTTTCGCGCGAGTGTCACACCCTGCTGTGAGTTTTCCACTCGCCGTAGGGAAGTGTGTCGAGCACGGTTTTGACGCCCACCTGCACGAGCTGCGGCGTCGCCGGGCAGATGGCGAGCCACGCCTCCCCCGAACCCGCGGTCCGGGCTTGCTGGTAGAGCGCGATGCGGCCACCGGAGCCGTCTTTCAGCGACAGCACGGACGCGCTGGGACCCTTGGCGTCGTCCTGGTATTGGCGGGCGTACACGGCGACCTCGGCGGCGGGGTCCGACAGCGCCTGGCCCAGCGCGGCCACGGTGGCGGCGCTGATGCCCATCCGGCGCAGGTCTCCGCCGGAGAAAACGTTGAAGCCCGACTCCTGCCACGACTTGGTCGCTTCCAGCATCTCCTCCAGCGGCACGTTGACCGCGTTGATCGCCGCAGGCTCGGCGTGGTGAATGGATTCCAGCGCGTCGATCACCAGGGACGCGATCGAGGCGCTGTCGGCGACGGCGACGTCGTCGACGGTGATCTCACCGCCGACCCGGACCGCCGACACCCAATGCTGGCCGCGGCGGGCCAGGACTACCCGAAATTCGTTGTCGGGGATGTCGCGCGAGCCCGGGGGCTGATTCTCGTCATCGAGGACGCCGTAGGCCAGCTTGCCCCGCGACAGCAGGGCGACCACCTCGAGGTCGGGCGCGGCGAGCACTTTCATCCGAGCGGCCACCTGCTCGTTGACCTGGTCGTTCTCGACGATGCCCTGCTCGCGCATCACCGCCATTCCGGGATGCTCGTTGAGCCAGTCGTTCGAGTCCGTGGATACGTAGGGCCGGCACCGCAACTCCGGCGCGACGTGCCGGATGTCCAGCAGCGCCTGGAGCATCCAGAAGCCGTCGACGTTGACGGTGATGTCGGTGCGGGTGCTCTGTTGGTCCATCAATTCCTCAACTGGTCCCTGAATAGCTCAAGCGTCACACTGCACGGTAACCGCAGGACGCGGCAGCACACCGACGGGTGGTGTGCTGCCGCGCCTGTGGTCGAGGCGTCAGGCCCAGCTGGACCCGACGGCGCTGTCGGTACTGGCCATGTTGCTGCCCGCGGACTGAACCTTCTGTCCGTGGGAGTTGGCCTGCTCGTAGATCACCTGGAAGTTGCGA
>NZ_JAEKMI010000003.1 GCF_020217485.1 Mycobacterium sp. WUMAC-067 | reverse complement strand
GTCGACGAAGGCTTGCCCGGTGGGGCCGACGCCGGGTTCTTCGCCGGTGCCGCGCGCGAAGACCACTTGCACGTCGGGACATTGGGCCGCGGCGGTGGGGATGAGGGAACCGGAGACGGCCGAGGCGGCCATCCCCGATGCTGCGATGACTACTGCTGGACCAAGAGAACGAACAATGCGACGCGCAAACATGCCGCAATTGTGCCCATTCGACACGCGCCTTAAACAGAGGAAACGCCGAAATTACTGTGTTCTCATAAAAGAACCGCCGCTGATGCGGGCGCAGTGAGATCGGTTGTGCGCGGCGCTCATCCGGCATGGACGCCGCCCACCCGGCCGTCGCGGCCGGGCCGAAGCGCGGTCCCGGACCGCAATGTGGTCTGCTACTTGTAGTTACGGGCCGGGACACGGTTGAGCAACAGCCGCGCCCCGGCAGGCGGCTCGAGTGGATGCGGCAGCGATGTTGAACGCACTAGCGCAGGCCCTCAACGCGGTCTTCACCAAGGCGGGAGACCACGTGGCCAATCCGGCGCGGGTGCCGGATCCCGACAAGCTGCGTGCCGTCGCCGCGGGCAAGACCGCCTTGGTGACCGGCGCCTCGTACGGCATCGGCGAGGCGACCGCGCGCAGCCTGGCCGCCGCCGGCGCGACCGTGCTGGTGGTCGCCCGGTCCGAGGAAAGGCTCTGCGACCTGACGGCGTCGATCAACGCCGGCGGCGGGCACGCGGTCGCCTACCCGACCGACCTCACCGACGAATCCGCGGTGAGCGGCCTGACCAAGCAGATCACCGAAGAGCACGGGCCGCTCGACATCGTGGTGAGCAACGCCGGCAAGTCGCTGCGCCGCTCGCTGCACCACCAGTACGACCGGCCGGATGACTTCCAGCGCACCATCGACATCAACTACCTGGGGCCCGTCCGGCTGCTGTTGGGGGTCTTGCCGGCCATGCGCGACAACGGCAGCGGGCACATCGTGAACGTGTCCAGCGTCGGCGTCCGCGTGGTGCCGGGTCCGCAATGGGGTGCCTATCAGGCATCGAAGGGGGCGTTCGACCGCTGGCTGCGCAGCGTGGCTCCGGAGCTACACGCCGACGGCGTCGCCGTCACCACCGTCTACTTCGCGCTGGTCCGTACCCGCATGATCGCGCCCACGCCCCTGCTGGGCCGGCTCCCCGCCCTGTCACCCGATCAAGCCGCCGACGCCATCGCCAAAGCGCTCATCGAGCGGCCGCGCTCCCTCGAACCGCCCTGGATGCTGCCGGCCGAATTGGCCTCGGTGCTGCTGGCCGCGCCGGCCGACTACGCCGCCCGGCTGTGGCATCGCCGCTTCCTCGCCGATTCCGACGGGGCCGCCCGTGACGAATGACCGCGTGGCCGCCACCGCCGTCCGTGCCCTGGTGCACTCCGGCCTGCTCACTGTGCCCTCGCCGCTGGCGGGCCTGCGGCTGCTCCGCGAGGCGCGCCGGGGCGGCACCAACCCCTACACGCTGCTGGCGGTCACCGCGGCACGCTGGCCCGACCGGACGGCAATCGTCGACGATGACGGCGCCCTGAGCTATCGCCAACTGCAACGAGAAACCGAATCGCTGGCGCGGCGGTTGTCCGGCGATGGCGTTGCCCCCGGGCGGGCCGTCGGGGTGATGTGCCGCAACGGGCGCGGTTTCGTCGCGGGTGTATTCGCCGCCGCGCTGCTGGGCGCCGACGTCGTCCCCGTCAGTACGGAGTTCCGCAGCGACGCGCTGGCGGCCGCCGTGCAGGCACACCGCATCTCAACGATGGTCGCCGACAACGAATTCGCCGAGCGGATCCGGGCCGCCGACGAATCCGTCGTCACGGTCGACCCGGCGACGGTCACCGCCGAGGAGGGCGCCCGGCGACCGCGGGTGGCGGGGCCGGGCCGGATCGTGCTGCTGACGTCGGGCACGACCGGCAAACCCAAAGGGGTGCCGCGCGCGCCGGAGCTGCGGTCCGCGGTCGGGGTCTGGGTGACGATCCTCGACCGCACCCGGTTGCGTACCGGGTCGCGAATCTCGGTGGCAATGCCGATGTTTCACGGGCTGGGGCTGGGCATGCTGATGCTGACGGTCGCCCTCGGCGGCACGGTGCTCACGCATCGTCAGTTCGACGCCGAAGCCGCGCTCGCCCAGGCGTCGCTGCACCGCGCCGACGCCTTCACCGCGGTGCCGGTCGTGCTCGCGCGCATCCTCGACCTGCCCGAGCGGGTGCGGGCGCGAAACCCGGTGCCGCACCTGCGCGTGGTGATGTCCAGCGGGGACCGCCTCGACCCCACGCTGGGGCAGCGGTTCATGGACACCTACGGAGACATCCTCTACAACGGCTACGGCTCCACCGAGGTCGGCATCGGTTCTCTGGCGACGCCGGCGGACCTTCGTGAGGCTCCCGAAACCGTGGGAAGGCCGGTCGCGGGTTGCCCCGTGCGGATCCTCAACAAGAGCGACCGCCCGGTGGGGCCGCGGGTGATCGGACGCATCTTCGTCGGGGGCGACCTGGCCGGCAAGGGCTATACCGACGGCGCCGGGGAAGCGAAGGCCGTCGTCGACGGCATGACGAGCACCGGCGACATGGGCTACCTGGACAACGCCGGCCGCCTGTTCATCGTCGGCCGCGAAGACGACATGATCATCTCCGGCGGAGAGAACGTCTATCCGCGGGCGGTCGAAAACGCGCTCGCCCGCCACCCCGCCATCGCCGACAACGTGGTCATCGGCGTTCCCGACGAGCGGTTCGGCCAGCGGCTGGCGGCGTTCGTTGTGGCGCAGCCGGGCAGCGACATCGACGTGCCGGAACTCCGGGAGTACTTGAAGAGCCGCGTGTCGCGCTTCGAACAGCCCCGCGACATCCACGTCGTGGACAGCATCCCGCGCAACCCGACCGGCAAGGTGCTGCGCAGGGAGCTGTCCGGCTGAACACGATTGTCCGGCTCCTCACTCGCGCCGCTACACGGCGCTCGCCGTCGCCGGACTGAAGATCAATCCCCGCCGGGCTCCAACGCCTCGACCTGCTTGGCCAGCCAGTTGGGTGCCAGCGCCGAGATCACGGTGGCGCCCGCGGTGGAACCCAGCACCCCCGACCAGGCGACCGGCCCCAGCGGTGTGCACCCGAAGAACTGGCTGAGCACCGGGGTCTGCACGATGCCGACCAGCACGCCGGCGCTGCCCAGCGCGGTCGCCACCACCAGCGGGCTGTGCCGGCGGGTGAGCAGCGTCTGCGCCAGCTGCGTCGTGACCAGTGCCGTCAAACCCATTGTCGCCGTGCGGCGTTCGGTGCCCGGCGTCCACCGCCCGATGGCCCAGGCCGCCGTCGCCCCGGCCGCGGTCACCGCGCCGCGGGTGACGATCTGACGCATCAGCGGGGCGTCGAGGGAGGGCGTGGGCCCGGTCAGCACCGCGCGCCGGTGCTGGCGGCGCGCCTCCTCGGCCTCTTCGGCGGATTCGTACTCGGATTCGTCGGGTTCGACGTACTGCGACGTGACCGCGACCGCGAGCGCGGGGAACATGTCGGTGAGCAGGTTGACCAGCAGCAGCTGGCGGGTGCCCACCGGCGCGCGCCCGGCGCCGAAGGCGGTGCCGATGATGGTGAACAGCACCTCACCCACGTTGCCGCCGACCAGAATCGTGACGGCGTCCCGGACGCCCGCCCACATGCTGCGGCCCTCGACCAGGGCGTCCATCAGCACGCCCAGGTCCTCGTCGGTCAAGACGATGTCCGCGGCGCCGCGGGCGGCCGACGAACCGCGCCCGCTCACCCCGATCCCCACGTCGGCCATCCGGATCGCCGCGGCGTCGTTGGCGCCGTCGCCGACCATCGCGGTCACCCGCCCGCAGCGCTGCAGCGCGGCCACGATCTGCACCTTCTGTTCCGGGCTGACGCGAGCGAAGACCTGCACGTCGGCGACCATCTTGGCGCACGCGTCCTCGTCGAGGCCGGCGAGTTCGGCGCCGGTGATCACCCGCGCGTCCGCGGGCAAGCCCAGCTGCCGGGCGATCGCCCGTGCGGTGATGGGGTGGTCGCCGGTGATCAGCACGACCTCGCGGTCGGCGTCCGTCAGCGCTTCGATCAGCGGGCGCGCCGACGCCCGGGCGGTGTCCGCGAGGCCGACGTAGCCGAGCAGTTCGAGGTCCTCCGCCGCGGCGTCCACGGCGTCGGCATCGGTGTCCTCGTCGTCGGTCTCGTGTTTCCAACCGCGCTGCGCCACCGCGAGCACCCGCAAGCCCTGTTCGGCCAGACCGCGGACGACCGTCTCGGCCCGCTCGTGGTCGGCCTGCGGGTCGGCGAACCGGCACCGCGGCAGGATGACCTCGGGAGCCCCCTTGAGGATCAGCACCGGCGCGTCCGCGGGATGCCCGTTGGAGTGGCCCAGGGCGCCGATCGCGGCGGCGAAGCCGCGACTGGACTCGAAGGGCACCTCCGCGATCATCGTCCAATCCGCATCGCCATGGCCGTTCAGCGAATTCGCCGCGGTGAGGATCGCCTCGTCGGTGGCGTGGGCGTGGCCCTGGCCGTCCTGCGGCTGGGCGGACGCCCGCGCGGCGGCCCGCAACAGCCCCGCCGACTGCGGATCGGTCAGTTGGGGGAGCGGTTCGTGCGGGTCGACCCCGACCGGCACGGCGCACACCACGCGCAGCCGGTTCTCGGTGAGCGTGCCGGTCTTGTCGAAACAGATGGTGTCGACGCGGCCCAACGCTTCGATCGTTCGTGGGGCACGGACCAGCGCGCCGCGGGCCGTCAGCCGCTGGGCGGCCGAGAGCTGGGAAAGGGTGGCCACCAGGGGCAGCCCCTCCGGCACCGCGGCCACCGCGATCGCGACGCCGTCGGCCACCGCCTGACGCAGCGGGGCGCGGCGCAGCAGCGCCAACGCCGACACCGTCGCGCCTCCGGCCAGCGTCAGCGGCAGCACCTTGCTGGTCAGTTCCCGCAGCCGCGCTTGGATTCCGGCCGCCGTTTCGACGTCGGCGACCGCCGAAATCGCGCGGTGCGCTGCGGTCCCGACCCCGGTGGCCACGACGATCGCCCGGGCGTGGCCCGCCACGATGGTGCTGCCCTCGAAGAGCATGCTGGCCCGGTCGGGGTCGTTGACGGCGACGGGGTCCACCTGCTTGTCCACGGGCAGCGACTCGCCGGTGAGCAGGGACTCGTCGACCTCGAGGTCATCGGCCACCAGCAGGCGGGCGTCGGCCGGCACCACTTCGGGCGCGGCCAGATCGATGACGTCGCCGGGCCGCAATGACTTCGCGGACACCGTCGCCGTGCGGGTGGCGTGCTTGGCGGCTTCGAGCCGGCGGCGCGTCGTCGCGACCGCGGGGACGACCACCCGGCGCACCAACTGGTCCTGCTCGGCGAACAGTTCGGCGGCCGCGGATTCGGCCCGCAGCCGTTGCGCCCCACCGGTTATCGCGTTGACGGTCATGACACCCGCGACCAGGAGCGCGTCGATGTTGCTGCCGACGATCGCCGACGCGGCCGCCCCGACGGCCAGGATGGGGGTCAGCGGATCGGCGAGCTCGGTCCGGGTGGCCGACGCCAGCCGGGCCACGTTGTGCAGCGGCTTGCGCAGGGGCGCCAGGCCCGGGCTGTAGGACAGGTCGTCGAGACGGCGTCGCCACGATGGTTCGGTCTCGACGGCCAGCGGCCGCGCGCCGCCGGCCAGCCGCGAGTAGACGATCTCGGGATCCAGCGCGTGCCAGGCGGTCAGCGGTTGGGGAGTCGGGTCGGGCAGCCGGAGCACCCGGGTCGCCGAGAACGTTCCCGCCACCAGGGCCGTGGCCGCGGCGGCGTTGACCGGGTTGAGCCAGCGCCGAAAGCTCACCGGGGTGGTGGTTTTTTCTTGCTCACCGGTGACCAGCAGCAGCCCGGCCAGCGTGGTGCCGCCCTGGGCCAGGTGCACCGCCGATTCGCTGGCCGACCGGGCGACCGGGATCGCCGAGAGGATCCGCACCGCGTCCGCGAGGTCGGTGCCGGTGATGATGTCCGCGGTCCACGCCGTGGCGGCGCGCGGGTCATCAAGCGCCACACCGACATCGGCGATCGCGAGCGCGGCCAGGGTGTCGGTCGACGCGAAGTCCCGGTGCAGCGCGGTGATCAACAGCACCGGCCCCCGATCGGCCCGCAGCTCACGGACCACGTTCAACAGCGGGGTGCCGGGCGGGTGCGTCGCGCCGACGCTGGCGGTGAGGTCTTCGGTGCCGGCGACGTGGCGAAGGACCACCCGGGCGCCCGTGCGGTGCGCGGTCTGGAAGAGCGGAATCGCGTACGGGTCGACCTCCCAGCCCACGTCGACACTGCCGACGCATTCGCCGTCGACCATCAGGTCGGCGGTTTCCAGGCCCTGCGCGGGCGTGGCCGAAGGCCCTTGGGTCCGAACCCATTTCAGTCGCGCGCCGGTCGCCGGCAGCTCGTCGGGGTCGGGCTCGGGCGCCTGTTCGCCGTGCAGCAGCGCGTCGGCGACCTCGTAGACCCGGTCATCGTCCCAGCCGGGCGCGTCGCCACGAACATGCAGGACGGCGCGGTGGTCGCCGCGCAGGGCGGCGCCGTCGATGACGACCACCTTCACCCGATCCAGGCGGCGCAGCGCGCCCGGGTCGAGAACCAGCTGCCCGGAATTGGCGAGCCCGCGACCCAAAATTGCGGCGAACGCCTGTCGGCCCATGTGCGCGGCCCGCGGCACCCCGGCCTCGATGGCCGCGGCCGCGTCGTCGGTGCCGCCGCCGGCCACCAGCGCGCTCACCGCGGCGATCAACGAGCCGTTCGCCGCGGAATCGACGTAGCTCTCCACCGGCCCGGCCATCGAGCCCTTCGCCTTGTCCATCGCCGCGTCGATGGTTCCCCCGACCACGACGTGCGAAGCCTCCCCGGCCGCCGCGGCCGCCCAGCTGTGCCGGGGCACCTCCGACTTGGCGGACGAGATGACCGGGACCACCGGGGCCTGCGGCCGTTGGGGCGAGGCCAGGTGGGGTTCCCGGTCCCGCCACACCCGGCGGTGCGCCGCCGCCTCGGAGACCTGCAGGGTGCGCTGGGTCAGGTCGAGCATCGGCGTGCCGAACGACTGGGTCAGGCCGTGGGCGGCGGCCGTAGTGGCGGCCAGCGCGATGTCGGTGCCCACTCGGCCCAGCCGCTCCTCGAGGATCGAGACCATGCGCGGTTGATGGTTGATGAGCGCGGCCGCGGCCCGGGTGGTTTGCGGCGCCGCGGGCAGCCGGGTCACCCATCCGGTCACCGCGGCGCCCATCGCGACCAGATCCAGTGCCGCCGCGGTGAGGGGCACCAGAATCGCCAGCGGGTTGCCCGGGTCGGCGAAGGGCGCGGAAGGCGTCGCCGCCTCCGACTTCGACCAGGTGATGTCGGCGGCGATGGACGCGACCGTCGACCGCACCTCGTCCAAGACGGCGTCGTGGTCCGCGCCGTCGGACAGTTCGACCACCAACCGGCCCAACGCGCCCTCGACGTGCGCCTCGGCCACGCCCGGGATTCTGCGCACCGGCTCCTCGACGGCGGGCGCGTACTCGCCCCAGCGGGGGAACGGCAGCAACGGGTCCAGGTCCAGGTGCACTCGTCGCCCGCTGTGCCAGCGCACCGGCGGCAGGATCGGGGGGGCGGCGCCGTCGGTGGAAGTGTCCAACCCGATTGCTCGGCCCGTGGTTTGAGCCACCGATTGGATGACGGGGCCGGCGAGCTCGGCGACCGGGTTGGTCAACGTCTGCAGCGCGCCGGCGGCCCCCGCCGCGGTCGATACGCCGGCCCGGACCACCTGCGCGGCGCCGCCGGCCACACCAGCGACGACACTGGAAACGCCGGGAATCTTCACTCGTCACCCTTCAATTACGTCTCCCGCGCCTAATGATCCTGGCGTGTGAAGGAGCTGTCCACACGTGGGGCGGGAAGGTAAAGCCTGCGCCGACACCCCTGGCGATGCAGGTCGGGCTTCCCTAGATGGCAAGGGCTGCGATCACGTCCCTGGCAGAAACATTACCGGGTTGACGACAAACCAAACGCGGTGAACAGGCCGGGGTCGAGGAAGACGGTGATGCCGGCGACCCCGGCGGCACCGGGGGTCAAGACGTGGATGGAATGGGCCCGCAACACGTGATCGGCGGCGCGGCGGTACTCGGCGACGGCGGGTTGCGCGTTGGCGGCGGTCGGGATCATCACAAGATCGCCCGGCCGGGCCAGCGCGCGCCCGGCAAGGAACTTCAGCACCGTGTCCCGTCCGGCGAACCACACTGGCAGAGGCGGCATTTCGAGTTTGACGTCCGCCTGCAGCAGCGCGGTCAGCGCCGCCATGTCCGCGTTTTCGAATGCGGCGCAATACCGGTCGAGCAATTCGCGGCGCCGGGCGTCGTCGGGCTCGGTGATGCCGTCCTCGCTGGGGGACAGCTCGGCGAGGTGGGCCCGGGCGCGCTGCAGCGAACTGTTGACCGCGGCGGGCGTGGTTTCCAGAAGCTCGGCAACCTCGGCGGCGCTGAATTGCACGACGTCGCGCAGGATCAGCACCGCGCGCTGGCGCGCCGGCAGTTCCTGAAGGGCGGTCATCACGGCCAGCCGCACGCTCTGCTTCGCGGTGACGTCCTCTTCCGGGCTCTTGAAAAGCATGGCGTCCGGGATGGGTTCGAGCCACAGGTGCGCGCCGGCCGTCGCGTCGAGATCGGCGTCCGGGTCGATCGAGCCGTCACCCAGCCCGGCCGGCAGCACGCGGCGGGCGCGGTTCTCCAGCGCGCGCAGACAGGCGGTCGTCGCGATCCGGTACAGCCAGGTCTTCAACGCCGCGCGTTCCTCGAACGCCTGATAGCCGCGCCAGCCCCGGAGATATGTCTCCTGGACGAGGTCTTCGGCGTCGTGCACCGAGCCGAGCATGCGGTAGCAATGCGCGATCAGCTCGGCACGAAATGGCGCCGCCCGCTCGACGAACTCCTCCTGCGCCGGCACAGCCTCTCCTTTCGGTGGGTGAAGAACCTACTCCTGTAGAGACATCCGGCCGCCGAAATTCATCGGTCCGCCGGCGATGAACCCGGCCGCCGCGCCGTATCTCAATTAGTGAAGTCGCGGCACGGCCGCAGTCCACGTGAGGAAGCGAGCACGACATGAACCAGACACCGAACCCCTCCGCCGACGGGTTCGTCGGCAGCACCGCGATCGTGACCGGGGCCGGCCGCGGATTCGGCCGCGCGATCGCCGCCGCGTTCGCGACGGCCGGCGCCGAAGTCGTCGGCGTCGCGCGCACCCGATCACAACTCGAGGAGGTGCACGCCCAGCTGGGCGACGCGTTCACCCCGGTGGTGGCCGACGCGGCCGATCCGATGACGGCCGGCCGGCTCGTCGACCGGTACCGGCCGCGCACCCTGGTGCTGTGCGCCGGGGCCGCGCCGCGGATGGCGCCGCTGCAGGATCAGACCTGGGAGTCGTTCAGTGACAACTGGAACTCCGACGTCGCGCAGGCGTTTCACTGGGTTCGTCACGCGCTGCGGCGCCCGCTGGCGCCGGGCAGCTCGGTGATCGTGATGTCCAGCGGCGCCGCCCTGGCCGGATCACCACTGTCCGGCGGCTATGCCGGCGCGAAGGCGACGGTCCGGTTCCTCACCGGCTATGCCGCCCTCGAATCGCAACGCGCCGGGCTGGGGATCGACTTCACCGCCGTGCTGCCGCGGTTGACCCCGGCCACCGGCCTGGGCGCGGCCGGCGTCGCCGCCTACGCCGAGCGACAGGGCGTCGACGTCGACAGCTTCTTGCAGGCCGCCGGGCCCACGCTCACCGCCGAACAGGTCGGCAAGTCGGTGCTCGAGATCGCCACCGCCGTCCCGGACCACGACGCCTACCTGCTCACCTCCGCCGGCCTCGCGCCGCTGACCTGAAACACCCGACACCGCAAAGGCGTACCGCGATGAACACACCCCCGATCGTGTCGACCCACGAGTGGGCGAGCGCGCATCAACAACTGCTGGAAAAGGAGAAGGAACTCACCCGGGCCCGTGACGCGCTCGCGGCCCTGCGGCGCCGGATGCCGTGGATGGCCGTGGACGCCGACTACGAGTTCGAGGGGCCCGAGGGCAAAGTCAACCTGCCGGGCCTCTTTCAGGGCAGGCGTCAGCTGGTGGTCTACCGGGCCTTCTACGGGCCCGACATCGACGGCTGGCCCGAGCACGGCTGCCGCGGCTGCTCGATGATGGCCGACCACGTCGGCAACCTGGCCCACCTGAACGCCCGCGACACCACGCTGGTGTTCGTCTCGCGGGCACCGCAGCCCGACATCGAGCGCCTCAAGGCGCGGATGGACTGGAAGATGCCCTGGTACACGATGACCGACGGTTTCGACGCCGACTTCGGCGTGGACGAATGGCACGGCACCAACGCCTTCATCCGTGACGGCGATCGGGTGTTTCGCACCTACTTCATCAACAACCGCGGCGACGAGGCGCTGGGGACCACGTGGAGCTTCCTGGATATGACCGCGCTGGGACGCCAGGAAACCTGGGAGGATTCGCCCGAGGGCTACCCGCAGACCGCTCCCTACGAGTGGTGGGACTGGCACGACGCGTACGGCGAGCACGAGCCGTCACGCTGGTTCGGCGACCCCGACCCGAACGATCCCAACGACATCCGGCCGCCGAAGAGCTAAGCGGCGCAGGCTGTTTGGGGCTGCGCAGAAAACATGAATGCACGGTAGCCGTCGAACGGCTACTCGCGCATGTGTTTCCGCCGAGAATTCTTCGGCTACAAAATTCGGTGATTCGCCCTGCCGACCTGGTAGCCGGTGGGGAACGATTTCTCGATGACCTGGAGCTGGTGATCCACTCGGGATTCGAGCTCGAGGACCACGCAGTCGCTGAGCGCCTTCGATTCGAGAACTATGTACCGCTGACCACAATCGGTGATCGGGTCGCCCGAGTGCAATTTCTCGACCGGCACCGACTCCGGAGTTCCATCTGCCTCCATCCATGACACGTTAGGTCAATTCCGCAAGCGAGGGAATAGACCGCTACATGGCGGCGGCGTCCTGGCGCTGTTTGAAGAACACGCTGACGTGAGCGATCAATCCGTCGTCGTCGCGCTCGAAGAGGAGGCATTCGGGCCACCGCCGGGCCACACCGTCGAACTCGAACGCCTCGGTCAACTCGACGTAGGACAGCCGGGCGTCCACATGCGACACTCGCTGCACGTCGAGCCGGTGGCCTTGCAGATCGGTGATTATCTTGCGCAGGTAGGCGAGGTAGTTCGCCTTGCCCTCGATGAGATCGCAGAACGGCCCCTCACGGGTCAGGCCGTCGTCGGCGAGGGTGCCGGCCAGGCCGTCCCAGTCGTGAGCGGTCAGGCAGTCGAGGTAACGCTCGACCACGTGACCTTTCGCCGCGTCGCCCATCATGCCTCCGCTCCGGGCACTGCGCTGAGCGTAACGCCACGGCGAAAAAACTGACAGGATGTCGCCGTGGCGTTACATGCGCGGGCCCGGTCGTTGTTGTTCGTGCACGCCGACCGGAGGCTGTCCGAGCGCGTGCCCGCGCCGCCCGATGCGGTGCGCGGCTTCTACGTGGACCTGGACAACATCAGGCTCGTGCACCCGCTGATCGTGTCCGTGGAAACGTTGTCCCGCAGCGACACCCCGGAGGGCTACCAGCAGAGCTATCGGGTGGTCGATCGAATCCCCGTGGGGCCGTTCACTATCCGCACCGCTTATCACGCCAGGCTGCGAGTGCCCGCGAGCGGCGACGTGCTGACCGAGGCGGATCAGTCACCCGGGGTGCGGTTACGCGGCACGGTGAGTTTCGAGCCCGACGACGGCAGCACCCGGGTCACCGAGCGCATCCGGATCTCCGCGCCGCGGCTGCTGGCCGGGGTGACGATCCGCGAGGCGGTCAAGGCGCACGCCGAGATGCTGGCTGGGATTCGGCGGCATTTCGAAGTCACACCCCGAAGTCGATGACGCCGCGAATGTTGCGGCCCTCGCGCAGATCCACGAACGCCTCGTTGATCTCGTCGAGCCGGTAGTGGCGGGTGACCAACTCGTCGAGTTTCACCGCGCCCGCCTGATACAACGACAACAGCATCGGCACGCTGGTGCGCGGATTCATCCCGCCGTAGAGCGCTCCCCTGAGCTGTTTGGCCGACAGCGTCATCTCCTGCAGCACCAACGGAACCGGGGGCTCGGTGAACGGGGTGATCCCGGTGAGCACGCAGATCCCGCCCTTGCGGAGCAGCGTCATCGCCAACGGAAGCAGGTCCACGTGCACCACGCCGGGGCAGACGACGACGCGGTCGGCCATCAGTCCGGCGGTGATCTCTTTGACCAGCGGTATCGCCTCCTCGGCGGAGGCGGCGGTGTGCGTGGCGCCGAAGATCTTGGCCGAATCACGCTTGGACTCAACGGGATCCACCGCGACGACGTATTTCGCTCCGACGGCACGCGCACCTTGCAGGGCGTTCATCCCGACGCCGCCGGCGCCGATGACGACGACGGTGTCGCCGGGTTCGGTGCCCGCCGAGATGGTCGCGGAACCCCAGCCGGTGCTGACCCCGCACGACACCAGCGAGGCGGCATGGAACGGGATCGCGTCGTCGATCTTGATGACGGAGCGCTCCGAGAGCACCGCGTATTCGGCGAACGTGCCGAGTTGCCCATAGGCCAAGAGGTTTTCGTCACCGAGGTGGCGGCGGCACGTGCCGTCGGTGGGCATCTCCCGCACGAACAGGCTCGCGCCGATGTCGCAGATGTAGCTCTGGCCGTTCACGCAGAACCGGCAACTGCCGCACGCGGGAATGAAGGAGAGCGCCACGTGATCTCCGGGGCGCACCGACGTCACGCCCGGCCCGACCTCCTCGACGACACCGGCGCCCTCGTGACCGCCGAGCAGCGGGAACCAGTCCGGAGCGGGCTGCCCGCTCGCGGCCAGCGCCTCGGGGGTCGGCACCACATCGCCGGTGAACAGATGGTCGTCGGAGTGGCAGATCCCGGCAACCGCCATCCGTACCAGGACCTCGCCGCCGCGGGGCGGATCGAGCTCGATCTCGCGGATCTCCCAGTCCCGGCCCACCCCGCGGATCACAGCGGCGCGACACTTCATTGCGACCTCCTCGATGTCTCATGGAATTCCCGGCGTGGCGCCAAGCTGGCCCGCAGTTCCCGCTTGAGCACCTTGCCGTAGCTGTTTTTCGGTAGCTCGTCGACGAATTCGTAGCGCTTGGGCCGCTTGAAGCGGGCGATGCGCGCCAGCAGATGCGCGTCGAGCGCCGCGGGGTCGACGGAATCGCCTGTGCCGACGACGAATGCGACCACGATCTCGCCCCACTCGGCGTCGGGGACACCGACCACGCATACCTCCGCGACCCCGGGGTGCTCGAGCAGGACCTCCTCCACCTCGCGCGGGTAGATGTTGCTGCCGCCGCTGATGACGACGTCCTTCGACCGATCGCGCAGCGTGAGGAAGCCGCGGTCGTCGAACGAACCCATGTCGCCGGTGTAGAGCCAGCCGTCTTTGAGGGTGGCGCGGGTCGCGGCGGGATTGCGCCAGTAGCCGGACATGACCGCGTCGCCGCGGCACACGATTTCGCCGATCTCGCCGACGGGCGCCGGGTCGCCGCCGGTGCCCAGCACCGCGACGTCCATCCCCGACCGCGCATAGCCGACCGATCCCAGGATCGCGTCGTCGTCGGAATCGTGGTCGGCGCGGCGCAGCCCGGTGATGGTCATGGGCGACTCGCCCTGCCCGTAGATCTGCGCGAAGATCGGGCCGAACGCCGCGATCGCCTTGCGCAGGCCTTCGACATACATCGGGCCGCCGCCGTAGACGATCGTCTTGAGGTTGGCGGGGCGGGTGCGGCCCGTATCCACCAGGCGCTGCACCATCGTCGGGGCCAGAAATGCGCTGCCGGCCGGATGGTGTTCGCACAGATCGAGGAACTCGTCGGGATCGAACGCTCCCGAGGAGGGCACCACCTGGCGCGCGGCGCGCAGCACGTACGGCAGGACGTAGAGCCCGGAGCCGTGAGACATCGGCGCCGCGTGCAGGAGGCTGCAGCCCTCGTCGGGGTCGTCGATGTCGGCGAGGTGGGCGACGGTCATCGCCGTCAGGTTGCGGTGCGACAGCATCGCGCCCTTCGAGCGGCCGGTGGTTCCGCTGGTGTAGAACAGCCACGCCAGCGCCGACGGGTCGGTGCGCGGGGGCGCGGACGGGGCGGTGTCGAATCGCCGTGAATAGGCCTCGGAATCAAGGGATTCCGTCGGCGTCGTGGTCACCGATGCCAGTTCCGCGCCGAGCTCGGCAGAGGCGAACACCCGCGAAGCGCCCGCATCGTCGAGGATCTGCGCCATCTCGCGCGGATGCAGCTTGTAGTTGACGGGGACGACGACGCACTCGGCGGCCCAGATCGCGAACATCAACTCGATGATCTCGGGCCGGTTGTGGGTCGCGATCGCGATGCGAGCACCGGTCCCGTGCTGTTGCCGGATCGACGCGGCCAGTCGTAATGCCCGGTCCCGCAACTCGATCCAGGTGCACAGGCGCCGGGTCCCGTGATACAGCGCGCCGCGATCGGGGAACCGCCTCGCCGCCTGGTCGAGCATCGCAAACAGGTTCATCGCTCGATCCACTGCGAGGACAAGGCGAACTCCGACAGATACTTCGTCGAGCTCCATCCGCCGTCGACGACGATCGTTTGGCCGTTGATGAAACTTCCGCCCGGCGAGCACAAGAAGGCGACAGTGCTGGCGATGTCGTCGATGCGGCCCAGCCGCTGATGCGGTGTCATCTCGGTGTTGATCTTGCGGAATCGCTCGTCCTCCAAGCGCTTCTCGACCATCGGCGTGACCGTCACCCCGGGCGCGACGGCGTTGCATCGGATGCCGGACGCGCCATACTGGCAGGCGATGTGGGTGCTCAGTGCGGTCAGCCCGCCCTTGGCCGCGGAGTAGGCCCCGCCCCGCAGGCCGCCGACGACCGCGAACGTCGATGTCACGTTGATGATCGCCGAACCGGGTCCCATGTGGGGCAGCACATCCCGCGCGAGCCGAAACGGGGCCCGCAGCATCAAACCCAGGAAGTAGTCCAGGGTCTCGTCGTCGGTCTCGTGCAGCGGCTTGGGGCTGCCCACCCCGGCGTTGTTGATCAGGAAGTCGATGTGGCCCCACCGCTGCACGGCGAGGTCCACGATGCGGCGCGGCGCGTCGTCGCCGGTCAGGTCGACGGCAAGCGTCGCCACGCGATCCGGATCGCCGACGGCCTCGTGCAGCTCGGCCAGCCGGTCCTGGTCGCGGCCCGTGCCGAGGACCGCCATGCCCATCTCGGCGAGTTTCGTGGCGCAGCCCAGACCGATGCCGCTGCTTGCGCCCGTGACGATTGCGACCTGCATCTCACCCATCCTTAGCTTCCGCCCCGGGTCAGCGTGGCCCGGATCCGATGCTTGAGAACCTTGCCCGCCTCGTTCTTTGGCAGGGCATCCCAGATCACGACCTGTTCGGGCGCCTTGAACTTGGCGACGCCCTTGCTCACCAGCAGCGCCAGCAGGCTCGCGACGTCCGGGCTCTCCGCGCCCGCGGGGACGATCACCGCGCAAGCCCGTTCGCCGGTGCGCTCGTCCGGCAGCCCCACGACCGCGATCTCGGCGATGCCGGGATGATCGGCGAGCAAATCCTCGACCTCCTTCGCGGAAATGTTCTCGCCGCTGCGGATGATGACGTCCTTGGCCCGCCCCGTCACGACGAGGTACCGGTTTTCGGAGCCGGCCGAGACCCACCGCCCGAGATCCCCGGTGCGGAAAAACCCTGCGGCATCGAAGGAATCGGCTCCGTCTTCGGGATGGCGGTAACCCACCAGCATCTGCGGGCCGCGCACACAGATCTCGCCGTCACCGGCGGGAGCGGCTTCGTGGGCGACGAGCTTGATCTCCGCGATGCCGGCCCTGCCGTCGGTGTCCGCGGCGCGGTCGGCTTCGTCCGGCCGGGGCGCGCCGACGGTCGCGACGGGAACCTCCGTGCAGCCGTATACCCGGGTGATGACCGCGCGTTCGAAATACTCTGCGGCGCGCCGGATCAGCGACGGCGACACGGATGCGCCGCCGCAGATGAACACCTTCAGGTCGGGCAGGCGGGTGCCGGCGCGCTCGGCGGCCGAGAGCAGCTGCTGCAGAAACGGCGTGGCCCCCGCCATGTGGGTGCACCGTTCGGTGTTCATCAGGGCGACCGCCTCCCCCGGGTCCCACCGGTCCATCAGCACCGCGGTCGTGCCCAGCAGCAGCGGGCATTCGAAGGCATAGATCGAGCCGCCGATATGGGCGACCGGGGAGGGGACCAGGAACGTGTCGCCCGGATCGATGCTCCAGTGCTCGCGGAGCTGGCGGATGAGCGCGTGCAGCGAATTGTGCGTGTGCAGGACGCCTTTCGGCCGGCTCGTGGTCCCGGATGTGTACAGGATCATCCGCACGGCATCGGGATCGAGCGCCGGAAGCGTCGCGGCCTCCGGCGCCTGGCCCAGCAGGTCCGGATAGCGGGTGTGCGCACCGGCGTGCCCGGTTTCGCGAAGCACCACGACCTCGGGCGCGGCCTCCATCGCGGCCGTCACCCGTTCGAGCATCGCCCCGTAGTCGTGGCCGCCGTACCGGTGCGGGACGAAAATCATTGCCGTGCCGGCGTCTTCGAGGATAAAACGCAGGTCGTGGTCGCGCAGTGACGGCAGGATCGGGTTCACCACCATGCCGGCCAGCGTTGCGGCCAAATAGATGACGGCGGTCTCGTGCCAGTTCGGCAGCATAAACGACACGACGCTGCCGGTGGGCATGCGCGCCAGCAGCGCCCCCGCCAGCGCGCCGGCCTGTGCATGCAGGGTGGCGCAGTCCAGCCGAACATCCTTGTCCACGACCACCGTTCGTTGCGGCGAGGCCTCTGCGGCCGTCCGCAGCGAATCGGCCAGCGTGGTGTGCACCCACAATCCGCGCCGATAAGCCTCTGACGCTTGCGCCGCGTCGTGGCGCACCGGGGCGATCAACTCAACCGGCCTGACCGGTGACGCGCCGCATCGTCATCGCGTACCGAAACCTCGACGACAGGTGGGTATTGATCGTCACCTGGGCCACCTCCCCGTCGGAGGTCGTGTAGGTGCGCCGCATCTGCAGCGCGGCCGTTCCCGCTTCCACGCCGAGGCCGTCGGCCAGCTCCGGGGACAGCAGGACGGCCGCGATCTCCTGGTGCAGCTGGGAGACGCTCACGCCGAACAGATCCTCGATCAACGGGAAAATCGGGCCGGCATGGCGTTGCAGCAGCCTGCCGACCGCGGCGAAACTGCGGCTGATGTAGTACTCCGTTCGGCACATCGGCTCCGACGCCCCATCGGCCTGCCGGTAGCCGCGCACCGAGAGCCACTGGGTGCCGGGCTCGAGTCCGGTCCGGGCGGCGAGGTCCTCGTCGATCGTCACCATCTCGTTGGATTCGATGGTCAACTGCGCGCCGGCAGCGAACGCGAGCAGGTCGTCGATCGACATCGCGTCCTGGGCATAGGAACTCGACGCCGGGCGGGGCACCACCCGGGTGCCCGCCCGCGGCCGGGAGGCGACCAGGTTGTCCTCCCGCAGCCGGCGCAGCGCCTCGCGAACGGTGTAGCGGCTCACCGCAAAGCGCTCACACAGTTGGTGCTCGGTCGGCAGCTGTGATCCCACCGGGTAGACGCCGTCGACGATCTCCTTGCGCAGCGTGCGTGCGATCTGCAGGTAGCGGTGGTCGCCCGCGATGGCCTGGGACATCAGCGCCCCGTGGGGCGCAGGGCCAGCACGCTGCCCTCACCGTCGGCCGAGACGTACAGCGTTCCATCGGCCGCGGCGGTGATGCCGGCGAACGGGCCCTGTGGCCCGGAAAACGGCGGCATGCCACGCAGCGGCTTGGGCGTCACGCCCGGCGGGGGCCCGACCGGCAGACCGGACGCGATCGTCCGGCGCGCGCGGCTGGCGAGATCGAACGCGATCAACTCCTTGGCGCCGGCGTCGACCACGTAGAGCACACCGCCGCGGGCCAGAATGCCTTGCGGCCGTTGAAGGTCGGCGACGACGATGTCGGCCCTCGACCCGTCCAGCCTGACCACCCGCCCCGCGCCGGCCTCCGCCACCAGGGCGGCCCCGTCGGCATCGATCGCGACGCCGACCGGCTCGCGCAGATCGGTCGCCAGCACGTCGATACCCCCCGACCGCAGCGACAGCACCCGCCCGGTGCCCAACTCCGCGACCACCACGGCGCCGGGGCTCACCGCCACCCCGTAAAGCTGGTCGAAACCGTCCGCCAGCACCTCGCTTTCGCTGGCGTCGGGCCGGTAGCGGGCGACCTGGCCGCCTGATGTCGTGACGACGAACTCGCCGGGCCCGCTCGCGGCGACGCCGCGCAGGAATCCGGGATAGCCGGGACTGAACAACATCCCGGCGGTGTGCAAGGACCCGTCGGGCAGGGCGACGTAGAAGTACGTGCCGTCGGCGATGTAGAGCTGCCCGTCATCGCCGACCGCCAGGTCCAGCGGCCAGTTGAGTCCGCCCGGCAACACGGATTCCGTTGTGCCGTCGGGGGATATCTGGGTGATCTCGCCGGTGAAGTTGGAGACGAACAGCCGGTCGCCGACGAAGGTGCAGTTGTCCAGCCCCGGATTCAGCTGGGCGAGCAGGCTCCGTTCGCCGCTGCGGGGATCGATGCGCAGCACCTGCCCGCTGGCCACCTGTGTCGACACGAGGTAGCCCTGAGCGTCGAACTTGACGGAGTCGGGTACGCCGAGATCGCCTGCGACACATTGCGGCTCGCCGCCATCGGGGTCGACGCGCCAGATCTCGTTGGCGCCCATCACCGGGAAGTACAGCAGGCCGTCGGGGCCGACCTCCATCGCGTTCGGTGAAGGCACGTTTTCCAAGAGCACCCGTGGTGGGCCGCCCGTCAGGTCGAATTCCAGCAGGCGCCCGCCTTCGCGGCATTCACCGATGAACAACCGACCGCCATGGAACGTGATGCCGTTGGCCGACGGCACGTCGTCGCGCAGCACTCGCGTCCGGCCGCTGGGCTCGCGCACGCTGACCCGCCCGTCCATCACCTCGGTCGCGTACAGGTTGCCGCCGGGGTCGAACGCGACGTCGTCGGGCGCCACGATGTCGCCGCCCCTGGGGCTGGCGGTGACCAGTTCCCCGGTGCGGTGGTCCAGCGCGCTGACCTGACTGCCGGTCACCTGCGCGATGTAGATGCGGCCGTCCGGGCCGGTGCGCAGCCCGTTGGCACCGAACAGCCGGCTGGGCGCGGTGACCCGCTCGAGCTGCCAGCCCGGCGCGACGTCGATTGCGTCTGGGGCTGGGTACCGCGAGGGCTGCGTGGAGATGGCCCTTGAAATGGACATGCTCGCCGAGGTCCTTCCGTCAGCCGGTTGGGCTGGACGTTATCAATTCCTCGTAGTCCAGACAATAGCCGCCGAAGTGTCCCGGGCCGATCTTGACAGCGAAGTCCACGGGTCGGAATAGTGTTCTCCAATGGACAGAATGCCGTATTTTGTCCGGACAAATCACGATGTGTGCGCGGTGGACGGAAGCAGGTAATGGAGGACTTCCTCAGACTGGACGGCCGCATCGTGGTGGTTTCCGGCGCCGGCGGTGGCGGCATCGGCACGACCGTCGCGGCGATGGCCGCCCGCGCCGGGGCCACGGTGATCGCGGTGAGCCGATCGAAGGAAAACCTCGACGAGCACGTCGCCCCGCTGGCCGCCCACGGCCTGGCCGTGGTGCCCGTCGCGGCAGATGCGTCCACCGACGAGGGCATCGCCGCGGTGATCGACCGCGCGCGCCGCGCCGACGGAGAGTTGTACGGGCTGGTCAATGTCGCCGGCGGCGCCGAGCCGTCGACGTGGATGCCGTCGACTCGGGTGGCACGCGACGACTGGCGCAAGATCTTCGCCGACAACCTCGAAACGGCATTCTTCATGAGCCAGGCCGTGGCGGCCGAGCTCGTCGCGCGGCAGCGGCCGGGATCGATCGTGTCGATCTCGTCGATCAGCGGCATGAACACCGCGCCGTTTCACATCGCCTATGGAACCGCCAAGGCCGCGATCACGGCGATGACCCGCACGATGGCCCTCGAGTTGGCGACGGCGGGAATCCGGGTGAACGCCGTGGCGCCCGGCGTCACCGAGACGGCGGCCTCGCGCACCTACGTCGACGAAGACCCCGACCGGGACCGGCAGGCGATCGCGATGGGTCGCCGTGGGCGGCCCGAGGAACAGGCCGGCGCCATCCTCTTCCTGCTCTCGGAGATGTCAAGCTACATCACCGGCCAGACGCTGCTCGTCGACGGCGGGCTGGACCTCAAATGGAGCCACCTCGGCGCCGACAACACGTCGCTTTTTCTCAAAGACGAATCCTTCCGCGCGGCGATCAGGAGGATGTGATGACCGATCTGGCCAAGGGCACGAATTCCGCTGGGGTCGAGGAACTCTCGACGCCGATGACGATCGGTGTCGAGGCATACATCTCCGAGGACTACGCCCGCGCCGAGCGCGACAGGCTGTGGCGCCGGGTCTGGCAACAGGTCGGCCGCGTCGAGGAATTGCCCGAGGTGGGCAGCTACCTGACCTACGACATCCTCGACGACTCGATCATCGTGGTGCGCACCGGCAGCAACGAATTCCACGCGCACCACAACGTGTGCATGCACCGCGGCCGCCGGCTGATCGACACCCCCGAGGGCGCCAAGAACGCCTGCGCGCGCACCCGAAAGTCGTTCGTCTGCGGCTTTCACGGCTGGACCTATGGCCTGGACGGGGCGTGCACCCACATCCGCGAGCAACAGGACTGGCAGGACGCGCTCACCCCGGACAACACCCACCTTCGACCGGTCCGGGTCGACACGTGGGGCGGCTGGCTGTGGATCAACATGGACCCCGATTGCGAGCCGCTGGCCGATTACCTGTTCCCCGCCGCGAAGATCCTCGACCCGTTCGGCCTGGAAAACATGCGCTACAAATGGCGCAAGTGGCTGTCCTTCGACTGCAACTGGAAGGTCGCGCTGGAGGCCTTCAACGAGACCTACCACGTCTACACCACGCATCCCGAGTTCAACAAGTTCGGCGAGTTCAAGGGGTGGGCGAAAGCCCAAGGCAGACATAGCAACATCGGCTACGACGCTCCAGAGGACATGGAGGCCACCAAGTCCAAGATCCGCCTCGGCATCGGCGCCGACCCGCGGGTGTCCACCGCGGAGATGCAGGTGTACACGATGGAGGAAACCAACGCCACCACCACCCAGACGCTGGTGAACGCCGCCAAGCGACTCGTCGACGAGCTGCCCGAGGGGACGCCGGCCGACAAGGTCCTCGAGCACTGGCTGGCGTCGGCGCGCCGCGACGACGAGGCCCGTGGCGTGGTGTGGCCGACGATTCCCGCCGACATCCTCGGGCAGGCCGGCACCGCGTGGCAGATCTTTCCGAACTTCCAGATCGGGCAGGGCCTGACCAGCGCGCTGTGCTACGGCGCGCGGCCGCACCCCAGCTACAACCCCGACAAGTGCCTCTTCGAGGTGTCGGTCTTCGAGCTGTACCCGAAAGGCCAAGAGCCCCAGACCGAGTGGGAGTACACGCCGGTCGGCGACCCCCGGTGGCGGTCGGTCCTGCCGCAGGACTTCTCCAACATGGCCGCCGTGCAACAGGGCATGAAGTCGCTCGGCTTCGGCGGCACCAAGCCCAATCCGTACCGCGAACGCAGCACGGTCAACCTGCACTACCAACTGTCGAGATACATGGGCGTCGGTGAGCCCCAGGAACTTTCGCACAAGGAGTCCCCATCGGCATGACCATGCACCTGGACAACTGCGGGCCCACCCAGACGCCCGATGACGTCGACATCGCCGCGCTGCGCGAGAAGTACCGCCTGGAGCGCGAAAAGCGGCTGCGCAAGGAAGGTTCCAAGCAGTACATCGAGTTGGAAGACGATTTCGCCGGCTACTACGAGGTCGATCCCTACACCCCGGCCACGCCGCGCGACCCGATTTCCGAGGACATCGACGTCGCGGTCCTGGGCGGCGGCTTCGGGGGCCTGCTGTCGGCGGCCCACCTGAAGAAGGCGGGCGTCGACGACGTACGCGTGATCGAGCTCGGGGGCGACTTCGGCGGCGTCTGGTACTGGAATCGGTATCCGGGCATCCAATGCGACAACGAATCCTACTGCTATATCCCGCTTCTCGAAGAGCTCGACTTCATGCCGTCGAAGAAGTTCGCCGACGGTGCCGAGATCTACCAGCACTGCCGCAACATCGGCAAACACTTCGGCCTCTACGATTCGGCGATCTTCTCCACCCAGGTGCGCGACCTGCGCTGGGACGAGGAGATCAAGCGCTGGCGGATCGGCACCAACCGCGACGACGACATCCGCGCCCGGTTCGTGGTGCTGGCGTCGGGACCCTTCCACCGGCCGAAATTGCCAGGCATTCCGGGGATCAAGGACTTCAAGGGCCACGCGTTCCACTCGTCGCGGTGGGACTACGACTACACCGGCGGGGACAGCGGCGGCAACCTGCACAAGCTCGCCGACAAGCGGGTCGCCGTGATCGGCACCGGCGCCACCGCGATCCAGATCGTCCCGTTCCTGGCCCGAGACGCCCAGCACCTCTACGTCTTTCAGCGCACCCCTTCGACCGTCGACGAACGCAACAACGCACCAACCGACCCGGAGTGGGCGAAGTCGTTGCAGCCGGGCTGGCAGCGCGAACGGCAACGCAACTTCCACTCCTGGACGTTCGAAGGCATGGCGCTGGGTCAGCCGGATCTGGTGTGCGACTTCTGGACCGAGCTCGGGCGCAACACCGCGGCCCGGGTGCTCGCGCTGGCCGACCCCGCGTCGATGACCCCCGAGCAGTTCATGGCGATCCGCGAAGAAGAGGATTACAGGTTGATGGAGCGGCTGCGCCGCCGCATCGACGTGATCGTCGAGGACGCGCAGACCGCCGAGGCGCTCAAGCCCTACTACCGGTTCCTGTGCAAGCGGCCGCTGTCCAACGACGAGTACCTGCCGATGTTCAACCGCCCCAACGTCACCCTCGTCGACGTCTCCGATTCCAAAGGCGTGGAACGGATCACCGAAAAGGGCTTGGTCGCGGGCGGCGTCGAGTACGAGGTCGACTGCATCATTTATGCCAGCGGCTTCGAGATCACCACCGAGATCAGCCGGCGCTATTCCATGGAGACGATCGAGGGACGCGACGGGCTGTCGCTGTTCGACTACTGGCGCGACGGCTACAAGACGCTGCACGGGATGACCAGCCGCGGATTCCCGAACCAGTTCTATACCGGTTTCACCCAGGTCGGCATCTCCGCCAATATCGCCGCCAACTACGAGCTGCAGGGTGAGCACATCGCCTTCATCATCGCCGAGGCGTTGAAGCGGGGGGCGACCACCGTGGAGCCCAGCGCGGCGGCGCAGGAGCAGTGGTGCGCGACGATCCGGGAAACCGCGGTGGACAATTCGGCGTTCGACGCCCAGTGCACGCCCGGCTACTACAACAACGAAGGCGGCGGCGGGGGAGAGGGCATCCGGTCACACCTGGGCGAACCGTACGGCCCCGGCTTTTACGCCTTCGAGGACCTGCTGCGGGCGTGGCGGGACAAGGGCGACCTGGACGGGTTGGTGCTCGGCGCTTGACCGAAATCCTTGCAGCGCAATTACGATTCGACGGCCGCGTCGCCGTGGTGACGGGAGCCGGCCGCGGCTTGGGTCGCGCCTACGCGCAACTGCTGGCCGCGCGCGGGGCGCAGGTGGTCGTCAACGACGTCGGCGGCGCCCTCGACGGCGACGGGGTCGACGCCGGTCCTGCCGAGCAGGTCGTCGCCGAGATCACCGCGGCGGGGGGACAGGCCGTCGCGTGCAGCGCGTCGGTCGCGACCGCCGACGGCGGCGCCGCGATCATCGCGACCGCGCTCGAGCACTATGGCCGCATCGACATCCTGGTGCACAACGCCGGCAACGTCCGTCGAGCCTCCCTGAAGGAGATGAGCTACGAGGACTTCGACGCCGTGCTCGACGTACACCTGCGCGGCGCGTTCAACGTTGTGCGCCCGGCGTTTCCGCTGATGTGCGGCGCGGGCTACGGCCGCATCGTGCTGACGTCGTCGATCGGCGGGCTGTACGGAAACCACGACGTGGCGAACTACGCGGCCGCCAAGGCGGGTGTGATCGGGTTGTCCAACGTCGCCGCGCTCGAGGGCGCCGCCGAGGGCGTGCGCTGCAACGTGATCGTGCCGGCGGCGGTGACGCGCATGGCGGAAGGCATCGACACGACCGCCTACCCGCCGATGGGACCGGAACTCGTTGCGCCCGTGGTGGGCTGGCTCGCGCACGAGTCCTGCTCGGTGACCGGCGAACTGTTCATCGCGCTGGCGGGCCGCGTGGCCCGAGCGGTCGTCGCGGAGAGCCCCGGCGTGTGCCGGTCATCGTGGACGATCGAGGACGTCGGCAACCATCTGGACGCGATCCGCTACGTCGAGGCGCCGACGATCTTCCCGGTCGTCCCGGATGGACACGACCAGCACATCCGCTACAGCTTCGAGCTGGCGCAGAGGTCAAACGATCAAGGAGCGCTCCATGGCTAGCCCCTCGGGCCCGATGGCCGGCCTGCGCGTGATCGATCTCACCGCGATGGTGATGGGGCCCTACTGCACCCAGATCATGGCCGACATGGGCGCCGACGTGATCAAAGTCGAACCGCCCCAAGGCGATAACACCCGCTACATCTCGGTGGGCCCGGCGCCGGGCATGAGCGGGGTGTTCGTCAACGTCAACCGCGGCAAGCGCAGCATCGTGCTGGACCTGCAGACCGACGCCGGAACGCGGGCGCTACGCGCGCTGGTCGAGACCGCCGACGTGTTCATCCACTCGATGCGCGCCAAGGCGATCGCCAAGCTCGGCTTCGGCTACGACGACGTCGCCGCGATCAATCCCCAAGTCGTCTACACCAATTGCTACGGATACGGGCGACGCGGACCCGATCGCGATCGCCCCGCTTACGACGACACGATCCAGGCCGAATGCGGCCTCCCGGCGGTGCAACAGCAATTGACCGGCGAGGCCGACTACGTCGGCACCATCATGGCCGACAAGATCGCCGGACTGACGGCGCTGTACGCCACCACCATGGCGTTGTTCCACCGCGAGCGCACCGGGCAGGGACAAGAGGTCGAGGTCGCCATGTTCGAGACCATGGCGTCGTTCATGCTCGTCGAGCATGCCAACGGCGCCCTGTTCGATCCCCCGCTGGGGCCCGCGGTGTATCCGCGCACCGTGGCCCCCAACCGCCGCCCGTACCGCACCAGCGACGGCCACATCGCCGCGCTGATCTACAACGACAAGCACTGGAACGCCTTCATGAACGCCGTGCGGCCGCCCTGGGCCAGCGAGCTGTACGCGACGCTGGAACAGCGTGCCTGCGAGATCGACACCGTCTACGGGCTGGTGGCCGAGACGATGAAAGAGCGTTCCACCGCGGAGTGGTTGAAGCTTCTGCGCGAACTCGAGATACCCGCCGCGCCGCTGAACACGCCGGGCGCGCTGTTCGACGATCCGCATCTCAACGCGGTCGGCATGTTCGAGACCGTGGACACCCCGCACGGACCGGTGCGCTTCCCGGGCGTACCCACCTGGTTCTCCCAGACGCCCGGCCGCGTCGCGGGCCCGGCGCCCGAACTCGGCGCCCACACCTCCGAAGTGCTCGCCGAAATCAGCGCGAGCAGACACAGAATCGCACGAAACACGCCGCCAGAGCACGATTTTGCGTCTGCTCGCGACGGAAAGGAACTTCAACGATGACCGTGCCGGTGTACAAGCGCATCCTCGACCTGTTCGAGGCCGAGGGCGTGAACACGATCTTCGGGATCCCTGACCCGAACTTCGTGCACATGTTCGCCGAGGCCGACGCGCGCGGGTGGTCCGTGGTCGCGCCGCATCATGAACTGAGCGCGGGCTTCATGGCCGAGGCGGCGTCGCGGATGACCGGCAAGCCCGGCCTGTGCATCGGCACGCTCGGCCCGGGCATGGCCAACATGGCCGGAGCGATCCAGTGCGCACTCGTGGAGAACTCGCCGGTGATCTTCCTCGGCGGCCAGCGCGCCCGCATCACCGAACGCCGGGTCCGGCGCGGACGCATCCAATTCGTCCGCCAGGAGCCGCTTTTCGCCCCGTCCGTCAAGTACAGCGCGTCCATCGAGTACGCCGATCAGACCGACGAGATCATCCACGAGGCGATCCGCCAGGCCATGTCCGGCACCCCCGGCCCGGCCTACGTCGAATACCCGTCGCACGTCATCCTCGAAGAGCTCGACGTGGCCGATCCGCTGCCGCCCCATCGGTATCGCCTCGTCAACCAGGGCGCGGGGGCCCCGGAGATCGCCAAGGCCGCGAAGCTGATTCGCGAAGCGAAGAGCCCGATTCTGTTGGTGGGCCACGGCGTGCACACGTCGCGCACCGGTCCGGCGGTGAAGGAGCTCGCCGAGTTGATGGCCTGCCCTGTCATCCAGACCTCCGGGGGTACGTCGTACATCCCGGGTCTGCAGGAGCGGACATTCCCCTACTTGTTCTCGCCGGCCGCCAACGAGGCCGTCGAGGAATCCGACCTGTGCGTCGCGCTGGGGACCGAACTCGGTGAGCCGATGCACTACGGCCGGACCCAGCATTGGGCGGGCAACGATGCGAACCGCAAATGGGTGTACGTCGAGCAGGACCCGGCCGCCATCGGCGTCAACCGCCAGTTCGACGTGCCGCTGGTGGGCGATCTGCGCGGCGTCGTGCCGCAGCTCGTCGACGCGCTCCGCGACACGCCGCGCACCCCGTCGGCCAAACTCGAGAAGTTGGTCAAGGCCGACGCCGAGGAGCTCGCTCAGCTCGCCGAGACTGCGCCGTCGGGTCGTTCGCCGATTCACCCAGCGCGCTACGTCGTCGAGGCCACCAAGGCGTTCAACGAACTCGACGACGCCATCATGGTCCGCGACGGCGGCGCGACCGTCATCTTTCAGTGGACCTACTCGCAGGCCAAACCGCGCGACGTGATCTGGAACCAGAACTTCGGCCACCTCGGCACCGGCCTGCCCTACGCGGTCGGGGCATCCGTCGCCGAGGGCGGCAAGCGCCCCGTCATGCTGCTGACCAGCGACTCGGCTTTCCTCTTCCACATCGCCGAGCTGGAAACGGCTGCGCGGCAGCATCTTCCGCTGGTGTGCGTGGTGGGCGTCGACCACCAGTGGGGCCTGGAAGTGGGCGTCTACAAGCGCACGTTTGAGCAGCCCTCACCGCAGCCCGGCGTGCACTGGAGCAAGGACGTCCGGATGGACAAGATCGCGGAGGGCTTCGGCTGCCACGGCGAGTTCGTCGAGAAGGAATCCGAGATCGGACCGGCCATCGCGCGCGCCTACGCCAGCGGCAAGGTCGGTGTGGTGCATGTGTGCATCGACCCGAAGGCCAACTCCGAGGAGATGCCCAAGTACGACCGATTCCGCACCTGGTACGCAGAAGGCACCCAGTAAGCGTCGCAACTAAGGAAGAGTGCAAGCTATGCGCGAATACCTGAAGTTCTACATCGACGGACAGTGGGTCGACCCGGTGCGGCCCAACGCCTTCGAGGTGGAAAACCCGGCGACCGAGCAGGTTTCCGGAAAGATCTCGTTGGGATCGGCGGCCGACGTCGACGTGGCGGTTCAGGCCGCCCGGCGCGCCTTTGCCGGCTGGTCGCAGAGCACCCGGGAACAGCGCCTGGACTTGTTGCAGGCCATCCTCGCCGAATACCAGAAGCGCGCGGACGATCTCGCCGAGGCGGTCACCGAGGAGATCGGCGCGCCGCCCTCACTGGCCGCGGGCCCGCAGGTCTTCCTCGGCATCGGCCACCTCACGACGGCCATCGACGTGCTGAAGAACTTCCCGTTCTCCGAACACAAAGGGGAGACCCTGATCGCCAAGGAGCCGATCGGTGTCTGCGGCTTGATCACGCCGTGGAACTGGCCGATCAACCAGGTCGCCGTCAAGGTGTACCCGGCGCTGGCGACCGGCTGCACCGTCGTGCTGAAACCCTCTGAGGTCGCGCCTTATTCGCCCTACATCTTCACCGAGATCCTGGCCGCCGCCGGCGTGCCGGCCGGGGTGTTCAACCTGGTCAACGGCGACGGCCCGGGCGTCGGCGCGGCCCTGGCGAGCCACCCCGACATCGACATGGTGTCGTTCACCGGGTCCACGCGCGCCGGCATCGAGGTCGCCAAGAACGCCGCCCCCACGGTGAAGCGGGTGACCCAGGAGCTCGGCGGGAAGAGCCCCAACATCGTCCTCGACGACGGTGGCTTCGCCGACGGCGTGCGGGCCGGCGTCGCCAACATGATGCCCAACTCGGGGCAGAGCTGTAACGCGCCGTCGCGCATGCTGGTGCCGAATTCACGGATGGCCGAGGCGATTACCCTCGCGCGTGAGGTAGCCGAGCAGGTCCAGGTGGGCACCCCCGGCGACGCGACGGCGATCGGGCCGGTGGCGTCGAAGACGCAGTTCGAGAAGGTGCAGCGCCTGATTCAGCAGGGCATCGACGAGGGCGCGACCGTGGTCGCGGGCGGCCCGGGCCGGCCGGCGGGGCTGGACACGGGGTACTACGTCAAGCCGACCGTTTTCGCGCACGTCACCAACGACATGACGATCGCGCGCGAGGAGATCTTCGGGCCGGTGCTGTGCATCCTCGGCTATGACGACCTCGACCAGGCCGTCGAGATCGCCAACGACACCGAGTACGGTCTCGCCGGCTATGTCTCCGGGGCCGACCTCGACACGGCACGCGAAGTTGCCCGCAGGATCCGCGCGGGATGGGTGACGATCAACCACGCATTCGACATGAACGCGCCGTTCGGCGGCTACAAGCGCAGCGGCAATGGCCGCGAATGGAGCGAGTTCGGCTTCCACGAATACCTGGAGGTCAAGAGCACCCTCGGCTACGCGCCCGACAAGGCCGCCCGATAGCCCGCCGCACCGAAATCCGAACGCACCACGGCCGAAAACCGTTGCGTGTCCTCCGCGGAATCCCGCGCGTCCACCCTTAAGCTGGCTCCGTTCACGAGGAGGGGCAGCGACGTATCGGCATCAACCATGGCGCCGGGCGGGATGGTAGTCACGGCGCGTTGACGGCGAGCACCGAGCCGGGCGGGTCTCACCCCGCACCGGCTCGTCGTAGTCGGCCCCGATGGGTCGCCCCCGTGCGCCGGGTTGGCCGGCTGGCCGTCTGGGACCGCCCCGAGCGGCGCAGCGGAATCCCGGCGCTCGACGGCCTGCGCGCGATCGCCGTCGCGCTGGTGCTCATCGGGCACGGAGGAATCCCCGGCGTCAGCGGCGGATTCATCGGCGTCGACGTCTTCTTCGTTCTCAGCGGATTCCTGATCACCTCGCTGCTGCTCGACGAGCTGGGACGCACCGGCCGCATCGAGCTCACCGGCTTCTGGATCCGGCGCGCGCGGCGGCTGCTGCCGGCGCTGGTGTTGATGGTGCTCACCGTGGCGGCGGCCCGGCAGCTGCTACCCGAGCGGTCGCTCACCGGCCTGCGCGACGACGCCATCGCGGCGTTCGTGTGGATGGCGAACTGGCGGTTCGTCGCCCAGAAGACCGACTACTTCACCCAGGGGGCGCCGCCGTCGCCGCTGCAGCACACCTGGTCGCTCGGGGTGGAGGAGCAGTACTACTTCGTCTGGCCGCTGCTGCTGATCGCGGTCGCGCTGGCGCTGGCCGCACGCGCGAGGCGCCGCTTCACCCGGGCCACCGTCGGCGGGGTGCGCTTCGCGACGTTTGTCATCGCCACCCTCGGGACGCTGGCGTCCGCGGCGCTCGCCATCGTCATGGCCTCCGACGGCACCCGCGACCGGATCTACTTCGGCACCGACACCCGCGCGCAGGCGCTGCTGGTCGGTGCGGCGGCCGCCGCCCTGCTGGTACGGGACTGGCAGTCGATGAACCGCGGCTGGTGCATGATCCGCACCCGGTGGGCGCGGCGCGCCGCCCGGATCCTGCCGCTGCTGGGTGTGGCGGGGCTGGCGGCGGCGACCCACTACGCCACCGGCGCCAGCGGCGAATTCCGCCACGGCCTGCTGATCGGCGTCGCGATCGCGGCCGTCCTCGTCATCGCCCCGGTCGGCCTGGAGCAGCGCGGCGTCGTCGCCCGCGCGCTCGCGTTGCCGCCGCTGGTGTGGCTCGGGACCATCTCGTATGGCATCTACCTGTGGCACTGGCCGATCTTCTTGGCGCTCAACGGCGAACGCACCGGGTGGGCCGGGCTGCCGCTGTTCGCCGCGCGGTGCGCCGCCACGGTGGCGGTGGCCGCGGCGTCGTATTGGGTGCTCGAGCAGCCCATCCGGCGCTGGCGCCCTTCGCGGGTGCCGCTGCTGCCGTTGGCGGCGGCGACCGTGGCCAGCGCCGCGGCGGTGACGCTGTTGGTGGTTCCGGTGGGAACCGGGCCGGGACTGCGTGAGGTGGGCCTGCCGCCCGGTGTCTCGGCGGTCGCGGCGGTCTCGCCGTCGCCGCCGGGAGAAAGCCGGCCCCGGGATCCCAATCGGCCGTTCACCGTCTCGGTGTTCGGTGATTCGATCGGGTGGACGTGGATGCACTACCTCCCGCCGACGCCGGGATTCGCCTTCCTCGACCACACCGTCATCGGGTGCAGCCTGGTGCGCGGCACGCCGTACCGGTATGTGGGTCAGACGCTGGAGCAGCGATCCGAGTGCGACGGCTGGCCGATTCGATGGGCGAGGCAGGTCAGCCAGGACCAGCCCGATGTCGCGCTGCTGATCATCGGCCGCTGGGAAACCGTGGATCGCGTCAACGAGGGCCAGTGGACCCACATCGGCGACCCGACCTTCGACGCCTACCTCAACGGCGAACTTGAGCGGGCGCTGACCATCGCCGGATCCACCGGTGTCCGGGTGGTGGTCGCGACCGTGCCGTACAGCCGCGGCGGTGAGAAGCCGGACGGCCGGCTGTATCCCGAGGACCAGCCGGACCGGGTCAACCTGTGGAACACCATGTTGCGCAAGACCGTCAGCCATCACCCGAACGTCGCGATCCTCGACCTGAACAAGAAGCTGTGCCCCGACGGCGTCTACACCGCCAAGGTCGACGGCATCAAGGTGCGCAGCGACGGTGTGCACCTGACCCCGGAGGGGGTGAAGTGGCTGACGCCGTGGCTCGAGGAATCGCTGCGGTAGCGCCGCGCAGGAAATTCTCCTAAGTGCCTGTGCGGCAGCTGATCTCCATGCTGTCGCTGTCGCGAACTTGGAAGTTGAAGCTGACGTAGCCGTTGTCCTGGTCGCGCACCCGGTCGAGATACGGGGCCATATCGGCCGAGCTGGCGTTGTCGGCGATGACCAACGCACCCGTGGACAGGCGGGGCTCCAGCAGCTCGATCACGGGCAGGTACAAGTCTTTCCAACCGTCGAGCAGCAGAAAATCGATCGCCCCGTCCAGGCTTTCCAGCGTGCTCAAGGCATCGCCCTCCAGGATGGTGATCACATCGTCCAAGCCCGTCTCGGCGAACGTCTGCTTCGCGGCGGCGATCTTGGTGGCGCTGAGCTCGGTGGTCACCACCCGGCCGCTCCCGTTGTCACGCACCGCGGCGGCCAGGTGAACGGCGGAAATCCCGAACGACATCCCGAATTCGACGACGGTCGCCGGGCGGGTGGCGCGGACCAGCGAATACAGCAGCCGGCCGGCTTCGGGCGTCACCGGGATGTAGAACTCGCTCATCGCGTCGGCGCGCTCCTGGGCGGTCATCGGCTGATCGAAGGTGCCACGCCGCTCGCGCAAGAGCGACATCTGGTTCTTCGACTCGGCGTACATGCGGTCGAGCGTCGATGCGACCCGCGGATCCTGCAGGGTTGTGGTCATGTCGCCGAGCGTAGCCCGGCGACGGTGAGCGCCGGAACGGCGCGAGTGAGGAGCGGGCGATCGAACCGGGCCCGGCGACGGTGAGCGCCGGAACGGCGCGAGTGAGGAGCCGGGCAATCGAACTGGGCCCGGCGACGGTGAGCGCCGGAACGGCGCGAGTGAGGAGCGGGCAATCGAACCGGGCGCAGCCCGGATGGGCGCTGGGGGCCCGACGGCGGCGCCACGCTCAGCGCAAATGAGTTTGACGAGCCCGGGCCGCGGTGCCACTATGGACTCCGCAAGCACCTCGGTAGGTGAGGCGTCTGCATGGATACAGGCCACTGACCCCGAACGTCGAGAGACGCCCCGGGTCAGGACAGCTCTTCCCGGGCCCAAGGGTTGAGCCCAAGTGGCTTCTGGACGACCATCGGCTTCGTCCGGATACGCCGTGCAGTGCCGAAGCTCCGACGAGAGGGGTGCGACCGGCGGCGTTGGTGCCGTCGGTCATTCGTGCCTCTCTCGTTCAGGTGAATGTGATGACACCCGCGTGTGTCCCGGCCGTGAGGAGGTGAGGGCGAGATGAGTCCCGGCGATAGTCCGCATCCAAAATTCGTTTTGTCCCGATCCGGCTCCGGCATTCCTTCCGCCGCCTGACCTACCTTCCGGTCCTGCGCGGCTGACACGTTCCACGGACGGTGTCGACGCCGATCGGACCTCTGGCAGGAGAAGATCATGGCTTTTGTTGTCACGCACCGTTTTTCCGCCGCCCCCAGGGGACGTGGCCGGTCGATGCTGCGCGCCGGCCGGTTGCTGGCCGACAAGTTGCACCTGCGGGCCAACCTGACCCCCCAGGAGCGGGCCAACCTGTACGTCTCGCGGATGCCGATCGCCGTGGTCACCGCCTCGCTGGGCGGACACGTGTCGGGCCGCCCCGACAACCACTGGTGATCCGTTCCCCGCATCGAGCGCATCCGCACTCCTCACCGCGAGGTGAGAACGAATCGTACAGCGAGGATCAGATGACTTCGATCCACACCCGCGGCGGCCGCCGCAGCCTGATTTTCGGCCGCTCGGCCGCCGCGGTGGAAACCCCGCACGCCGAGGAGCAGGGGCCGACGGTGCTGGACACCGCGCACGTCGGCGACATCGTCGGCGCGTTCGGCCGCATCGGGCGCGACGGCACCGGGGGCACCACGAACGGCCGCTGGCGGCGGCTGAAGACACTGGCGGTCATCAGCGGTCCCGGCCTGATCGTGATGGTCGGCGACAACGACGCCGGTGGCGTCGCGACCTACGCCCAGGCCGGCCAGGACTACGGGATGGGCCTGCTGTGGACGCTGGCACTGATGATTCCGGTGCTGTACGTGAACCAGGAAATGGTGCTGCGGCTGGGCGCCGTCGCCCGGGTGGGTCACGCGCGCTTGATCTTCGAACGGTTCGGAAAGTTCTGGGGCGCCTTCAGCGTCGGTGACCTGTTGGTCTTGAACGCCCTGACAATCGTCACCGAATTCATCGGTGTGTCACTGGCTCTCGGTTTCCTGGGCTGCCCGAAGTTCGTCGCCGTCCCGGCCGCCGCGGTGCTGCTGTTCGCCGTCGTGGCCGGGGGGTCGTTTCGCCGCTGGGAGCGGTTGATGTTCCTGCTGATCGCCGTCAACGTGCTGATCATCCCGATGGTGCTGCTGGCGCACCCGGCCCCGAAAGCGACTGCGGCCGGCCTGATTCCGCAATTCCCCGGTGGGCTGAACTCGACCGTGCTGCTGCTGGTGGTCGCGATCGTGGGAACGACCGTCGCGCCGTGGCAGCTGTTCTTCCAGCAGTCCAACGTGGTCGACAAGCGCATCACCGCGCGCTGGATCCCTTACGGGCGAGCCGATTTGGTGATCGGGATCGTCGTGGTCATGGTCGGGGCGACGGCGCTGATGGCGGTGACGGCGTTCGGATTGGCGGGCACCGCCGATGCCGGCCACTTCACCGACGCGGGCGCGGTCGCCGCCGGGTTGTCCCGGCATCTGGGCGGCACGGTGGGGGCGCTGTTTGCGATCATCTTGCTGGACGCGTCGCTGATCGGCGCCAACGCCGTCGGCCTGGCGACCACCTATGCCGTCGGTGACGCCATGGGCAAGCGGCACTCGTTGCATTGGAAGATCAGCGAGGCGCCGGTGTTCTACGGTGGCTACGCGGCGCTGCTCGCGGTGTCGGCGGCCGTCTCGTTCAGCCCCGACCACATCCTGGGGCTGGTGACCCAGGGCGTGCAGGCGCTCGCCGGCGTGCTGCTCCCCTCGGCGACCGTCTTTCTGGTCTTGCTGTGCAATGACCGCGCGGTGCTGGGGCCGTGGGTGAACACGGTGCGGCAGAACATCATTGCGTGGAGCATCGTGTGGTGCCTGGTGCTGTTGTCGCTGGCGTTGACGGCGACGACGTTCTTCCCGGACCTGTCCACGGCCACCATCGAGATCGGGCTCGGTGTCGGCGCCGTGATCGGCATCGTCGGCGGTGCGGTGATGATCATCGTCGGCCGGCGGCATCGCAGCCTGGCCGAGGCGGAAGCCATCGTGCGCACCCTCGGAGGTGGTCTCGACCCCGAGCAGGTCGACGAACTCGACGACGCCGCATCGCTCACCCGCGCCGAACGGCGGGCCGTGCGCCGCCAGGACCGGGCCGGCTGGCAAACCCCGAACCTGGCCCTGCTCGACAGGCCGGCGATGTCGCCGTCGCGCCGGGCGGGGTTGCTCACGCTGCGCGGCTATCTCGTGGTGGCCGTCGCGTTCGTCATCATCAAAATCGTGCAGGCCGGGGTCATCGAGCCGGTCTCGTCATTGTGAGCCGGTAGGCAGCAGAACGATTTTCCCGTGGGTGTGCCGTTGCTCGAGTTCGGCGAACGCGTCGGCGACCCGGTCCAGCGGATAGGTTGCGGCGACGTCGAACTCGATGGCGCCGGAGACGATCAGGCCGGCCATTTCGGCGAGCACTTCGGGTGTCGAGGCGTCCATGCTGCCCTCGGTCTTGGCGCCCACCTCGTCGGCCTTCTGGAAGGCGATGATGGTGTCGATCCGCTGCGGCGCCACGCCGAGGTCCACGGCGAGCTGGACGTAGTCCGGGCCGAACAGATCGATGAACGCGTCGATTCCGTCCGGCGCCGCGTCGCGCAGCCGCTCGGCGAGCCCGTCACCGTAGGCGATCGGGATGACGCCGTGCGCGCGCAGCCAGTCGGCGTTGCCGGGGCCCGCAATGCCGAGGACGCGCGCCTCGCGGAGCACCAGAAGCTGCACCACCAGGCTGCCCACCCCGCCGGCGGCGGCCGACACGGCCACCGTCTCACCCGGCTGGGGCGCAACCGCACGCACCGCCGCGTACGCCGTCACGCCCGCCACGTAGAGCGAACCCGCTGCCTCCCAACCGAGTTGAGGGGGTTTGCGGATCAACTGGCCCACCGGAACGGCGACGTGGGTGGCGTGGCTGGAGCGGCGCAGGCTGAAACCCAAGACCTCGTCGCCGACCGCAAACTCGGTGACCCCGGGCGCCACCGCCGTCACGACGCCGGCGAGATCGCTGCCCTCCCCGGAGGGAAAGGTGGCCGGGAACCTCTCGTGCATCGCCCCGACCCGGATGCCGGCCTCGCCGGGGTTGATCCCGGCCGCGCGAACCTCGACGACGACCTCACCCGGCCCGGGCGTGGGCATGTCGATGTCCGCCACGTACAACACCTCACGGCCCCCGTAGCGGTCGAACCGTACGGCGCGCGCCGTTGCAGCGGTCATGCCGATCTCCTCACGCGAAGACACCCCTACCCACGCCAGCATAGGCACGCGAAGAGCTACCCATCGCCGGCCCGTTGGGCATATGTTCGTAACAACTCGAACACGGATGACGTGTGGAAGGGACATGCGTGGGGGTTGCTCGAATCGGCGTGGCGGGTGGGGTCTTGCGGCACGTGACCGCCATGACCGCGATCGTCGCGGTCGGCGCCGCGAGCGCGGGCTGCGGCGGTGCGGACGAATCCTCGTCGCCCTCAGTGACGGAGTCGAGCCCGTCCGCGACCCCGACCGGCTCGAGCGCGGTCACCGGGCCGCCGCCGGGCCAACCCACCGATTACGGCTTTCTGCTGATCAAGCCGAGCGACGTGGGCGGGGGGCTCACCGCACCCCAGTCGCCGATGCTCAACCCCAACAACGCGCCGGGGGTCGCGCAGCTGTTCGCCAACGCCGACAGCGGCCGCCGCCTGTGGGACACCATTGTGGTGACCGCCGATCCCTCGGCCGCCGCGGCCGAACTGGCCGGCAGCAAAAGCGATTACGCCGGCAAGGTGGTCGGCGACTGGCGGCCCCTCGCCGTGGGCGCCAATGGCTCAGCGATTTCGGGCGCCTCACCCGACAACTCCCAAGCCATGACGGTCCTGCTGTTCACCGAAGGCAAGGCGCTCGTCACCCTGGAGTTCGACAGCGCACCCAACGACCCGTTCGACCCGGCGGCGACCCTCGACATCGCGCGCAAGCAGAACGAAGCGATCAAGAGGGGGTTGCCCGGCTAGGGCGGGGCTACACCAAACCCAGCAAGCGCAGATCGGCGACATACTTGTCGATCAACGCCGCCGACAGATGCGGAATGTCCTCGTCCGCACCGATTTTGGCCGTCCGCACCGCGTGGCGGAAGACGTCGGTGGGGGCGGGTGCACCACGCAGTGGCGTCTCGGGCTCCCGGTAGGCGTCCAGCAACGGCAACACCGAATGCTGGCGCTGCTTGTCCGGTAACGCGCGAAGCGCCGTGGTGAAGCGGCCCAGCCATTCGTCGTAGTCCTCGATGCGCCGGATGTCGTGTCCGGCGGCGATCAGCCAGTCGACGAACACGTCCAGGGAGACGCCGTCGTCGTGCGGGTTCATCACGTCATAGGAGCGGTACGCACCGGCAACATCGGCATCCTCGGCCGCCATCTGTTCGCCGAGCGTGGTGACCGCTTCGGCCACGAAGTCGGCGGGCAGCCCGTCGTAGTGGGCCACCGCCCGGTTTCCCTGCTCGTCGGGCCGATAGAACGACGACGGCGCGATGCCGGTGGTCAGCAGGCTGAATACCAAGCGGGTGAACGCATCTGGCACGTTCAGCTGCCCGGCATACCGGCTGTGCGCCAGGATCATGTCGGACCGGAAGACGGTGACCGGCAATCCGCACAGGTCGTGCGCCTCCCGCAGCAACACCTCGCCGGCCCACTTGCTGTTCGCGTAGCCGTTCGCGTAGGTGTCGTCGATCGGGCGTACCGCGCTGTCGGCGCGGATGTCGCCGTCCTCGGCGAACGCGCCGGGATCGACCGTCATGGCCACCGCGACCGTCGACAGGTACGTGACCGGCTTGATTCGCGTCGTGATCGCCAGCCGGATCAACTCGGCGGTGCCGGCGACGTTCGGGCCGAAGAGTTGGTCATACGGCAGCACGTGGTTGACGAGCGCGGCCGGGTGGACGATCAGATCCACGCTCTGCGCGAGGCGCTGCCAAGTCGCTTGGTCCAGGCCGAGATTCGGCTCACCGATATCACCGACGATGACCTCCAGGTGTTCGGCGGCCAGCGAGCGGAACCGCTCCAGCAACTGCGGGTCCCCGCTGTCGAAAACCGCCTCCAGCCGCTTGACTGCCGCCGCGGCGTCCGTGGCGCGGATGATGGAGATGAGCGTCCCGCCGGTCTCGGCGAGCCGCTCGAGCCATTCCAGGGCCAAGAAGCGGCCGAGGTAGCCGTTGGCGCCGGTCAGCAGGACCGTATGCGGTGTCCCGGCCGCGCGCGGCAGCGCCGGTGCCTCGGCCAGGGTGTTCGCGTCGATGAACTTGTCCAACGTGAGCTCCGCCGCGCGGACCTCGACGGCGCCCCGGCCGTGCACCGTCGCGAACGTGGGCCGCCGCGACGCCGATTTACGTTCGCTCTCAACATATTCCGCGATCAGACCCAGGTTGGTCGCGGGCCCGGTGATCATTCCCACGGGCACGTCGACGGCGAAGATGTCACGCAAGAGGTTGGAAAAGGTCAACGCCGACAGGGAATCGCCACCGAGTTCGATGAAGAGTGCGTCGGGCTCGGGCGGGCCGCCGGCCACACCCAGCAGCGCCTCGGCGGCCCGAGTGAGGGTGAAGATCACGGGGTGCTCGTCCGCCCCCTCGCGCAGCGCACGCAACTCGGTGACGCGGTTTTCGGCCAGGTCGGCGTAGAGCTGTTCGAGCCGATCGGCGTAGTGCTCTTTGAGTTTCGGCCGTAGCAGCTTGCCGACGCCCGACAGCAGGCCGTTGTCCTCGCTGAAGGGCTCGGTCTCGACAACAAAGTCGACCGGCACCTCGTAGGACTGCAGCTCGGCGAGTTGCGCCGACTGGCGCAGGGATTCGGCGAGCGCGGCCTTGAGGCCGTCGGGATCCCCGGCGAATCGCTCCGCGGCGTCGACGGTCGGCACGACGACGGCCAGCAGATAGGGGCGTTCGCTGTTGCCGTAGACGAAGATCTGGCGGACCAGCGGCGCGCTGGCGAACACGGCCTCCAGGCGGGCGACGGCGACGAATTCGCCCTGCGCCAACTTCAACACGTTGTTGCGGCGGTCGACGTAGGCCAGCCGGTCGGGTTCCAGCTCGGCCATCACATCGCCGGTGCGGTAGTAGCCGTCGGGATCGAACGCATTGGCGGTGACGTCCGGCCGTTTGAAATATCCCGGCGTGGCGGTCAGCGACTTCACCAGCAATTCGCCACGGGGATAAGGCTTGTCGGTGTGAAAATAGCCCAGTTCGGGAACGTCGACGAGCTTGTAGTCGAGCACCGGGGGACGGGTCATGCGCCCGTCCTTGGTCACCATTCCTACCTCGGTCAGCCCGTAGCCGTCGAGAACGTGGACGTCCAAACTTGTTTCGATGAAGGCGCGCATCTCCGCGGCGAGCGGCGCCGTCCCGCAAAAGGCGGTCACGATGCGGCCGCCGAGGACCTGCTCACGCAGCTCGGCCCGCGCGCGGGCCTCGGCGGAGCCGGTATCGGCGCCCGCCGCCACGAGTCGATCGACGGCGCTCTGGTAGCGCTGGTAGAGCATTTCCGCCACCCGGGGCACCAGACCCATCTCGGTGGGGCGCACCAGGTTCCAGTCGTCGAACAACGTGGACAGGTCGCTTTCCGGGACGAAGTAACTGGTGCCGCCGGCCTGGAACGCCGTCGACAGCGGTATCCGGCCGCCGAGGTGATTCAGCGGCATGAAGTTGACGTTGAACACGGGCGTGTCCGCGAAATCGGGCATCAGCTCGTTGGTCCACACCTTGCACAGCATCTGCTCGGTGTACATGGCGCCCTTGGGTAATCCGGTGCTACCCGAGGTGTACATGATCATGGCCAGCCGCTGATCGGTGTCACCGGTGTACATGGGCTCGGGCGGTAGGGCGCGGCCGCGTTCGACGATCTCGTCGAAGGTCTCGATGGTCACCGCCATGCCCGCGGCCGCCAGCTTCTCCCGGGCCCGTTGCAGCGCTTCGCGTTGCTCGTCGACCTCGGGCTGGTAGTCGAAGACCACAAGGCGCCGCAACGATGAGCTTCCCGACGCCGCTTCGACGGCAAGGTCGAGATAACCGACGCCGGCGGCCAGTATCGATGGCTCGACCTCATCGACGATCGGGCGCAACCGTGAGGCGGTGGTGTTGTGTTGCAGCGGAACGGCAACCAATCCGAGGTAGGCGCAGACCAGATCGAGGGTCAGGTATTCCGCGCTGGCGAAACCGACTGTCGCGACGAAGTCCCCGGGCGACACGGGGTTCGCGGCGTCGTGCCGCCATGCGCCGGCGATCGCGCGAACGTTGGCCCACAGCTCGCGGTAGGTCATGGTGTCGAACCGGGGGAGCAACTCCGCGGTGGTCCGCCCGGTCGCCGGATCGGTGCTCGATGTCCGTGCCCGCCAGCCCAGTGCGGGCCGATCGGCGTAGCCCTCGACGAACAGCTCCAGGATCTGGGGCAGCCGGAGGCCCGGTTGGCGCGCCGCCCGCTGGAGCGAAAGATCGGGTTCGGCGTCGCGGAATTGTGCGTCGTTGGCGGCCAACTCGCGGATCCGTTCGGCTACCCGCTCCCGCGCCGGGCTGATCGGGCCTCTAGAGCTAACTTTCGTGCGCTGCGCCTCACCGGTCATGGCCCGCCTCTCGTTCAGATCCCTCGTCTACCGAGAACTCACCGCGGCGGGCGGGTCTTCCGTTCAACGCGTGTGACGACCGTCACACGTGGGGACCGGCGGGTGACGCTCAGGCCACGACCTGGATGGGGTCGCCGACGTTGACCTGGTTGAAGTACCACGAGGCGTTGTCGGGGCTGAGGTTGATGCACCCGTGGCTGACGTTGGCATAGCCCTGCGAATCGACCGACCACGGGGCCGAGTGCACGTAGACGCCGCTCCAGGTGACCCGTACGGCGTACTGGGCGGTGATCTTGTACCCCTCGGGGGAGCTGAGCGGAATGCCGATGGTGCGCGAGTCCATCACCACGCTGCGCTGCTTTTCCAGCGCCGTGAAGCTGCCGATCGGGGTGGGCCTGCTGGGCTTGCCCATCGACGCGGGCATGGTGCGCAGCACCTCTCCGTCCCTGCTGACGGTGAAGGTGTGCTTGGAGATGCTGGCGACACCGAGGAGCGCGTCACCGGTGTCGAAGCCGGTCGTCAGGGCCTGCACGCCCACCGAGACGTGCGTGTGCGGGGGCCAATACTGGTTGGGAACCCACTGCACGACCGTGTTCCGGACCCACTCGAAGTGCCCCGGCGTGCCGCTCGGCGACGTCACGTGGATCGACCGCTCGACGGCGGCGCGATCGGCCACCGGTGCGGTGAACGTGACCACGACGGGGTGCGCCACACCGACCACGGCGCCGTCGGCGGGCAAAATCGAGGCGACCTCGGGCGTGGGGTGCGGCGTCGGCACGGCGGCGCTGCCACGGGCCGCCGATCCCACCAGGCCCATGACCGTGATCGCGACCATAACAAATAGATAACGAACACCTCGACGCATAGCGTCCACCCTTCGAGATGGTGCGATCAACACACGGACATTCTACGGGTTACCCACGAATCACCGGTTTCAGCAAACAATGACAGCTCGGGCGGCCGCCGCGGTAACGAGGCGAACACCGATTGAGTTCGATTCGGTCGGCGGCGGAGCCGGCGACGCCGTTCATCCATTGCCGGCGGGCAGCACGCGCGCGAAAGTGCCACTGACACTGAGGTTCTCGTCGAAGGCGGGCGCCAGAATCCGCACGAGCGCTGTGTGCAGGCGATGGGATCGTCCGCAGACGCGATCGCGCAGGTGCCGGCGCTTCCGAAAGTGCCGGGATCGTTGCGGCGGGCGCGGGCTTGGCGCGCAGGTCAACGGCGCGTTAGCCTCAGCGAGATCGGCGTCCCAAGCCCGAGCGAACCCCGAGGAGTGCGGGTGCTCTTCCGTCAGCTGGAGTACTTCGTTGCGGTCGCCTCCGAGCGCCACTTCGCCCGGGCGGCCGAGAAATGCTTCGTCTCCCAGCCCGCGCTCTCCGCCGCGATCGCCAAGCTGGAGCGGGAGCTGAACGTCACGCTGATCAACCGCGGCCACAGCTTCGAGGGCCTCACCCCGGAGGGGGAGCGGTTGGTGGTGTGGGCCAGGCGGATTCTCGCCGAGCACGACGCCTTCAAGGCGGAGGTCGACGCCGTGCGCTCGGGCATCACCGGGGCGCTTCGGCTGGGCACCGTGCCGACCGCGTCGACGACCGCGTCGCTGGTGCTCTCGGCGTTCTGCTCTGCGCATCCGCTGGTGAAGGTGCAGATCCTGTCCCGGCTGGCGGCGACCGAACTCTACCGACGCCTGCGCGAATTCGAACTCGACGCCGCCATCGTGCACACGGCGCCCGACGAGGCTCACGACGTGAACATGGTTCCGCTGTACCAGGAGCGCTACGTGCTGCTCGCACCCGCGGAGATGTTGGGAGCCGCTGCGACGACGATGACCTGGGCCCAGGCCGCGCAGCTGCCGTTGGCATTGCTCACCCCCGACATGCGCGACCGCCAGATCATCGACAAGGCGTTCGCCGATCACGGCATCACCGTCAGCCCACAGGTGGAAACCGACTCGGTCGCTTCACTATTCGCTCAGGCGTCCGCCGGAAATTGGGCATCCATCGTGCCGCACACGTGGCTGTGGACCTCGCCGCTGGGCCCGGAGATCCGGGCGGTGGAGATGGTGGATCCGGTGCTCAAAGCCGACGTCGTGTTGGCGACCAGTTCGAGCGGACCCGGCTCGCCGATCGCGCGTGCGCTGGCGGCATCGGCCGCGGGGCTTTCGCTCAACGAGTTCTTCGACGCCCAACTCCTGGGCGTCACCCGCCGCCGCTGACGGTGGCCGCGCGCGCCGGGTTCCGGTTGGCCAGATGTCCGCTTTCCACGCCGGCCGCCGGGTCGAGCTCGCAGTCGATGACCGACGGCGCCCCGGAGCCGATCGCCTCGGACAGCGCCGCGCGCAGCTCACCGGGCGTGGCGACGTGATAACCCTTGCCGCCGAAGGCCTCCGCGATCAGTTCGTGGCGCGCCCGGGCGTTCAGCACGGTGGGGGCCGGGTCCGAGGGGTGCGCGGCGGCGCCGGGCGCGGCCTCGTCTCCGCGATAGACGCCGCCGTTGTTGAGGATGACGACGGTCACCGGCAGCCGGTAGCGGCAGATGGTCTCGATCTCCATGCCGCTGAAGCCGAATGCGCTGTCACCCTCGATCGCGACGACCGGCCCGCCGGTCTCGACGGCGGCGGCGATGGCATAGCCCATGCCGATCCCCATCACGCCCCAGGTTCCCGTGTCGAGCCGGTGCCGCGGCGATTCCATGTCGACGACGTTGCGGGCCAAATCGAGCGCATTGGCGCCCTCGTTGACGACGTACACGTCGCGGTTGTCCTGCAGCACAGCGCGAATCGCGCCGAGGGCGTTGTAAAACCGCATCGGGTGTGGGTCGTCGGCCAGGCGCTCGCGCATCTTGGCGTCGTTGCGTGCCTTGCGGTCGGCCAGCTCACCGGTCCATTCCGCCGGCGCGGCGATCGGTTGGGCGGCCACGGCGTCACACAGCGCCGACATCACCGAACCGATGTCGCCGACCAGCGGCGCGGAGATCGGCTGGTTGCTGTCGAATTCGGTCGGCTCGATGTCGACCTGCGCGAATTTGGTGTCTGCGGACCATTGCGGCGACTCCCCGTGGCCCAGAAGCCAATTCAACCGGGCGCCGATCAGCAGGACGGCGTCGGCGCGGGCGATCGCCAGCGACCGCGCGGTCGCCGCGGACTGCGGGTGGGAATCCGGCAACAGACCCTTGGCCATGGACATCGGCAGGAACGGAATCCCGGTGGCCTCGACGAACCGTCGAATCTCGTTGTCCGCCTGGGCGTATGCCGCGCCCTTACCGAGCACGATCAGCGGCCGTCGCGCCTGGGCCAGCAGCCCCAGTGCGCGATCCACCGCGTCGGGCGCCGGCAGCTGACGGGGCGCGGGGTCGACGACCCGCCAAATCGTCCCGGCGGCGGACGAGGCCTGAAGCGCCTGGCCCAGGACGTCGCCGGGGATATCCAGGTAGACACCGCCGGGACGCCCGGAGACCGCGGTGCGAATGGCGCGCGCGACGCCGCGACCGATGTCCTCGATCCGGTTGATCCGGTAAGCCGCCTTCGCGAACGGCCTTGCGGCGCTGAGCTGGTCGAGATCCTGGTAGTCGCCGCGCTGCAGATCCACCAGCGCGCGATTGCTCGAGCCGGAGATCTGGATCATCGGGAAGCAGTTCGTCGTGGCGTTCGCCAGCGCGGGCAAAGCGTTGAGGAAGCCGGGCCCGGACGTCGTGAGGCACACCCCGGGGCGGCGGGTCAGGAATCCGGCGGCCGCGGCGGCGTTGCCGGCCGAGGCCTCCTGCCGAAAGCCGATGTAGCGCATGCCCGACGCCTGCGCGGTCCGGGCCAGGTCGGTGATCGGGATGCCGACGAGGCCGTAGAGGTTCTCGATGTCGTTGGCCTTCAGCGCCTCCACCACGAGATGAAAGCCGTCGACCACGCGGGTCGATCCCGGCGCGTCGCTTCCCGACGCCGAAACGGTGGACATGTGCGACTCCTCGGGTGCGGGCGGGCGGACTGGCCTAGCCATCACTGTGGCCCCGGCGCCCGGCACGTGTCCAAGTCGAAGACGCTATCCGACGATTGACGTCGTCTATCGCCGCAGCTCAGCCGGCCGCTATTGCTGTTCGATAGCCCACGGTTATCGGTCGTGAGCGAATCGGTATTGGACGGGTGAGAAGGCCGCCGGGCAGGGTGGCCTCGACGGGAAGAGGACGGCAGAAGTGGGGAAGGAGCGCGGCGATGGGGTCCGATTCGACAACCGGCGGTGAGGTCACGGGGGCTGCGGGCCCGCGCATCGCCGACCTGGTCGCCGCGGCGGCGCGGCGGGCGCCGCAGGCGTGCGCGCTGGTCGTCACCGCCGAGCGCAGACCGGTCAGCTACCGCGACCTGACCCGGCTGGTCGACGATCTGGCCGCACAGCTGAAGGCCGCGGGCCTGGCGGCGGGTGACCGGGTCGCGCTGCGCGCCGGCAGCAACGCCGAATTCGTCGTCGGGCTGCTGGCGGCGTCGCGGGCGGATCTCGTTGTGGTTCCGCTCGATCCGGCCCTGCCGGACAGCGAGCAGCGCGCCCGGAGCGAGGCGGTGGGCGCGCGGGCGGTGCTCATCGACCGACTCGGGGACCCCGGCGAGGCAGGACCGCCGGCCTGGCCCATCGCGGTGCGCGTCAGACCCGACGACGCCGCGCCGGCCATCAGCCTGGACGTCCGCGCCGCACCCGAGCGCGACGTTTCGACGCCGCAGGGCCTGCGCGACGACGACGCCATGATCATGTTCACCGGCGGCACCACCGGCATGCCCAAGATGGTTCCCTGGACGCGCGACAACATCGCCGGCTCGGTCACGGCCATCGTCGCCGGATACGCCCTGGGGGAACGGGATTCGACGGTCGCGGTGATGCCCCTCTACCACGGGCACGGTCTGCTCGCCGCGCTGCTGGCCACCCTGGCGTCCGGGGGATCGGTGTTGCTGCCCGCGGGTGGACGCTTCTCGGCGCACACGTTCTGGGACGACATCGAGGCCGTCAGGGCCACCTGGTACACGGCGGTCCCGACGATCCATCAGATCCTGCTGGAACGCGACCGAACCGAGGGACCCGCCGGCGCCGGCGCCCTGCGGTTCATCCGCAGCTGCAGCGCGCCGCTGACCGCCGAGACGGCGCAGGCCTTGCAGGACACGTTCTCGGCCCCGGTGGTGTGCGCATTCGGGATGACCGAGGCGACCCACCAAGTGGCCACCACGGCCGTCGAAGGCGCCGGGCACAGCGAAAACCCTGGCGCCACACCGGGTCTCGTCGGCCGCTCGACCGGGCCGCAAATCCGTATCGTCGGGCCCGACGGTCAGTCGCTGCCCGCCGAGACGGTCGGCGAGGTCTGGCTGCACGGCCCCACCGTGGTGCGGGGCTACCTGGGCGACCCGTCGATCACCGACGCCAACTTCACGCGCGGGTGGTTGCACACCGGCGATCTGGGCACCCTGTCGCCGGCCGGCGACCTCGTGATCCGCGGCCGCATCAAGGAACTCATCAACCGGGGCGGGGAGAAGATCTCCCCGGAGCGGGTCGAGGCGGTGCTGGCCAGCCACCCCGACGTCCTCGAGGTGGCCGTGTTCGGCAGGCCGGACACGCTGTACGGCGAGACCGTGGCCGCGGTGATCGTCCCCCGCGGATCGGCCGCGCCGACGGCCGACGAGTTGGCGTCGTTCTGCCGTGACCGGTTGGCGCCCTTCGAGGTTCCGGCCGACTTCCAGCAGGCGGCGGAGTTGCCGCACACCGCCAAGGGCTCGCTGGACCGGCGGGCCGTCACCGCACAGTTCGGTCGCGGGGCCTGAACCGCTCAGACGCCGGCGTTCACCCGGGCCGCGGCGGATTCCGGCATGGGCTCGTAGCGGGCGAACGACCGGGTGAACGAGGCGGCGCCGTGCGCCAGTGATCGCAGGTCGATGGCGTAGCGGGACAGTTCCACCTGGGGCACCTCGGCCTTGACCACGGTGCGTTCGTTGCCCGCGGTGTCGGAGCCGAGGACCCGGCCGCGCCGGCTGGACAGATCGCCCATCACCGCGCCGACAAAATCGTCGGGCACCAGCACCGAGATCTCGTCGATGGGCTCGAGCAGCGCCACCTTCGTCGCGGCCGCGGCCTCCCGCAGCGCCAGCGAGCCGGCCATCTGGAACGCGAAGTCGGACGAATCGACGCTGTGCGCCTTGCCGTCGAGCAGGGTGACGCGGATATCGACCACCGGGTAGCCCGCATGCACCCCCTTCTCCATCTGGGCGCGCACACCTTTCTCCACGCTCGGAATGAACTGCCGCGGCACCGCCCCGCCGACCACCTTGTCCACGAACTCGAATCCCGAGCCCTCCGGCAGCGGCTCCACCTCGATGTCGCACACCGCGTACTGGCCGTGCCCGCCGGACTGCTTGACGTGGCGGCCATGGCCTTTCGCCTTGCCGCCGAAGGTCTCTCGCAGCGGGATGCGCAATTCCACGGTGTCCACGGTGACGCCGTACCGATTGGCCAGCGCGTCGAGGACCACACCGGCGTGGGACTCGCCCATGCACCACAGCACCACCTGGTGGGTCTCCTGGTTCTGCTCGATCCGCAGTGTCGGGTCCTCGGCGGCCAACCGGCCCAGCCCCACCGACAGCTTGTCCTCGTCGGTCTTGGCGTGGGCCGCGATCGCGACCGGCAGCAGGGGCTCGGGCATGGTCCAGGGCTTCAGCACCAGCGGCTCCGACTTGTCCGAAAGGGTGTCGCCCGTCTCGGCGCGGCTCAGCTTGCCGATCGCGCAGATGTCACCGGCCACCACGGCCGTGGCCGGGCGCTGCTGCTTGCCCAGCGGGAAGGACAGCACGCCGACGCGCTCGTCCTCGTCGTGATCGGGGTGCGCGTGGCTATTGCCTTGACTCCCTTCGGGACTGGTGCCGAAGAACGACGAAAAATGGCCCGACACATGAATCGTCGTGTCGGGCCTGATGGTCCCGGAGAACACCCGGACCAGGCTGACCCTGCCCACGTAGGGGTCCGACGTCGTCTTCACCACCTCCGCGAGCAACGGCGCGTCCGTGTCGCACGTCAGGCCGGTGCGCGGCGCTCCGACTTGCGTAAAGACCTCCGGCAGCGGGTGTTCCATCGGCGACGGGAATCCGCGGGTGGCGACCTCCAGCAACTCGTACGTGCCCACGCCGGTGGTGCTGCAGACCGGGATCACCGGGAAGAACGACCCCCGGGCGACGGCCCGCTCCAAGTCGGCGATGAGGACGGATTCGTCGATGGACTCACCGCCCAGATACCGCTCCATCAGCGACTCGTCCTCGGACTCCTCGATGATCCCTTCGATCAGGGCGCCGCGCGCTTCCTCGATCCGCTCGGCGTCCGCCGGGTCCGGTGCCTGCACGGCTCGCTTGCCGTCGGCGTACTCGTAGCGCGCCTGCGACAGCAGACCGATCAGGCCGTGGCAGGAGGGCAGCCCGGTCGGCAGGTAAAGCGGTAACACCTTGTCGCCGAACGCATTCTGCGCCGCGGCCAGCGCCTCCTGATAGTTCGCGCGGGTGTGGTCGAGCTTGGTGATGACCACGGCGCGGGGCATGCCGACCTGGTTGCATTCCTGCCACAGCGACTTGGTGGGCTCGTCGACGCCCTCGTTGGCCGCGATCACGAACAGCGCGCAATCGGCGGCGCGCAACCCGGCCCGCAGTTCCCCGACGAAGTCCAAGTAGCCGGGCGTGTCGACCAGGTTGACCTTCACGCCGTCGTGCGACAGGGACGCCACGGCGACGCCGACCGACCGTTGCTGCCGAATCTCGGCCTCGTCGTAGTCGCAGACCGTGCTGCCGTCGGCCACCGAGCCGCTGCGGGTCAACACGCCGGCGGCGACCAACAGCGCTTCGACGAGGGTGGTTTTGCCGCCCCCCGACGGTCCCACCAGAACCACGTTGCGAATCTCGCCCGGACCGGTGGCGGTAGGAGCGCTCCCCGCACCTTGGGAAGTATTTGTCTTGTCCGCCATGACTTTCCTCCAGGTTGCCCGGGGCGCGCCGTCGCTGACCTAGCTAGCACCTATCTAGCTACCATTCACCCAACTTCCGTCGACCACAAGACCGTCCGGCCAGATCGCGTGCGCTGCTGATCAGTGGTGCCAGCTGGACCACCGCTGCACGGCGACGGCGATGACCGGACCGTCCAGCGAAACCGATTGGTACTGAGGGTATTTCGCGCGCAGCAGCCGGCGCCCGAACTCCAGGACCTGGCCGTCGTGGTGGATGGTGGCGACCCCGTCGACCCGAACCCACCATAACCGCGTCCAATCGTCGCAGTAGTGGTCCACCAGCAGGCTCACCCGGGGGTTGGCGTCGATATTGGCCAGCCGGCGCAGCCGCCGCGTCGTTTTCGGTTTCGCGTCGACCGCGGTGTACACCACCTCCTGGCCGCCCGCGGGGTCGGCGTCGACCGCGAAGACCACCGGCACCAGGTGCGGTTCTCCGCCCCGCGTGACGGTGCCCAACCGCGCCACCGGGGACTCGGTGAACCTGGCCCGGGGGTCGAATTCGCCCACCGCGTCAGCTTAGGTGCGCACAGCGCGTGAGAGCAGCGGCCGCGAGAACCTGGCACATGCCGCGCATAGTTACCTGCATTACGGTTATGTACACAAAATTGTGCCGCCCGGAGCCTGAGGCTGGGACAGTTTGTTGGTTACGGCGAAGCAGGAGGGTGACACCGATGGGCAAATCGCACCGCCGCTCGGTCTGGGGGTCAAGGGTCGTCAGAGTGCTGGCCGTGGTCGCACTCTTCCTCGGTCTGGACGCCGGTATCGGCCTCGGAATAGCCGCAGCGCCGGCGACGGCGTCGCCGCCCGCCCTACCGCTGGACCCGTCGGCGATGGTCGGTCAGGTGGGGCCTCAGGTGGTCAACATCGACACCAAGTTCGGCTACAACAACGCGGTCGGTGCCGGCACCGGCATCGTGATCGACCCGAACGGCGTCGTGCTGACCAACAACCACGTGATCTCGGGGGCCACCGACATCAGCGCCTTCGACGTCGGCAACGGGCAGACGTATGCGGTCGACGTGGTCGGCTACGACCGGACGCAAGACATCGCGGTGCTGCAGCTTCGCGGCGCGGCCGGGCTTCCGACCGCCGCGATCGGTGGCGAGGCCACGGTGGGCCAGCCGATCGTCGCGCTGGGGAACGCCGGCGGCCAGGGCGGAACGCCCAGCGCGGTCACCGGCAAGGTCGTCGCGCTCAACCAGAGCGTCTCGGCGACCGACACGCTGACCGGTGCGCAGGAGAACCTGGGCGGCCTGATCCAGGCCGACGCGCCGATCAGGCCGGGCGACTCCGGTGGGCCCATGGTGAACAACGCCGGGCAGGTGATCGGCGTCGACACCGCCGCCACCGACAGCTACAAGATGTCCGGCGGGCAGGGCTTCGCCATTCCCATCGGCCGCGCGATGGGCGTCGCCAACCAGATCAGGTCCGGCGCCGGCTCCAACACCGTGCACATCGGCCCCACCGCATTCCTGGGGCTGGGCGTGATGGACAACAACGGCAACGGCGCCCGGGTGCAGCGCGTGGTCAACGCCGGTCCCGCCGGGGCCGCCGGGATCGCCGCCGGCGACGTCATCACCGGCGTCGACAACGTCGCGATCACCGGGGCGACGTCCATGACCGAGGTGCTCGTCCCGCACCACCCCGGGGACACGATCGCGGTGCATTACCGCTCCACCGACGGCGCCGACCGCACCGCGAACATCACGCTGGCGGAGGGGCCGCCGGCCTGACATACCCGGCGACAAGATCCGCCCGGTGGCCAATTCGTTTGCCACCGGGCGTGATTCGTCACCGACGTGTGGGCGTGATTCCGAATGTCGCGCCTCGGGTACCCGTGGCATCGTGGATTTGATGAACGACGCAAGAGAAGCTGTCGAGCACCATCCCGAAGGGGGCAGTCACGTCCAGGACGGCGTGGTCGAGCACCCCGACTCCGATGACTTCAACAACGCCGCCGCGCTACCCACCGACCCGACCTGGTTCAAGCACGCCGTGTTCTACGAGGTGCTGGTCCGCGCGTTCTTCGACGCCAACGCCGACGGCGCCGGTGACCTGCGCGGACTGCTGGGGCAACTGGACTACCTGCAGTGGCTGGGCATCGACTGCATCTGGCTGCCCCCGTTCTACGACTCGCCCCTGCGCGACGGCGGCTATGACATCCGGGACTTCTACAAGGTGCTGCCCGAGTTCGGGACGGTCGAGGATTTCGTCGCGCTGCTCAACGCCGCGCACGAGCGGGGCATCCGCGTGATCACCGACCTTGTGATGAACCACACATCGGATTCGCATCCCTGGTTTCAGGAGTCGCGCCACGACCCCGACGGCCCCTACGGCGACTACTACGTGTGGAGCGACACCAGCGAGCGCTACACCGACGCCCGGATCATCTTCATCGACACCGAGGAGTCCAACTGGACCTTCGACCCGGTGCGAAAGCAGTTCTACTGGCACCGGTTCTTCTCGCACCAGCCGGACCTGAACTACGAAAACCCGGCGGTGCAGGAAGCCATGATCGACGTGCTCCGGTTCTGGCTCGGCCTCGGCATCGACGGGTTCCGGCTCGACGCGGTGCCCTACCTGTTCGAACGGGAGGGCACCAACTGCGAGAACCTGCCGGAGACGCACGCCTTCCTCAAGCGCGTCCGCAAGGTCATCGACGACGAATTCCCGGGGCGGGTGCTGCTGGCCGAGGCCAACCAGTGGCCGGCCGACGTCGTCGAGTACTTCGGCGAGCCCAGCACCGGCGGCGACGAATGCCACATGGCGTTTCACTTCCCGCTGATGCCGCGCATCTTCATGGCGGTCCGCCGGGAGTCGCGGTTCCCGATTTCGGAGATCCTGGCCCAGACGCCCGAGATCCCCGACATGGCCCAGTGGGGGATCTTCCTACGCAACCACGACGAGTTGACGCTGGAAATGGTCACCGACGAAGAGCGCGACTACATGTACTCCGAGTACGCCAAGGATCCGCGGATGAAGGCGAACGTCGGCATCCGCCGCCGCCTGGCGCCGCTGCTGGACAACGACCGCAACCAGATCGAGCTGTTCACCGCGCTGCTGCTGTCGCTGCCCGGCTCGCCGGTCCTGTACTACGGTGACGAGATCGGCATGGGCGACGTGATCTGGTTGGGAGACCGCGACGGGGTGCGCACCCCGATGCAGTGGACACCGGACCGCAACGCCGGCTTCTCCAAGGCCAACCCCGGCCGGTTGTACCTGCCGCCCAGCCAGGACTCCGTCTACGGCTATCAGGCGGTCAACGTGGAGGCCCAGCGGGACACCTCCACATCGCTGCTCAACTTCACCCGCACGATGCTGGCCGTGCGGCGCCGCCACGAGGCCTTCGCCATCGGGAGTTTCGAAGAACTGGGCGGCTCGAACCCGTCGGTACTGGCGTTCCTGCGGCAGGTGGCCGCTGGAGACGAAGCCGGCGACACCGTGCTGTGCGTCAACAACCTGTCGCGGTTCCCGCAGCCGATCGAACTGAATCTGCAGCATTGGAGCGGTTGCACGCCGGTCGAGCTGACCGGGCACGTGGAGTTTCCGCGCATCGGTCACCTGCCCTATCTGCTGACGCTGCCGGGACACGGGTTCTATTGGTTCCGGCTGACCGGATGCGAGGAGGATGCATGACGATCACTCGCGCCGGCGTCAATCCAGGCAAGAAAGAGGAGCGGCGCCCATGACTTCCCCGGAGAAATTGCCCTGGTCCGAGTGGCTTCCACAGCAACGTTGGTACGCCGGGCGCAACCGCGAACTGTCCGGCGCCGAGCCGAGCGTTGTCGTACCGCTGCGCGACGACCTTGACCTTGTTCTCGTCGACGCCTCCTACGCCGACGGTTCTCGCGACCGCTACCAGGTGATCGTGCAGTGGGATGCCGGCCCGGTCTCCGAGTACAGCAACGTCGCCACCATCGGCGCCGCCGACGACCGGACCGGTTTCGACGCGATGTACGACGCCGAGGCGCCGCAGTTCCTGCTGTCCCTCCTCGACTCGTCGGCCGTGCGCGGCGCCTCGGGCGTCGAGGTGAGATTCGCCAAGGAGCCCGACGTCGAGCTGCCGCTGGAGGCGATGGCGCACGTGTCCGACGCCGAGCAGTCCAACACGAGCGTCATCTTCGACCGGGACGCGATCTTCAAGGTGTTCCGCCGCGTCAGCAGCGGCATCAACCCCGACATCGAGCTCAACCGCGTGCTGGGCCGCGCGGGCAACCCGCACGTCGCCCGGCTGCTGGGCACCTACGAGATGACGGGCCCCGGCGACGAGACGTGGCCGCTGGGCATGGTGACCGAGTTCGCCGCCAACGCCGCGGAAGGCTGGGCGATGGCCAGCGCCAGCGTGCGCGACCTGTTCGCCGAGGCCGATCTGTACGCGTACGAGGTCGGCGGCGACTTCGCCGGCGAGTCCTTCCGCCTCGGCGAAGCCGTGGCATCGGTGCACGCCACCCTGGCGGAGACCCTCGGCACCGCGCAGGGGGTCTTCCCGGTGGAGAACGTGCTGGCGCGGCTGTCGTCGACCGTCGCCCTGGTTCCCGAGCTCGGGAAGTGGGCGGCGACCATCGACGAGCGATTCGGCAAGCTGGAAGCCGAGACGATCACCGTGCAGCGCATCCACGGCGACCTGCACCTGGGCCAGGTGCTGCGCACCCCGGAGAGCTGGTTGCTCATCGACTTCGAGGGCGAACCGGGGCAGCCGCTTGAGGAGCGCCGCGCGCCCGATTCGCCGCTGCGCGACGTGGCCGGCGTCCTGCGGTCATTCGAGTACGCCGCCTACGGGCCGTTGGTGGACCAGGCCGACGACAAGCAGTTGGCGGCCCGGGCCCGCGAATGGGTCGATCGCAACCGCACCGCGTTCTGCGACGGCTACGCGGCGGCTTCCGGGATCGACCCCCGCGATTCGGCGCAGTTGCTGGCGGCCTACGAGCTGGACAAGGCCGTGTACGAGGCCGGCTACGAGGCGCGACACCGGCCCGGCTGGCTGCCGATCCCGTTGCGCTCCATCGCGCGCCTGACCGGCGTCTGAGCGGCGATCGCAAGCGCGGCGTAGCCGGGCGCAGCGGGTCGCCGCCATCTGCGTAGCGGCGATCGCAAGCGCGGCGTAGCCGGGCGCAGCGGGTCGCCGCCATCTGCTCCGCGCTGCGCGCAGTGCTGCCGTCTGGAACCATGTCGGTGTGCCGAACGAGATCAACAACAGCGAGTCACGGTTGTCATGGGTGCTGGCGGTGCTGGCGGGGATCCTGGGAGCGACGGCCTTCACCCATTCCGCCGGCTACTTCGTGACGTTCATGACGGGCAACGCCCAGCGGGCCATGCTCGGGTATTTCCGCGGCGACGTGTTGCTGTCGGTGACGGCGGGCGTGTTGATCGTGTGCTTTGTCTCCGGCGTCGTGATCGCCTCGGTGTGCCGGCGGCATTTCTGGGTGGCGCACCCGCACGGGCCGACGGTGCTGACGACGTTCAGCCTGGCGGCGGCCACCATGGTGGACGTGATCGACGAGGGCTGGGAAGAGAATCTGCTCGATTTCGCGCCGATCATGTTGGTGGCCTTCGGCATTGGGGCCCTGAACACATCGTTCGTCAAGGACGGCGAGGTGTCGGTCTCGCTCAGCTACGTGACCGGGACGCTGGTCAAGATGGGCCAGGGCATCGAACGCCACATCGCCGGTGGGACGGCGGCGGAATGGCTGGGCTATTTTCTGCTGTTCGCCAGCTTCGTGGTGGGCGCAACCGTCGGCGGCTTCATCAGCCTGTTCGTCAACGGCACGTGGATGCTGGTGGTGGCCACGGTCGTGTGCGCCCTGACCACCGGCTACACGTACTTCCACTCCGATCGGCGCGCCCTGCTCGAAGCGGGTGAGAAAGAGCATCGGCAGTAGCGCTGACCGGTGCGCTACTGCCGATGCTGGTTCGTCGGGTTCTAGGTGGCGGGTTGTGCCGGCTGTGCCGGTTGCGCCGGTGGCGCGGTGGTGTTGCTGGCCAGCAGGACCTGCTGCATGTCGGGCTTCATGGCCATCAGCTGCTGGTTCCAGTAGGGCCAGGAGTGTGTGCCGTTGGCCGGGAAGTTGAACACGCCGTTGCGCCCGCCCGCGGCCGCATAGTTGTTCTGGAACTGCTCGTTGGTGCGCAGCGTGAGCCCTTCTAAGAACTTGGCCGGCATGTTGTCGCCGCCCAGGTCGCTGGGAGCGCCGTTACCGCAGTAGATCCAGATGCGGGTGTTGTTGGCGACCAGCCGCGGAATCTGGACCATCGGGTCGTTGCGCTTCCACGCCGGGTCGGTGGACGGACCCCACATGCTGTTGGCGTTGTAACCGCCCGCGTCGTTCATCGCCAGACCGATCAGGGTGGGCCACCAACCCTCGGACGGGTTCAGGAAGCCCGACAACGCGGCGGCGTAGGGGAACTGTTGCGGGTAGTAGGCGGCCAGGATCAGCGCCGAGCCACCCGACATCGACAGCCCCACCGCGGCGTTGCCCGCGGGGGAGATCTGCTTGTTGGCCTGCATCCACAGCGGCATTTCCTGGGTCAGGAACGTCTCCCACTTGTAGGTGTAGTTCTGCCCGTTGCCCGACGACGGCTGGTACCAGTTGCTGTAGAAGCTGGACTGGCCGCCGACCGGCATGATCACCGACAGGCCGGACTGATAGAACTCCTCGAAGGCGGGCGTGTTGATGTCCCAACCGTTGTAGTCGTCCTGCGCGCGCAGGCCGTCCAGCAGGTACACGGCGTGCGCGCCGCCCGGCTGGAACTGGACTTTGATGTTGCGGCCCATCGACGGCGACGGAACCTCGAGGTATTCGACCGGGAGCCCCGGCTTGGAGAAGGCGCTCGCGGCGGGGACGCCTCCGGTGGCGGCGACGAGACCGGACAGCAGGGAGGCCCCCATGGCCGCGATCGCCAGCCGGCGCGGCATGTTCGCCCCCGCGCCACGCAACTTTCGCACCTTTTCGATGAACGACATAGCTCTCTACCCATCCCAACTTTCATCTGCCGCACCATGCGGTGGAATCTGTTCTCGGGGAGTGAAACACAGGAACTGGGCCGGAATCGGTTGTCGCGGCCGCAGCGACAGATCGCGGTTGGCTAACGATTGGGAGTCGGCCAGAAATCATCACATTCGGGTCACGATCGACTCTCGGAACCATGCCGGCATCTTGCGGGGTGACAGCGCATCCGCTATCACGCGCGCCGGCGCCCTAGGCGACCAGGCGACGCAAAAGCGTTGACGCCGCGGCGATTCCGAGCACCGCTGCGATCACCAGCACGACGATGCCGACCGGATTGAAGGGAGTTCCGATCAGTAGTGCCCGCAGCACGTCGACCTCGTAACTGACCGGGTTGACCTTGCTCAGCGCGCGCAGCCACGCCGGCATCACGTCAACGGGGTACAGCGCGTTGGAGGCGAAGAACAAGGGCATCGTGATCGCTTGCCCGATCCCCATCAGGCGATCGCGGTTGCGCACCAGGCCGGCCAGCGTCATCGACAGGCAGGCGAAGAACGCGGCGCCGAGCATGACGACGCCCATCGCCGCCACGATCCGCAGAGGATTGATCGTCAGGCCGACACGCATCAGGTACGCCAGCGCCAGCACGCCGACGACCTGGGCCACCGAACGCACGCCGGCCGCGAACGCCTTGCCGGTGATCAGCGCCGAAGCCGGGGCGGGCGTCACCATGAGTTTGGCGAGCACGCCGGCGTCGCGGTCCCAAATGATCTGTATCCCATAGAAAATGGAGATGAACAGCGCCGACTGGGCGATGATGCCGGGCGCCAGGAACGCCAGATACGACACCGAACCGGTGGCGATCACGTGCAAGTGGCTGAAGGTGGTACCGAAAATCAGCAGCCACAGCGCCGGCTGCACCATCCGGGTGACGAGTTCGGTCCGGTCGTGTTGCAGCTTCTGCAACTCGACGATCGCGAAGGCCCCGATGCGGCTGGACAGCGCGCCGACCCGCTGCCATCCGCGCGGCGCACGCAGCAGTGTTCCGGCCGTCGCACGCTCAACCGACACGGCGCGCCACCTTTCTGCTGGAACGGATGTCACGGATGGATTCCTCCGGCGATTCCGCCTCGTCGTCCAAACCCGTTGCCGCGTAATGGCGGAACACATCCTCGAGCGTGGCGCCCGACGACCCCTTGGATATCCGGGCTTTCAGTTCATCGGGCGCGCCGACGGCGCGCAGCGCGCCGTGGTGCATCAGCGCCACCCGGTCGCACAGCGCGTCGGCTTCTTCCATGTAGTGGGTGGTCAGCAGGACCGTCATGCCGAACTGCGCCTGCATCTTTCGCACCTGCGACCACACGCCGTCGCGCGCGATGGGATCCAGTCCCACGGTCGGTTCGTCCAGCACCAGCAGCGACGGGCGGTTGACCAGCGCCTGCGCCACCTCGAGACGGCGGACCATGCCGCCGGAGTAGGCCGACGCCATCCGCTCGGCCACGTCCACCAGGTCCATGGCGACCAGCGCCTGCTCGACGCGATCGGAGCGCTCGCCGCGCGGCACGCCGTACAACCGCGCGAACCACTCCACGTTCTGCCGGCCGGTCAATGCGGGCTCGATCGAAAGCTGTTGCGGAACATAGCCGATATTGCTTCTGATGTCGGTGGTATGGCGGCGCGCGTCCATGCCGAAAATGTGCAGTTCACCCTGCTGCACCGGCGCCAACGTGGTCAGCATCCGGACCATGGTCGTCTTCCCGGCGCCATTGGGCCCCAGCAGGCCCACGGTTTCGCCGGGCCGGACGTGCAATGTCACGTCATCGACGGCGGTGAACTGGCCGTAGCGGTAGGTCAGGTGCCGGGCGTCGATGGCCATCGGCAGTGCCGCGCTCATGGTCGCCGCTCCTGAAGCATTCGGGTCATCATGTCGAGGACCTCCAATCCTTTTGCCAAGGACTCGATTTCGTCGCCGTCGAGTTCGTCGAGCAGCTCGGACAGCAGGTCCCGGCGCGCGGCGCGGGACGCGTCCAGGAGCTGCTGGGCAGGCTCGGCGAGCTGAAGCTGGCACACCCGTCGGTCGGTGTCCCCGGCGGTGCGGCAAAGCAGCCCGTCGGACACCAGCTTGGTGACCAGGGTCGAGGCGGTATTGGGGACCAGCCCGAGCTCGGCGGCGGCGGCGCCGACCGAGATCCCCGGACGCCGCCCGACCAGCCACAGCAGCTCGGACTGCGATTCGGAGAGCCGCGGCGAATCGAACGCGCGCCCGGCCGACCGGCGCAGTTGCCGCCGGAACCGGCCGACCACGCCGAACAGGTCGGCGGCGACATCGGTGCGTGACTTCACTTCCGCCATGATACCTCTGTAGCCGAGCTATTTATGTGGGGAAGCTCCGCGGACGGTATGTACCCGCTACCTGGGCAGGCGATGCAGGGCGACCTCGGTCACGGCGCCGCCGTCGACCTCGGCGATCATGTACGTGCAGAACGGCTGGCGCCGCCGATCCGTAGGCGATCCCGGATTGAGCAGGCGCAATCCGGTCCCGGTGGTGCTGTCCCAGGGGATGTGGCTGTGCCCGAACACCAACACCTCGGTGCCCGGGTACAGCCGTGACATGCGGGCCTCGCGCCCGGCCGCGGCGCCGGTCTCGTGGGTGACCGTGAACCGCACACCCCCCAGGGTCACGTCCGCGCGCTCGGGGAGCCGGGCCCGCAGTTCCGGGCCGTCGTTGTTACCCCAGCACCCCACCAGCCTGGCCGCCCTGCTGTCGAGGCGGTCGAGAAATTCCGGCGCTATCCAGTCGCCGGCGTGGATGACGACGTCGGCCCCGGCCACCTCGTCCCACACCGGTGCGGGCAGGTCGCGGGCGCGCTTGGGGATATGGGTGTCGGCGATCAGCAGCAGCCTCACGGACCCATTGTGAGCGAAATTCTGGGTAGTCCACGGCTGAAAGAGGAGGAATCACATGACATCGCGATTGAGCACGACGCTGCACACCTCGTTCGAGGACGCGGTGGAGCGGACCACAAAGGCACTAGCCGACCAGGGTTTCGGAGTGCTGACGACGATCGACGTGAAGGCCACGCTGAAGCAGAAGCTCGGCGAGGAGATGGAGAACTATCTCATCCTGGGCGCCTGCAACCCCGCGCTGGCGCATCGCGCGCTGGGCATCGACCGCCAGATCGGACAGTTATTGCCGTGCAACGTGGTGGTGCGCTCCGACCCCGCCGGTGACGGCGATGCGGTGTTGATCGAGGCCATGGATCCCCAGCTGATGGTCAACGTGACCGGCGAGGCGGGGGCGTTGCAGGAGGTCGCGGATCAGGCCACGGCCAGGCTGCAAGCGGCGATCGGCGCACTCGGGTAGCGGACGCGTGGTCAGCCGCGCTCATTGCGGGCTTCGGCGCCCGTTTCGCCGGCATCGAAGGAGTCATCGGAGCCCGCGGCACCCACATACGAACCGTCTTCTTCGCCCGCGGCCGCGCGGGACCGAGCCTGGTGGGTGTCGGGTTCCACGTCGTCCTCGGCCTTGTGGCCCTTGCGATCTGGCATGGTAATTCCCTTTCTGAAGCCCGCGGCATCGAAGACTTCGCGCGGCGGCTGCTCACAGTCGGGTTCCCCCGACAGCCCGCGCGAAACGGGGAACGCGCGGGGATCGCCGCCCGGTCGGCTGCCGCGCCACGATGTCGCTATTGTTAGCAGCCGAAACCAAGGAGAACACGCCATGCGCACCTTCGAATCAGTCGCCGACCTCACCGCAGCCGCGGGAGAGGCCCTGGGTCACAGTGACTGGGTCACCATCACCCAGGAAGACGTCAACCTGTTCGCCGACGCGACCGGCGATCACCAGTGGATCCACGTCGACCCGGAGCGAGCCGCGTCCGGCCCGTTCGGCAAAACCATCGCCCACGGTTTCATGACCCTGGCGCTGCTGCCGCAGCTGCAGCACCAGATCTACACCGTCAACGGCATCAAGCTCGCAATCAACTACGGGCTCAACAAGGTTCGTTTCCCCGCGCCGGTTCCGGTCGGCTCGCGGGTGCGCGCGCAGAGTTCGTTGGTCAGCGTCGACGACGTGGGCAACGGCGCCGTGCAGGCGACCCTCTCGACCACCGTCGAGATCGAGGGGTCGGCCAAGCCGGCGTGCGTGGCCGAGAGCGTCGTCCGCTTCGTCGCCTGAAACGCGCGTCGAACGTCGACCTGTTGCGGTGAAACCGGCTTCTCCGCACAACAAGTCGACGTTCGGCGTCAGAATTCGGCGACCGCGCGTTCCAGGCGTTCGGCCAGCCGCGCCTGGGCTTCGGCCCGCCGGGTGGGGATATGCGCCGACGGGAAAGGCGTTGTCACGGGCTCGTATTCGCGCAGGGTGCGGCGGGCCACCGTCATCTTGTGCAGCTCGGTGGCGCCGTCGGCGATGCCCAGCGACTCGGCGGCGACCATCATCTTGACGAACGGCATCTCGTCGGAGACGCCGAGCGCACCGTGCAGGTGCATGGCCCGCTGCGCGACGTCGTGGAGCACCTGCGGCATGGCGACCTTCACCGCCGCGATATCGCGCCGCACCTTCTGGTAGTCGTGGTGCTTGTCGATCAGCCACGCGGTGCGCAGCACCAGCAGCCGGAACTGCTCGATCTGGATCCAGCTGTCGGCGATCTTCTCCTGGGTCATCTGGAAATCGGCGAGCCGCCCGTGCCGGGTTTTGCGGGACACCGCCCGTTCACACATCATGCCGAAGGCGCTGCGCGCCAACGCTATTGTGCGCATCGCGTGGTGAATCCGCCCCCCGCCGAGCCTGGTCTGCGCGATCATGAACGCCTGCCCCTCGCCGCCGAGCACGTGATCGGCGGGCACCCGCACGTCGTGGTAGCGGACGTAGGCGTGGCTGGCAGACGATGCTCCCCTTTCTAATCCCACGCCCACATTGCGCACGATCTCGATGCCCGGCGTCTCGGCCGGAACGATGAACAGCGACATCTTGTCGTAGGTGCGGGCTTCGGCGTTGGTGACCGCCATGACGATGAAGAACGACGCGTGTTTGGCGTTGGTGGAGAACCACTTTTCGCCGTTGATGACCCAGTAGTCGCCGTCGCGGGTGGCCGCGGTGACGAACTGTCCCGGGTCGGAGCCGCCCTGCGGTTCGGTCATCGAATAGCAGGAGGTGATTTCGCCGTCCAGCAGCGGCTGCAGATAGCGGGCCTTCTGCTCGTCGGTGCCGAACAGCGCGAGGATCTCGGCGTTGCCGGAGTCCGGCGCCTGACAGCCGAATACCGATGGGGCCCAACGGGATCGCCCGAGGATCTCGTTGAGCAGCGCCAGTTTGACCTGACCGAAGCCCTGGCCGCCCAACTCGGGGCGCAGGTGTGCGGCCCACAGCCCCTGGTCCTTCACCTGCTGCTGCAAGGGCCGCAGGACGGCCATCATCTCGGCGTTCTTTTTGTCGTAGGGGTCCAGCGCGACCAGGTCGAGCGGTTCCAGCTCCTCGGCCATGAACTTTTCGACCCAGTCCAGCTTCGCCTGGTATTCGGGGTCAGTTTCGAAGTCCCACACCGTGGCCACCATTCCCCGGCGCCGCACCGCGCCGGACTCGTTGCTGAAGCCACCCCATCCTAGAGCGGGGCGGACGACGATCAGGTCTCGCCGCGGGTGTCGATCACGCGTTGGGCGACGTCGGTGAGCTTGGTCTGGCTCTCCTGAGACAGCCGGCGCAGCAACTCGAAGGCGCGTACGTCGTCGACGCCGTAGCGCTCCATGATGATGCCCTTGGCCTGTCCGATTCGGTCGCGCGATGACAGGGCGGATTGCATCTGCTGTCCGTGGCGCCCGGCCATGATCGCCGAGGCGGCATGCGCGGCGAACACCGACCCGATGGTCTCCGCTTCGGTGTCCCACACTTTGGGCCGGAAGCTGAACAGGTTCAGGGCACCGGCGGTGCGCTCGGCGGTGTACAGCTTGAACGACAGGCTGCTCAGCACCCCGTGCTCGACGGCCGCCGGGGCGTACTTGGGCCAGCGCGGTTCGTCGCGGAGGTCGTCGCTGCGCACGATCGTTTCTTTCAGGGCGGCGTCGTGGCAGGGGCCCTCGGAGAATTCGTGCTGCAATTTGTCGAGTTGCGCCACCAGGCTGTGGGTGTCCGCGACCGATTCGAACTCCCCACCGGCCTTGAGCAGCAGCACTCCCGCGATATCGGTGGCCGGTATCAGCTCGACCGCGGCGGTGGTCACGTCGGCGAGGACGTCGTCGAGCGAGCGTGGGGTGGCGATCTCGCGGGCGAGTTCGGCAATGCGTACGGCTAGCCCGTGCTTCGAGGCCGGGTCCAAAGAGTCCATACGGGCGCATTCTCCACGATGTCTTCCCGACGCGTAACCCCGGCAATCGTCGGCCCCTGCTCGACGTCCGGGGGCCGGGAAGTTGCGGTGCCCTCAGTTTGGCGTCATAGGCCCCGGGTATCCGGCGTCGACCAGCCAGATCTCGATCCCCCAGGGAGGCCCCAGTGTTTGTGCACAACAAAGATCTTCAATTCGAGGTACGGGTCGACCGGCCCGACCCTCGCTTCGCGTCGCTGCTGATGGAACAGTTCGGCGGCGCCAACGGCGAACTCACCGCGGCGCTGCAGTACTTCACCCAGGCGTTTGTGCTGCGCCAGAAGAACCCGAAGATGTATGACCTGTTCATGGATATCGCGACCGAGGAGCTCAGCCACCTCGAGATGGTCGGATCGATGATCACCATGCTGCTCGACGGGCTCAACGACAATCTCAAGATTGCCAATGAGAAATGCGATTGGATGCCGGCGGTGGCCAGCGGCGACGGCCGGGACAGCATCATCAACCAGGTGGCGGTCAACCCGCTGTTCCTGGTGCTCAGCGGCGGCGGGCCGGACGTCAAGGACTCCGCGGGCAACAACTGGACCGGAGCGTTCATCGATGCCAACGGCGACCCGACGGTGGACCTGCGCAACAACTTGGCCGCCGAAACCCGGGCCAAGGTTGTCTACGAGTACCTCAAGCAGTTCACCGACGACCCCGGTGTGCAGGACACCCTGACCTTTCTGATGACCCGCGAGGTCGCGCACTATCAGCAGTTCACCGCGGCGCTCAACGAGCTGCCGGTGAATTTCCCGCCCGGAGCGCTGCCGGGCGACCCACGTTTCCAAAACGTGGCGTTCAACATGTCCAGCGGGGGTGGCAAACCCACCCGCGGGCCGTGGAACCAGGGGCAAGGACCATGGCCCGAGGGCATGAAATGGCAGTACGTGGAAAAGCCCGAGGAACAGTGGCTCGGCGGCAAGACCCGGAAGAACACGGGAGCACAACAAAACCCCGAGGGCTCGCCGGCCGTCGAGGCCGAGAAGCCGTTCACCCACGAACAGCACACGCCCACAGGTTAATTGGAGACGAAGTGGCCGGGCGCCTCGATGGAGACGCCCGGCCACCGTCGTTGCCGCGTCAGTGCATCTGCGGGTCCGGCGGATTGTCCTCGCCGCGGCCGGTCAACGCGTCCCGGACGTGGTCGACGATCGCCGCTCCCACCCCCATCGTTTTCAGCACGGTGGGGTTCGGCGGCGTATCCGGGTGCGGCCGCGTCGGAGCGATCTTCTTTGCCTGCTCTAGCTTTTCGCCGATCTTTTCCAAATCCGCACGGCTGAGCACGGTTTCGACCTCCGGCCACACCTCGTTTTGTTCGTAGGCGATGTGTTCGCGGCCCGCCTTGACGAATTCCTGCAGTGCCTCGTGGTAATCCGGCTCACCGGGCTTGCCGTCCTCGAGACGTTGCAGCAGCTTCTTTCCGGCCTGCTCCTGCTCGATCGCCTTGTCGACGAGTCCATCGCCGATCGCGTCGCGCACCGCCGGCCAAAAGAACTGTTCCTCGATCGCTTCGTGCTGGGACTCGGCGATGATGAGGTTGTTCACCATCGTTTCCAAGCCGCTCGCCTGCGCGCCGGAGCCTGACGGCGCCCCGTCGAGCGTCTCCAACAGACCGAGCACGCTTTTGTGGTCCTGACGAAGAAAAGTGATTGCGTCCATGCCTTGCCTTCCAATTGGGCTGTCCCTCGAAGTTGCGTGCGGATACCCGGGCCGGGGGCTTCGAAACAGCTTTGAATCGCTAGGGGCCCGACGTTCGTTCAGCGCAACTTCGGCAGGACGTCGGTGCGGTAGAAGTCGATGGCGGCGATCGGATCGTCTTGGGCAAAGTGCAGGAAGGGGACGGCGCCGGCGTCGAGCACCCGCTGCACGGCGCTGATGTGGGGGGCCGGGTCGGTGCCGATGGTCCAGCCGGCCAACACCTTGTCGATGGGGTTGGACTGGGCCGCGCGCTGGATCTCTACGGGATTGGGCTGGTCGACGGCACCGGCCGTGAAACGCCACAGCACCGCGGCGCGGGCCGCCGCGGCACTGTCGCCGACGACCGCGAACAATTCGGCGCGTTTCCCCAATGTGGCCATGTCGCGCCCGGCGGCCCGCGCTCCGGCACCGAAGGCCGCCAACAGTTTTGGGTTCGTCACGTCGTCGGCCTGGGTGATCCAACCGTCCCCGTACTGCCCGGCCAGTTTCGCGCTCTTCGGGCCGCCGGCCGCCACGAAGATCGGCGGCGGTGTGGCCGGCACGTCGTAGAGCTTCAACGAGTTCGTCTGAAAGTACCGGCTGGAGAAGGAGATTCGCGATCCGCTCCACAACCGGCGGATCAGGTCGATCGCCTCGGCGAGCCGGTCATGGCGCTCGGCGTAGTTGCCGTAGGCGTTGGTGGTGGCTTGTTCGTTGAGTCGCTCGCCGGTGCCGACTCCCAGAAACACCCTGCCCGGGTTGAGGATTGCCAGGGAGGCGAAGGCCTGAGCCACCGTGGCGGGGTGGTAGCGGTAGGTGGGGCAGGTCACTCCGGTGCCGAACGAGATCCGGCCGGTGGCGCTGCCGACCAGCGCCAGCGTGAGCCACGGGAACATCGAATGGCCTTCGTTGTCCTGCCACGGCTGAATGTGGTCGCTGGCCCACACGTAGTGAAAGCCGGCCTCTTCGGCCGCCTGGGCCTGTGCCACCAGCCGGTCGGTGCGGAACTGCTCGTGGGAAAGCACGAACCCCACGCCCTTGCCCTGCGGCGGTGGCGGGCCGGTGGACTTGCCGCGGCCGGCGCCCGGTTTCGCGCAGCCGCCCGACAGGCCGACGGAGCCGAGCATGCCCGCGCCGGCAGCCGCCCGCCCGAACGCTCGCCGAGAGATGCCGGTCACGCGGGTTCGCATACCCGCCCCGCATCGCCTCACACACCCACTAGCCTGTCGTGGATGACCCCCCACGTCCGCCCGGCGCTCAAGGCCGACGTCCGCGAGCTGTCGCGCACCCTGGCCCGCGCGTTCTACGACGACCCGGTGATGATCTGGCTGATGCCCGACCAGGACAAGCGCACCGCGCAGCTGACCCGGCTGTTCGCGACGATGACCCGCCACCACCATCTGGCGCGCGGCGGCGTGGAGGTGGCCGCCGCCGACTCCGGTATCGGCGCTGCGGCGCTGTGGGATCCGCCCGATCAGTGGCAGGAGACGCCCGGTGCGCAGCTGGCGATGACGCCCACGTTCCTCCGGGTGTTCGGTCTGCGCTCGATGCGCGGGCGCGCGGTCCAGGAACTGATGAAGAGCGTCCACCCCGAGGAACCGCACTGGTATCTGGCTGTCATCGGCAGCGATCCGGCGGTCCGCGGTCAGGGGTTCGGTCAAGCCCTGATGCGGTCGCGGCTGGACCGCTGCGACGCGGAATACTGTCCGGCGTACCTCGAGTCGACCAAACTCGAAAACGTCCCGTATTACGAACGTTTCGGCTTCGCGGTCACCCGCGAGATCGTGCTGCCGGACGACGGCCCGAAGATGTGGGCCATGTGGCGGGCACCGCGGGCCCGCGTTTAGTCACCCGATGCGGCGGGCAACCGTTCGGCATGAGCGATGACCCCCAAGCCGACGATCTGGTAGATCCCGCCGACTTTCCCGAAGAGGGCGGTCCGGGCGACACCCTGAATGCGAGCGAAGGTACCGACTCGGACGAACTGCGCAACGACGACGGCGACATCGTCGTCGATCCCCCCGAGGGCTGGAGCGAGGCCAACCGCTTCGGCGTGACGGCGAGGGAAGAACGAGAGGGCGAATCCCTCGACGATCGACTGGCCGCCGAGGAGCCCGACGTGCCCGATGCCGTCGAGCCGGTCGACGACGGTCCGCGGCGCGCGCATCGCGGCCAGATCGACGGCACCCCCGAAGACGGCGACTCGCTCTACGACGTGGTCGATGAGTAAATCAGTGCTCGCCTGTTTACTGCAGCCGACGTGATCAGGGAGTGCTCTGCCACCCGGCGATGCCGGTCGCGATCATCCTCAACTGCTTGACGGCGAGCCGGCGGATGTCCTCGGTCGCCTCGATGCTCTGCGAATCCTCGATGGCCTCCGCGATGACGATCATGGCGTTGACGAACAGGGTCGCCAGCACGTTGAGATCCTCGGTGGTCCACTTGTTCAACCCCGGGAAACGCGCCAGGTCGGTGGCCAGCTCGGAGGTGATCAGCCGGATCTCGGTGCGAATGGCGTAGCGCAGCACGGACAGGCCGCTGTTGCGCTCGCGGCCGATGAGGCGCCAGTGCTCGCGCCTGTCGGCGACGCTGGCGACCAGGATCTCGACGGACGACTCGATCACCCGGTTCGGGTCGAGCTTGCCGGCGCGCGCGTCGCGCAGGGTGTCGCGCAGGCTGCGAAACGACTCGTCGATCAGGACCAGGCCGAGTGCCTCCATCGACTCGAAGTGGCGGTAAAACGCCGCCGGCACGATCCCGACCTCGCGGGTCACCTCGCGCAGGCTCAGGCTGGAAAAGCTGCGGTCCTGCAATAGCTTGAGCGCCGCGGCGATGATGGCGCGCCGCGTCGCCTCCTTGCGCTCCTCGCGCGACTGACTTTCCCGCGAGCGTTCGCGTCCGGAGCCGCGCGCCCGTGAGCTAGGAGTACGGCTGTTCACTATGTGAAGCCTACCACATCGGGCCGGTAAACCCTTGACGACCTGGCGGTTGCGGCCGCACGGTGTACATATGTTCACTCAAACCGCTCAAGCTTCCGGCCGGGTCCTCGCGCGGACGTTTCGGCAACGCGTGTTGGGTTCAGAGCTCGTAGACCTGCTGACCGGGCCGCACGGCGTCGACCGTTACACCGAACTCGTGGCACCAACCTGGACACTGGGCGAAGCCCGCGCCAGGGTGACCGACGTGCGCCGGACCACACCCCGCAGCGTCACGCTCACCCTGGCTCCCAACGACAGCTTCCTGTCCGCCCACACTGTCCGGGCCGGCCAGTACGTCAACCTGACCGTCGAGATCGACGGGCGCCGGCACACCCGCTGCTATTCCCCGGCCAACGTCGAAGGGGCGGCCACCCTCGAGCTGACCATCGGCCGGCACGAGGGAGGCCTGGTCTCGAACCATCTGTACGAACACGCCCGTCGCGGCATGGTGGTCGGTCTGGCCGGCGCCGGCGGCGACTTCACCCTGCCCTCGCCGCGGCCCCGGCGGATCCTGTTCGTCTCCGGGGGCAGCGGGATCACCCCGGTGATGGCGATGCTGCGCACCCTGGTCGCCCAGGGCCATCCCGGCGAGATCGCCTTCGTCCACTACGCCCGCACCCCCGCCGAGGCCTGCTACCGCGACGAGCTCGCCGCCATGCCCTCGGTGCGGGTACTGCACGGCTACACCCGCACCGACGGCGGCGACCTGACCGGACGCTTCGGCCCGGGACACCTGGCCGCCGCGATGCCCGCACCCGACGCGGTATTCGTCTGCGGTCCAACGGCTTTGATCGAGGCCGTGCGGGAGCACTGCGACACCGTGTACACCGAAAGCTTCGTCCCGCCGGCGCTCGACACGCCGGCAAACCCTTCCGGAGGACGAGTCACGTTCTCCGACAGCGGGGTTGACATCGTCGACGACGGGCGCCCGCTGCTGGAGCAGGCCGAATCCGCGGGCCTCTTTCCGGAAAACGGGTGCCGGATGGGCATCTGCCACACCTGCACCCGGCGCAAAACCGCCGGCACCGTGCGCAACCTGGTCACCGGCGCGGTCTCGACCGCACCCGATGAGGACGTGCAGATCTGCGTGTCCGTTCCGGTCGGTGACGTGGACCTGTCCCTTTAACAGCAACCAAGCTCGCGAATGTGAAATACGCGACGGCCGCACGGCGTGTCGCGTCGCGAGATTCACAGTCGCGACGGAATCCGGAGGAAATGCCATGACACAGAACAAGATCACCCTTACACCCGAGCAGGCCGACGCATTCGGCCGCGAGCTCGACGCCATCAAAGAGCGTGTGATGGCGGACCTCGGCGAAAAGGACGCCGACTACATCCGCCGCGTCATCAAGACCCAGCGCGCGCTGGAAGTCGGCGGGCGGGTGCTGTTGTTCCTGCCGCCGGCCTGGCTGCTGGGCACCGGCATGCTCGGCATCGCCAAAATCCTGGACAACATGGAGATCGGCCACAACATCATGCACGGCCAGTACGACTGGATGCGCGACCCGGCGATCTCCGGCCGCACCTTCGAGTGGGACACCGCGTGCCCGGCCGATCAATGGCGCCACTCGCACAACTACATGCACCACACCCACACCAACATCGTGGGAATGGACCGCGACATCGGCTACGGGATCCTGCGGATGAGCGAGGACCAGCGCTGGCAGCCGTACTTCCTCGGCAACCCGATCTACGCCTTCCTGCTGATGGTGTTGTTCCAGTACGGCGTCGCGCTCCACGAACTGGAAACCGAGCGCATCCGTTCCGGCGAAATCCGTCTCGCGGACAAGCGCGAGGTGCTGCGGGCGATCTGGAAGAAGACCCGTCGGCAGACCCTCAAGGACTACGTCGCCTTCCCGCTGCTGGCCGGGCCGTTCGCGCCGTTCGTCTTCACCGGCAACCTCACGGCCAACCTGATGCGCAACGTGTGGTCTTACATGATCATCTTCTGCGGCCACTTCCCGGATGGCACACAGGAATTCACCGTCGAGGAAACCAGGGACGAGTCGCGCGGCATGTGGTACTTCCGCCAGGTGCTCGGCTCGGCGAACCTCACCGGCGGCCGGCTCTTTCACCTGCTGTCCGGCAACCTCTCCCACCAGATCGAGCACCACCTGTTCCCGGACATGCCGGCCCGCCGCTACGCCGAGATCGCGCCCGAGGTGCAGCGGATCTGCGAGCGCTACGGCATCCCGTACAACCGCGGTCCGCTGCTGCGGCAATTCGGCACCGTCGTCCGCAAGATCGTCAGGCTGACCTTCCCGGACAGCTGGCTCCCCAAGGCCGGTGCCGACGAGCCCGCCGATCGCGAGCCGGTCGCCGCGTAACTCGGGGCCGTCCACGCATTGCCTTGCGCCGGGCGAGGGGGACAATGAGGTCCGTGGAATGGACCGGCGCGCGCTACGCGGACACCCCGACGGTGGAGGCCTCGACGTGGATCGACGCGGATCCGGAGCGGGTCTGGGGCCTGGTCTGCGATATCGCGCTGATGCCCGCGGTCAGCAACGAACTCAAGGCCGTGGAATGGGCCGAGGGATCGGACGCCCCGCGGGTCGGCGCCCGCTTCGTCGGACACAACGAGCACGAGGCGTTCGGCCGATGGAGCACCACGTCCCAGATCGTCGCGTGCGATCCGCCACGCGAATTCGCCTGGGCCGTAGGCGATCCCGATAACCCCGCCGCGACCTGGAGATTCCGGTTGGCACCCCGCGACGGCGGCACGACCCTGAACTACTGGACGCAGATGGGGCCGGGACGCTCGGGGTTGTCGAGCGCGATCGACTCGATGCCCGACAAGGAACAGAAAATCGTGTTCGTGCGGATGCGGGAGTTCGAGGCCGCGATCGGAAAGACCCTGGCCTCGATCAAACGGCTGGCCGAGCACGGAGTGCGGTGATGCGGACCGCCACCACGGTGGAGTTCTCCGGCACCGGGAACGACGCCGGGCAGGCGGTGGCGCTCGCGGTCGAGGCCGAGAAGCTGGGCCTCGATGTGTGTTGGGTGGCCGAGGCGTGGGGCACGGACGCGCCGTCGGCGCTGGGCTACCTCGCCGCGCGCACCGAGCGGATGCTGCTGGGGTCCGGCGTGATTCAGCTCGGCACCCGCTCGCCGGTCCTGGTCGCCCAGACCGCGATCACGCTGTCCAATCTGTCGAACGGACGGTTCCTGCTCGGGTTGGGCGCCTCGGGCCCGCAGGTGATCGAGGGCCTGCACGGCGTCTCGTTCGACCGGCCGCTGGCGCGCACCACCGAAACCATCGACATCGTCAGGCAGGCGTTCGCGGGCGGAAAGATCTCTTACACCGGTAGGGAATTCGAGCTTCCCCGACCCGGCGGCGAGGCGGTGCCGATGCGGTTGTCGGTGCGGCCGGAACACCCCATCCCGATCTATTTGGCCACGCTGTCACCGGCGATGCTGCGGTTGACCGGACGGGTCGCCGACGGGTGGCTGGGCACCAGCTTTGTCCCGGAAGGCGCCGAGGGCGCCTACTTCCGCCACCTTGACGACGGCCTGGCGGCGGCCGGGCGCACCCGAGCCGACATCGACGTCTGCCAGGGAGCCGAAGTCGCCTTCGCCGCAGACGAAGACGAGTTGCGCGGCATGGTCGCGGGCCGCAAGAAAGAGCTCGCGTTCAGCCTCGGCGGCATGGGATCGTCGAGCACGAACTTCTACAACCGGGCCTACAGCCGGCAGGGCTGGGCCGACGTCGCCGCCGAGGTGCGCGAGCGCTGGCAGCGCGGCGACCGGGACGGCGCGGCCGCCCTGGTGACCGACGAGATGGTGCTGGCGACCACGCTCATCGGGACCGAGAAGATGGTGTCCGCGCGCCTCGCGGTGTGGCGCGATGCCGGCGTGAACACCGTGCGGCTCTATCCCGCGGGCGACACCTTGGACGCCAAGCTGGAGACGCTGGGCCGTGCGATCGAGCTGTCCGGCAGACGCCGGCTTCTTGACCGCCGCCGAACGTGCACTGGCGGCGAGTTTTTCGCGCGTTCTTCGCCCCCATGACACGTTCGGCGGATCAGCCGGCCGCCGTCGGCGCGTCGACGGCCTTGACGAGCTCCACCTCCGGGCGCTGCGGCACCCCGTCGGCGAGGAACCACCGGAAGGCCAGGTTGCCGCGCGGATAGCCCAGCGTGGTCAGGGAATTCGGGTGCGCGGTCTTGGCGCCGGACAAGACGATGGTCACCGAGCCGTCACTGTTGGCGACGGCGCTGTGACCGTTGATCGAGCAGCGCGCGTCGGGGCCCTCCGAAGCCGCGTAGGTGGCCATGAACTGGTTCCACACCACCATGTTCCAGAACCTGCACGCCGGCGGCCGATGCGTGATCACCAGCGCCTCGTCCTCGTCGAGCACAAAACTGCCGTAGGAGTAGCAGGCGTCGCGCGCCGACCAGCCGAAGTTGGCGTCCGGCACCTGGTAGGGGTCGGCGAACGCGTTTGCGGCGTGGGCGGTTTCGTGCCCGAGGGCGTGGGTGTCGTCGACCCGGTTTCCGACGGCCAGCGGCACGATGGCGAACATGGTCTGCAGCCAGGTCGCGACCGCGCGCAGCCGCACCGCGGTTTCCGCGTCACCGTGCCGGATCGGTGCCGGCTCGTCCAGGGCCTCGATCTGCCAGACGACCGGGCGCCCGGTCAGGGGATCGGCCTGGTAGTCGCGGGTCATCAACACGGCCGCGTCCGCCGTCGGGGGGAATTCGAAGGAGAAGTTGCCGTCGGCGTCGATGTCGAGGTCGCTGTCGCGGACGATCGCGACCACCCGGTCCGACCACCCCCCGAGCGTCGGTTCGTTGTAGGCGGTGACCGAAAAGTAAACGCTGTCACCCTTGTTCCCGCTGATGCGGTAGCGACGGGCCGGATCGACCGGGCAGATGTAGTAGTACGCGTCGGTGTTGTCCCCACCCCAGCGGCGGTCGCGGCGAAACGGCGTGTTCACCGCGACGAATTGCGGCCGATCGGGTTCGGGGAACAGGTAGGTGTCCAACGCCACGCCCAGTGTGGTGGCGAGCATGCGGTAGCCGTCGGCGATGTGCCGGTCGTCGGTGACGGCGCGGTCGCCCTCCAAAAACGAGCGGTCAAGGCCGCCAAGGGTATTCAGCAGTTCCTGCCACGCGGCCGTCGATTCGTGCGTCATGCGCTAATTCCTTTCAGGAGCAGTGTTGTCGTGCGATCGACCCACGCGTCATCGAGCCCGGTGGCGCGGGTGAGCAGGGCGACCAGCGTGATGCCGGCAATGGTTTCGGCCAGTTCGGCGGCGGTCACCTCCGGGCGCACCTCACCACGCGCCGCCGCCGCCGCGAGCCAGTCGGCGAGCCCACCGCCGATGACGCCGGCGAAGCGCTCCAGCAGCGCCGAGTGCAGGCTCGGATCCGCGGCCATCTCGCCGATCAGGCCCGGCAGGGCCGCCCGGGCCGATGGCGTGGTGAGGAAAACCATTGTGCGGCGCACCATCTCGCGCAGACCGTCGGACGTCGAACCGGTGTCGGGGATCGCGGTGCCGGCGCCGATCGGGAACACCGCCTCGTGCACCAGATGCGCCTTGCTGGGCCAGCGGCGGTAGATCGCGGGCTTGCTGGTGCCGGCCCGCTCGGCGATGGCCGAGACCAACAGCCCCGGGTAGCCCGTCTCGGCGAGCAGTTCAACCGTCGCGCGTAACACCGCGGCGTCGATACGCGGATCGCGGGGCCGGCCAAAATCACCATCCATTACGAAACTGAGAGTAACATAAGTCGCCGTGACCGATGCCGTTCGCTTAGTTTCCCTCGATGACCTGGCCACGCCCCGATTCAGCGCCGAGGGTCAGCAGATCCTCGACATGATGACCGCGATGGCCCCGGAGTGCCCGCTGGACGCCGACGCCCTGCACGCCAAGGCCAGCGAGGACACCGGGCTGCACGATTTCGGGCCCGACGACTACCGGGAACGCCTCGACGTCTACCTCGCCGCGCTGCGCGAGATCGACGGGCTGCACGGCGCCGGTGCGGTCAACTTCTATGGGCAACTGCTGCAGATCCTCAAGAACCGGCTGTTGTTGGCCGACCTGCTGAGGCGCCATCCCGAGATCAACGACATCGAACTGATCTCGCCCGTGGTGATCGCCGGGCTGCCCCGCACCGGCACCACGCACCTGCACAACCTGCTGGCGGCGCCACCCACCTTCCGCACCATGCCGTACTGGGAAAGCAACGAGCCGTTTCCGATGCCGAATGAGGTTGGCGTGCAACCGGATCCGCGGCGGACCCGGATGGACGTCGCGGTCGGGGTGATCAACATGGTGATGCCCCATTTCGCGCTCATGCACGAAATGACCACCGACCACGTCCACGAGGAGATCCAGCTGCTGGCCAACGACGTGTCCACGATGCTGCTGGAGACGCTCGCCGATGTGCCGCGCTGGCGTGAGTACTACCAGTCCCACGACCAGACGCCGCACTACGAATACCTGGCCACCCAGCTGCGGGCGATGCAGTTTCTGCGCGGGGGGCGGCGCTGGTTGCTCAAGTCGCCCCAGCACCTCGAACAGGTGCCGGTGCTGGATCGGGTGTTCCCCGACAGCATCGTCGTGTTCACCCACCGCGATCCCGTGCCGGTGGCGCTGTCGATGATCGCGATGATCACCTATTCCGCGCGCATGCACCGCTCGCCGGTGCCGGTGGAGCAGATCGCCAACTCCTGGATCGACCGCCTCGATCAGATGCTCAGCGCCCTGGTGCGCGACCGCGACACCATCGGCCCGGACCGCTCGGTCGACATCCGGTTCGACGAATTCATGGCCGACGAAGCCGGCGTCGCCGAGCGGGTCTACGCGCTGGCCGGCGAACCGTTCACCGAGGAGGCGCGCAACGCCGTCGCGGGCTACCTGGCGGGCCACCGGCGCGGGCGGCTGGGCAACGTCGAAACGTCCTTCGAGATGTTCGGGCTGAACGAGGACAACCTGCGGGAGCGCTTCGCGCCGTACGTCGAGCGGTTTCTGGCCTAAGCCTTTTCGAGCCGCTACGTTCTCAACTCATGGTCACTATGCCCGCGCTGCGCGGTGTCGAACACAGGTACGTCGATCTCGGAGACGGCGTGACGATCCATGTCGCGGACGCGGGCCCGGCGAGCGGGCCGGTGGTGATGCTGGTGCACGGCTTTCCGCAGAACTGGTGGGAGTGGCGCGAGCTGATCGGGCCGCTGGCCGCCGACGGCTACCGGGTGTTGTGTCCGGACCTGCGCGGCTCGGGCTGGAGTTCGGCGCCGCGCTCCAGTTACCGCAAGGACGAGATGGCCGACGATCTGGCCGGGGTGCTGGATCGGTTGGGCGTCGCGACGGTCAAGCTGGTGGCCCACGACTGGGGCGGGCCGGCCGCCTTCATCATGATGCTGCGCCACCCGGAAAGGGTGACCGGCTTTTTCGGGGTGAACACCTCGGCGCCGTTCGTGAAGCGCTCCCCGGCGACGCTGCGCAATGTCTGGCGGTTCTGGTACCAGATCCCAATCTCGTTGCCGATCATCGGCCCGCGGGTGATCAGCGCGCCGAACTCCCGGTTTCTGCGCCTGCTGGGGTCATGGGTCGGCGGTGGCTACACGCTGCCGGAGGAGGACGTGCGGCTCTACGTCGAGTGCATGCAACAACCCGGCCACGCCGAGGCGGGCTCGCGGTGGTATCGGTCGTTTCAGACCAGGGAGATGCTGAGCTGGCTGCGCGGCGAGTACGACAACGCCTGCGTCGACGTCCCCGTTCGCTGGCTGACGGGCACCGAGGATCCGGTGATCACGGCGGACCTGACCGAGGGATACGCCGACCACATCAAGGATTTCGAGGTCGAACTGGTCGAAGGGGTCGGCCATTGGATCGTCGACCAGCGGCCCGACCTGGTGCTGAATCGGGTCCGCGCCTTCCTCGCCGAAAAGTAAGGCGGGTGAGGGCTTTTCGGCGCGCCTAGTCGACGCCGATGGTGACTTCGGTCGACTTGATGAACACGGTCGCCGGCTGCCCCACCTTGAGCCCGAGGTCGGTCGCGGCGTCCTTGGTGACCGACGACGTGACGACCTGATCGCCCCCGTCGAGCGTCACCTTCACCACGGCCATCACGGTGCCGAGTTCGACCTCGGTGATCTTTCCCCGGAGCTGGTTTCGAGTCGAGAGCCGCATCACAGAATCCTCCATGTCAGAACGGGTGGGGTCTGCGGTGAGCCTAGCCCCGCCCGGCCGGGCCCGGAATGGCTTGCGACACCTCGCGTTACGGGGCCGGACGAGCTCAATGCCGCGGGCCGAGCAGGGCTACGGACGCATCCACGGCCGGTTCCACGATTTCTCGGACCGGTTTTCCGTCTTCGACCGCAAGTGCGGTCAGCTCCCGCAGTCCCCCCAGCAGGATCACGGCCAGCGGCGCGGTCAACGGCGGCAGCTTGGCGCGGCGGAATCCGGGACTGGCGCTGAGGTCGATCAGCAGGCTGGTCAACAGCTGCAACCCGCGGCGCTGGACCGGGCGGGCGGCCGCACCCAGCGACGGCAATTCACGAATCCAGCTCAATGTGATGGCCGGGCGGGCCTCGATGTATCCGACATAGGCCTCGACCGCCTGCCGGATCTGCACGTGCCAATCGGCGTCGGGATCGACCGACGCCGCGATCTTCGCGCCCAGCTTCTCGATGTCGACGGCCAAGAGCTCGAGGAAGCACTCTTCCTTGCCCGCGAAGTGGTCGTAGAAGGTGCGCTTGGACGTGCGCGCATGACGGACGACGTCGGCGACGGTGCTGGCGCGGAAGCCGCGTTCGGCGATCGACGTGGCCAAGCCGTCGAGCAGCCGGAGTCGGAATGGATCGACGTCGCCGAGAGCGGGGTCGCCAACCGTTGCTGTCATTGCTGAAGTCACGGACGGCGCCCCCTTTCGGTTCGAAACGCATCTTGTCAGCTCTGGTACTGCAGAGTACCGTACTTCGAAAGGTCTGTGGTACATCGCGGTACCAAATCCGGACCAGCAGATGTGGGGAGCAATGACGCCATGAGTGAAGTAGCCACCGTCCCACCGGCAACGGTCCACTTGCCCCCTGCGGTCCGAAGCCCGAAGCTGTTGCAGGGCATCGGCTTTGCCGTGTCGCGACGGATGATGATGCGACGCCTGTCACGCCGCTACGGCAACGTCTTCACGCTGCGGCTGCCGATGTGGGGGCGCGTCATCATGGTGAGTGATCCACAGCTGGCCAAGCAGATCTTCACCACCAGCCCAGACGAACTCGGCAACATCCAGCCCAATCTGAGCAGGCTGTTCGGTCCCGGTTCGGTATTCGGACTCGAGGGCGACGACCATCGCCGCCGGCGGCGGCTGTTGGCGCCGCCGTTTCACGGCAAGAGCATGAAAAATTACGAGAGCATCATCGAGGAAGAGACGCTGCGCGAGATGGCCGGCTGGCCGGAGGGCAGGTCATTCGCGACGTTGCCGCCGATGATGCGGATCACGCTGAACGCCATCCTGCGCGCGGTGTTCGGCGCCGAGGGGGCCGAACTCGACGAGCTGCGCCGGCTCATCCCGCCGTGGGTCACCCTGGGCTCACGCCTTGCGGCGCTGCCGAAGCCGAAGCGCTATCCCCGGTTCGGCCCCTGGGGCAGGTTGGACAAGTGGCGGCGCCAATACGACATCGTCATCGAGAAGCTGATCGCCGCGGAGCGGGCCGACCCGAATTTCGCCGAGCGGACCGACGTGCTGGCGCTGCTATTACGCAGCACCTATGACGACGGTTCCGCGATGTCGCACAAGGACATTGGCGACGAGCTCCTGGCCCTGCTGGCCGCCGGGCACGAGACCACCGCGTCAACGCTGGCATGGGCGTTCGAGCGGATCAGCCGGCACCCCGAGCTATTGGCGAGGCTGGTCGAGGAGGCCGACGGGGCCGGTGAAGGCGGCAACGAGCTGCGCCAAGCGACGATCCTCGAGGTTCAACGGGCCAGGACCGTCATCGACTTCGCCGGTCGCCACGTGTACCCCGATGCCTACCAGCTCGGCGAATGGGCGATCCCGCGCGGCCATTCGATCATCGTCGGTATCGCGCAGATACACGACAACCCCGATGTGTTCCCCGATCCTCGGCGGTTCGACCCGCAACGCTTCATCGACACGAAGCCGTCGGCGCTGTCGTGGATTCCGTTCGGCGGCGGGACCCGCCGCTGCGTAGGGGCGGCGTTTGCCAATATGGAAATGGATGTCGTGCTACGGACGGTGTTGCGCCACTTGACAATTGAGACAACCGACGCGCCCGGTGAGCGGTGGCATTGCCGCGGAGTGGCGTTCACCCCGAAGGACGGCGGCCGGATTACGGTGCGCCGGCGCTGATCCGCCTATTGGCTGGCTGACGCACGCCGCGGCAGCTTCCAGCCCGGGCGGATGAAGTGGCAGGTGTATCCGTTCGGATAGTGCTGCAGGTAGTCCTGGTGTTCGGGCTCGGCTTCCCAGAAGTCGCCGGCGGGGCTGACCTCGGTCACCACCTTGCCCGGCCACAGGCCGGACGCCTCGACGTCGGCGATGGTGTCCAGCGCGATCCGCTTCTGCTCCTCGTCCAGGTAGAAGATCGCCGACCGGTAACTCATCCCCAGGTCGTTGCCCTGGCGGTTCTTCGTTGTCGGGTCGTGGATCTGGAAGAAGAACTCCAGCATCGTCCGGTAATCGGTCTCCGCTGGGTCGTAGAAGATCTCGATGGCTTCGGCGTGGGTGCCGTGGTTGCGATAGGTCGCGTTGGGGACGTCACCGCCGGTGTAGCCGACCCGCGTCGAGACGACTCCGGGCTGCTTGCGGATGAGTTCCTGCATTCCCCAGAAGCACCCGCCGGCGAGGATCGCTTTTTGGGTATCGGTCATGTCATTGCCTCGCTTCGCTCGCACCGCATGGTCGCAATCTCGCTTCCGATTATCCTGATCTCTTTCCGAGGGTCACGCGGCCGAGGTCAAGCTCTCGACAAACTGCGGTAGAACGTGTTCTAGTTTTGGGCGTGAGCACGCCGAAGTTCTCCCGGAGCGAACTGGCCGCCGCGTTCCAGCAATTCGAAGCGACCGTCGATGCGGCGGCGCGGTCGCACGACTGGGACGCGTGGGTCCAGCACTACACACCCGACGTCTTGTACATCGAACACGCGGCGGGCACCATGCATGGCCGCGACGAAGTCCGCGAGTGGATCAGCAGGACGATGGGCAGCTTCCCGGGCAGCCACATGGTCGCGTTCCCGTCGCTGTGGTCGGTGATCGACGAGCCCACGGGGCGCATCATCATGGAGCTCGACAACCCGATGCGCGATCCCGGCGACGGCACCGTAATCGGCGCGACCAACATCTCGATCATCACCTACGCCGGCGATGGCCTGTGGCGTCAGCAGGAAGACATCTACAACCCGCTGCGCTTCGTGCAGGCCACGTTGAAGTGGTGTCGCAAGGCGCAGGAACTCGGCACCCTCGACGAGGACGCCGCCCGGTTCATGGACCAGTACGGAGGGGCCCAGTGACCGGTAGGCCCAAACTCGTCATCGGCGCCAACGGCTTTCTCGGTTCGCACGTCACGCGCCAGCTGGTCGCCAAGGGTCATGAAGTGCGGGCCATGGTGCGCGAGAACGCCAACACCCGGTCCATCGACGACCTCGAACTCACCCGGTTTCACGGTGACGTGTTCGACACCGCCGTGCTGCAGCAGGCCATGGACGGGGTCGACGACGTCTACTACTGCGTCGTCGACACCCGCGCCTGGCTGCGCGACACCTCGCCGCTGTTTCGCACCAACGTTGAGGGGCTGCGCAACGTTCTCGACGTGGCCGTCGCGCAACCCGGCCTGCGCCGGTTCGTCTTCACCAGCACCTACGCGACGGTCGGCCGGCGGCGCGGGCACGTGGCGACCGAGGACGACGTCGTCGCCACCCGCGGGTTGTCGGACTACGTCCAGTCCCGGGTCCAGGCCGAGAACCTGGTGATGCGCTACGTGGCCGAATCCGGGCTGCCCGCGGTGGCGATGTGCGTGTCGACGACCTACGGCAGCGGCGACTGGGGCCGCACCCCGCACGGCGCGTTCATCGCCGGCGCCGTCTTCGGCAAGCTGCCCTTCACCATGGACGGCATCCAATTGGAAGTCGTCGGCGTCACCGACGCCGCCCAGGCCATGCTGTTGGCCGCCGAGCGCGGCCGCATCGGGCAGCGTTACCTGATCTCCGAGCGAATGATCGCGCTGACCGAGGTGGTGCGGATCGCGGCCGACGAGGCCGGCGTGCCGCCGCCGCGACGTTCCATCTCCGTTCCGGTGCTGTACGCCCTCGGCGCGCTGGGCAGCCTGCGGGCCCGGCTCACCGGCAAGGACGCCGAGCTCAGCCTCGCATCGGTGCGCATGATGCGCGCCGAGGCGCCCGTCGACCACAGCAAGGCCGTCCGCGAATTGGGCTGGCAGCCACGCCCGGTCGAGGAATCCATCCGCGAGGCGGCCCGATTCTGGGCAGCCATGCGAAATGCCAAGGGTAAGAGCGCGACTCCCCGCTGAACACCACGCCGACCGCTGTTCAGGACGCGGCGCGGCGCTGGGCGTGGGACTAGCCTCGAGCGGGTGAATACCGAGCGAGTGTCCGTCGATCTCACCGGGGCTCCCCAGACCATGCTGGCGACGTTCTACGCCAAGGCGCTGGACGCCGACTTCGACAAGCCGATCCTGGGTGATCGGTACGCGAAGGAGATCGTCGATCGCATCGACTACGACTGGAAGAAGACGACCATCACCGCCCGGCGGGCGCCGTCGGTCACTACCCGTTCGGCACACTTCGACGAGTGGACGCGCAAATTCCTTGCGGCGCACCCGCGCTCGGTCGTCCTGCACGTGGGCTGCGGACTGGACAGCCGGTTCTTCCGCGTGCAGCCGGGTCCGGACGTGCAGTGGTACGACGTCGACTACCCCGAGGTCGCGGCGCTGCGCGCCCAGCTCTACCCGAGCCGCGATCACTATCGCGTGATCGCCGCCTCGGTCACCGACCCGTCATGGCTGAGCGAAATCCCCACCGACCGACCCACGCTGATGATCGGGGAGGGGCTGACCATGTACCTGACCGAGCAGGACGGCACCGCGTTGCTGCGCCGGGTGGTCGACCGGTTCGGCTCGGGTGAGCTGCAGTTCGACGTGTTCAACTGGCTCGGGATCAAGTCGCAATGGCTCAACACCGTGGTGCGACGGTCGGGATCCACGCTGCGGTGGGCGATCAACGGGCCCGACGACATCATCGCGGCCGTACCGGCGGTGCGGCTGCTGGCCTGCGAGCGCTGGTTCGAGTCGGACACCTTCGCACGATTGCCACGCTCATCCCGACTCCTGGGAAGGGTGATGTCGCTGATCCCCGCCGCCGCGAACATGTCCCAGTACCACCGGTACGCATTCGGCCCGCCGGACGGGAAGGGTTGACGGCGGCCGGGTGTTGCAAGCCCCATAGCCGTCTGTAGGAGGTATCGATCATGGCCCACCGGCAAGTCCTCGAGCCCAGCGCGGGGCACCCGATCACCATCGAACCCACGAAGGGCCGGGTGCAGGTCCGCGTCAACGGCGAGCTGGTGGCCGACACCACCGCCGCGCTGGAACTACGCGAAGCGACAATCCCTGCGGTGCAATACATTCCGATCGCCGACGTGGTCCAGGAGCGGCTCACCCGCACCGACACCAGCACGTACTGCCCGTTCAAGGGCGACGCCAGCTACTACAGCGTGACCACCGCGGCCGGGGACACCGTCGACGACGTGATCTGGACCTACGAGCAGCCCTATCCCGCGGTCGCCGCGATCGCCGGGCATGTCGCGTTCTACCCCGACAAGGCCGACATCAGCGTCTCGCCTCAGTAGGGAACCCAACCCGGAAGCGCGGACGCCACCGCCCGGGTGTCGCTGTAGACGCGCATCGAGACGATCAGCCCGTCGCGGGTGTCGAAGATGCACACGAACGGGCTGTCGTAGGCGGCGCCGTCGGCCGTCGTGCCGGCGGCGTGCGCCTCCACCACCACGGTCTCTCCCTCGTTGACGCAGCGCACCAAGTCGATGACCAGCTCGAGGTCTTGCTTGCGCCGCTCGATCGCGCGCCGGAAGGTGTCCTTGTCGCACGGCGTACGCGTGTACAGCGTCCAATACGTGAAGTCGTCGCTGAGCAGCGCGAAGCCCTCGTCCAGATCGCCGCCGTCGCTGGTGCTCTGCAGGAACATCCAGGCCAGTTCGCCCTGAGGGTCATCGAACGGCGTCATCACACCGCAATACTGACTGGGGACGGAGTTCACGGTCAATCGAGCAGTCGGGGAGTCATCAGGTGAAGAGCACGCGCACGGTCGTGTTCCCCGGCGCCGCCAGCTTCGGGCACACGCTGTCGCCGCTTCGCCGTGGTCCCGCGGATCCGTGCTTCCGGGCGGCCGGGGACGGCTCGATCTGGCGGACCAGCCTGCTGGCCACCGGCCCCGTCACGGCCCGCATCACCCGGGCGGCCCCCAACGCCGCGCACTGTGTGGCGTGGGGCAGCGGGGCGCCGGAGTTCGTCGAAATGCTGCCCGCCCTGCTGGGTCTCGAGGACGACGCGTCGGACTTCGTGCCGCGGCATCCGACGGTCGCCGCCGCTCACCGACGGGTTCCGCACCTGCGGCTGGGCCGCACCGGGCTGGTGCTGGAGGCGCTGATCCCGGCGATCATCGAGCAGCGGGTGCCCGGCGCCGACGCGTTTCGCTCCTGGCGTGTGCTGGTGACCAAGTACGGGACACCCGCGCCGGGGCCGGCGCCGGAGGGGATGCGGGTGCTGCCGTCCGCGCAGCAGTGGAGAACGATCCCGTCATGGGAGTTCCATCGCGCCAACGTCGACCCGAGGCGGGCGCAAACCGTGGTGACCTGCGCGCGGCGGGCCGCCTCGCTGGAGCGGTTGACGTCTCGGCCGGCGGCGCAGGCGCGCGAGGCGTTGATGTCCCTGCCGGGAGTGGGGGAATGGACCGCCGCCGAGACCGCGCAACGGGCCTTCGGCGACGCCGACGCCGTGTCGGTGGGCGACTACCACATCCCGAAGATGATCGGCTGGACACTGCTGGGCGAGCCCGTCGACGACGCGGGAATGCTCGACTTGCTGGAGCCGATGCGGCCGCACCGCCAGCGCGTGGTCCGGCTGCTCGAAGCCAGCGGATTGGCATACGAGCCGCGCCGGGGGCCGCGGCTGCCGGTGCAGCAAATCCACTCGCTGTGATCCGCCGCGTTTTTCGGCGTCGCCATCGGGTACCCAACACGGCAAGTAACTGTGTGAGAACCCCATGGAAGGAAGCTAGGAAACACGCGATGACTCAGTTCACAATTCCGGGATTGACCGACAAGCAGGCGGCACGGCTCACCGAACTGCTGCAAAAGCAACTGAGCACCTACAACGATCTTCACCTGACGCTCAAGCACATTCACTGGAACGTGGTGGGTCCGAACTTCATCGGGGTGCACGAGATGATCGACCCGCAGGTGGATGCGGTGCGCGCGTTCGCCGACGATGTCGCCGAACGCATTGCCGCCCTGGGTTCTTCGCCGCAGGGCACGCCGGGTGCCATCATCAAGGACCGCTCGTGGGACGACTATTCGGTTGGCCGCGACACCGTCCAGGCCCACCTGGCCGCGCTGGACCTCGTCTACAACGGCGTGATCGAAGACATTCGCCAATACATCGACGAGACAGACGAACTCGACCAGGTGACCCAGGACATGCTGATCGGCCAGGCGGGGCAGCTGGAGAAGTTCCAGTGGTTCGTCCGGGCGCACCTGGAAAGCGCCGGCGGCCAGCTGGCGCACGCGGGCAAGAGCACCGAAAAGTCCGCCGCCAAGAGCGCGCGCAGCAAATCCTGACGCTTCCGTTCGCATAAATCGCGCAGTCGCCCCGGCAAATCGATGCCGGGGCGATTGCGCGTGGGCGCGGGGGCGCGGTGCCGACCGCCTCGGGAATAAGTGGACCACAGTCCGGTTATACCGGGTATCCACGATACGAGGAGGTCAGATGCCTGCAGTTACGGCCAACACGCTGACAGTGCCGCGGGTCCACGCGCCCGGTCCCGCCGATACCGAGCGGCCGGTGCGATCGATCACCACCGGGCCGCGCGGGTATGAGGGCGAGGGGTTCCCGGTCGTCCGGGCATTCGCCGGGGTCGGCAGCGCCGCCCTGGATCCCTTCGTGCACATGGACCAGCTGGGTGAGGTCAACTACCAGCCGGGCGAACCCAGGGGCACCGACTGGCATCCCCACCGCGGCTTCGAAACCGTGACCTACATGCTCGACGGGAAATTCGCCCACCAGGACTCCCACGGGGGCGGCGGCCTGATCACCGACGGGGCGACGCAGTGGATGACCGCCGGTTCGGGCATCCTGCACATCGAGACGCCGCCGGCCGAACTCGTCGACAGCGGGGGCCTCTTTCACGGCGTCCAGCTGTGGGTGAACCTGCCGAAGAAAGACAAGTTCGCGCCGCCGCGCTACCAGGCGATCGAGGGTGTTGACGCCGCATTGCTCGCGTCCGACGATGGCGGAGCCCTGATCCGCATCATCGCCGGCGAGATCGACGGCCACCGCGGCCCCGGCGTCACGCACACGCCGATCACGCTCGCGCACGCGACCGTCGAGAACGGGGCCCGGCTCAACATCCCGTGGCGGCGCGACTTCAACGCGCTCGTGTACGTGTTGTCGGGCAGCGGCTACGTCGGCCCGGTCGCCCACCCGATCCACCAGGGGCAGTTGGCGGTCCTGGGGCCCGGCGATCGGATCACCGTGGGCGCGCAGCGAGTCCGGGATTCGGCCGACGCAACCGCAATTGATGTGCTGGTTCTGGGCGGTCGGCCCATTCGCGAGCCGGTATTCCACTACGGGCCTTTCGTGATGAACACCCGCGCGGAATTGATCGAGGCGCTCGAGGACTACCAGGCCGGAAAATTTGGCACTATTCCGCCAAATGCGCTAATGCCTCACCATGGCGGTGGCACACTCTAGCAATGCTTCCACGGGGGAATCGCAGGCCGGGCCGTCCGCCTGCAGCGAAGGCGGACGAGACCCGGCAGCGAATCATCCAAGCTGCTCGTTTGGTGTTCAGCGAACGCGGCTACGACGGCGCGACGTTCCAGGCCATCGCGGCGCGCGCCGACCTCACCCGCCCGGCGATCAACCATTACTTTTCGAGCAAGCGGGCGTTGTATCGGGAAGTACTTAACGAAACGAACGAATTCGTCATCGGGGCCGGCATCAAAAAGGCCGAACGTGAGACCACGCTGGTGGCACAGTTGACGGCATTCATCTCCGAAGCGACCAGAGCCAATTGGAAGAACCCGGCCGGGTCCGCGTTTCTAATCAGCGGTGTGCTCGAATCGCAGCGGCATCCGGATTTGACGGGAACCGATAACGATTCAGTACGAATCAGTCGCGAATTCCTGCTGCGCGTCATCAATGACGCGATCGAGCGTGGTGAAATCGTCGCCGATGTCGAGGCGAAGGTGCTGGCCGAGGCCCTGCTCGTGCTGGTGTGCGGGGTGGGGGTGTACGCGGGCTACGTCGAGAGCCCGGACACCCTGCTCGCGCTCACCGGGGTGATGCGCCGACTGCTGGAAGGCGCGTTCCAGAGGCGCGAGGATTAACGCGCTTCGAGGCGCAGTGAAGTTGCGCACAAAGCGTATAGGCTAACTAACTTATCCCGGTACCATGGTCGGGATATGACTGATCTGGATGCCTCGATGCCGCCTTCGGTGCGGTCTGCCGGCGACAGCTGGTCCATCACCGAACTCGTCGGCGCCACCGCCCTGGGCGTCGCCGCGTCGCGCGCGGCGGAGACCGCCGGGCCCGATCCGCTGATTCGTGACGAGTTCGCCCGCCTGCTGGTGTCGTCGGCCGGGCCGGCGTGGGCGCGGCTGGCAGACCCGGAGCTGTCCTGGCTCGACGACGATCAGCACGGGCGGCGCGCGCATCGAACCGGCATCGACTACCAGGCCGTGCGCACCCACTTCTTCGACGAGTACTTCGACGGCGCGGTGCGTTCCGGAATCCGGCAGTCGGTGATCCTGGCCGCCGGGCTGGACTCGAGGGCCTACCGGCTGAACTGGCCCACCGGCACCACGGTCTACGAGATCGACCAGCCCAAGGTGCTGGAGTACAAAACCGGAATCCTGCGGGAGCACGGCGCCGTGCCCGCCGCCATCCGCCATCCCGTCGCGGTGGATCTGCGTGACGACTGGCCCGCGGCCCTGACCGCCGCCGGATTCGACCGCACGCAACCGACCGCCTGGCTGGCCGAGGGGCTGCTGCCGTACCTGCCGAGCGACGCCCAGGACCGGCTGTTCGAGATGTTCACCGCGCTCAGCGCGCCCGGCAGCCAGGTCGCGATCGAGGTGTTCGGCATCAACTCGCGGAGCAACTCGCAGCGCTGGTTGCGGATGCGTGAGCGGCTCGGCCTCGACGTCAACGTCCAGGCGCTGACCTACCACGAGCCGGACCGCTCGGATGCGGCCGCGTGGCTGACCGACCACGGCTGGCACGTGCACGCCGTGGACAACCGCGACGAGATGGCTCGACTCGGCCGCGCGGTACCCGACGACCTTTCCGACGAGGCGGTGCGCAGCACGTTGCTGCGGGCGCGTCTCGGCGGGACCACCTCCTGACCTTCGCCTGCCCAAGACCCAAGGAGTTAATGCATGAGCTCACTGCGCACCCACGACGACACCTGGGACATCAAGAGCAGCGTCGGCACCACCGCGGTCATGGTGGCCGCCGCCCGGGCCATCGAGACCGAGCAGCCCGACGCGCTGATCCGCGACCCCTACGCCCGGCTGCTCGTCAACAACGCCGGTGCCGAGGTCCTGTGGGAAGCCATGCTCGACCCGGAAGTCGTGGCCAAGATCGAAGCCATCGATGAAGAATCCGCCGCCCGGATCCAGCACATGCGCGGCTACCAGGCGGTGCGGACCCACTTCTTCGACGAGTACTTCGCCGACGCCACTAAAGCCTCTGGCACCGGGATCCGGCAGGTGGTGATCCTCGCGTCCGGGCTGGACTCGCGGGCGTACCGCCTCGACTGGCCGGCCGGCACCACGGTCTACGAGATCGACCAGCCCCAGGTGCTGGACTACAAAACCACCACGCTGGCCGAAAGCGGCGCCACGCCGTCCGCCGATCGCCGCGAGGTGGCGATCGACCTGCGGGAGGACTGGCCGGCCGCGCTGCGCGCCGCGGGTTTCGACCCGTCGCGGCCGACCGCCTGGCTGGCCGAGGGATTGCTGATGTACCTGCCCGCCGAGGCGCAGGACAAGTTGTTCACGCAGATCGGCGAGCTCAGTCCGGCGGGTAGCCGGGTCTCCGCCGAAACCGCACCGATGCACGCCGAGGAGCGGCGCCAGCAGATGCGGGAACGCTTCAAGAAGGTGGCCGACGAGCTCGGCCTGGAGGAGACCGTCGACGTCGGCGAGCTGATGTACCGCGACGAGCACCGCGCGAACCTCGCCGACTGGCTCAACGCCCACGGCTGGCGCGCGACGGCGCAGAACTCGATCGACGAGATGCATCGCCTGAACCGCGGGGTGCAAAGCCCCGAGCTCGACGACGACAAGGACGCCTTCTCCGACTTCGTGATCGCCGAGCGCCTGTAACGACCCGCCGCGTTCGCGGCCCTGGTTACCCGGATTTCGCCAGGTCATCGGGGACAATGATGACTCATTATGGGCGGCGGCGCGGCGCAGCGATCACCCCGCTGGGTGGTGTTGAAGGGCCGGCTCGTCGCCGGCATCGCTTCGGCGTTCGTCATGGCCATCACCGGCATCGGCTGGACGGGCTACCACACCGCCCTGGGCAGGATCATCATCTCCCACGCGCTGCCGAATGGGGCGGCCTCGCTCGGCGACAACCAGAACATCCTGCTGATGGGCCTGGACAGCCGGCTCGACCAGAACGGCCGGCCGCTGCCGCAGGAGATCTACGACGCGCTGCACGCCGGCGACGAAAGCTCGGGCGGCTATAACGCCAATGTCCTTATCGTCGTGCACATTTCGGACCGGGACGGGCCGGTCACCGCGGTGTCGATTCCCCGCGACGACTACGCCGAGCTGCCGGGCTGCCCGGGCTCGGTCTGCACGGGCAAGATCAAGCAGGCCTACGGGCTGGCCTATCAGCAGTCGTTGAACGCGCAGGCCGCCGGGAACTCGGGCGCGGGGTCGACCGATCTGGCGGCCCGCGAGCAGACCGCCCGCGAGGCCGGCCGCAGGGCCGAAATCGGCGCCGTCAGCGACTTCCTGGGCATCTCGGTCGACCACTTCGTCGAGGTCACGCTGGGCGCCTTCTACCAGATCGCCAAGGCCGTGGAGCCGATCACGGTGTGCCTCAACGGCGATACGCGTGACGGCTATTCGGGTGCGGACTTCCACCAGGGCGTGCAGCGCATCGACGCGGCGGAGGCCATGGCCTTCGTGCGGCAGCGGCGCGACGAAAACGACGGCTCGTTCACCGATTTCGACCGGACGCGGCGCCAGCAGGCGTTCCTGGTGTCGTTGGTCGAGGCGGCCCGCCGCGGGGGCGCGTTGTCCAGCGTGAGCGGGCTGCGCAAAATGCTCGAGGTCGCCCGGGACAACGTCGCCGTCGACGCCGGGCTCGACCTCGTGCAGTTCGCCTCGCGGGCCTCGCGGCTGAGCGGGCGGCCGCTGTCGCTGTACACCCTGCCGATCTCCGGCTTCGGCACGGACGCGAACGGCTCCGACATCAACCTCGTCGACCTTGCGGCCATCCGGCGCATCGTCAACGAGCGCTTCATGTCGGACGCGCCCGCCGCGCTCGACGCCGCGTCGCCGACCGGCCAGCCGCCGGCCGCGCTGGCCGAACCCGTCATCCTCGACGTCGTCAACGCCGCCTCACGCGACGGACTCGCGGCCGCCCTCGAGGAGGCCTTCGCCGGCCGCGGCTTCACCCGGGGCAGCGCCACGACCGCCGCCGTCCCGGCCGACGACAGCACGATCGAATACGGCCCCGGGGCCGACGCGGGCGCGCGGCTGCTCGCCGAGGAACTGCACGTGCCGGCGGCCGCGGAGAGCTCCGTGGCCGCAGGCACCGTCCGGCTGACCGTGGGGGCGCGGTTTCCCGCGGCGGACTACCTCTCCCATTCCGGGGCGCATCCCGGCGCGGCCGGCGACGCGCCGGCGTCCGGGCAGGTGAGTGCCGTCGCCGCCACCGGCAGCGGCGACCGCGCCCCGGCGCCGACCGACCTCAGCCAGATGACGGCCTCGAGCGTGCCCTGCGTCAAGTAACCCGCGCGCCCGATCCTTTCTACTGCTCTCCCAACCGGATGGTTAGTATCGCGGTTATCACCGATGAGCGGCCGCCACGCGGCGGGACTCTGCTCGGGAAGGACAACGATGACCACCGAATCGGTTGCATCGCAGACATCACCATCCAAGACGCTCTCCAAGGACTCCACGAACGGGACCGCCACGGCCGACATCGCCGCCACGGTCGCCCGGCTCCGCCAGACCTTCGCCACCGGACGCACCCGCGACATCGACTGGCGCAAGACGCAGTTGCTGCAATTGGTGAAGCTGATGGAGGAGAACGAGGCCGCGCTGGCCGGCGCGCTCGCCGAAGACCTGGACCGCAGCCCCTTTGAGGCCTACATCGCCGACATCGCCACCACCGCCGGCGAGGCCAAGTACGCGGCCAAGCGGGTGCGCAAGTGGACGCGGCGCAAGTATCAACTGCTGGAACTGCCGCAGCTGCCCGGCCGCGGCTGGGTGGAATACGAGCCCTACGGCACCGTGCTGATCATCGGCGCCTGGAACTACCCCTTCTACCTCACGCTGGGTCCCGCCGTCGGAGCGATCGCCGCCGGGAACACCGTGATCCTCAAGCCGTCCGAGATCGCGGCCGCGTCCTCGCGCGTGATGGCCGAGCTGGTGCCCAAGTACCTCGACAACGACGCCATCGCCGTGATCGAGGGTGACGGCGCCACGAGCCAGGAGCTCATCGCCCAGGGCCTGGACCGGGTGATGTTCACCGGCGGCACCGAGATCGGCCGCAAGGTCTACGAGGGCGCGGCGCCGCACCTGACCCCCTGCACCCTCGAACTCGGTGGCAAGAGCCCGGTGATCGTCGCGGCCGACGCCGACGTGGACGTGGCGGCCAAGCGGATCGCCTGGATGAAGCTGCTCAACGCCGGACAGACCTGCGTCGCACCGGATTACGTGTTGGCCGACGCCACGATTCGCGACGAACTGGTGAACAAGATCGGCGCCGCCATCACGAAGTTCACCGCCGACAAGCCGGACGGCATGCGGGTGATCAACCAGCGGCAGTTCGACCGGATCAGCGGCTACCTTTCCGGATCCGACGGCACGGTCACCGTCGGCGGGGCCTGCGACGCGTCGAAGCTGCGCATCCAGCCCGCCGTGGTGGTCGACCCCGACCCGGACGGTCCGCTGATGCAGAACGAGATCTTCGGCCCGGTGCTACCCGTGATCACCGTCCAAAACCTGGACGAGGCAATACGTTTCGTGAACTCACGACCCAAGCCGCTGTCGGCGTACCTGTTCACCAAACGGCGCGAGACCCGCGAGCGGGTGATCAAGGAGGTGCCGGCCGGCGGCATGCTGGTCAACCACGTCGCCTTCCAGGTGTCGACGGCCAAGCTGCCCTTCGGTGGGGTCGGCGCATCGGGCATGGGCGCCTACCACGGCAAGTGGGGCTTCGATGAGTTCAGCCACCGCAAGGCGGTCTTGACCAAGCCCACCCGCCCCGACCTGTCGAGCTTCATCTACCCTCCATACACCGAGCGGGCCTTCAAGATGGCCCGCCGGATGTTCTGACCCGGCGTTCGCCGAACCAGTTGCCAGACAGAGTTTTTCACAGCAGAGAGGAACCTTATGCCCGGAGTGCAGGATCGCGTCGTCATCGTCACCGGAGCCGGTGGGGGACTGGGCCGTGAGTACGCCCTGACCCTCGCCAAGGAGGGCGCCAGCGTCGTGGTCAACGATCTCGGCGGCGCCCGCGACGGCACCGGCGCCGGCCACAACATGGCCGACGAGGTGGTCAAGGAGATCAAGGACGCCGGCGGCCGGGCGGTCGCCAACTACGACAGCGTCGCCGAATCCGAGGGCGCCGAGAACATGGTCAAGACCGCGCTCGACGAATTCGGCAAGGTCGACGGCGTGGTCAGCAACGCGGGCATTCTGCGCGACGGCACGTTCCACAAGATGTCCTTCGAGAACTGGGACGCCGTGCTCAAGGTGCACCTCTACGGCGGGTACAACATCATCCGCGCCGCGTGGCCGCACTTCCGCGAGCAGAGCTTCGGCCGGGTCGTCGTCGCCACCTCCACCAGCGGGCTGTTCGGAAACTTCGGCCAGGCCAACTACGGCGCGGCGAAGCTCGGGCTGGTCGGCCTGATCAACACGCTGGCCCAGGAGGGCGCCAAGTACAACATCAAGACCAACGCGGTCGCGCCGATCGCCGCTACCCGGATGACGCAGGACATCCTGCCGCCGGAGGTCTTCGAGAAGCTCACCCCGGAGTACGTCGCCCCGGTGGTGGCCTACCTGATGACCGAGGAGCTGACCGACACCGACTCGGTGTTCATCGTCGGCGGCGGCAAGGTCCAGCGCACCGCGCTGTTCCAGAACGACGGCATCACCTTCGACAGCGTGCCGTCGGTCGAGGACATCGCCGCCAAGTGGGGCCAGATCACCGACCTGTCCGCCGCCCAGCAGGCCAGCTTCAAGCTGGGCTGAGTCCGGCGTCCCCGAGTGGTCGGCGGGTCAGGCGAGCAGCGCTTCGCGCAGGCGCTCCACGTCTGACTCGCTGACGCTCGCGGCGCGCAAATAGGCGTCCAGCGACCCGAATTCCTCGTCGATGGTTTGGCGCGCGGCGGCCAGGTAGACCTCCCGGACCCCGAGCACGCCGTCGGACAGCCGGGCCTCGGTCCAGGTCACCACCTCCGGGGTCAGCTCGGTGTCCTGGCGCTGCGCGATCATCGCCGAGATCTGCGCCCGCAGCGCGGGCGCCGCGTCGTTGCTGCGCAGGAAGTCGGCCAGGATGGTGTCGCGGTCGATGCCGATCGCCTCGAGCACCGTCGCCACCACGAAGCCGGTGCGGTCCTTGCCGGCGAAGCAGTGCGTCAGCACCGAATGCCCGGCGGCCAGCAGCGTGATGACGCGGTGCAGCGCCCGCTGCGCGCCGTTGCGCGTGGGGAATTGCCGGTATTCGTCAATCATGTAGCGGGTGGCGGCGTCGTTGATCGACTGCTCCGATTCCTCGGCGCCCTCGCCGGTGAGCAGCCGCTGGAAGGCGTGTTCGTGCGGCGCCGCATCGTCGGTCCCGACGTCCTGCTCGCCGAGATCGGGGAAGGGCAACAGGTGCACCTCGACGCCGTCGGGAACCAGCCCCGGCCCGCGCCGGGCGACCTCGCGGGCCGCCCGCAGGTCGGCGACGTCGGTGATGCCCAGCCGGCTCAGCGTCGCGCGGCCGTCGTCGTCGAGCCCGCTCAGTTCGCCGGAGCGGAACAGCCGCCCGGGGCGCAGCGCGGACGCCCCGTCGGCGACGTCACGAAAGTTCCACGCGCCCGACAGTTCTCGCAGCGCCTCAGTCATGCGCGGTGACCGCCGCGGCGAGCGCCGACTTCTCCCGGCCGAGCTCGGCGCGCGCGATGGTCCGCATGTGCACCTCGTCCGGGCCGTCGAAGATCCGCATGGCGCGGTGCCAGCCGTACAGGCGGGCCAGCACCGTGTCGTCGCTGACACCGGCCGCCCCGTGCACCTGGATGGCGCGGTCGATGACATCGCAGGCCACCTGCGGCGCCACCGCCTTGATCTGCGAGACCAGGAGATGCGCGGCCTTGTTGCCGTGCTGGTCGATGGTCCACGCCGCCTTCTCGCACAGCAGCCGTGCCTGATCGATTTCGTTGCGGGACTTTGCAATTGACTCCCGAACCACGCCCTGCTCGGCCAGCGGCCGGCCGAACGCCACACGCTTTTGGGCCCGATCGGACATCAGGGCCAGGGCGCGCTCGGCGCCGCCGAGCGCACGCATGCAGTGGTGGATGCGGCCCGGTCCCAGCCGGGCCTGGGCGATCGCGAAGCCGCCGCCCTCTTCGCCGAGCAGATTGGTGACGGGCACGCGCACGTTGTCGTAAGTGATCTCGCAGTGGCCGTGCTGGTCCTGCCAGCCGAAGACCGGGGTGGAGCGCACCACCGTCACGCCCGGCGTGTCCATCGGCACCAGCACCATCGACTGCTGCTGGTGGCTGGCCGCCTCGGGGTTGGTGCGGCCCATGACGATCAGGATCTTGCAGCGCGGGTCGGCCGCGCCCGACGTCCACCACTTGCGGCCGTTGATCACGTAGTCGCCGCCGTCGCGCACGATCGAGGTCTCGATGTTGCGGGCGTCGCTGCTGGCGACCGCCGGCTCGGTCATGGAAAAGGCGCTGCGGATCTCGCCGGCCAGCAGCGGCTCGAGCCACCGCTTGCGCTGGTCCTCGGTGGCGAACAGGTGCAGCGTCTCCATGTTGCCGGTGTCGGGCGCCGCGCAGTTGAGCGCCTCGGGGGCGAGCTCCAGGCTCCAGCCGGTGATCTCGGCCAGCGGCGCGTATTCGAGGTTGGTCAGGCCCGACTCGGCCGGCAGGAACAGGTTCCACAGGCCCTGTTGCTTAGCCTTGATCTTGAGTTCCTCGACGACGGGCGGAACCGTGTGGTCGCCCGGGCCGGCTTCGTGACGGTACTTGTCGTAGTCGGCCTCGGCCGGGAACACATACTCGGTCATGAAATCGGTCAGCCGCTTGTGGTAGTCGCTGGCCTTGGCCGACATCGCGAAGTCCATGCCCGTCACGATAGGTCACGTGCTATTGGACAGCGCGAGCAGACGCAAAATCGCATGCTGCAGTGCGGATTAGTGCGATTCTGTGTCTGCTCGCGCAGGATAGGGTCGTGCAGGATAGGGCCGTGACCGAATCCCGTCCCCCGTTCCCGCCGTTCACGCGGGAGACCGCGATCGCGAAGGTGCAGGCGGCCGAGGATGCCTGGAACACCCGCGATCCGCAGGGCGTCAGCCTGGCCTACACGGTCGATTCGCGGTGGCGAAACCGCGGTGAGCACATCGTGGGTCGCGACGAGATCGTCGCGTTCTTGACCCGCAAGTGGCAGCGCGAACTCGATTACGCGCTGCGCAAGGTCCTTTGGGACTTCCACGGCAACCGCATCGCGGTGCGCTTCCAATACGAGTGCCACGACGACGCCGGCCAGTGGTATCGCAGCTACGGCAACGAGCTGTGGGAGTTCACCGAGACGGGACTGATGGCCCGCCGCGAAGCCAGCATCAACGACGTGGCGATCGACGAGTCGCAACGGCGCTACTTCGGGCCCCGCCCGTCCTCCGAACGCGGCCACGACATCCCGCTCTGGTAGCCGTGCCGACGGGCGGGGCAACAACGACCCCTTGTGGCGTCACAACGGTGTGACCGCTACTGCATCGCGGTGGGACGGCGAACCATCGACCGGGAGTCGATCGCCCGCGGGCGGGGTATCCCGCTTCGGGTGGCCCAGAGCCGATCACCCATCCACGGTGAAACCTGGTTAAGGTAGCGAAGCGCGCGGCCGAGCCAGCGCCACGCCCATCGGCAGGAACAGTACGGACAGTACAGAAAAGTACGGGAAGTAGATGTACGCGCCATGACAAATGCGCAGACGACGGTAGGAGTGGTCTCCGAGTCCGGGGCCGACGAGCGGCGGGTCGCGCTGGTGCCCAAGGCGGTGGCGTCGCTGGTGGGCAGCGGCGTCGCGGTCGTCGTCGAGTCCGGTGCGGGCGAACGGGCGCTGCTTCCCGACGCGCTCTACACCGAGGCCGGCGCCACCATCGGGGACGCGTGGGCCGCCGATGTCGTGGTCAAGGTCGCGCCGCCGACCGCGGACGAGGTCGGCAAGCTGCGCAACGGGCAAACGCTGATCGGCTTCCTCGCGCCGCGCAATGCCGAGAACTCGATCGGGGCGCTGAAGGCGGCCGGTGTGCAGGCGTTCGCGCTGGAGGCCATCCCGCGGATCTCGCGGGCGCAGGCGATGGACGCGTTGTCGTCGCAGGGCAACGTGGCCGGCTACAAGGCGGTGCTCCTGGCGGCCTCGGAGTCGACCCGGTTCTTCCCGATGCTGACGACGGCGGCCGGCACCGTGAAGCCTGCCACCGTGCTGGTGCTCGGCGTGGGCGTGGCCGGGCTGCAGGCACTGGCGACGGCCAAGCGCCTCGGCGCGCGCACCACCGGCTACGACGTGCGGCCCGAAGTCGCCGACCAGGTGCGCTCCGTGGGCGCGCAATGGCTCGACATCGGGATCGACGCGGCCGGCGAGGGCGGATACGCCCGCGAGCTCACCGACGACGAGCGCGCGCAACAGCAGCAGGCCTTGGAGAAGGCCATCAGCGGCTTCGACGTCGTGATCACCACGGCGCTGGTCCCGGGCCGGCCGGCGCCGCGCCTGGTGACCGCCGCGGCCGTGGAGGCGATGAAGCCCGGCAGCGTCGTGGTGGACCTGGCCGGCGAGACCGGCGGCAACTGCGAGCTCACCGAACCCGGCAAGACGGTCGTCAAGCACGACGTCACGATCGCCTCGCCGCTGAACCTGCCGGCGACGATGCCCGAGCACGCCTCCGAGCTCTACAGCAAGAACATCACCGCGCTGCTGGACTTGCTGCTCACCGACGGAAAGCTGGCGCCGGACTTCGACGACGAGGTCATCGCGGACTCCTGTGTGACACGGGACTGAGAGGACTACATGTACGACGAACTGTTGGCCAACGTGGCGATCCTGGTGCTGTCCGGGTTCGTCGGGTTCGCGGTCATCTCCAAGGTGCCCAACACGCTGCACACGCCGCTGATGTCGGGCACCAACGCCATTCACGGCATCGTGGTGCTGGGCGCGCTGGTGGTGTTCGGCTCGGTCGAGCACCCGTCGCTGGCGGTGCAGATCATCCTGTTCGTCGCCGTCGTGTTCGGCACCCTGAACGTCATCGGCGGGTTCATCGTCACCGACCGGATGCTGGGCATGTTCAAGGGCAAGAAGAAACCGGTACCCGCCGCGACTGAGGAGCCGGCCGCCAAATGAACTACGTGGTAATCGGCCTGTACATCATTTCGTTCGCCCTCTTCATCTACGGCCTGATGGGCCTGACCGGGCCCAAGACGGCGGTGCGGGGCAACCTGATCGCCGCGGTCGGTATGGCGATCGCGGTGGCGGCGACCCTGGTCAAGATCCGTCACACCGACCAATGGGTGCTGATCATCGCCGGTCTGGTGGTGGGCGTGGTGCTCGGTGTTCCGCCGGCGCGCTACACCAAGATGACGGCGATGCCGCAGCTGGTGGCGTTCTTCAACGGCGTCGGCGGTGGCACCGTCGCGCTGATCGCGCTCTCGGAATTCATTGAGACGACCGGGTTTTCGGCGTTCCAGCACGGCGAGTCGCCGACCGTGCACATCGTGGTGGCGTCGTTGTTCGCCGCGATCATCGGCTCGATCTCGTTCTGGGGATCGATCATCGCGTTCGGCAAGCTGCAGGAGATCATCTCGGGCTCACCGATCGGTTTCGGCCGCGCCCAGCAGCCGGTCAACCTGCTGCTGCTGGTCGCCGCGGTCCTCGCCGCGGTCGTGATCGGCGTGCACGCCCATCCCGGCACCGGCGGCGCATCGCTGTGGTGGATGATCGGGCTGCTCGCCGCGGCGGGCGTGCTCGGCCTGATGGTGGTGCTGCCCATCGGCGGCGCCGACATGCCGGTGGTCATCTCGCTGCTCAACGCGATGACGGGGCTGTCGGCCGCGGCCGCCGGTTTGGCGCTGAACAACACCGCGATGATCGTCGCGGGCATGATCGTCGGCGCGTCCGGTTCGATCCTGACCAACTTGATGGCCAAGGCCATGAACCGCTCGATCCCCGCGATCGTCGCCGGCGGCTTCGGCGGCGGCGGGGTGGCTCCCAGCGGCGACGGTGGGGGAGACAAGACCGTCAAGGCCACCTCGGCCGCGGACGCCGCGATCCAGATGGCCTACGCCAACCAGGTGATCGTGGTGCCCGGCTACGGCCTGGCCGTCGCGCAGGCGCAGCACGCGGTGAAGGACATGGCGGCCCTGCTGGAAGACAAGGGCGTGGAGGTCAAGTACGCCATCCACCCGGTCGCCGGCCGGATGCCCGGGCACATGAACGTGTTGCTGGCCGAGGCCGAGGTCGACTACGACGCCATGAAGGACATGGACGACATCAACGACGAGTTCGCGCGCACCGACGTCGCGATCGTCATCGGCGCCAACGACGTCACCAACCCGGCGGCCCGCAACGACGCGTCCAGCCCGATCTATGGCATGCCGATCCTCAACGTCGACAAGGCCAAGTCGGTGATCGTGCTGAAGCGGTCGATGAACTCCGGGTTCGCGGGCATCGACAACCCGCTGTTCTACGGCGAGGGCACCAGCATGCTGTTCGGCGACGCGAAGAAATCGGTGACCGAGGTCGCCGAGGAACTCAAGGCGCTGTAGCTCGGCGACGCCTGCGGCCTGGGTGCTCTAGACGGGCGGGTAGGCCGGCGGCGGGTATCCGTTGCCGTCGGTGACGCCGCGCAAACCCCAGGTGAGGTACCGCATGAAGAACTCGATCTCGTCGCTTCCGTCGTAATCCGGGCTCGGATCCATCGGTCCCACCTCTCGAATCTCGTTCGATGAGGAGTCTAGTCGCATGCCCGTCGACGTGACACCGGCGTTTTTGCTTAAACTGTCCAACCAGTTGATTGATAGTTATTCTTGGCCGAACCGGGTCTGGCCTGCCCGTACCGACGATAGTGAGAACAGATGCCCACCGACAGCGTCACACCCAATGGGCAAACGCGGCGCGAGGAGCTGCTGGCCGTCGCCACCAAGCTGTTCGCGGCGCGCGGCTATCACGGCACCCGGATGGACGATGTGGCCGACGTGATCGGCCTGAACAAGGCGACCGTCTATCACTATTACGCCAGCAAGTCGCTGATCCTGTTCGACATCTACCGCCAGGCCGCCGAGGGCACGCTGGCCGCCGTGCACGACGACCCGTCCTGGACGGCGCGCGAGGCGCTCTACCAGTACACCGTCCGGTTGCTCACCGGCATCGCCAGCGATCCCGAGCGCGCCGCCGTGTACTTCCAGGAGCAGCCCTACATCACCGAGTGGTTCACCAGCGAGCAGGTCGCCGAGGTGCGCGAGAAGGAAGCGCAGGTCTACCACCACGTGCACGGCCTGATCGACCGCGGGATCGCCAGCGGCGAGTTCTACCAGTGCGACTCGCACGTGCTGGCGCTCGGCTACATCGGCATGACGCTGGGCAGTTATCGCTGGCTGCGGCCCAGCGGGCGGCGCTCCGCCAAGGAGATCGCGGCGGAGTTCAGCACGGCGCTGCTGCGCGGACTGATCCGCGACGAGGCGATCCGCACGACGTCGCCCCTGGGCCCTTAGGGCCGCGCGCCTTTCAGGTGCTTGTCGAGGAACGCGAGCTGGTCGGCGACCACACGCTCGAACGCGTCGTCGACGTAGATCGCGAAATGGCCCTCGGGATACAGCTTGACCTCGCCGCGGGGCGCTTTCGCCGCGTGGCGCAGTGTTGCCGCCGCGGGAGCTACCGAGTCGGCCTCGCAGACGCAGAACAGGATCGGGCAGGTGATCTTCGGCGTCAGGCGTCCCGGGCGATAGGTGAAGACCTGCAACGCGATTCGGGCGGCGACCTCATTGGGTAAGTCGACGCCGTCGGGCACCAGCCGCAGGTAGCCCGCGTACGCGTCGGGCGTGTTCATCAACGCGACCTCGCCGGGCGGGCCCGCCGTTGCGACCATCACCGGTGGCCTGCCCCGTTTGCTCGCGAGCACGTCGCGCGCCGCCCGCGCGGTGATGCGCGCGGTGATCAACGGGTTGGAGATCGTGCGCGCCGACGCGAGGCCGTCGGTGAAGGGACACTGCGCGACGGCCGCGGCGATGCCCGGCAGCCGCGCCGCCGTGGCGATCACGTGACCGCCGCCGAAAGAGGTGCCCCACAATGCGATTCGGTCGGGGTCGACTCCCGGGACGGTGCGGGCGTAGTCGACGGCCGCGGCCCAGTCGGCGAGCTGCATGCCGACGTCGAGGACCTGACGCGGCCGGCCCCCGCTGTCGCCGAAGTTGCGGTAGTCGAACACCAGGCAGGCGTAGCCGGCCGCGCTGAAGCGTTCGGCGTAGGCGTCCAGGCGCATGCTCCGCACGCCGCCCAGGCCGTGCGCCATCACCAGCAGCGGCGCCGGCCCGTCGCCCGGCGGCCGGTAGAGCCAGGCGCTGATCAGGTCGTCGCCGGACGGGAACCGAATGTCTTCGCGCTGTGTCATCAGGGATTGATTCTGCCCCCGCGGTCCAGGAGCGGTCCGCAGGTATGCGCGCCCAATTTAATGGACTAGTGTCTAGAAACGTTTTGGGCGCTCAACGGACGGAGACTGTCATGGCGATCCGCGTCGCGCACGTCGGCACCGGCAATGTCGGTGGGCTGGCCCTCGCCGAACTGATCACCAACCCGCAGTTCGAACTGACCGGGGTCTGCGTCTCCACCCCGGAAAAGGTGGGCAAGGACGCCGGGGAGCTGTGCGGCGTCGGCCTGGACACAGGGGTGGTCACCGGCGTCGCCGCCGTGGATGACCTGGACGCCATCATCGCCGCCAAGCCCGAGTGCGTCGTCTACTGCGCGATGGGCGACACCCGGCTGCCCGAGGCGATGGCCGACGTCATGCGCATCCTGGCCGCCGGCATCAACGTCGTCGGGTCCTCGCCGGGCCTGCTGCAGTACCCGTGGGGCGTGATGCCCGACAAGTACATCGCCCGCGTGGAAGACGCTGCCAAACAAGGCAATTCGAGCATCTTCATCAGCGGCGTCGACCCGGGATTCGCCAACGACCTGATACCGTTCGCGCTCGCGGGCACCTGTCAGCGCATCGAGCAGGTGCGTTGCATGGAGATTCACGACTACGCCTCGTACAACGGGACCGAGGTCATGGACTACATGGGCTTCGCCAAACCCATGGACGAGATCCCGATGCTGCTGCAGCCGGGCATCCTCAGCATCGCCTGGGGTACCGCCATCCGTCAGCTGGCGGCCGGGTTGGGCATCGAGGTCGACGAGATCACCGAGTCCTACCAGCGCGAGCCGGCGCCGGAGGACTTCGACATCGCGGTCGGCCACGTCGCGAAGGGGACCGTGGCCGTGCTGCAGTTCGAGATTCGCGGCATGGTCAAGGGCCACCCCGCCGTCGTCATCGAGCACGTCACCCGGCTGCGGCCGGACCTGCGCCCCGACCTGCCCCAGCCCGCCGCGGGCGACGGCTCGTACCGCGTCGAGATCACCGGCGAGCCCTCGTATGCGGTCGACATCATTCCGAGCAGCCGCAAGGGCGACCACAACCACGCCGCGATCGCCGGCGCGGCGGGTCGCGTCGTCAACGCCATCCCGGCGGTGATCGCGGCGCCGCCCGGCATCCGGACCACGCTCGATCTACCGCTGGTCACCGGAAAAGGCCTTTACGCACCAAGCACTTTGGTGACCACTTAAATCGAAAGGAGCCCCTCTGTGGGTCGGGTAGACGGCAAGGTTGCACTCATCAGTGGCGGTGCTGGCGGCATGGGAGCCGAGGACGCGCGCCTGTTGGTCGAGGAGGGCGCCAAGGTGGTGATCGGCGACATCCTCGACGACCAGGGCAAGGCACTGGCCGAACAGATCGGCGAATCCGCGCGCTACGTGCACCTCGACGTCACCCAGCCCGACCAGTGGGACGCCGCCGTCGCCACCGCGGTCGGCGAGTTCGGCAAGCTCAACGTGTTGGTCAACAACGCCGGGACCGTCGCGCTCGGCCCACTGAAGAGCTTCGATCTTGCCAAGTGGCAGAAGGTGATTGACGTCAATCTGACCGGGACGTTCCTGGGCATGCGGGTGGCCGTCGAGCCGATGATCGCGGCCGGGGGCGGCTCGATCATCAACGTGTCGTCCATCGAGGGCCTGCGCGGGGCACCCATGGTGCACCCCTATGTCGCGTCGAAGTGGGGCGTGCGCGGCTTGGCCAAGTCGGCGGCCCTGGAGCTGGCAAAGCACAACATCCGGGTCAACTCGGTGCACCCGGGGTTCATCCGCACCCCGATGACGAAGCACCTGCCCGACGACATGGTGACCATTCCGCTCGGGCGCCCGGGGGAGGTTCGGGAAGTCGCGACGTTCGTGCTGTTCCTGGCCAGCGACGAGTCGTCCTACTCCACCGGCAGCGAGTACGTCATGGACGGCGGCCTGGTCACCGACGTCAACCACAAGGACTTCTAGAGCGGGTGCTATAACCGCGAGCATGCTGCGCAGTCTGGCGAGCCTGGTCGGGCCGAACCACGTTGTCACCGACCCCGACGTGCTAGCCGCGCGCAGCGTCGACCACACCGGCCGTTACCGCGGGCGGGCGAGCGCACTGGTGCGGCCGGGCTCGGCCGAGCAGGTCGCCGAGGTGCTGCGGGTGTGCCGCGATGCCGGTGCGCATGTGACGGTGCAGGGCGGCCGGACCTCGCTGGTGGCCGGCACCGTCCCCGAGCACGACGACGTGTTGTTGTCCACCGAACGGCTGCACGCCATCGGGGACGTCGACACCGTCGAGAGCCGCATCGAGGTCGGCGCCGGGGCCACCCTGGCCGCCGTGCAGCAGGCCGCGGCCGGAGCCCGTCTGGTGTTCGGCGTGGACCTGTCCGCCCGCGACACCGCGACCGTCGGCGGCATGGCGTCGACCAACGCCGGCGGCCTGCGCACCGTCCGGTACGGCAACATGGGCGAGCAGGTCATCGGCGTGCAGGTCGCGCTGCCCGACGGCTCGCTGCTGCGCCGGCACAGCCGGGTGCGCCGCGACAACACCGGCTACGACCTTCCGGCGCTGTTCGTGGGCGCCGAGGGCACGCTCGGCGTCATCACCGCGCTGGACCTGCGGCTGCACGCCATCCCCCCGCACCGGGTGACGGCCATCTGCGGGTTCGCCGACCTCGACGCGCTGGTGGCCGCCGGCCGCGTCTTCCGCGACGTGGACGGCATCGCGGCCCTCGAGTTGATCGACGGCCGGGCCGCCGCGCTGACCCGCGAGCACCGCGGCGTGGGTTCGCCGGTCACCGGGGACTGGCTGCTGCTGGTGGAGTTGGCCGCCGACCATGACCAGACCGAGCGCCTCGCCGGCCTGCTCGAGAACGTGCCCATGTGCGGCGAACCGGCGGTGGGCGTGGATCCTGCTGCGCAGCAACGGTTGTGGCAGGTGCGCGAATCACTCGCCGAGGTGCTCGGCGTGTACGGGCCGCCGCTGAAGTTCGACGTGTCGCTGCCGCTGTCGGCGATCGGCGAATTCGAAAGACACGCAGTCGATTTGGTGAATACCCACGCCCCCGAGGCGCTACCGGTGCTGTTCGGTCACATCGGCGAGGGCAACCTGCACCTCAACGTGTTGCGTTGCCCGGGCGAGCAAGAGCGGGTGCTGTACGAGCCGATGATGGACCTCATCGCGCGGTCCGGCGGCAACGTCAGCTCCGAGCACGGCGTCGGCACCCGCAAGCGGCCCTACCTCGCCATGTCACGCGAGCCCGCCGACATCGCCGCGATGCGCACCCTCAAGGCCGCGCTCGACCCGACCGGTTATCTGAACGCCGCGGTGCTGTTCGACTGATCACCGCCTTCGCGAGACTGTCGTTACCGACGCCGTCACTCGGGAAACGCGTTGCCAGTTACAGTTTCGCGGGGCTAGGACGAACCCTTGATGCCCACCGCGTGGCGCAGCTGCGCCAGGAACTGGTCGGCGTCGTCGCTGCGCACGATGTAGTGCGAGATCGCAATCCGGATCACCGTCGCCGCCTTCACCGCGGAGTTGGGTCCGGGTAGGTGCCGTTGCAGGCCCTCGCGCATCTGCGGGATGACCCAGGAGAACTGGGCGATGGTGTGCTCGGGTTCGACGTCGACCATGCGCACGCCGGAGTACGAATGCTGGTATTCGACGATGAATCGCAGCACGGCGTCGAGCTTGTCCACGCCCTTCAGGCCCGCGGTGGCCTTGACCAGGCCGCTTTCGAAGATCTGTCGCTCGTAGGCCGAAAACGCCGACAGCAACTCCTCTTTGGACGCGAACCAGCGGTACAGCGTCGGGCGGGAGACGCCCGCCTGGGTGGCCACGTCGGACAGGCTCAGCTTGGTTTTGCCGTTGCGGCCGAGCACCTCGGCGGTGGCTGCCAGGATTCGCTGGCGGGTCGAGGTGTCAGTGTCGGCGATCGTCGTCGTCCGGACCGGCTGGCTCATGATTTCGCCTCCACGTTAGGCCCGAGGCGGGCGCCGGCGCACCAGCACCGACTGCTGGATGGCGCCGACCGCGCCCTGTTCGTCGAACAATGTGCCGATCGTCGTTCCGATCCCGTCCGGCCCGTAACTGGTTTCCGCCCTGATCCCGATCCAATCACCGTCGGGGACACGAAACACGTGGACGGCCAGATCGGTGTTGAGGAATGTCCACTTGGTGATGTCCAGCTTGCTGCCGATGCCGTTGGCGCAGTCGGCGACCGCGAACAGCCGTTCCAGCTGGGTCATGGACTCGCCGTTGACCAGGTCGACGGTCGGGTTGATCCACGATTCGCCGGGGCCTTCGCTCAGCGGCTCGGTCAGCCACAGCCACTGCAGGCTGTGCACGTAGTTGCGGTCCCAGTCCTTGGCCTTGAGGTTGCGGTCGTGGGCCTCGGCTCTCGGTCGGGGTGGGGGAGCCGCCGCGTGCGTCAGTTCTTGGGTGTCCTGGTGCTGCAACCGCCAGCCGCTGGCGCGCGCCACCGGCCGCGGGGCGCCGTCGGGGCCCGGGGCCAGCATCTCGGCGCTGACGAGTTCGATCTGCTTGCCGGGACGCTGCACCTGCGAGCGGACCCACAGGTCGCCCTCGGCCGGCACCCCGCCCAGCAGGTCGATGACGACCCGGGACAGGCGGGTGTCGTCGCGCTGCTCGCAGCGTTCCAGCGCCCGCACCAGCAGCCCCGACACTGGACCGCCGTGCTGGATCGCCGCCGACCAGGTGCCGCGCGCCAGGTCGGTCGCCCGGAACTTCTCGCCCGGCGCGTCGGCCGGGTCGATCAGCTCGTAGTAGGCGTCGGTCATCGTCAACCTCTTCGGGGTGTCAGGGCAGGCCGGCGCCGGGAGTGGGCACCGTGACGGCGTCCAGCCGCGAAAGCCGGGTGCCGACCAGGCGCTGGGGATAGGCGTCGGTGCTCGACAGCAGGAACAGGGTGCGGCGCTGCGGGCCGCCGAGGGCGCAGGCGATGGCGACGCGATCCCCCATGTCGATGCGGTCGGTCACGTCGCCGCCGGCCACGATGCGTTCGAACTGATGGGCCAGCGTCATCGACGCCCACACGCCGCCCTCGGCGTCCAGCGCGATGCCGTCGGGTGGCCCGTCCAGGCCGTCGGCGAAGATCCGCCGGTCGGTCAGCCCTCCTGGGTCGTCGGGGCCACCGAGGGAAAACGCGCTCAGCCGCCGGCCCGTCGATTCGGCGACGATCAGCGTCTTGCGGTCCGGGGTGATCGCCATTCCGTTGGGGAAGTCGAGGTCCGAGGCGACGACGGTGGCGCTGTCGTCGGGGTCGAGGCGGATGATGACGCCTTCGTGGCGCGCCTGGCATCCGATGTAGGCGCGGCCCACGTCGTCGATGACCATGTCGCCGAGGCTGGCCGGCGCCACATCGGAGAGATCGGCGATGGTGACGACGGTTTCGCCGTCATAGCGCAGCACCCGCCGGTCCTCGGTCGAGGCGATCAGCAGCGAGCCGTCGGGACGGAAACCCAGGCCCGACGGCGAGTGCCCGGGCAGGGGCAGCGTGGTCAGCGAGCCCCCCATGGTCGAGGTGTGGACCGCTTCGCCTAGCATGTCGGAGAACCACAGCAGGCCCTCGAACCAGCGCGGCCCCTCGCCGAAGCAGAACCCGTTGGCCAGCGGCTCGGGGATCATCCGCTCATGCCTTTGGCCGACCTTCCGCTTTACAAAACACCGAAAAAGTGTCACGCACCGCGGGTGCCGGTGTCAATCTGCCGATCGGGCGAGTTCGGTTGCGACGGCCTCGTGGTAGGCGTCGATCTTCGCCGGGTTGGCCTGGAGGAAGAGCTGATCGGGCAGGGGCGCATGCTTGTACGCCTCGATCGTCATGGTCCGGGAGAACAGCGTGACGTCCTGGCCGGGCCGGGTGAAGTGGTACGACACGGTGATCCGGCCCTCCATCCCGCCGTTCCCGTCGCGGTCGTGGCCCAGGCGGCCGATCGAGGTGAACACGAACAGGCTCGGCCGCACGGCGGCGGCCAGCTGCCAGGTGAAGATCCGGTCGCCGTCGGGTCCCGCTTCCTCCCAGGTGTCACCCACCTTCAGCGGAAGCTCCGGCAATTTCCCGATGTGCGCGCTGCCGGGGTAGGTCCTCGTCCAGTTCCGCGGGTCGGTGACGAAGTCGTACACGGTCTCGGCGGACTGCGTGAACGCGGTCTCCGACGTGGTGGTCACGATGCCCAATGGCGTTGCCTCCCTGTGCTTTCCGTTGGCGGGCCAATCCGCCGGGCCGCGGTCTTGTTAGCCAAGCTTTACAAATCCTACTCAAAGTGTCACGCTGAGCCCTGAGCTGCAAGCGCGAGAGGTGGAGCGGATTTGACGAAAGCTTCCGAGGAATCTCAGCAGACCGAGTGGACGGTGCAAGGCCTGCTGGATCTGTTTGACGTGCAGGCCGACGGGCAGGATCGGTTCACCGGCGAGACCGGCATCGCCGTCGGCGACGAACGCCAAGTGGTGGAGGGCACCCAGGTGCTCGCCCAGGCGATTGTCGCCGCGGCCAAACGATTCCCGGACAAGTCGGTGCGCTCGGCGCACGCGGTGTTCTCCCGCGCCGTGACCGTCGGCCCGCCGATCGAGCTGATCCTCGACGTCGTCGCCGAGGGCCGGTCCACCGCCACCGCCGTCGTCGCCGTGCACCAGAACGGCCGGCGCTGCCTGAGCATCACGGTGCTGGCCGACGTCCCGACCGCCGATGTCATCCGTCACCACCTGCCGCGCCCCGACGTGGCCGCGCCGGCCGACGCCAACCCCTCCCCGATGCCGATGGTCGGCCGCGAGCTGCGCCTGGTTGACGTCGTCGACGTCAACAGCCCCGACGAGGTCGGCCCGCCGGAGCTCTACGCGTGGCTGCACTACGACCCCATCCCGCAGCGCGACGACCTGGCCAAGGCGCTGCTGGCGTACTTCACCGGCCACCTGGGGATCTCCACCACCATGCGCGCGCACGAAGGCATCGGCACCGCGCAGGCGCACCTGACCGTGTCGACCGCGCCGATGAGCATCTCGGTCGCCTTCCACGAGCCGGTGCGCTGGAGCGGGTGGCTGCTCTACACCCACGAGAGCACCCAGGTCGGCGCGGGCATGTCCTACGTGCGCGGCGCCGTGCACGCCGAGGAGGGGGAGCTGCTGGCGTCGTTTTCCCAGGAGGCGCTGATCCGCCCGCTGCGGACCAGCGACACCGCGATCGATTCCCGCGCCCGCTTCTGACGGCTGGAAAGTCAGATGCGCTTCACCATCACCCACCCGATGCACAGCCATCCCTACAACCCGGAATTGGTGAGTGGGGACGGCATCGGCAAGGTGGCCGCGGCCACCGAGGCGGCCGGCATCCACGGATTCGGCTTCACCGACCACCCCGCGCCGTCACAGCGGTGGCTCGACGCGGGCGGGCATGACGCGCTAGACCCTTTCGTCGCACTGGGTTTCGCCGCCGCCACCACGTCGACCCTGCGGCTGATCCCCAACATCGTGGTGCTGCCCTACCGAAACCCGTTCGTGGTGGCCAAGTCCGGCGCCACCCTCGACCTGCTGTCCGGCGGTCGCTTCACGCTCGCGGTGGGCGTGGGCTACCTCAAGCGTGAGTTCGCGGCGCTGGGCGTCAGCTACGACGAGCGCGCCGAGCTGTTCGAGGAGGCGCTGCAGGTGATCCGGGCCGTCTGGACCGGAGACGACATCTCCTTCGAGGGAAAGCATTTCAGCGCCCGCGGCATCACCGCGCATCCCCGGCCCGTCAGCAGCCCCCACCCGCCGATCTGGATCGGCGGCAACACCACCGCATCGCGCCAGCGGGTGGCGCAGTACGGCGACGGCTGGTGCCCGTTTCCCGCCCCGCCCCAGTTGGCGCAGACCGCGGGCACGGCCACCATCGACTCGGTGCAGAAACTCACCGAGGGTATCGAGGACCTGCGGCGTAGATGCGATGCGGCGGGCCGGGATTGGTCGGCGATCGACATCACGTTCACCAACTTCGAGGGTGGCAGTCCCGCCGACGACGCGTTCAACGCCGACGCGTACCTGGACGGCCTGGACGAGCTGGCGAAGCTGGGGGTGACCTGGGTCAGCGTGCACCTGCCCGGCGACAGCATGACGCACGCGCTCGAGACCCTGGACCGTTTCCGCACCCTCGTGATCGACGCGGCCTGAATGGACTTCTCCCGCGTAGCGCTCTCGCCCGAGGACCAGGATTTCTACGATCGGTTCCGGGGGTTCATCGCCGAACACGTCACCGACGAGGTACGGCGGCGCGATCGTGAGACCGGTGAGAACTTCAGTGAGCCGGTCCATTTGGCGCTGAGCGAAGCGGGTTATCTCGCATCCGACTGGAAGCTGGAGTCCGAAGGCGGCTTCAATCCGGTGCGCCGCCGGATCTTCCACCTCGAGATCGGTCGCGCCCACGCCCCGTGGTTCCACTGGGGCACCACGGCGGTCGTCGCGCGGTTGGTGCAGCGGTTCGGCGCACCCGAACTCGTTGATGCGGTGCTGCCGGGCGTGCTGTCCGGTGAGATCCGGCTGTGCCTGGGCTACACCGAGCCCGAGGGCGGCTCCGACGTCGCCACCTGCAAGACCCGCGCGGTGCGCGACGGTGACGCGTGGATCATCAACGGCTCCAAGATGTTCACCTCGAACGCGCAGAACGCCAAGTACGTCTTCCTGCTCACCAACACCGACCCGCAGGGCCCGAAACACAAGAACCTGACCATGTTTCTGGTGCCGCTGGATTCGCAGGGCATCGAAATCCAGGGCATCCGCACCATCGACGGCGACCGCACCAACATCGTGTACTACAGCGACGTGCGGGTCGACGACCTCTACCGGATCGGCGAGGTCAACGCCGGCTGGACGGTGATGCGCTTCGCCCTCGACGCCGAGCATGGCATCACCGATATCGAAGACCATGGCCTGCAGAACATTTCGATGCTCTCCGAGCACGGCCACCTGATGGCCGAGGCGGCCGACGGGGTCGCCGCCATCCTGGCCACACCCGACGCGAGCGGACGGCGCCCGATCGACGACGAGGCGACGAAATACCGGCTCGGGCGCGCCATGGCCCGCATCGAGGCGGCCATGTCGACTCCCGGAATGTACGGGCGGGTCGGGCTCATCCAGACCATGCGCGAGGTCTCCCAGGAATTGATGGACTTGCTCGGGACCGCATCGGCATTGCCCACCGACACAACGGGTTCCGCCGATAATGGTGCCATCGAGTTCATCTTCCGGCACGGCGTGCCGGCCGGGATCTACGGCGGCACCATGGAGGTGTTCCGCAACATGATCGCCCAGCACGAGCTGGGGCTCGGGCGTCCCAGTTACGGCCGCTGATCGTGCCGCGAGACTGCAACCACCGACGGTGGCACCCGGGGAACGCGTTGCCAGTTACAGTCTCGCGAGACCCAGCGGGCTACCGCGGGAGCTCGGCCAGCACGTCGGCGCGGGCGTGGTCGAAGCTGAGAAATCCCTTGATCGGCAGGCTTTCCGGCGGCGGGTCCGGATAACACCAGGCGACGTCCTCGACGACATTCTCGCCCGAGACGAACGACCAATACGTCGCAAAGCCTTTGTAGTTGCAGTAACTCGACGTCTCGGATTGCCGCAGCAGATCCGTCCGCACGTGTGCGGGGTCGACATACAACCTCGGCTCGAGCGCGGTCTCGAAGAGGATCATCGTGTCGTCCGTGTCGACCAGCGTGGTCGCGCCGACGCGGACGCGCAGGCGTCGTTGCGTCGCACGGCAGTCCACGCGGTGATAGGGATTGGGCGGGTAGTGGACGAGTTTGCGCCCCTCCTCGAACCACGCGTCGACCGCGTCCCAGGGAACCTGAACGAAGCCCGGTGCCTCCGGCTCCGGCTCACTCGGCAGGTCACCGACCTCGTCGGCCGCGAAGACGTAGCCCAGTGGGCGCCCCCGCCGGTGCACCAGCAGCGCCCGCTCGGTGTCGATCACCAGCCGCCCGTCCTTGACCGCCTGGACGCGCCGCGGATGCGGCTCGACGTACACGATCCCTTCAGGCCCGTCCGGTATCGCCGGCGAGAAGCGCCCCGCCGGATCGCTGCTGAGCGGACCGCGCCCGGCCACCAGAGTCATCTGTTCCTCCCGGTTGCAACGAATCGTGTACTCCCGCGTAGGCCATTGTGGTGCACACCGGCTTCGCTGCGACAGCCCCGGTTAGCGTATGCGCCCGATGGGAGTCGACCGGGTGAGAGTCAGGATCTGACCGGATCTTCGTGTGCGAGCAGCGCCGCGTACTGCTGCTCGAGCTGCTTGGCGACGCCCCCCTGCCAGCTTTGTGCCAACGAACGTGACATCGGGTCGGGAAAGATCTCGTCGTCGCCGTTCTCCAGCCCGTCGAAGATGCCTTGCGCCACGGATTGCGTTGAGGCCTTGGGGATGTCGAGGCCTCGGGTCATGTCGGTGTCGACGGGTCCGGTCAGCACCGCATGAACCCGCACGCCCCGCCCGGCCAAGATGACACGCAGCGATTGCGTGAGGGAGAACGCGGCATCCTTGGAGATCGAGTAGGCCGGGATCAGCGGCAGCGGCGCCAGGGCGTTCACCGACAGATTGTTGACGATCGATCCCGCGGATCGGGTCAACATCGGCAGGAAAGCCTGAATCACGTCGTACGTTCCGAGCAGATTCACCGCGAGATGCGTTCGGAGTGCGGAGGCGGCGCTGAGGTCGTCGTAAACCGCCAGGCCGGCATTGTTGATCAGGACATCGAGGGAGTCGACCCCTTCCACGGCGCGTCGAATCTGCGCGGGGTCGGTGATGTCCAGGGCCAGCGGTGTCACGCGGGAATCGTCGTTGTCGGCCAACGCCTTCCGGGTGCCGACATACACCCGTCGCGCCCCACGGTGCAAGGCCTCGGTGACGAGCGCGCTGCCGATGCCTCGATTGCCCCCGGTGATCAGCACCGCCCTGCCTGAGATTGTGACCACGATGCTCTCCTTTCGTTGAACGGTGTCGTATTGGGCGGGCTTGCCGCGGCCCGTCGTTGCGCGATGCCCGCAGGTATTCCGATACGAGGGCCGGCCCAGAATCATCGATGGGCAGATCACGACGGCGAACCGGCTGACCCGGTGGCAACGGGCGGCGGGAGCAGGGAGTAGGAACGTAGCCATGGCGGGACCGGTGGAAGGCGTCAAGGTCGTCGAGCTCGGGGTGTGGGTGGCCGGACCGGCCGCCGGCGGCATCCTGGCGGACTGGGGCGCCGACGTGATCAAGATCGAACCGCCGACGGGTGATCCGGCGCGCACGTTCGGCCGCATGCTCGGCTGCGACATAGGCCTCAACCCGCCGTTCGAAATGGACAACCGCTCCAAGCGCAGCGTGGTCCTCGATCTCGGCACCGACGCGGGCCGCGCCACCGCGTTCGAATTGCTCGCCGGCGCAGACGTTTTCCTGACCAACGTGCGACCCGGCGCGCTGCAACGCCTGGGGCTGGACTTCGAGCCGGTGTCGGCGGCCAATCCCCGCCTGGTCTACGGGCTCATCACCGGATACGGCGACAACGGGCCGGACGCCGATCGCGCCGCCTTCGACGTGGCCGCGTTCTGGGCCCGGGCCGGGGTCGCCCACCTGCTCACCCGGCCCGGCGAGACGCCCCCGTTTCAGCGCGGCGGGATGGGGGACCACTCCGCCGGGATGACGATGGCCGCGGCCGTGTGCGCGGCACTGCTGGCGCGCGAACGCACCGGGGCGGGCCAATTGGTGACCACCTCGCTGTACCGGCAGGGCGCCTACACCGTGAGCTTCGACCTGAACACCTATCTGATGAGCGGCCAGCCGATCGCGATCGGGCAACGCGAATCGATGGGCAACCCGTGCATGAACAACTACGCCGCCCAAGACGGGCGGCGGTTTTGGATCGTCGGCCTGGAGGCCGAGCGGCACTGGCCGGCGCTGTGCCGTGCCGTGGGTCGGCCCGAATGGCGCGACGACCCGCGGTTCGCCGATGCCCGCTCCCGCGCGGTCAACTCGGCGGCGCTGATCGTCGCGCTGGACGAGATTTTTGCGACGCGCCCCCTCGACGAATGGGCGCAGGTCTTCGCCGGCGAACCGGATTTCTTCTGGTCACCGGTCAACACGCTCGAGGACGTCGTGGCCGACGAGCAGTTCCACGCCGCGGGCGGCATCGTCGACGTGCCCGACGGGGACGCGGCCGTGCCGATGGTGGCCACGCCGGCGGATTTTCACGGCACCCCCTGGGCGCCGCGTTCTGCGGCACCAGAACTCGGGCAGCACACCGAGGAAGTCCTGGCCGACCTCGAGGCGCGCCGCGGTTCGTGACGGCCCGCCGGGACCTTTACAAATTTCGCCAGAAGTGTCACGCTGTGCGGTGAGTCGCTTCACCCGACGCGTGAAGCGGCTCCAGCCCTTGAGAAAGCCCATGACAAGCGCGTGAGGCCCGCCAACGGAGTCGTTGGGGCCGTGTGAGGAATGGATCGATGGTCGCTCCAACGTTCGAGATCAGCAAGAGCAGCGCCGGGGAAGCACCCCACCCCAACGGTGAGGGCCTGCGCTATCGACTGGACGTGGTCGCCGCCAGCGCCGTCGACGTCGTGCAATCGGCCGGGGGTTGGCTCTACGACCGGGCGATGGCCGGCTGGGAGGTGACCGTGCTCCTCCCGCAGGGCCGCGACACCCGAGCGCTGCGGATCCTGGGGGTGCGGGTATCGGACCTCGAGTCATCCCTGGCCGCCCTGGGGTCGGGCTCGACCAGCCTCGCCGTCAGCGCCGACGCGTTCACCGCCGACGCGCGGGTGCGCGACGCGGTCCTCGAATCGCTGGACAACCGGCTGACGGAGGTCGCCCTGTGGGGCGACGGGTGGCCGCTGGGAGTGCATCGTGCGACGACCCGCGCCCAGCACCTGCTCAGCGGGGCGGCGCGCACGTTCAAAGGCTATGCGCTTGCGGCGGCGGGCATTTCGGACGCCACGGTCGCGCCCACCGAGACGCTGCTGTGCGACGTGGGTTCGGGGGCCGACTCCGACCTGATCCGGCTCGACTAGGCCCATGAAGAAGTACTACAAACACGCGCTGCTCTACCTGCACGAGACGATCTCGCTGGGATCCGGGCGAAGCGACCGGTTCACCGACATCTTCGCCGACACTTACCAGCCGATGATGGAACAACTCGGCGCCCGGCTGTTCGCGATCTGGGAATCCACCCCGTACAACGGCCACTGGCCGCAGGTGACGGTCATCTGGGAGATCGACGGGTTCGCCGACTACGCCAGGATCGGCGCCGCGCAGGCCCGCGGCGGCAGTCACGAGGCGGCCGCCGGCAAATGGTCGGCGTTCCTGGCCGACCTCGGCGCCTCGGGCGAGGGCCGCATCATGTACGCCGGACCCAGCAACCGGACGCTCGCCCAGCTGCGTGAGGCCAATTTCACTGCGCCGCTGGTGATTCAGGAGATCATGCAGACCAAGCCGGGCCGCCAGGACGACTACATCCGGGAGCTGGAGCGGCTCTACGTGCCGTGGTCGGAACGCACCGGAAAACGCTGGCTCGGCTCGTTCACCACGACCTTCCGCTTCAACGAGGTCATCCACTACTGGGCGCTGGACGGGGGATGGGACTGCTTCGCCGAGCACTACCCCTCGTGGAAGGAGAGCCCACCCGCCGAGATCGTCACCTGGATGAGCGTGGCCCCGGCGTTGCGGGACGGCTGGGAAGATTCCATCCTGCAGGCCCTACCGCCTTCGCCGCTGCAGTGACCGAGCGCCAAGGACCGATGAACGACACCGACTTCAGCTACGACCCCTTCGACGCCGCGGTGATGGCAAACCCGTTGCCCTACTACCGAATCCTGCGCGACCACCACCCGGTGTACTACATGCCGCAGTGGGACACCTTCGCGCTGTCGCGTTTCGAGGACATCTGGAAAGTTTTGGAAGTCAACAACGGCACGTTCGTCGCCTCGGAGGGCACGCTGCCGGCGGCATCGGTTCTGGCGCAACACAACTCCGGACCGGTCGACGACCCGCCGCTGCACCCGCTGCCGTTCCACGCCATGTTCGACGCCGACCTGTACGGCGAGATCCGGCGCACGCACTCCCGGCCGTTTCGGCCGCGTTCGGTCACCGACCTCGAGGGCAGGATCCGGGAGCTGGCCAACGAACGCCTCGACCTGCTGCTGCCGCGCGGCTCGTTCGACCTGACCCAGGACTACGGCGGTGTCGTGGTCGCCGCCATTGTCTGCGAACTGCTGGGCATTCCCACCGATCTCGCGCCGCAAGTCCTCGCCGCGGTCAACGCCGGCAGCCTCGCCCAGCCCGGCGTCGGCGTGGACACCGGGCAGGCGCGCCCGAACTACTTCGAATTCCTGCTCCCCGCGGTCGCCCGCCGCCGCGCCGACCAGTCCGGGCCGCCGCTCGACGTGGTCGACGGCCTGCTCGGCTATCACCTGCCCGACGGCAGCGCGCTCGACGACATGGAAGTCGCCACCCAGATGCTGTGCATCTTCATCGGGGGCACCGAGACGGTGCCCAAGATCGTCGCCCACGGGCTGTGGGAGCTCACCCAACGCCCCGACCAGCTGGTCGCCGTCCGCGCCGATCCCGCAAGCAACGTGCCCGTCGCGCGTGAGGAGATGATCCGGTACTGCGCGCCGGCGCAGTGGTTCGCGCGAACGGCGCGCAAGCCCTTCGACATTCACGGTCGGACGATCAGCCCCGGCCAGCGCGTCATCACCCTGCTCGCCTCGGCCAGCCGCGACGAGCGGGAGTACCCCGAGCCCGACGAATTCATCTGGGACCGGCCCATCCGCCGCTCGCTGGCGTTCGGCCGTGGCCAGCACTTCTGCATCGGATACCACCTGGCGAGGCTGGAAATGGCTGTGCTGCTGCAGGAATGGCTGCGCCGGGTGCCCGACTACGCGATCCGAGCCGAAGCCGCCACCCGGTTGCCGTCCAGCTTCCAATGGGGTTGGAACAACATCCCGGTGGAGGTCTGACGTGTGGTCCTACCGGCTCATCGCCCCGTATCAGTTCGAGCGGACGACGATCGCGGACGCGACACCCGACTCCCTGACCGACGGGCAGGTGCTGCTGCGGTTCCTCGCCGCCGGCGTCTGCGGCAGCGATCTGCCCGCGTTTCGCGGTGCCAGGGGCCGAATCCCCGGTGACGACGGGCGCAGCGGCCCCGAGAAGGACGGCTTCCCCATCCACGAGGTGGCCGGCGAGGTGATCGCCAGCCGGCACCCCGCGCACCGTCCCCGGGACCTCGTCGTCGGCTGGGCGTCCGGGTTCGACGGCATGATGGAACGCATCGTGAGCAACGGCGACGGGCTGGCGCCCTACGACCCGGCGCTGACGCCGGCGCAGGCCATCGGCCTGCAACCGTTGGCCTGTGTGCTCTACGCCTGCGAGCAGCTCGGCGATTTGGCCGGCCGGCACGTCGCGATCATCGGCCAGGGATCGATCGGCCTGCTGTTCTCCTACGTCGCCAAGGCGGCCGGCGCGCGGCGCGTCACCGGGGTCGACCCCATCGACCGCCGTGATCTGGCAAGGGCATTCGGCGTCGACGACCCGGTGCGCGCCACCAGCGACCGCTGGGCGAGTCAGCTCGCGCCCGGGGACCGCGCCGACGTCGTCATCGAGGCGGTCGGCCACCAGGTCGCCACCCTGACGCACGCCATCGACGCCACCGCACCCGGCGGCACCGTCTTCTATTTCGGCGTCGCCGACGACGAGATGTATCCGATCAGCATGCGGGCCATGCTGCGCAACAACCTGACGCTGAAATCCGGTGTGACGCTTGACCGTCGGCGGATGCTGGAGCTCGCGGGCAAGTTCACCGCCGAGCACCCCTGGCTGCTCGGCGCCTACCTCACCCACACGTTCGACGTCGAGGCGGTGCAGGACGCGTTCGAGCTGGCCTGCCGACCGGTGGCCGAGCGTATCAAGATCGCGATCGCCGGGTGAGGGGCCGACCGTGACGGGCGCTTCGCCGAGCAATCTGCAGCTGGCGCTGAGGAGGAACAAGCCCGTGATCTTCGGCGGCTGGGTCACCGGGCCGACGTGGCTGGGACCCGAGGAGTTCGCCCGCGCCGGTTACGACTACGTCGGATTCGACGCCCAGCACGGCTATCTCGACGACGCCGGCATCGCCCGCATGCTGCGCCGCACCGAACACCTGCCGCTCGGCACCGCGGTGCGCCTGCCCAACGCCGACGCCGCGCCGATCGGGCGGGTGGCCGACGCCGGCGCCGACGCCGTCGTCATCGCGATGATCGAATCGGCCGACCAGGCCGCGGCGGCGGTGGCCGCCACCCGCTACCCGCCGGCGGGCGTGCGCAGCTTCGGCCCGCTGCGCGCCAGCCTCGGTGCCGACCCCGCCGCCCACGAAACCCGGGTGAGCGTGTTCGCGATGATCGAGACCGCCGCGGCGCTCTCCGGCATCGACGAGATCTGCGCCGTCGACGGCCTGACCGGAATCTACGTCGGCCCCGCCGATCTCGCCGTCTCGATGGGCGTCGGCGTCCTCGGGGCGACCCGGCACCCCGAGGTGCTCGGCGCGATCACGCGCATCCACCGGGCGGCCTCGGACGCCGGGCTGGTCACCGGCATCCACGCCGGGGACGGCACGACGGGCCAGGCCATGGCGCGGTTGGGGTTCGGCATGATCACCCTGGCCGCCGAGTCCCAGGCGCTGCGGCGTGGGGCCGCCGAACACCTGCGTGAGGCGACGCAATGACCGCCCGCCCGTCGGACGATCAGGCCGCGATCCGCGACCTGATCGCCGCCTACGCCCTCGCACTCGATGCCGGTGATGTCGACGGCTGCGTCCAGCTGTTCGCCCCCGACGGCGAATTCCTGGTCTACGGCAAGACTTTCGCCGGGCACGACGGGATCGCCGGCATGTTCCGCGACGCGGCGCACGGCCTGCATCTGACCGGCGTCTCGCATATCGCGGTCGATGGTGAGCGCGCCACCGCCAGATCGCAGGTGCTGTTCGTCCGGGTCGGCGATCTGGAGCTGCGGCCCGCGCTCTACGACGACGAGCTGACGCTCGTCGCCGGGCAGTGGCGCTTCGCGCGGCGTCGGTGCAGCTTCATCACCCGCGGCGGACTGGCCGACAGCCCCGAGGACGCGCCCGCATGAACCCACGCGTCGCACTCGTGACCGGCGCGGCCGGCGGGCAGGGCCGGGCCATCGCCGAACGACTACGCGTCAAAGGGTTTTCGGTGGCCGCCTGCGATCTGCGGACCGATCAACTCGCCGCCGCGGTGCGCGAATCGGGCGACGAGCACCTGATCGCGGTGGAGCTCGACGTCACCTCGGAACCGCAGTGGGACTCGGCCGTCGAACAGGTCGTCGACCGGTTCGGGTCGCTGAGCACCCTGGTCAACTGCGCCGGCGTGCTGCACCGGGCTCCGCTGACCGAGGAGACGGCCGAAGGATTCGAAAACTCGTGGCGGGTCAACTGTTTGGGCGCCTTCCTCGGCATACGCGCGGCGCTGGCACACCTGCGCGCGGCCCCCGACGCGTCCATCGTCAACATCTGCAGCACCGGCGCGATCCGCCCGTTCCCCCAGCACAGCGCCTACGGCTCGTCGAAGTGGGCGCTGCGCGGCCTGACCCAAACCGCCGCGGCCGAACTCGCCCCCTCCGGCATCCGGGTCAACGCCGTGTTCCCCGGGCCCATCGCCACCTCGATGCTCGACGAGACCACCCAGGCCCGGCTGGCCGAGGCATCGATGTCCGGGCGGATAGGCCGGCCCGACGAAGTCGCCGACGCCGTGGCCTTCCTGGTCTCCGGCGAGGCGTCGTTCATCACCGGCTCCGAGCTCATCATCGACGGTGGTCAATGCCTGCAGATCCGATGAGCGACCTGTCGGTCGGCATCATCGGCGCGGGCCCCGGCGGCCTGGCGCTCGGAATCATGCTGTCGCGCGCCGGGTTTGGCGACTTCACCATCTTCGACCGCGAAGACGGCGTCGGGGGCACCTGGCGGATCAACACCTACCCGGGACTGGCCTGCGACGTCAAGTCGCACCTCTACTCGTTCTCCTTCGACCTCAACGCCCACTGGTCACGGCTGTGGTCGGGACAACCCGAAATCCTGGACTACTTCCAGCGCAGCGCCGACAAGCACGGTCTGCGGCCCCACCTGAAACTGCGCACCGAAATCCGCTCCGCACAATGGGATCCCGACACCCAGCTGTGGTGCCTGACCACCGCGGCCGGCGAACAGCATCACTTCAACGTGGTCGTCTCGGCCGTGGGCCTGTTCACCCGGCCGCTGATGCCCGACCTCATCGAAGAAGAACCCTTCACCGGAACCGTGATGCACTCGTCGCGCTGGGACCACTCGATCCCGCTGCAAGGCAAGAGAATCGCGGTGCTGGGCACCGGATCCACCGCCTCCCAGCTGATCCCCGAACTGGCCAAAGTGGCCGACACGGTGTATTCGGTGCAACGATCGCCCACCTGGATCCTGCCCAAGCCCGACCGGCACTACACGCGGCGGGAACGCTGGGCCTTCGCGCACCTCCCGTTGGTCAAGAAGATCTACCGGACCCGGCTGTGGCTGCGCAGCGAATCCAACATCTCGGTGATCGAGCACGGCAGCGAAAAGACCGAGCAATTCACCGCTCTCGCCCTGCAGCTACTCGAAAAGACCGTCGACGACGAGGAATTGCGCCGCAAGCTCACGCCGGACCATCCGATGGGCTGCAAGCGGCTGGTGTTCTCCTCGGATTACCTGCCCGCGCTGACCCGGCCCAACGTCGAGGTGGTGACCAGCCCGGCACGCTACCTGCGTGCCCGGTCCCTGGTCACCGAAGACGGCACCGAACGCGAGGTCGACCTGGTGGTCTGCGCCACCGGCTACGCCGCCGCCGACTATCTCGGGGATCTGGACGTTGTCGGCGAACACGGCATCACGCTGCGGCAGGTCTGGCGCGACGGCGCGCACGCCTACCTGGGCATGGCCGTGCCGGAATTCCCCAACTTCTTCATGCTGTACGGGCCGAACACCAACGTCGGCTCCAACAGCGTCGTCTTCATCCTCGAAGCCCAGGCGCGCTACATCGTGCGGGCGCTTCGGCACCTGCGCCGCCACCGCAGGCGCTACGTCGCGGTGCGTCTCGCGGCGCTCGCCGACTTCGTCGACAAGATCGACCGATGGATGGAGGGCACCGTCTGGACCACCCAGTGCAGCAACTACTTCCGCGCTCCCAACGGACGGGTGGTCACCCAATGGCCGCGCAGCGCGCGAACCTTCTGGGGGATGACGCGCCGGTTCAGACCGGCCGACTTCCGGTTCGAGCCGCCCGCCACCACCACCGCGTCGCCGGTCGCCGTGCCCGAGGCGGGAACCCGATGACGGAGCTCGACGGCGCCGATCGACTCGACCCGGCGCTGCGCGCGATCGCGACCGAGCGCACCGACTTCTCGCCTGCCGCAATCCAATTGACCCGTGAACCGTTCAACGAACGCCGCCGCGTCAGCGCCCAGCAGACCGACGCCCGCGACGTCCGCATCGTCGAGGACAACGCGGGCGGTGTCCCGGTGCGCATCTACCGCGGCGGACCCACCCCGGCACCCGTCGTCGTCTATTGCCACGCCGGCGGATTCGCGCTGGGCAACCTGGACACCGATCACCGCCAGTGTGTGGAACTCGCCCGGCGCGGCCGCTGCACGGTGGTGTCGGTGGACTACCGGCTGGCACCGGAGCACCCCTATCCGGCCGCGCTCGAGGACGCGAGCGCCGTGCTGCGCTGGGTGGTCGGCGACGCGGCCGCGCTCGGAGTGGATCCGGCACGGCTGGCCGTCGCGGGCAGCAGCGCCGGCGCCGCCCTGGCCGCCTGCCTGGCGCACGCCGCCGCCGACGGGGCGTTGCCGCCGGTGGTGTTCCAGCTCCTGCACCAGCCGGTACTCGACGACCGGGCCACCCCGTCCAAGGCGGAATTCCGCACCAGCCCGGCGTTCGACGGCGAGGGCGCCGACCTGATGTGGCGCTACTACCTGGGCCCCGAAACCGCGTCGGGGGCCGCGGTGCCCGCGCGGAGGACCGAATTTGCCCGTCTGCCACCGGCTTTGATCAGCTGCGCCGAGATCGACCCGTTCCGGGACGAGGCCATCGACTGCGCGCTGCGGCTCCTGCGCGCCGGAGTCTCGGCCGAGCTGCACGTGTTCGGGCGCGCCTGCCACGGATTCGATTCACTGCTGCCGGAATGGTCGGGCTCGCAACACTTGTTCGCGCTGCAAGGCAGCGCCGTGTCCAGCGCGCTGCACGGCGACTAACCGTCGAATCGGATGAGCTGGCGCACCGCGGTGCCGTCGGCCAAATGGTCCATCGCCTCGTTGATGTCGTCCAGCCCGATCGTCGACGACACCAGCGATTGCACCGGCAGCCGGCCCGAGCGCCACAGCTCGACGAACCGGGGAATGTCCCGGCTGGGCACCGCCGAGCCCAGATAGCTGCCGATCAGCGAGCGGCCCTCGGCCACAAAACCCAACGGGGACACCGTGATCCGGGCGGTCGGTGGCGGCAGGCCGACGGTGATGGTGCGCCCGCCCGGCGCGGTCAAGGCGATCGCGGTCTCCAGCGCGGCGGGATGGCCGACCGCCTCGACGACCACGGCGGCCTTCACCCGCGCGTCGGCGGCCTGCTGCGGCGTGTACGCCTCGTGCGCGCCCAGGCCGCGGGCGGCGGTCAACTTGTCGGGCAACTGGTCGACGGCGACGACGCGCACGTCGTCATAGGTCAGCGCGGTGAGCAGCGCCGCCATCCCGACGCCGCCCAGCCCGACCACGGCGACCGTCTGCCCCGGCCGCGGATGCCCCACGTTGAGCACCGCCCCGCCGCCGGTCAGCACCGCGCACCCCAAAAGAGCGGCGACATCGGCCGGCACGTCGGGCGGCACCGCGACCGCGCTCGCCCGATTGACGACCGCATGCGTCGCGAAACCCGAGACCCCGAGGTGGTGATACACCGGCCGGCCGGCGCGGCTGAGCCGAATGTCACCGCCCAGCAGGGTGCCGGCGCCGTTGGCGGCGCTGCCCGGTTCACACGGCGTCAGCCCCTCGGTCGCGCACGCCGCGCAATGGCCGCAGCGTGGCAGGAACACCAGCACCACCCGCTGGCCGACGGCCACATCGCCGACGCCGTCGCCGACCCGCTCGACGATGCCGGCAGCCTCGTGCCCGAGCAGCATCGGCACCGGGCGCACCCGGTTGCCGTCGACCACCGACAGGTCGGAGTGGCAGATGCCGGCCGCCTCGACGCGGACCAGGACCTCGTCGCGCCCCGGGGGCGCGAGGTCGACGTCGGTGACGCTGATGGGCCGCGACTGGGCGTAGGGCCGGGCCGCCCCGATGTGCTCCAGTACCGCGCCCCGAATTCCGGACATGCTGGAATACAACCATGGCGTCGGCTCCAGTAGTTCCCCCCGCCCCGGACGGGTTGACCAGCAACGACTTCCCGGTGCTGTGGCCCGTCGGGACGCGGTGGGCCGACAACGACATGTTCGGCCACCTCAACAACGCCGTCTACTACCAGTTGTTCGACACCGCGATCAACGCCTGGATCAACACCAGCACCGGGCTGGACCCGATCACCACACCGGCGCTGGGCATCGTCGCCGAGTCGGGCTGCCGCTACTTCGCCGAACTGCATTTCCCCCAGAACCTCGCGGTGGGTCTGGCCGTGACCCGGCTGGGCCGCAGCAGCGTCACCTACCGGCTGGGCGTGTTCGAGACGGGGGAAGGTGAAACGCGGCCGATCACCGCGCTGGGACACTGGGTGCACGTCTACGTCGACCGCGTCACCCGCAAGTCCGTCCCGATTCCCGACCCCATCCGGACCCTGCTGTCGACGGCCAGCCTCGGCGAATCGGCCTAGCCCCCGGCCCAGATACCGCCCTGCGCTGGGGTTTTCGCTCACCCCGATATGCTGCGCGCATGCCAGTGTTGAGCAAGACCGTCGAAATCGGTGCCGACGCCGCGTTGATCATGAAGATCGTCGGCGACTTCGAGGCCTACCCGCAGTGGAACGAGGAGATCAAGGGTCTCTGGGTGCTGGCCCGCTATGACGACGGGCGGCCCAGCCAGCTGCGGCTCGACACCGATTACCAAGGCATGCAGAGCATGTTCATCCAGGCCGTGTACTACCCGGGGGAGAACCAGATCCAGACCGTCCTGCAGCAGGGCGACCTGTTCACCAAGCAGGAGCAGCTGTTCTCCGTGGTGGCGATGGGCGCCTCCAGCCTGCTGACCGTGGACCTCGACGTCGAGACGTCGATGCCGGTCCCGGCGCCGATGGTCAAGCAACTGCTCAACAACGTCCTCGACCACCTCGCCGAGAGCCTCAAGCAGCGCGCCGAGCAGCTGGCCGCGACCTAGCGTCAGAAGATTCCCGTGCGGTCGCGCATCTCGGTCAGCCGGGCCGCCGCGTCGGTGAACTGCCACACGGTGTGCTCGATCACCGCGGCGGTGTCACGGTGGCGCAGCGCGGCGATCAGCTTCCGGTGGTTGTCGACGGCGGCCTTGCCCCAGTGCGGATCGGCGGCGTACACCAGCACCGGCATGTAGCGGGCGGCGTTGAGCAGGAACCACGCCAGCTTGATGCGGCCGCTGGCCTGGTTGAAGACCCGGTGAAACGCGAACTCGATCCCCGCGATGGTCTCGGCGTCGCCGGACCCGACCGCCGCGGCGAGCGAATCGTTGATGCGATCCAGCTCGTCGATCTCGGCGTCGGTGATGTGGTCGGTGGCCGCGGCCGCCAGCTCCTTGGCGATCGAGGCCTGCAGCCAGAAGATGTCCTCGATGTCTTGGCGGGTGAGTGGCAGCACGACGTGACCGCGGTGCGGCTCCAGCTGCACCATGCCCTCACCGCGCAACTTCAGCAGGGCTTCCCGCACCGGGGTGACGCTGACGCCGAGCTGGGCCGCGGTCTCGTCCAGGCGGATGAACGTCCCCGGCCGCAGCGCGCCGGACATGATCGACGCCCGTAGATGGCCCGCGACCTCGTCGGACAGCTGAGCCCGCCGCAGCGGCCGCCGGCTCCTCGGCTGCATGGACATCGGTGCGTTCACGGGGTCTGCCAGGACTTTCAGTGACGTGGCGGGACGGGGTTCGAGTTGTAAATGCGGCTTGTCGAGGACTTGTCAGTGGACCGTCAAAGCCATAGTGTGACCCACACAACACTATGTTTTATCAAATATCAACCTGGCGCAAGCGGTGCGCGAGTGAAGGGAAGTGTGGAGTTTGACCGCGCAATTGGCAGACCATCTGACACAGCAGCCGTACCTGTCCCGGCGGCAGAACTGGGTCAATCAACTGGAGCGGCACGCGCTGATGCAGCCGGAGGCGACGGCGCTGCGGTTCCTGGGCAAGACCCTGACGTGGGGCGAACTGCGCGGCCGGGTGGCCGCGCTGGCCGACGCGCTGAGCCGCCGGGGTGTCGGCTTCGGCGACCGGGTCATGATCCTGATGCTCAACCGCACCGAGTTCGTCGAGTCGGTGCTGGCCATCAACATGCTCGGTGCCATCGCCGTGCCGCTGAACTTCCGCCTGACCGCGGCCGAAATCGCTTTCCTGGTCGAGGATTGCGAAGCGCGCGTGATCATCACCGAATCGGTGCTCGCCCCGGTGGCCACCGGCGTGCGCGACATCGAGTCGCTGCTCGGCACCATCGTGGTTGCGGGCGGCGCGACCGACGACAACGTGCTGGGTTACGAAGACCTCGTCAACGAGACCGGGGAGTCGCACCAACCCGTCGACATCCCGAACGACTCGCCGGCGCTGATCATGTACACCTCGGGCACCACCGGCCGCCCCAAGGGCGCCGTGCTCACCCACACCAACCTGACCGGCCAGACGATGACCGGGTTGTACACCAACGGCGCCGACATCAACAGCGATGTCGGGTTCATCGGGGTGCCCTTCTTCCACATCGCCGGCATCGGCAACATGCTGACCGGGGTGCTGCTCGGCATCCCCACGGTCATCTACCCGCTCGGCGCGTTCGAGCCCGGGCAACTCCTCGACGTGCTTGCCGCAGAAAAGGTCACCGGGATTTTTCTGGTCCCCGCGCAGTGGCAGGCGGTCTGCGCCGAGCAAAAGGCGCGCCCGCGCGACCTGAAACTGCGGGTGATCTCGTGGGGCGCCGCGCCGGCGCCCGACGCCCTGCTGCGCGAGATGTCGGCGACGTTCCCCGGCGCCCAGATCCTGGCCGCGTTCGGCCAGACGGAGATGTCGCCGGTCACCTGCATGCTGCTCGGCGAGGACGCCATCCGTAAGCGCGGCTCGGTGGGCAAGGTGATCCCGACGGTGGCCGCCCGGGTCGTCGACGAGAACATGAACGACGTGCCCATCGGCGAGGTCGGTGAAATCGTTTATCGCGCACCAACTTTGATGAGCGGCTACTGGAACAACCCGGAGGCGACGGCGGAGGCGTTCGCCGGCGGCTGGTTCCACTCCGGCGACCTGGTCCGGATGGATTCCGACGGCTACGTGTGGGTGGTCGACCGCAAGAAGGACATGATCATCTCCGGCGGCGAGAACATCTACTGCGCCGAGGTGGAGAACGTCCTGGCCAGCCACCCCGCCATCGTCGAAGTCGCCGTCATCGGCCGCGCCCACGACAAATGGGGCGAGGTGCCGATCGCGGTCGCCGCGGTGGCGGGGGACAGGCTAGGGCTCGACGAGCTGGACGAGTTCCTGACCGAGCGGCTCGCGCGCTACAAGCACCCGAAGGCCCTCGAGATCGTCGACGCGCTACCGCGCAACCCAGCCGGCAAGGTGCTCAAAACTGAGCTACGGATCCGTTACGGAGCCGCAAAAATCGACTAAATCCATTCTAGGGCAAGAGGTTTTAGGACCAGAGAGGAAATGTGGCAGGAGCTGTAACGTTTGCCAGTCGTTGGCGAAGGGTTAATTGTGCAGATGCGGTTCACACGTGCTTGGCCATCGGGTACATTCCTGTGGTCTCCGTTACTACTTGCCAGTAGGGAGCCGATGGTCACAGACGTTGAGTCGGGGCGAGGAGGGGGCGTGCTATATGTTCCGCCGCGGCGTCGGACGGCGCGCGGTGACGGCCAGAGGGGGCAGCGGTGACTTCGACGTCGACTAGTCGACGGGGCCCCTACTTGGTCGGCTATGTGCGCGATCAACTGCAAACCCCGCTGGAGCTTGTCGGCGGGTTCTTCCGGATGTGCGTGCTCACCGGGAAAGCCCTGTTCCGCTGGCCCTTCCAGTGGCGCGAATTCATCCTGCAGTGCTGGTTCATCATGCGGGTGGCGTTCTTGCCGACCATCATGGTCTCGATCCCGCTGACCGTGCTGCTGATCTTCACCCTCAACGTCTTGCTGGCGCAGTTCGGCGCCGCCGACCTGTCCGGTGCCGGCGCGGCCATCGGCGCGGTCACCCAGCTCGGCCCGCTGACCACGGTGCTGGTGGTCGCCGGCGCCGGCTCGACCGCGATCTGCGCCGACCTGGGCGCGCGCACCATCCGCGAAGAGATCGACGCCATGGAGGTGCTCGGCATCGACCCGATCCACCGGCTGGTGGTGCCCCGGGTGATCGCCGCGACCCTGGTCGCCACCCTGCTCAACGGCCTGGTGATCACCGTCGGCCTGGTCGGCGGCTATCTGTTCGGCGTCTATTTGCAGAACGTGTCGGGCGGCGCGTACCTGGCCACCCTGACCACCATCACCGGCCTGCCGGAGGTCGTCATCGCGACGGTCAAGGCCGCGGTCTTCGGCCTGATCGCCGGACTGGTCGGCTGCTTCCGCGGGCTGACGGTGCGCGGCGGATCCAAGGGCCTGGGCACCGCCGTCAACGAGACCGTCGTGCTCTGCGTCGTCGCGCTCTACGCGGTCAACGTCGTGCTGACCACGATCGGCGTGCGATTCGGGACGGGGCACTGACATGTCAACGACCACCGTCTTTCGCTCCCGCTTCCCGCGGGCGGCAGAGAATCTCAACCGCTACGGCCTCGCCGCGGCGCGCGGGCTCGACGACATCGGCCAGATGGCGTGGTTCGGTGGGGTCGCCCTGGCGCACATCCCGCACGCGCTGCGCAACTACCGCAAGGAAACCCTGCGGCTGATCGCCCAGATCGGCATGGGCACCGGCGCGATGGCCGTCATCGGCGGCACCGTCGCCATCGTCGGCTTCGTGACCTTGTCCGGTAGCTCCCTGGTCGCGATCCAGGGGTTCGCCTCGTTGGGCAACATCGGCGTCGAGGCGTTCACCGGGTTCTTCGCCGCGCTGATCAACGTGCGCATCGCCGCGCCCGTCGTCACCGGCATCGCCATGGCGGCCACGGTCGGCGCCGGCGCGACGGCCGAGCTGGGCGCGATGCGCATCAGCGAGGAGATCGACGCGCTGGAAGTGATGGGCATCAAGTCGATTTCGTTCCTGGCGACCACCCGGATCATGGCCGGGCTGGTGGTGATCATCCCGCTCTACGCGCTGGCGATGATCATGTCGTTCCTGTCGCCGCAGATCACCACGACCGTGCTCTACGGACAATCCAACGGCACCTACGAGCACTACTTCCGGACGTTCCTGCGCCCCGACGACGTCTTCTGGTCGTTCTTGGAAGCCATCATCATCACCGCGGTCGTCATGATCACCCACTGCTTCTACGGCTACAACGCCGGCGGCGGGCCGGTCGGCGTGGGTGAGGCCGTCGGCCGATCGATGCGCTTCTCGCTGGTGTCGGTGCAGGTTGTCGTGTTGGCCGCCGCGTTGGCGCTCTATGGCGTCAACCCCAACTTCGCGCTCACGGTGTAACCGCCATGTCAGCGCCGATCCAGACCAACGCCCAGCGGACCCCGCCCTACAAGTGGGTCGGGTTGGCGGCGCTGGTGATCGCAGCGCTGGTCCTCGGGTTCGTCTACGGGCAGTTCCGCGGCGACTTCACCCCCAAGACCAACCTGACGATGCTGGCCGCCCGGGCCGGCCTGGTGATGGATCCGGGGTCGAAGGTCACCTACAACGGGGTGGAGATCGGCCGGGTCGGCAGCATCGCGGAGACCGTGCGCGACGGGAAGCCGGCGGCGAAGTTCACCCTGGAGGTCTATCCGCGGTACCTCAAGCTGATCCCGTCGAATGTGAATGCCGATATCAAGGCGACGACGGTCTTCGGGGGCAAGTACGTGTCGCTGACGACCCCGGCCAACCCGTCGCCGCAGAAGATCTCGTCGCACACCGTGCTCGACGCGCGTTCGGTGACCACCGAGATCAACACGCTGTTTCAGACGATCACCTCGATCGCGCAGAAGGTCGATCCGGTCAAGCTGAATTTGACGTTGAGCGCGGCGGCGCAGTCATTGGCCGGGCTGGGGGACAAGTTCGGCCAGTCGGTGGTGAACGCCAACGCGCTGCTCGACGATGTGAACCCGCGGATGCCGCAGGCGCGCAAGGATATTCAGCAGTTGGCGGCGTTGGGGGACACGTATGCGGACGCGTCGCCGGATCTGTTCGACTTCTTGAACAACGCGGTCGTCACCTCGCGCACATTCAACGCGCAGCAAAAGGATTTGGATCAGGCGTTGTTGTCGGCGGCCGGGTTCGGCAACACCGGGGCGGACCTGTTCACCAAGGGCGGACCGTACCTCGCCCGCGGCGCCGCCGATCTGGTGCCGACGGCCCAGCTGCTCGACACCTACAGCCCCGAGCTGTTCTGCACGCTTCGCAACTACCACGACATCGAGCCCAAGGCCGCCTCGTTCCTGGGCGGCAACGGCTACTCGCTCAACAGCCACACCCAGGCGCTGTCCGGGCTGGGGCTGATCGCCAACCCGCTCTCGTTGGTCGCCGTCGCCGCGCTGACGCTGGGACTCGGCGCCACGGCCGGTTTGGTCGGCGGCGCACCCAACCCCTACGTCTGGCCCGAGAACCTGCCGCGCGTGAACGCCCGCGGCGGCCCCGGCGGCGCCCCCGGTTGCTGGCAGCCGCTCACTCACGATCTGTGGCCCGCACCGGAGCTGGTCATGGACTCCGGCAACAGCCTCGCGCCGTACAACCACCTGGACACCGGATCGCCGTACGCGATCGAGTACGTCTGGGGCCGCCAGGTAGGGGATAACACGATCAACCCATGAAAATCTCCGGAACCATTACCAGGCTCAGCATCTTCTCGGTGGTGCTGTTGATCTTCACCGCGATGATCTTCGTGGTGTTCGGTCAGATGCGCTTCGACCGCACCAGCGGGTATTCGGCGGAGTTCGCCAACGTCAGCGGCCTGCGCGCGGGCCAGTTCGTCCGCGCCTCGGGCGTCGAGGTCGGCAAGGTCGACAAGGTGGAGCTGGTCGACGGCGGCAAGCGCGCCCGGGTGAAATTCAACGTCGACCGCTCCATCCCGCTGTACCAGTCGACGACCGCCCAGATCCGCTACCTCGACCTGATCGGGAACCGCTACCTGGAGATCAAGCGCGGTCAGGGCGAGGGCGCGGACAAGGTCCTGCCGCCCGGCGGGTTCATCCCCCTGTCGCGGACCACGCCGGCGCTCGACCTCGACGCCCTGATCGGCGGTTTCAAACCGCTGTTCCGGGCGCTCGACCCGCACAAGGTCAACACCATCGCGACCGCGCTGGTCACCGTGTTCCAGGGCCAGGGCGGCACCATCAACGACATCCTCGACCAAACCGCGCAGCTGACCAGCCAGCTCGGGGAGCGCGACCAGGCGATCGGCGACGTCATCAAGAACCTGAACATCGTCTTGGACACGACGGTCCGGCACCGGCAACAGTTCGACCAGACCGTCGACAAGCTTGAGGTGTTGATCACCGGCCTCAAGAACCACGGCGACCAGCTGGCGGGCGGGACCGCGCACATCAGCAACGCCGCCGGCACCGTCGCCGACCTGCTCGCCGAGGACCGTGGCCTGCTGCACAAGACCCTGAACTACCTCGACGCCGTCCAGCAGCCGCTGATCGACCAGCAAGACCAACTGCAGGACTACCTGAAGAAGGTGCCGGGCGCGTTGAACATGATCGGACGCGCCATCGGCTCCTACGGGGACTTCGTGAACTTCTACGCCTGCGACATCACCCTCAAGATCAACGGTCTGCAGGCCGGCGGCCCGGTCCGCACGGTCCGGTTGTTCCAGCAGCCGACGGGTAGGTGCACGCCGCAATGAGAACACTGGAACCCCCCAACAGGGTCCGCATCGGGCTGATGGGCATCGTCGTGACGGTGCTGGTGATCGGCGTCGGCCAAAGCTTCACCAGCGTCCCGATGCTGTTCGCCCGGCCCAGCTACTACGGCCAGTTCACCGACTCCGGCGGCATCAACACCGGCGACAAAGTCCGCATCGCCGGCCTGGACGTCGGCAAGGTGGAGGGCCTCAAGATCGACGGCGACCACATCCGGCTGAAGTTCTCCGTCGGCACCAACACCATCGGCACCGAGAGCCGGCTGGCGATCAAGACCGACACCATCCTGGGCAAGAAGATCCTCGACGTCGAGACCCGCGGAAACCAGTCGTTGCGCCCCGGCCAGTCCCTGCCGCTGGGCCAAAGCACCACGCCGTATCAGATCTACGACGCCTTCTTCGACGTCACCAAGGCCGCCCAGGGCTGGGACATCGACACCGTCAAGCAGTCGCTGCACGTGCTGTCGGAAACCATCGACCAGACCTACCCGCACCTGAGCCCGGCGCTCGACGGCGTGGCCAAGTTCTCCGAGACGATCGGCAAGCGCGACGAGCAGGTCAAGCATCTGCTCGCCCAGGCCAACCAGGTGGCCGGCGTCCTGGGTGATCGCAGCGACCAGGTCGACCGCGCGTTGGTCAACGCGAAAACCCTGCTGGCCGCCTTCAACGAGCGCGGCCGCGCCATCAACGCCCTGCTGGCCAACGTCGCGGCGTTCTCCGAACAGGTCAAGGGCCTGATCAACGACAACCCGAACCTGAACCACGTGCTCGAGCAGCTGCGCACGGTCAGCGACATCCTCGTGCAGCGCAAGGACGACCTGGCCAACGGGCTCACCGAGGTCGGTAAGTTCCTGCCGTCCCTGAACGAGGCCATCGCGTCGGGACCGTTCTTCAAGGTCGTCCTGCACAACCTGGCCCTCTACCAGATTTCCCAGCCGTGGGTCGATGCGGCGTTCAAGAAGCGCGGCATCGATCCGGAGGACTTCTGGCGCAGCGCCGGTCTGCCGGCCTACCGGTTCCCCGACCCCAACGGCACCCGGTTCCCCAACGGCGCGCCGCCGCCGGCGCCCCCGGTGCTCGAGGGAACGCCCGATCACCCGGGCCCGGCCGTCCCACCGGGATCGCCGTGCTCGTACACGCCGGCGGCCGACGGGCTGCCCCGGCCCGACAACCCGCTGCCCTGTGCGGGTGCGGTGTCCGGGCCGTTCGGTGGGCCGGGCTTCCCGGCTCCGGTCGACGTGATGACGTCGCCGCCGAACCCCGCCGGTCTGCCACCCACGCCGGGCATCAATATCGCGGGACGGCCGGGCGACCCGCCGCCGGACGTGCCGGGAACGCCCGTCCCGTTGCCGACGCAGGCGCCCCCAGGCGCGCGCACCGAGAACCTCGCGCCGGCCGGACCGGTGCCGCCGCCGTCGACGTTCGCGCCGGGACTGCCGCCGGGTCCCCCGGCACCGCCCGGGCCGGGCAACCAGTTGCCGGCACCGTTCATCAACCCCGGCGGAGCCGGAGGCAGTGGCGCAGCGGGGGGAGGTAGCCAGAATTGAGCACCATCTTTGACATCCGCAACATTCGGCTCCCGAAGCTGTCCCGGGCGTCCATCATCATCGGGTCCCTGGTGATCGTGCTCGCCCTCGTCGTCGGCTACGTCGGCTGGCGGCTGTACGAGAAGCTCACCAACAACACCGTGGTCGCCTACTTCCCGGCGGCCAACGCCCTGTACCCCGGGGACAAGGTCCAGATCATGGGCCTGCGGGTCGGCGCGATCGACAAGATCGAGCCCACCGGCGACAAGATGAAGGTCACGTTCCACTACGAGAACAAGTACCGGGTGCCGGCCAACGCGTCCGCGGTGATCCTCAACCCCACCCTGGTGGCCTCGCGCGCCATCCAGCTGGAGCCGCCGTACAAGGGTGGTCCGGTGCTGGCCGACAACGCGGTCATCCCCGAAGAGCGCACCCAGGTCCCGGTCGAATGGGACCAGCTGCGCAACAGCATCACCAACATCATCTCGAAACTGGGACCCACCCCCGAGCAGCCCAAGGGACCGTTCGGTGAGGTCATCGAGTCGTTCGCCAACGGGCTGGCCGGCAAGGGCAAGCAGTTCAACACCACGCTGAGCAACCTGTCGCAGGCGTTGACCGCCCTGAACGAGGGCCGCGGCGACTTCTTCGCGGTGGTGCGCAGCCTGGCGCTGTTCGTCAACGCGCTGCACCAAGACGACGCGCAGTTCGTCGCCCTCAACCAGAACCTGGCCGATTTCACCACCCGGCTCGCGCACAACGACACCGACCTGTCCAACGCGATCCAGCAGTTCGACAGCCTGCTCACCGAAGTGCGCCCGTGGCTCGACAAGAACGCCGGGGTGCTGACCTACGACGTCAACAACCTGGCGACCGTGACGAACACGCTGCTGCAACCGGACCCGCTGAACGGTTTGGAGACCGCGCTGCACGTGCTGCCGACGGCCGCGGCGAACATCAACCAGATCTATCACCCGTCGCACGGATCGGTGGTCGCCATCCCGTCGATCACCAACTTCGCGAACCCGATGCAGTTCATCTGCAGCGCGATCCAGGCCGGCAGCCGGCTGGGTTATCAGGAGTCGGCCGAACTGTGCGCGCAATACCTGGCGCCGATCCTCGACGCGATCAAGTTCAACTACCCGCCCTTCGGCCTGAACCTGTTCAGCACGGCCGAGACGCTGCCCAAACAGGTGGCCTACTCCGAGCCGCGGCTGCAGCCGCCCAACGGATACAAGGACACGACCGTCCCGGGCATCTGGGTGCCGGACACCCCGACCTCGCACCGCAACACCCAGCCCGGCTGGATCGTCGCCCCGGGCATGCAGGGCCAGCAGGTCGGGCCCATCACCGCGGGCCTGATGACCCCGGAGTCGCTGGAAGAGCTGATGGGTGGCCCCAACATCGAACCCGTCCAATCGAACCTGCAGACCCCGCCGGGTCCGCCGAACGCCTACGACGAAAATCCGATCGCGCCAGTGATCGGCCAAAACCCGCCGCAGGTTCCGATACCGCCGCCACCTCCCGGGCCGGGCGTCGCCCCGGGCCCCGTGGCGCCGACACCGGCACCGGTGGCCGCCCCCGCACCGAACGCGGGCGGCCCGGCGTCGCCGGCTGACTTCGGAGGTGGCCAGTGAGGGCTGCGACGAACCGTCTGCCAGTGATTGGGCAGCGGATCCGCCACCGGGGATGGCAGACCCTGGTGCTGCTGGTGGCCGCGATGGTGCTGAGCTCGTGCGGCTGGAAGGGCATCTCCAACGTCTCGATTCCGGGCGGCCCCGGCAGCGGGGCGGGATCCATGACCATCTATGTGCAGGTGCCCGACACCCTGGCGATCAACGGCAACAGCAAGGTGATGGTGGCCGACGTGTTCGTCGGCTCGATCAAGGCCATCAACCTGAAGAACTGGGTGGCCACCCTGACGCTGGGCCTGGACAAGCACACCAAGCTGCCCAAGAACGCCACCGCCAAGATCGGCCAGACCTCGCTGCTGGGTTCGCAGCACGTCGAGCTCGCCTCGCCGCCGAACCCGTCGCCCGAACTGCTCAAGGACGGCGACACCATCCCGCTGAAGAACTCGTCGTCGTATCCCACCACCGAGCAGACGCTGGCCAGCCTGTCGCTGATCCTGCGCGGCGGCGGCATCCCCAACCTGGAGGTGCTGCAGAACGAGATCTACAACATCTTCAACGGCCGCGGCGAGGCGATCCGGGCCCTGCTCGGCAAGCTGGACACCTTCACCACCCAGCTCAACGCGCAGCGCGACGACATCACCCACGCCATCGACTCCACCAACCGGCTGCTGACCTACGTCGGCGGGCGGGCGGACGTCCTGGACCGGGTGCTCACCGACATCCCGCCGCTGATCAAGCACTTCTCCGACACCCAAAACCTGCTGATCAACGCCGTCGATTCGGTGGGACGGCTCAGCCAGGCCGCCGACCAGTACCTGTCGGAGGCGCGGGGGCCGCTGCACACCGACCTGCAGGCGCTGCAATGCCCGCTCAAGGAGCTGGGCAAGGCCTCGCCGTACCTGATCGGCGCGCTGAAGCTGATCCTCACCCAGCCGTTCGACATCGACACGGTGCCGAAGATCTTCCGCGGCGACTACATCAACATCTCGCTGACGCTGGATCTGACCTACAGCGCCGTCGACAACGCGTTCCTGACCGGGACCGGATTGTCGGGAGCCCTGCGGGCACTCGAGCAGTCGTTCGGGCGTGACCCCGAGACGATGATCCCCGACGTGCGTTACACGCCGAACCCGAACGACGCGCCGGGCGGACCTCTGGTGGAAAGGGGGGACAGGAATTGCTGACTCCCTTCATCCGACGCCAGCTGATCGCCTTCGGGATCCTGACCGTCATCTCGCTGCTCGTGCTCGGGGTGTACTACCTGCAGATCCCGAGCCTGATGGGCATCGGCCGCTACACGCTCAAGGCCGACCTGCCCGCGTCGGGCGGGCTGTATCCGACGGCCAATGTCACCTACCGCGGCATCACCATCGGCAAGGTCACCGACGTCGAGCCGACCGAGCACGGCGCCCAGGCGACCATGAGCATAGACAGCCACTACAAGATCCCGATCGACGCGACCGCCAACGTGCACTCGGTCTCGGCCGTCGGTGAGCAATACCTGGACCTCACCTCGACCGGAAACCCCGGCAAGTACCTGTCGTCGGGGCAGACCATCACCAAGGGCACGGTGCCCGCCGAGATCGGGCCGGCGCTGGACACGGCGAACCGCGGCCTGTCGGTGCTGCCCAAGGAGAAGATCGGGCAACTGCTCGACGAGACCGCGCAATCCGTCGGCGGGCTGGGGCCCGCCCTGCAGCGCTTGGTCGACTCCACCCAGGCGATCGTCGGCGACTTCAAAACCCAGATCACCGACGTCAACGACATCATCGAGAACTCCGGCCCGGTGCTGGACAGCCAGGTCAAATCGCGCGACAACATCGAGCGCTGGGCACGCAACCTGAACAGGTTGGGCGCCCAGTCCGCGCAGCAGGACCAGCACCTGAAAAGCCTGCTGCGCCAGGCCGCGCCGACGGCCGATCAGGTCAACGAGGTCTTCAGCGGCGTGCGGGATTCGCTGCCGCAGACGCTGGCCAATCTCGAGGTCGTCATCGACCTGCTCAAGCGCTACCACACCGGCGTCGAGCAGGTCCTGGTGTTCCTTCCGCAGGGCGCGTCGATCGCCCAGACCGTGGCCGCGCCGTTCCCGAACATGGCCGCGCTCGACCTGGCGCTGTCGATCAACCAGCCGCCGCCGTGCCTGACCGGCTTCATCCCGGCCTCGGAGTGGCGGTCCCCGGCGGACACCAGCATCCAGCCGCTGCCGACGGGCACCTACTGCAAGATCCCGATGGAGACCCCGGCCAACAGCGTGCGCGGGTCGCGCAACATCCCCTGCACCGACATCCCGGGCAAACGGGCGGCGACCCCGCGCGAATGCCGCGACCCCAAACCGTACGTCCCGGCGGGCACCAACCCCTGGTACGGCGACCCCAACCAGACCCTGACCTGCCCGGCGCCGTCCGCGCGCTGTGACCAGCCCGTCAAGCCCGGCATGGTGATCCCGGCGCCCTCGATCAACAACGGGCTGAACCCCGCGCCCTCGGACCGGGTGGCGGGAACGCCCCCGCCGACCAGCGATCCATTGTCGCGGCCGGGGTCGGGTACGGTGCAGTGCAACGGCCAGCAACCCAACCCCTGTGTCTACACCCCCGGTGGGCCTCCCACGGCGGTCTACAGTCCCCAAAGCGGTGAACTGGTGGGGCCAGACGGGGTTAAATACTCCGTCGAGAACTCGAGCCGAACAGGAGACGATGGATGGAAGGAGATGCTGGCACCAGCCGGCTGAACCCCATCGACACGGACGACGATTCGTTGAGCCCCGAAGACAAGGACGAGGATTCGACGGCACCCGAGAGCGGAGCCGAGCAAGCCGATCCGCAGGGTGACACCGAGGATCCGGTGGAATCCGGGGAACCCAGTGCGCCCGGTGCGGCCGTGCCGCGCGGCCCGTCGCGGGTGGGGCGTGGGTGGCTGGCCGCCATCGCCGTGGTGCTGGTGCTGTGCGCCGGTGCGATCGGTGCGGGGGGTTACCTTGCGCTGCGTTATCACCACGACAGCCAGGTGATCGCCCGCAACGATGCCACCGCGCTCAAGGCGGCGGTGGAATGCGTCACGGCGACGCAGGCGCCGGACACCAACGCGATGACCGCGGCTGAGCAGAAGATCATCGACTGTGGCACAGACGCTTTCCGCACGCAGGCGCTGCTGTACACCACCATGCTCATCCAGGCGTACCAGGCCGCGAACATCCACGTCCAGGTGTCGGATGTGCGCGCGGCGGTCGAACGCAACAACCCCGACGGTTCGATCGACATCCTCGTCGCGCTTCGCGTCAAGGTGGCCAGCGATCAGAATCAGAACGAGGCCGGCTACCGCCTGCGGGTGAAGATGGCCTTCGCCGAGGGGCAATACAAGATCTCCAAACTCGACCAGGTGACGAAGTGACGGTGGTGGTCGAACAGACTGCACCCACGGACGTCCCCGAGCCACCGCGGGAAGCCTTGGCGCCCTGGCATTCTCGCGTCGGCGCCTTCGCTGTCGACGTGCTGCCCGGCGTGGCGGCGGTGGCGACGCTGGTGTTGGTGTCGTTCACGGTGCCGGCGCGCGGCGTGTGGTGGTGGACATGTGTTTCCGTGCTCGCGGCCGTCGTGTTGCTGGTTCTGGTCAACCGTCTCCTGCTGCCGACCATCACCGGGTGGAGCCTGGGCCGCGCCGTGGCCGGCATCGCCGTGACGCGTCGCGGCGGTGCGGCCCCGGGTCCGTGGACGCTGCTGCTTCGTGACGTCGCCCACCTGCTCGACACCGCATCGGTGGTGGGATGGCTGTGGCCGCTGTGGGATTCGCGCCGCCGCACGTTCGCCGACATGGTGGCCCGCACCGAGGTGCGCCGCCTGCACCCGGACCGGACGCCGCCCGACATCCGGCGCTGGGCCGCGGCCGCGGTGTTGGGCGCGACGGTGGTATGCCTGGGCGGTGCCGCGACGAGCTACGGCGTGGTGTACGCCCAGGAGCGGGCGAGCGATCAAACCCGCGCCCAGATCGCCACGCAGGGGCCAAAAATCGTGGCCCAGATGCTGACCTATGACCCCAAGTCGCTGCAGGACGACTTCACCCGGGCGCAGTCGCTGGCCACCGACAAATACCGCGGCCAGCTGGCGGCCCAGCAGGACCTGGTGCGCAAGGGCACCCCGGTCATCAACGAGTACTGGGTGACCAACAGTTCGATCGAATCGGCCGCCGCGAACCGCGCGACGATGCTGCTGTTCATGCAGGGTCGGCGCGGCGCGGCACCCGAGGTGCGCTACATCAGCGCAACCGTGCGGGTGAGCTTCGCCAAGGATGGCGGAAACGCTTGGCGCGTCGACGATCTCACCGTGCTGTCCAAGCCGAAACCGCCCGGGAACGGCAAATGAGCCCGCGCCGCAAGTTCGCGCCGGGTGAGCGTCCCTTGCTGGTCGAGCGCCCGGTGCCGCCCCAGCGAGGATGGTTGGTGCCGCTGGCCAGCACGGTCGCGGCGGTGCTGATGGTGGCGGCGATCGGTGTCTGCGCGCTGGTGTGGGTTTCGCACGAATCCCGGGTGCGCGCCGCGTCCCGGGACCGCGAGGTGCTCACCTACGTGACCGGCTTCATGACCCAGTTCACCTCCATCGATCCGTTTCACGCCAACGACTACGTGAACCGGGTACTCGCCCAGGCGACCGGCGATTTCGCCAAGCAGTACGAGAAGAACGCCAACGAGATCCTGCTCCAGGTCGCCCGGGCCGAACCGGCCACGGGCAGCGTGCTCGGTGCCGGCCTGGAGCGATGGAATGACGATGGCAGCGCCAATGTCATGGTGGCCACGGCCATCACCACGAAATCACCGGATGAGAAACAGGTATTGGAAAATGCCAATCGTTGGGCGGCAACCGCGACGCAGGAAGGTAACCAGTGGAAGATCAGCAACCTGCAGCAGGTGATCTGACTGCCGCGCAGGCCCCGGAGGCCCCCGACGACGAGGCGACCGAGGCGACCGTTGCGGCACCGGAGGACGCCGACGCCGAGGCCACCGAGGCCACCGAGGCCACCGACGAAGCCGCCGAGGCCACCGACACCCCGCCGGCCACCAAGCGCAAGCGACGGCTGGCGGGCAAGGCGTGGGCGATCGTCGCGCTGGTCACCGCCGTGCTGTTCGTCGGCTCCGCCGGATTCGCCGGCGCGATGGTGCAGCCGTACCTGGCCGACCGGGCCGTCGCCGAAACGAAACTCAACGTCGCGCGGACCGCGGCCAACGCGATCACCACCCTGTGGACCTACACCCCGGAAAACATGGACACCCTCGCCGACCGCGCATCCGCTTATCTCAGTGGTGATTTCGCGGCGCAGTACCGCAAATTCGTCGACGCCATCGTGGCGCCGAACAAGCAGGCCAAGATCACCAACCACACCGACGTCACCGGCGCGGCGGTCGAATCGCTCGATGACAGCAACGCCGTGGTGATCATCTACACCAACACGACGTCCACCAGCCCGCTGACCAAGAACGTGCCGTCGTTGAAATACCTGTCCTACCGGCTGTTCATGAAGCGATCGAAGAGCCACTGGCTGGTGACCAGGATGACGACGATCACCTCGCTGGATCTCACACCGAAAACGTAACGCTGCACCGGGCCGCACCGAAATAGACTGCACCCCATGGCGGTTACCTCACCGGTATCACCACGATCGACAGTGGCGGCGCTGCTGTTGCTGACGTTTGCGACGGGATTGGCCGACTCGATCAGTATCCTGGTGCTCGGCCACGTGTTCGTCGCCAACATGACCGGCAACGTGATCTTCCTCGGTTTCTGGCTGGCGCCGAGGACCAGCATCGACCTGACCGCCGTCGTGGTCGCCCTGCCGACGTTCGTGTGCACCACCGTGCTCAGCGGGCGGCTGGTCCGGCATTTCGGTGAACGGACGCGGACGTGGATCACCACGGTGCTGGCCACCGAAATCGTCCTGCTGGTGGCGTTGTCGATCCTGGCCGGCACGGGAGTGCTGCGCTACCAACGCAATTCGACGCTCATCATGATCGGCATCCTCGCCGTGACGTTCGGGTTGCAACACTCGAGCGCGCGCCAGTTCGGCATCCAGGAACTCTCCACCACCGTGCTGACGTCGACGATCGTCAGCCTCGGCCTGGACAGCCGGCTGGCCGGCGGTACGGGCGAGCGCCAACGGCTGCGCATCGGCGTCGTCGCCACCATGTGCGCCGGAGCGTTCGTCGGCGCGACGATGTCGAGGTTCACGGTTGCTCCGGTGTTCGTGCTGGCAGCGGCGGTGATCGCGGCGAGCCTGCTGATCTTCAGGTTCGGTCCCGCTGCAACGAAAAACGCTGCGGCGGTAGCTAGTTGAAGGCCATCCAGCTCGGCAGCGCCCGCTCGTGGGAGTCGCAGAGCACCTGTCGGGTGTCGCACGATCCCCTCGGTGAGCCGGCGCCGGCCCACATGCCGCCGGTGTCACGGCGCAGCACGATCGCCGAGGAGCCGCCGCCGTCGAGCAGCACCGCGTTGTCGCTGCCCAGCCCGCGGAACAGGTCCTGCATGTTGTCCGGGGTGTAGCTGCCGCCCTCGAAGATGTACATCTCGTCCTTTTGCCTCGCGTAGGCCAGCGCCGTTCGCGCCGCGCTGGGCCCGCCGTCGTTCAGCTGTCCGGTGTTGCCGGGCGCCAACAGCCCGATTCCCGACACCGCCACGAACCTCTCGTTCTTGCTGAGCAGGTCCTGGACGACGGGGGTGGCGGCGTCGTAGTCCTTTTTCGTCCTGGGCCACACCACATACGGCGCGCCGCCGGACGGCAGGATCATCGTCGTCAGCGCGCTCCAGTTCTCGCCGCCGCCGGACAGACCCTGCTTGCCGGGATAGGCGAGTGTGCCGGTGACGGCCTGGTTGGCGCGGCCCCGGCCATTGGTGTTGTCCACGAAGGCGCCCAACGGTGAACTGCAGCCGGTCTGGCGCCACGAGCCGGCCTTTTGCCCGCGCACGTCGAAGAAGTTGGCGTTGATCGCGATCGTCGGCTGGCCCATGCGTTGCCATGCCTGCAGCGGGGTGTAGAGCTCCGAGGCCTGCCACAGGCCCTCGCCGGTGCGGGCGCCCGGATTGTTTTCGCAGCGGGCCTGGTCGCCCTGGTGCGTGTCGACGAGCAGATGCGGTGAGAGCCGCCCGGCCGCGTTCTTGATGATCATCAGATGGCCGCCGTTGTTCATCTCATACCAGCTGCCGCCCGCGTTGAGCATCGGCGCGGGGTGACCGGCGCCGAAGTTGTAGACCAGGTAGGAACCGCGGGTGCTGCCGATCGCGTTGGCGAGCAGATCGCGGCCGTCAGCGGCTCGCGCCAGCGGCTGCCCGGAGGTGACCGCCAGCGTGAAGCAGGCGACGAGGGCGGTGCAGCACGCCGCCAGCCGGCGGAAGCTGGCGCGTCGGGTCAGCACGATAGCCCTTTCGGCCATGATCTGGATGCAACAGAGACATCATCAGCCTCATAAGTCACACTGTCAACAAAGATCACGGGCCGATGACGCTTGGGCCACGCGCGAATTACGTTTGCTCGCTGGAACTTTCGGGTTGGGGCGGGTCGGCTGGGTCGGCCGGCGTGGCTGAGTCGACGGCCGGCTCGGTGACGGCCGGCTCGGCAGCCGCCGGCCCCGCCGGCTTGCCGCGGCGGGCCTTGTGTTGAGCCTGGTGCTCCTGGGCGACCGCGAACGCGGCCGCACCCTGAATCCGGTGAAAGCCCTTGCGGTCGTACAGGTGCGTGACGATGCCGCCGAGCAGCAGCCCGATGACGAGGCCCACCGACGTCATGGTCAGCGCCTGGGACAGGCCCGCGTCCCCGCGGCCACCGAAGTACAGCAGCGACCGAGCGCCCAGGAAAACCTGGTGCATCGGCTCGAATTCGGCCAGCCAGCGGAAGAAGGACGGCGTCGCCTCCAGCGGCACCGTGGCTCCGGCCGACGGCAAGCCGAGGATCACGAAGATGAGCATGCTGACCAGCATCCCCGCCGTGCCGAGCACCGAGAGCAGGGAACTGGACGTGATGCCCACCGCGGCGATCGCGAACACGCCGAACGCCCAGAGTTGCCAACTGAGATCTATGGGCATGCCCAGCGCGTCGGCGATCCACAGGTACACCGCCGAGGTGAGCAGCCCGAGCAACACCATCATCGCCCACTTGAGCAGCAGCGTCTGGAATCTGGAGATCCTGACCTGCTCGGCGAACCGATACACCGGGCCGAATTCGGCCGGCACATAGCCGAGTAGCGCGTCCACCAGCGTGCTGACCACGATGCTGCCGGTGAATCCGGCCAGCAGTAGCAGCAGCGCGTAATAGAAGGCGGACAAACCGTTGCCGGTGCCGTTGGGCAGCGGGTTGTAGACAACCGACTGGATCTCGATGGGGGCGGCCAGCCCCACCTGGGCCGCGCCGGGAAGGGGCGCGCCGCCGGTCTGCGCGGCCACCTCCGCCATAACCCGTTGTCCCGCTATGCCGTTGGCCATGCCCATGGCCGTGCTGAGGGTTTGGCCGGCGATGCTCGCGCCCAGTGTGCCGGCCCGCGGGTTGGTGGAGACGGTGATCGACGGCCGTTCGGCGCGGGCGGGCACCACCGCGCTGGTCGCGAAGTCCCGCAGCCTGGACGAGAAGCTGGGCGGTATCACCACCGAGCCGTACACCAGGCCGGTGTCCAGTTGATCTTTAGCCTCGCCGCGGGAGAGCACCCGGACATCGAACTTGTTCTTGTCCAACCCATTGACCAGCCGGTCGGTAATCTGCGCGCCGCCGGGGCCCGCGTCCTCGTTCGCCACCGCGATGGGGAAATGGTGCAGGTTGGTGCTCGGGTTCAAGATGCCGCCGAGGTAGAGCGCGCACAGCGCCGACATCAGCGCCAACGTGATGACCAGGGGCGCCCCCCAGAATCGCACGGTGCGGATCGCCTTGATGTTTCGGTTGGGGTTGGGTGCCGCGTGCTGCGCGTGCGAGTGAGGCATGCCGACTCCTGTCTGTCGTGCCCACTCTATGGGCTGCGTCGCCGGCCCTCTATGGGCTCAGTCGCCCAGCTTCCCGTGCATCTCCCAGATCAGCAGTTCGGAGGGCTCGCTCGCCGCCGCGCGCCGGCCGTCGGCGTCGGCCAAACGCACGGCGTCGCCCACGCCCAACTCCCCGATCCCTTCGATGCTGACCCGGCCGCGGGCCAGGAAAAAATGCAGGTAAGGCGCCATTGGGAGGTGCACCGCCGCCCCGGCCCGCAGCCGGGCGGCGTGCAGCGCGGCGTTGCGGTTGTGCAGGGTGATCGCCGCGTCGTGGGCGCGCATGCCTGAGGCGATCGTCACAAGGTTGTCGTCCAACATTTTCGGGTCGATCTCGTGCTGTTGGTAGCTCGGGTCGATGCCGGATTCGTCGGGCACCACCCACATCTGCACGAAATGCACCGGCTCGCTGGCGGAGTCGTTGCGCTCGGAGTGCAGGATGCCGCTGCCGGCCGACATGCGTTGCGCCAGACCGGGATAGATGACTCCGCGGTTTCCGGTGGAGTCATGATGGGATAGTTCGCCCCGCAGCACCCAGGTCACGATTTCCATGTCCCGGTGCGGGTGTGTGTCGAATCCCGTTCCCGGGGCGACGATGTCGTCGTTGTTGACGAGCAGCAGCCCGTAATGGGTGTTGTCGGGATCGTAGTGGTCGCCGAAGGAGAACGAGTGCCGGGAGGTCAACCAGGGTGTGGTGGTGACGGCCCGATCGGCCGCACGCCGGATCTCCGCGGTGGCAGACATGACCCCAGCGTAATCCCGGTCGGGTCAGCCGACCGCGGCGGTGAGCAGCCCCTGGGCATGCCGGAGCGCGGCGTCGAGTTCGGGCAAAGTCAACCCGGTGGCGTGGCCGAGGTGAATCTCGATCTGATACTCCGGCTGGCCATCGGGGGCGAAGATCGGCAGTACGACGAATTCTGCAGTGGCCAAGTCTGTTTCGAGGATGTCGGTGACCGACTGCAGGGTCACCATCGTCATCAGCGTGGTGAGCTGACGGGTGACGTGCGCCGTCGGCTCCAGCGAGGCCAACAGCTCGGCCAGCCGACTGTGCAGCGACTGGTGGGTGTCGTCGAAGCGCCAGGCGCCATAGCCGCGGGCGCGGATATCGGCCAGTACCCGTTGGTGCTGCGCGATTTCGGCACGGGTGAGGCGGGGCGTCACGCGATGCAGCCAGGCCCGGATGAAATCGTCGTCGCGCCAGGCCATGGCGACCAGACCGAATGGCGGGTCGATGGGGAAGCGCTGCCCTACAGCGTGTTCGCCGTCGGTGCCGTGGCCGACCGTGTCGACGGTGGTCAGGTGCCGAGCGCCGATCTTCGACATGGAGCAGCCCGCGCCGAGCGTGTCGTGCAGGAAGCGCAGCGCGTCACGTCCGCGGTCCAGCAGGGGAAACTGCTCGCGCAGCCCGTGCACCAGCCCGAACAGCCCGCTGCCCAGGACGTAGCGCCGATCCCCGCGCCGCGCCACCCAGGCGCGCCGTTCCAACTCGGCCAGCACGAGGGCGCACGTCGAGGTGCTGATCGCGCACCTCTTCGCCAGCTCGGCCGATGTCAGTCCGTTCGGTGACTTCGCCAGGGCCGCAAGGACATCCATCACCCGCGCGGTGGGCGGCGATTTGGCGCGCGCTTCGCCGCGCGTCTCCGCCATTGACGTATCCACCGCCGCCTCCCTACGATCCGTCCAAAATGCAAGATTATACATCCTAATATTAGGAGATCGTCGTGCTGAAGGTGGGAGTGTGGGGACCCGGTTCCATGGGCGTGGTCGCCCTGCGGGGGGTGATCGACCATCCGGAGCTCCAACTGGTCGACGTCGTGGTGCACAGCGACGCCAAGGCCGGCCGCGATGCCGGGGAGCTGTGTGGCATCGCGCCCGTGGGCGTGGTGGCCACCCAGGATCCGGCGGACATGCTCGCCGGCGACGCCGACGCGGTGGTGTACGCCGCCGGCGCGAACCTACGGCCGCTGGAGGCGGTCGAGGACATGGTGTCGATCCTGCGGGCGGGAAAGAACGTGGTGTCGTGTTCGGTGGTGCCACTCGTCTTTCCCGACGCGGTCGACTCCGCGTTCACCGAGCCGCTGCGCCAGGCCGCGATCGACGGTGGGGTGTCGTTCTTCACCACCGGCATCGACTCCGGGTTCGCCAATGACGTTCTGCCGCTGGTGCTTACCGGTGTCTCCCGGGTGATCGAATCGGTGCGGGTGACGGAGATGTTCAACTACGCGACCTACCCGGACCGCTCCGCCGTGTACGAGATCCTCGGGTTCGGCCAACCGCCGGAGTATCCGGCGTTCGCGGCGACGCCCGGGGTGTTCACGTTCGGCTGGGGCCCCGTGTTGCACCAGCTCGCCGCCGGGCTGGGGGTCAAGATCGACAACATCGAGGAGGCCAACGAGCGGATCCCCGCCGACGAATCGTTCGACACGCCGACGGGGCACATCGCGGCCGGAACGATCGCGGCCATGCGCTCGACGCTGACCGGTTTCGTCGGCGGGAAACCGACTTTCGTCCTCGACCACGTGACGCGCATGCGCGACGACATCGCCCCGGACTGGCCCCAGCCGCACATCTGCATCCCGCCCAAGGACCTCGGTTACGGCATGGCGTCCGGTCGGGGGTTGTACCGCGTGGAGATCGAGGGTTCCCCGAGCATGCGGTGCGAATTCGAGATGGCCGAAGACCGCGACCACGACCTGGGGGCGCGCATCGCCGGCTCCTCGCGGATGGTCAATGCCATCCCCGCGGTGTGCGCGGCCCCGCCCGGGTTGCTCTGCGCGCTGGACCTGCCGCTGATCACCGGCGCCGGCCTGGTGCGTCCGGTGCCGGGCCCGCCGCCGGACAGCCGGCTGTTCTAGCCCGGCAATCGGGCCTCGCCTAAGACCGGTCGCCGGGATACGTCGCGGCGGCGAGTTCCAGGATCTCGGCGCGGTCTGCCGGCAGGATGAATCCAGAGCGGATCGCCGCGTCGAGCGCGGCGGTGAAGCGTTCCAGGTATTCCGTGCTTCCGCCGGGATAGAGCCGGCGCAGCGTAGTGGCGTCGAAAAGCTCGCCGGAGCCGAAAATCATCGACATGATGCTCTCGTCGCCGCCCAGGCCCGACGTCCGGGCGACCGGCACGTCCACCCAGGGGGTCCGAAGGCCGCCCCGGGTGAGGCCATTGCCGTCCAGAACCGGTTGTGGCCCTTCGGTTTCGCGAACCTCGAGGGGCTCGGCGCTGGGCGGCGGCCCGCCGCCGGCGACCCAGGTGTTGAGCGCGGCGAGCGCGGCCTGCACCACATAGTGGTGTTGCGGACCGAAGTTGATGCAGTGCGCCAACTGCTGGCCCATCAGCATGTTGGTCGGCGCGTAGGCGGCGGCGATGGCCTCGAGCGGCGCCGAGCCGCTGTCGATGAACGCGGCCTGGATGGTGTAGTTGTCGGCATGGGCGGCGCCGGCGATCTCCCAGACCCGCAGGTATTGGTTGTCGGGCTGCCGCGCGAAGTAGTAGCCCTGCCGGGCTCCGCCGAAGACGTCGGTTTCGGTGATGACCGTCAGCAGCGGGACGCGCAGTTCCGGCCGGAACCCAACCCCTTGCGGCTCCTCGGCTTCCGCGAAGATCGAGGTACCGTCGAGCGGGGCGGCCGGGCCGAAACGGGAATGGACAAGGAACCCGTCGTAGCTGCGGGCCAACGGGTCGATCGCATTGATGTAGGTCGTCAGGAACATCGCCGACTGCGATTCGCCCAGCGCAATGACGCGCCGCACGGGCAGATCCCGCACGAGCGCATGGCGTTCGGCGCTTTTGAGCAGGCAACCGATTTGCGAGAAGATGTCGTAGGAGAAGGCGTCGCCCGGGTGGTGCAGGGGCGCATACCGTTGCGGATCCTGGCTTTTCAGCGACATGTCGGCGCCGAGCAGGCTGTCGCCGCCCTCGACCCCCACCCGCTGAGCCGAGACCCCGACATAGGCGTAACCGGCGCGGACGATTTCGCGATGCGCCATCATCCATACCGCGGGAGCGTCGATGCCGCCGCTGACGTTGAGCCATTCGACCAGTACTGTTCCGTTAAACCGAGTCGGATCCGACGGGGTCAACACCACGATGCGCGTCGTGTAATCGGCTGAGCCCGAGGGTGTGACGTCCCAGCGGCCGTCCGGTCCCAGCTCGGTCACCGCGGTATAGGACGAGGCCGTCGCGGAAACGAAGAACTCCTCGACGCGATAGCCCACGTCGGCGAGGTCATAGGCGCTCAGCAGCAGCAGCGGCTTGCCGGGCGCGGCCGTGACCTGGGCGGTGGAACTCGTCATCGCAACCTTCTTACCTGTGACCCGCGGACAGCGAACTGGGTAGCCCGAACTTCGTGAACAACGTGTCATCGAGGAACGCCACCACGTGAGACACCTTCTCGCCGTGCACATCCAGCACGTGCAACTGGAAGCGGACATGTTCGTCGCCGGCGCGCATGTACATCGCCGCGGCGAGCTGACCGTTGGCGACCAGCGGTAGCAGTCGCATGTCTCCGCTCGCCTCGGCCGGGCATTGCTGACGGATGAGCGTGACGATGTCCGCCGCGCCCCGATACCAGCCCGCGTACGGCGGCATTTCCCAGATCGCCTCCGCGGTGAACATCTCCACCAGGCGGTCGATGTCGTAGGTTTCGAATGCGGCGATGTAGCGGGCCAGCAGGTCTTGGGCCTCCGGCGAATCCGGCGGCGCCAGTTGATCATTGGCGCTGGGTCCGACGGCGTCCAGCTGCGACCGGGCCCGCTGCAGCAGGCTGTTGACGGCGGTCGTGGTGGTACCGACCGCCTCGGCGACCTCGGCGGAGCGCCACTGCAGCACGTCGCGCAGGAGCAGCACGGCCCGTTGTCGCGGCGGAAGGTATTGCAGCGCAGCCACAAACGCCAGCCGCACCGACTCCCGCGACCCGACGACCACCGACGGGTCCGCCGGGTCATCGGTCAACGTCGGTAGTGGCTCCAGCCACGGCACTTCACGGCGCTCCACCAGCTCGGCGGTCGGGTCCGAGCTGGGGGCGCCCAGGCCCACCGGCAACGCCCTGCGCCCTTTGCCCTCCAGCGCGCTCAGGCAGGTGTTGGTGGCGATGCGGTGCAGCCACGTCCGCAGCGAGGACTTTCCCTCGAAACGGTCGTAGGACTTCCAGGCCCGCAGCAACGTCTCCTGCACCAGATCCTCGGCGTCGTGCAAGGACCCGGTCATCCGATAGCAGTGGGCGAGCAGCTCGCGGCGATACGGCTCGGCCTGCGCCGAGAAATCGGTCCCCAGCACCGAGTCGCCTTCGGAGTTTTGCGCGAGAAGGCTCACGCGGATGAGCCTACGCAGTGTCCGCAACCCCGGCCCGCATCCCAGCCACTACGCTGCACCTCAATGACTAGGACCACCCGATGAACCGCACCGAACACAGTTTCGACGGATTCGGCGGTGTGCGCATCGTCTACGACGTCTGGACCCCCGACACGGCACCGCGGGCGGTCCTGGTGCTGTCGCACGGCCTCGGCGAGTACGCCCGCCGCTACGACCACGTCGCCCGGCGCTTCGACGAGGCGGGCCTGGTCACCTACGCGCTGGATCATCGCGGACACGGCCGCTCCGGCGGCAAACGGGCGGTGGTGCGCGACATTCACGAGTACACCACCGACTTCGACACCCTGGTCGGGATCGCCACCCGGGAACACCACGGCCTCAAGCGCGTCGTGCTGGGCCACAGCATGGGCGGGGGCATCGTCTTCGCCTACGGCGTCGAACGCCCGGACAACTACGACCTGATGGTGCTGTCGGGACCCGCGGTGGCGGCCCAGGACCAGGTATCGCCGCTGCTGGCCCTGGCCGCCAAGGTGCTCGGCGCCATCGTGCCCGGGCTGCCCGCGCAGGACCTCGACGTCGACGCCATCTCGCGCGATCCCGCGGTGGTGGCCGCCTACAAGAGCGACCCGCTGGTATACCACGGCAAGGTGACGGCTGGCATCGGCCGCGCGTTGCTGCAGGTCGGCGAGACGATGCCGCAGCGGGCGCCGGCCCTGACCGCGCCGTTGCTGGTGGTGCACGGCTCCGAGGACCGGTTGATTCCCGTCGCCGGCAGCCACCGCCTGGTGGAATGCGTGGGGTCCACGGACGTCGAGCTCAAGGTGTATCCCGGCCTGTATCACGAGGTCTTCAACGAGCCCGAGCGCGAGCAGGTGCTCGACGATGTCGTCTCCTGGATCACCGCTCGGCTGTGAGGCAAGAATGTCGGAGCGCTCCCGTAGCTTGGCGGCAATGACCCGCGCCGGTGACGATGCAGAGCGTAGCGATGAGGAGGAGCGGCGGCAATGACTCGCGCCGGTGACGATGCAGAGCGAGGCGATGAGGAGGAGCGGCGCCAATGACTCGCGCCGGTGACGATGCAGAGCGAGGCGATGGGGAGGAGCGGCGCCAATGACTGACGACAAGATGCTGGCGCGCATCGCCGCACTGCTGCGTCAGGCCGAAGGCACCGATAACACCCACGAGGCCGACGCGTTCATGTCGGCCGCGCAGCGGCTCGCGACGGCCGCGTCCATCGACCTTGCGGTGGCGCGCTCCCATTCGGCCCAGCGTTCGGCCGCGCAGGCCCCGACGCAGCGCACCATCACGATCGGCGCGGCGGGCGCCAAGGGGTTACGGACGTATGTTCAGCTCTTCGTGCTGATCGCCGCCGCCAACGACGTTCGATGCGACGTCGCATCGAATTCGACGTTCGTCTACGCCTACGGGTTCGCCGAGGACATCGACGCCAGCCACGCGCTGTATGCCAGCCTGGTCGTGCAAATGGTGCGCGCGTCGGACGCCTACCTGTCCTCGGGTGCGCATCGTCCCACGCCGACGATCACCGCCCGGCTCAACTTTCAGCTGGCCTTCGGGGCGCGCGTCGGGCAGCGGCTGGCCGAGGCCCGCGACGAGGCCCGGCGGGAAGCCACCAGGGACCGGCGGCGTGCGCCGGGAACCGCAATCGCCTTGCGGGACAAGGAGGTTGAGCTCGTGGACTACTACCGCGGCGCGTCGAAGGCGCGCGGCACCTGGCAGGCCAGCCGGGCGTCGGCCGGGTATTCCTCGGCGGCGCGGCGCGCCGGCGATCGGGCCGGGAAGCGAGCGCGGCTCGGCAACAGCCCCGAACTCCCGGGGGCGCGGAGCGCGCTGAGCGGATGACTGCCGGGAATTCCCCGCGACGGGATTCTCAACGGTCCAGGGTGTATGCGGCCGAGGAGTTCGTCCGCACGCTGTTTGACCGTGCGGCCCAGCACGGCTCACCCGCGGTGGACTTCTTCGGCACGCAGTTGACGCTGCCGCCCGAAGGCCGGTTCGGCTCGGTGGCCTCCGCCCAGCGCTACGTGGACGACGTGCTGGCGCTGCCGGCGGTGCGGCAGCGATGGCCGGGGGTGGCGCCGTTGCGGGTCCGGCCGCGGCGGGCCGCCACCGCTGCGCACTACGAAAACCACGACGGCGCAGGCATTATCGCGGTCCCCGACCGTGACACCGCCGACTGGGCGCTGCGTGAGCTGGTGATCCTGCACGAAGTGGCGCATCATTTGTGCCAGGCCGAGCCGCCGCACGGCCTCGAGTTCGTTGCGACGATCTGTGAGTTGACGGAGCTGGTGATGGGACCCGAACTGGGGCATGTGCTGCGCGTCGTCTACGCCAAAGAGGGTGTGCGGTGAGAGATCCCGACGATCGGGCGCGCGAGATCGAAGCCCAGATGACCGACGACGAGCGGTTCTCGCTGCTGGTCTCGGTGATGGGGGCCGGTGACATGTGGCCGGTGCGCGACGAGCGCATCCCGGCGGACACGCCGATGAGCGCGGGGTACGTGCCCGGGGTCCCCCGCCTCGGGGTGCCGCCGCTGCGGATGAGCGATGCCGGCCTGGGCATCACCAACCCCGGCTACCGTCCGGGCGACACGGCCACCGCGCTGCCCGCCGGGCTGGCGCTGGCCGCCAGCTTCGATCCGGCGCTGGCCCGGTCCGCCGGCGACGTGATCGGCCGGGAGGCGCGCAGCCGCGGAATCAACGTGCAGCTCGCCGGGGCGATGAACCTCGCGCGCGATCCGCGCAACGGCCGCAACTTCGAATACCTTTCCGAGGACCCGCTTTTGACCGCCGCGATGATCGCGGAGTCGATCGACGGCATCCAGCGCCACGGCGTCATCTCGACCGTGAAGCACTACTCGCTGAACTGCAACGAGACCAACCGGCACTTCCTGGACGCGGTCATCGATCCCGACGCGCACCGCGAATCCGACCTGCTGGCCTTCGAGATCGCGATCGAGCGGGCGCAACCCGGCGCCGTGATGACCGCATACAACAAGATCAACGGCGTCTACGCCGCGGCAAACGATGTTTTGATCAACGAGGTGCTCAAGGGCGCCTGGGCCTATCGCGGCTGGGTCATGTCCGATTGGGGCGCCACGCCGAGCTGGGAATGCGCGCTAAGCGGCCTCGACCAGGAGTGCGGGGCCCAGATCGACGCGCTGCTGTGGCAGGCCGAGGCCTTCGGTGTGCCGCTGCGCGACGCGTACACCGGCGGCAGGCTGCCCACGGGGCGCCTGTCGGACATGGTCCGACGGATCCTGAGGTCCATGTTCGCCGTCGGCATCGACCGCGCCGAACCGGGTCCGGCCCCGGATATGGCCGCGCACAACGAGATTGCGCTGCGCATAGCGCGGCAGGGGACCGTGCTGCTGGCCAACCGGGGGGCGCTCCCGGTGGCGCCCGAGTCGGGCCTGCGCATCGCCGTCATCGGCGGTTACGCGCACCTGGGTGTGCCGGCCGGTTACGGTTCGAGCACCGTCGTTCCCCAGGGCGGCTACGCGGGCGTGGTCCCGATCGGCGGCTCGGGACTGGAGGCCGGGCTGCGCAACCTGTACCTGCTGCCGTCGTCGCCGTTGCAGGAGTTGCGAAAACAGCTGCCGCAGGCCCAGATTGAGTTCGATCCCGGCATCAGCCCGGCCGAGGCGGCGCGGGCGGCGCAGCAAGCCGACACCGCGATCGTGTTCGCGGTGCGCGCCGAAGGGGAGGGCTACGACCTCGCCGACCTGTCGCTGCCGTGGGGCCAGGACGAGATGATCGCGGCCGTGGCGGCGGCCAATCCCAATACCGTGGTCGTGCTCGAGACCGGCAACCCGGTGAGCATGCCGTGGTGCGACGCGGTGAATGCCGTTGTGCAGGCGTGGTATCCGGGTCAGGCCGGCGCCCGGGCGATCGCCGAGATCCTCACCGGGCGGGTGAACCCGTCGGGCCGGTTACCGATCACCTTCCCGGTCGATCTGGACCAGACGCCTCGCCCGCGGCTGCCCGGTGCCGGCGAACCGTGGGGAACGGCGAGCACGATCGAGTACTTCGAGGGCGCCGATGTCGGCTACCGCTGGTACGCGGGCAACGGCCGCCAGCCGATGTTCGCCTTCGGTCATGGCCTGTCCTACACCAGGTTTGACTACCGCGACCTGGTAGTCACCGGCGGGCAGACCATCACCGCCACGTTCAGCGTCGTCAATGCCGGCGATCGCGCTGGGGCGGACGTGCCGCAGCTGTATGTGACGGCCGTCCCCGGCGGACCGTGCCTGCGGCTGCTGGGATTCGAGCGGGTCGAGCTCGACCCGGGCGACACCTGCCGGGTGCGGATCGAGACCGATCCGCGCCTGCTCGCCCGCTACGACGGCAGCGTCGGAAGCTGGCGGATCGAGCCGGGCGATTACACGGCGGGGGTGGGCATTTCGGCGTCGGCCATGCGTCTGTCGGCCGCGGTGGCGCTGACCGGCCGTACGTTCGGGCGATGACTCACGCGGGCTGACACCCGAACGCACGGCCGTGCCGGCGCGTTACTCGACGGGGGTCAGCGCGTCGCCGCACGTGCAGCGGTACCCCTCGCCCGCACCCGAGCAGTGGCAGGGGACCTCGATGCGGACACGGCAGCCGCAGCCTTCGTGACCGCACGTCAGCAGGGTCCCGGCTTCGTAAGTTGCCATCTGATTCACCCTTTTCTCCTGGTGTGACTTGTGCGGCGCGGTTCGGCCGCACCCTCACCATATACCCCCCATGGGTATATGTAAACGGCGGCGACGGGCCCGGCCGTCGTGCAAGGGCCGGGTGGGCGCCCGCTAGCGTTGACGCCATGAGCGAGAAACCGACCCCCCACGACGTCGACGCATTCCTGGACAGCACGGTGGTTGGCGACGACCCGTCCTTGACCGCGGCGCTCGAGGCCAGCAACGCGGCCGGGTTACCGCCGATCGCGGTATCGGTGCAGCAGGGAAAGTTCTTGAGCCTGCTCGCCGGCGCCATCGGCGCGCGGCGCATCCTCGAGATCGGCACCCTGGGTGGCTTCAGCACCATCTGGCTGGCGCGCGGCGCCGGGCCGCAGGGCCGGGTGGTGACGCTGGAATACGAGCCGAAGCACGCCGAGGTGGCGCGGGGCAACCTGGAGCGCGCCGGCGTCGCCGATCGGGTGGAGGTGCTCGTCGGCGCGGCGCTGGACACGCTGCCGACGGTGACCGGACCCTTCGATCTGATCTTCATCGACGCCGACAAGGAGAACAACCTTGCGTACCTTCAGTGGGCCGTCCGATTGGCCCGTCCCGGCGCAGTCGTGGTGGTGGACAACGTGATTCGCGACGGTCAGATTCTGCGGCCGGATTGCGACGACGCCCGGGTGCGGGCGACCCGCGAGACGCTACAGGCGATGGGAGAGCACCCGCGGCTGGACACCGCGGTGATCCAGACGGTGGGGGCCAAGCACTGGGACGGCTTCGCCTTGGCGCTGGTGCAGTAGCCTCAGCGCGGGCACAGGTCGGCGACCGCTTGCCCGGCGGAGGTGAGTTCGCCTATCCGCAGGGCGGTTTCACCGGCGTACAGGGCCGCGCTGTCCAGCCACGAATCGGGCACACCGGCCACCGGTGCCAGCGGCGTGAAGAACGGAAGGGCCGGCGACTGCAGGCGCATCAGTGCGCCCGCATCGAAATAGCCCAGCGCCGACAGGGGACGGCTGGCCGCGTTGAGGGCCGCCGGCACAGCCTTGGCCCGCCCGTCGGGCCGACACCACCGGTGGGTGGCCGCGTTGGGCACCACGCGGTGCCGTAGCGGCCAGCTCAGCCCGAACAGGTTTGTCTCGATCGTCCTGTCCGCCCGAAGGATTCGCCGCTGATACTCGCGGCTCGCATTGGCCTCGTGCGTCAACAGGAATCGCGTGCCTGCGATCACGCCGTCGGCGCCGCCGTCCAGCGCGGCGCGAGTGTCGGCGGCCGTGGCGATGCCGCCGGCCAAAAACACCGGTCGGCCCCCGGCCGCGCGCAGGGCGTGCGGCAAAAAATCCAGGGCGGGCACGGTCCCGACGAGGTGCCCGCCGGCCTCGCGCCCCTGCGCGATCAAACCGTCGGCGCCCGAGGCGATTGCGGCGCGCGCCTGCGCCTCGGTGCCGACCATCACAAAGACGAAGATCCCGGCGTCCCGCAGGTGCTCGACGAGGCCGCGTTTCTCTCCGAACGCCAACACGACGACGTCCACGCGGGCATCGACGCACACCGCGACGTGGTGGCGATGCACAAAGGGCAGCAACAGGTTTACCGCGACGGCGCGACCCGGCGCCTGCTCGCGCACCCGGTCGATCGAGGCCCGCAGCCGGCGCGGGGTGTCGATGCCCAGGGTGCCGAGCCCGCCCGCGTTGGCGACCGCGGCCGCCAGGCTCGCCCCCGCCAGCCCGCCGCCCATGCCGGCCTGCCCCACCGGGCAATCGAGCCGCAGTCGGTCCGCGATGTCCATGCCTGAAGACGCTACGCGGTTCCTCGAATTGGACAGCGATCGAGCGTAATCTTGACGTCAGATGGATGGGTGCAGCCCAGCTCAAAAGGCTTGCTGCATAACAGAAAGGTCACAAAATGAGTACAGTCCATTCATCAATCGATCACCACCCCGATTTGTTGGCGCTGCGCGCCCGCTATGAGCGCGTCGCCGAGTCGATGAGTGCGCATTTCACCTTCGGCCTGGCTCTGCTGACGGGTCTGTACGTGGCCGCGTCACCGTGGATCGTGGGATTCAGCGCGACGAGGACGCTTGCCACGTCTGACCTGATCGCAGGGATCGCGGTGGCGTTCCTGGCGTACGGGTGCGCGACGGCGCTGGATCGCGCGCACGGCATGACGTGGACGCTGCCGGTGCTCGGCGTGTGGGTCATCGTGTCAACGTGGATCGTGCCGGACGTCGTGCTGACCACCGGCATGACCTGGTCGAATGTCGTCGCGGGTGCGTTGTTGACCTTCTTGGGCCTCAACGCCACCTACTTCGGCATGCGCACGCGCGCCACGGGCACCCACGCCTAGTCCCGAACTCGGTTAGGCCACAAGTCGATTCGCCGCCTGGCCGGACGATCCGGTCAGGCGGAGATCAACCGCAGACTGCGCCGATCGCGGCCGAGCTGACCAGCTTGACGTACTTGGCCAGCACCCCGGTCTTGTAGCGCGGCGGCGGCGGCGTGAAACCCGTTCGCCGAGAATCGAATTCGGCGGGATCGGTGAGCACGTCGAGGACACGGTTGGCGACGTCCAGGCGGATGCGGTCGCCGTCGCGCAGAAACGCGATCGGCCCGGCGTCCACCGCCTCGGGGGCGATGTGGCCGACGCACAGGCCGGTCGTCCCGCCGGAGAACCGGCCGTCGGTCAGCAACAGCACGTCCTTGCCGAGACCGGCGCCCTTGATCGCGCCGGTGATGGCGAGCATTTCCCGCATGCCGGGGCCGCCCTTCGGGCCTTCGTAGCGGATCACCACCGCGTCGCCCTTGGTGATGGTGCCGTCCTCCAGGGCGTCCAGCGCGGCCCGCTCGCCGTCGAAAACCCTTGCGGTGCCTTCGAACACGTCGGAATCGAAGCCGGCCGACTTGACCACCGCGCCCTCGGGCGCCAGTGAGCCGCGCAGGATGGTGATTCCCCCGGTGGGGTGAATGGGATTGCTCAGGGCCCGCAGCACCTTGCCGTCCGGGTCGGGCGGGGCGATCTCGGCCAGATTCTCGGCCAGGGTCGCACCGGTCACCGTCAAGCAATCGCCGTGCAGCAGGCCGGCATCCAGCAACGCCTTCATCATCACCGGCACACCGCCGATGTGGTCGACGTGGGACATGACGTGGCGGCCGAACGGCTTGACGTCGGCCAGGTGTGGAACCTTCGACCCGATCCGGCTGAAATCGTCGAGCGTCAGCGCGACGTCGGCCTCGTGGGCGATGGCCAGCAGGTGCAGCACCGCGTTGGTGGAGCCGCCGAACGCCATCACCACCGCGATCGCGTTCTCGAACGCCTCCTTGGTGAGGATGTCGCGGGCGGTGATCCCGCGCCGCAGCAGTTCGACAACGGCCGCACCGCTGCGCCGGGCGAACCCGTCGCGGCGGCGATCGGTCGCCGGCGGCGCCGCGCTTCCGGGCAACGACATCCCGAGCGCCTCGGCCGCGCTGGCCATCGTGTTGGCGGTGTACATGCCGCCGCAGGCGCCCTCGCCGGGACAGATCGCACGCTCGATGGCGTCGACGTCCTCGCGCGGCATCAGCCCGCGGGCGCAGGCCCCCACCGCCTCGAACGCGTCGATGATGGTGACCTCGCGCTCGCTGCCGTCGGAAAGCTTGGCGACCCCGGGCAGGATCGAACCGGCGTAGAGGAACACCGAGGCCAGATCCAGCCGCGCGGCGGCCATCAGCATCCCGGGCAGCGACTTGTCGCAGCCGGCCAGCAGCACCGAGCCGTCGAGGCGTTCGGCCTGCATCACCGTCTCGACGCTGTCGGCGATCACCTCGCGCGACACCAGCGAGAAGTGCATCCCCTCGTGGCCCATCGAGATGCCGTCGGACACCGAGATGGTGCCGAACTCGAGGGGGTAGCCGCCGGCGGAGAACACCCCCTCCTTGACGGCCTTGGCGAGCCGGTCGAGCGAGAGGTTGCACGGCGTGATCTCGTTCCAGGACGACGCGACGCCGATTTGCGGCTTGGCGAAGTCCTCGTCTCCCATGCCTACGGCCCGCAGCATGCCACGGGCGGCGGCCTTCTCCAGGCCGTCGGTGACGTCACGACTACGCGGCTTGATGTCGGCGGTCCGAGCCGAATCGGTGGTGGGCATTGTTCAAGTATGCGCTGGCCAGTCGCGATGCCCGTCCCCGGGGTAATACCCCGCCGGGGTATAAGGTGGACGTGGCGGCACGGCAGGCGTAGCGGCAGGGGTGAAACGAACATGACCGACGAACACGGGTACTCGCAGCAGAAGGACAATTACGCCAAGCGGCTGCGGCGCATCGAGGGCCAGGTGCGGGGGATCGCCCGCATGATCGAGGAAGACAAGTACTGCATCGACGTCCTGACCCAGATCAGCGCCGTCAACAGCGCGCTGCGTTCGGTCGCGCTGAATTTGCTCGACGAGCACCTGAGCCACTGCGTCACCCGCGCGGTGGCCGAGGGCGGCGACGAGGCCGACACCAAGCTCACCGAGGCCTCCGCCGCGATCGCCCGCCTGGTGCGCTCCTGATCGCAGGGCGTGTTGCCACGCCAAGTTGGAGGAACCGGCAGTCGGTGTGCGTACGGTAGGGGAGCGCGACCTCGGCGACGTTGCTCAGCCGATTGCGCACACCCAACCGATGACTGTGATGACTGCCGAAACCGCCAACACAGCCGCGCGAACGTGGACGCCACGGATCGCGGCTCAGCTCGCCATCCTCGCGGCCGCGGCCTTCACCTATGTCACCGCCGAGATCCTGCCGGTGGGCGCGCTGCCGGCGATCGCCCGCAACCTCAACGTCAGCTTGGTCCTGGTGGGCACCCTGCTGTCCTGGTACGCCCTGGTGGCGGCCCTGACTACGATCCCGCTGGTGCGCTGGACCGCGCACCTGCCCCGCCGCCGCGTGCTGGTCGCGAGCCTGACCTGCCTGACCGCCTCGCAGCTGATCTCGGCGCTGGCGCCCAACTTCGCGGTGCTGGCCGCCGGGCGGGTGCTCTGCGCGGTCACGCACGGCCTGCTGTGGTCGGTCATCGCGCCGATCGCGATCCGGCTGGTGCCGCCCAGCCACGCCGGGCGCGCCACCATGTCGATCTACGTCGGCACCAGCCTGGCGCTGGTCGTGGGCAGCCCGCTGACCGCGGCCCTGAGCCTGATGTGGGGCTGGCGCCTGGCCGTCGTGTGCGTCACCGTCGCGGCCGCGCTCGTCACGATCGCCGCCCGGGTGATGCTGCCGGAGATGGTGCTCACCGACGACCAGCTCGCCCACGTCGGGCCCCGGTCCCGCCACCACCGCAACGGACGGCTGATCACCGTGAGCGTGCTGGCGATGATCGCGGTCACCGGCCATTTCGTGTCCTACACGTTCATCGTCGAGCTCATCCGCAACGTCCTGGGCGTGCGCGGGCCGAACCTGGCGTGGGTGCTGGCCGCCTACGGGCTGGCCGGCCTGCTGTCGGTGCCGCTGGTGGCGCGGCCGCTGGACCACCGGCCCAAGTCCGCCGTCATCCTGTGCATGACGGGCCTGACGGCCGCCTTCGTGGTGCTGACCGCGCTGGCGTTCGGCGGCCGGTCCGGCGCGACGACCGCGCTGATCGGCACCGCCGCCATCGTGCTGTGGGGGGCCATGGCCACCGCCGTATCGCCGATGATGCAATCCGCCGCCATGCGCAACGGGGCCGACGACCCCGACGGCGCGTCGGGGCTCTACGTGACGGCGTTTCAGGTCGGCATCATGGCCGGCTCGCTGGCGGGTGGGCTGCTCTACGAGCACAGCGTCACGATGATGCTGATCGCTTCGGCGATCCTGATGGCGGTCGCGCTGGTCGGCATCGCGGCCAACCGGCGGATGCTGGACGTCCCGCAGCCGCGGCCGACAAGCTCACGCGATTCATAACCGCCCAGGTCAGAGGCGTGTTCCGGGAGCCATCGGGGCCGCCGGCGGCCGCCGGCGACGGTCGACGGCGCGCGCCCTATGCCAGACTGTGTCGAGTACACGAGTGGAGGTATGCATATGTCGGGCTGGACGAGGGCCTGGACTTTCAAGGGTCTCTTCGCCGCTCTGAACGTCACCGGCTGGGGCGCTGTCATGACCCTGGCACTGGTGCTGAGCGCGGCCCCGGCGCTGGCCGACCCGGACCCGGCTCCCGCTGACCCGGGCGCCGTCGCCGCCCCGCCCGGCCCGCCCGCGCCGCCGGATCCCTTCGCGCCGCCACCCCCGCCCGACCCGCTGGCGCCCCCGCCCCCGCCCGACCCGGCGGCGGCGCCGCCCTGGGTTCCCCCGATGGCGGAACCCGCCGCGGCCTCGGCCGCCGGCCAGAACCCCACCCCGTTCACCGGGACGGCGCCGTTCGGGCCGCCGAAGATCCTTCCCGCGGGCGGGTCGACCGTGGGCGTCGCCCAGCCGATCATCATCAACTTTCCGGGACGCGTCGACGACGCCGGGGCCGCGGAAGGCGCGGTCCACGTCTCGTCGGTGCCCGCGGTCCCGGGCAAGTTCTACTGGATGACCCCCACGCAGCTGCGCTGGCGGCCATTGAGCTTCTGGCCCGCCCACACCGCGGTGACCGTCGACGCCGGGGGCACCGTGTCGAGCTTCCGAACCGGGGACACGCTGGTGGCCACGGCCGACGACGCCACCCATCAGTTGACCGTCACCCGCAACGGCACGGTGGAGAAGACGATCCCGATGTCGATGGGCATGACGTCCGGCAACCACCAGACCCCCAATGGCACCTACTACGTGCAGGACAAGAAGCCGTCGGTGGTGATGGATTCGTCCACCTATGGGGTCCCGGTCAACTCGACGTACGGCTACAAGGTGACGGTGGAGGACGCGGTCCGCTTCGACAATGTCGGCGACTACGTGCACAGCGCCCCGTGGTCGGTGGACGACCAGGGCAAGCGCGACGTCAGCCACGGCTGCATCAACATCAGCCCCTCCAACGCGAAGTGGTTTTTCGACAACTTCGGCGCGGGAGACCCGATCATCGTGAAGAACTCCACCGGCGGCAGCTACAAGAAGAACGACGGCTCCGCCGACTGGATGAACTAGCTCTCCGCGAGCAGACGCAGAATCGCCCATTTCCACGCGAAATCGGGCGATTCTGCGTCTTCTCGCCATCACCTCGCCGCGGGGGGTTTCGCGGGCGCGGCGATTATGTATAGCATCATATATAACTCGGCCTGAGGAGCGGCGATGCGCGGACCACGCGAACGGATGGTGACGTCGGCCGCGCTGCTGATCAGGGAGCGCGGCGCGCACGCCACCGCCATCTCCGACGTCCTCGAGCACAGCGGGGCGCCGCGCGGATCGGCCTATCACTACTTCCCGGGCGGCCGCACGCAACTGCTCTGCGAGGCGGTGGACTACGCCGGCGACCACGTCGCCGCGATCATCGCCGAGGCCGAGAGCGGCCCCGAGCTGATCGACACCCTGATCGACAAGTACCGCCGGCAGCTGCTCGACAGCGACTTCCGCGCCGGCTGCCCCATCGTGGCCGTGTCCGTGGAGGCGGGCGAGCCGGAGGACGCCGAGCGCATGGCGCCGGTGGTCGAGCGCGCGGCGGCGGTGTTCGACCGCTGGACCGACCTGATCGCGCAGCGCTTCATCGCCGACGGGATAACCCGCGAGCGCGCAGGCGAATTGGCGGTCCTGGCCACCACCGCGCTCGAGGGCGCGATCGTGCTGGCACGGGTGCGCCGCGACCTGATGCCCCTGGACGTCGTCCGCCGCCAGGTGCGCGAGCTGCTGTCGGCCACGTCGTCGTAATCAGGTGACCGGAGAGGATGTCCCGCAGTGACCACAAACGAGACCGGTGAATGGCAATCCAGCGCGTGCATCCTGTGTGAATGCAACTGCGGCATCGTCGTTCAGGTCGACGATCGCCGGCTGGCCCGCATCCGCGGGGACAAGGCGCACCCGGCGTCGCAGGGCTACACCTGCAACAAGGCGTTGCGGCTGGACCACTATCAGAACAGCCGCACCCGGCTGACCTCTCCGCTGCGCCGCCGCGCCGACGGCAGCTACGAGGAGATCGACTGGGACACCGCGATCGTGGAGATCGCCGAGGGGTTCAAGCACATTCGCGATGCCTACGGCGGGGACAAGATCTTCTACTACGGCGGCGGCGGGCAGGGCAACCATCTGGGCGGGGCGTACAGCGGCGCCTTCCTGAAGGCGCTGGGCTCCCGCTACCGTTCAAATGCGTTGGCGCAGGAGAAGACCGGCGAGGCCTGGGTCGACGGGCAGTTGTACGGCGGCCACACCCGGGGCGAGTTCGAGCACGCCGAGGTGGCGGTGTTCGTCGGCAAGAACCCGTGGATGTCGCAGAGCTTTCCGCGCGCCCGGGTGGTGCTGAACGAGATCGCCAAGGATCCGGCCCGGTCGATGATCGTCATCGACCCCGTCGTCACCGACACCGCCAAGATGTCCGACTTCCATCTGCGGGTGCGCCCCGGCACCGACGCGTGGTGCCTGGCGGCGCTGGCCGCCGTCCTCGTCCAGGAAAACCTGTGCGACGAAACGTTTCTCGCCGGGCACGTGCGCGGGGCCGACACCGTCCGCGACGCGTTGCGCGAGGTTGCGGTGGCCGACTACGCGCAACATTGCGGGGTCGACGAGGAACTGCTGCGCGCGGCGGCCCGACGCATCGGCGCCGCCGCGAGCGTGTCGGTCTTCGAGGACCTCGGCGTGCAGCAGGCGCCCAACAGCACGCTGTGCTCCTACCTGAACAAGCTGCTGTGGGTGCTCACCGGCAACTTCGCGAAAAGGGGCGGCCAGCACCTGCATTCGTCGTTCGCGCCGCTGTTCGGCCAGTTCTCCGGCCGCACACCGGTCACCGGCGCCCCGATCATCTCCGGGTTGGTGCCCAGCAACGTGATTCCCGAGGAAATCCTGACCGACCACCCGGACCGCTTCCGGGCCATGATCGTGGAAAGCAGCAATCCCGCTCACTCGCTGGCCGATTCGACCGCCTGCCGCGAGGCCTTCGAGGCGCTGGAACTGATGGTGGTCATCGACGTCGCGATGACCGAGACCGCCAGGCTCGCCCATTACGTGCTGCCGGCCGCGTCCCAATTCGAGAAACCGGAAGCCACCTTCTTCAACCTGGAGTTTCCGCACAACACGTTCCAATTGCGCCGTCCGCTGCTGGCGCCGTTGCCGGGAACGCTGCCCGAGCCCGAGATCTGGGCCCGGCTGGTGCGGGCGCTCGGCGTGGTCGACGACGCGGACCTGCGGCCCCTGCGCGACGCCGCTCAGCGGGGTCGGCCGGCGTACGCCGAGGCCTTCCTCACCACGGCGGCCACCAATCCGACTGTGGCCCAGCTGCTTCCGTATGTGCTCTACGAGACGCTCGGACCCACGCTGCCGGAGGGTCTGCGCGGCGCGGCCGCGCTCTGGGGCCTGGCCCAGAAGACCGCGATGAACTATCCCGACGCGGTGCGGCGCGCCGGCCATGCCGACGGCAACGCGCTGTTCGACGCGATCCTGGACCACCCCTCGGGGGTGACGTTCACCGCCCACAACTACGAGGACGACTTCGCGTTGATCAGCCACCCCGACCACAAGATCGCGCTGGAAATCCCGCCGCTGCTCGACGAATTGAGGGCGCTGGCCCGCACCCCGGCCGAGCTGACCACCCCGGATTTCCCGATCGTGCTGTCGGTGGGGGAGCGGCGCGCCTACACCGCCAACGACATCTTCCGCGACCCGTCCTGGCGCAAACGCGACGCCGACGGCGCGCTGCGGGTGAGCGTCGAAGACGCCCAGGCCCTGGGGCTGGTCGACGGATGCCGGGCCCGCATCAGCACCGCGGCCGGCACCGCCGAGGCCACCGTCGAGATCACCGAGACCATGCTCGCCGGACATGCCGCCCTGCCCAACGGCTTTGGGCTCGACTACATCGACGACGACGGTCACACCGTCGTTCCCGGCGTGGCCCCGAACGCGCTCACCTCGTCCGGGTGGCGTGATCCCTACGCGGGAACGCCGTGGCACAAGCACGTGCCCGCCCGCATCGAGGCGCTGACGCCGGTCAGTTCCAGATCTTGACCCGGCGCTCCGGCTCCAGGAACAGTGCGCCCGTGTCGGCGCCGTCGAAGGCGTCGTAGAAGGCGTCCATGTTGCGCAGCACGCCGTTGCAGCGGAATTCCGGCGGCGAATGCGGATCTACCGCCAGGCGCCGGATCACTTCGGCGTCACGGGATTTGGTGCGCCACACCTGCGCCCAGCCGTAGAACACGCGCTGCACGCCGGTCAGGCCGTCGATCACGGGAGCGGGCCGGCCGTTCAGCGACAACTGGTAGGCCAGCAGCGCGATCGACAGCCCGCCCAGGTCTCCGATGTTCTCTCCGACGGTGAACGCGCCGTTCACGTGGTGGCCGCTCGCCAACTCGCGCGGGGTGTACGTGTCGTACTGCTCGATGAGGGCCTTTGTGCGGGAGCCGAATTCGGTGCGGTCGGCGTCGGTCCACCAGTCGATCAGGTTTCCGTCGCCGTCGTACTTGGCGCCCTGGTCGTCGAAGCCGTGGCCGATCTCGTGCCCGATCACCGCGCCGATGCCTCCGTAGTTGGCGGCGTCGTCGGCCTCGGCGTCGAAGAACGGGGGCTGCAAAATGGCTGCCGGGAAGACGATTTCGTTCATGCCCGGGTTGTAGTACGCGTTGACCGTCTGCGGGGTCATGAACCACTCGTCCTTGTCCACCGGCCCGCCGAGCTTGGCCAGCTCGCGGTCGTGGTTGACGGCGTACCCGCGCTGATAGTTGCCGTAGAGGTCGCTGCGGTCGATCACCAGGGTGGAGTAGTCCCGCCACTTCGCCGGGTAGCCGACCTTGGCGGTGAACTTGTCCAGCTTGGCCAGCGCCCGCTCCCGGGTCTGCGGCGTCATCCACTCCAGGTCGTTGATGCTGATCCGGTAGGCCGCCTGCAGGTTGGCCACCAGCTCGTCGATGCGGGCCTTGGCGCCGGGCGGGAAATGCCGCTGCACGTAAAGCTTTCCGACGGCATCACCCATCAGGCTCTCGACCAGCGAGACCGCCCGCTTCCACCGGTCCCGGATCTGCTCGGTGCCGGTCAGCCGGCGGCCGTAGAAGTCGAAGTCCGCCGCCACCAGCTCGTCGGTCAGCCAGGGGGCCCGGGCGCGGATCACCCGCCACCGCGCCCAGCTCTTCCACACCTCGAGGTCTTCGTTGCGCCACAGCTCGGCGAATGACCGAACGTAATCGGGTTGGCGCACAACGATTTCCGCGAGTGACTCGACCTTGGTGCCGAGCGCGGCGGCCCACGTAACCCAGTCGAAGCCGACCGACTCGTCGCGCAACTCCGCGAACGTGCGCAGGTTGTAGGTGAGGTCGGCATCGCGGCGCTTGACCACATCCCAGTGCGCCTCGGCCAGCCGGGTCTCCAACGCGACGATGCGCTCGGCGGTCCGGATGTGGCCTTCCGGGTCCCCGCCGAACACCAGGCCGAACATCCGCGCGATGTGCCCGGGGTAGGCCTCGAGCAGGTCGGCGTGCTGCTCCTCGCGGTAGTAGGACTCGTCGGGCAACCCGAGCCCGGATTGGGTGAAGTGCACCAGGTACCGGGCCGAGTTCTTGGCGTCGGTGTCCACATAGAGCGCGACACCGCCGCCCACCCCGGTGCGCTGCAGGGCGCCGAGGGCGGCGGCCAGCGCGTCGGCGTCGGCGGCGTCGTCGATCACCGCCAGTTCGTCGAGCAGCGGCCGCACGCCGCGGCGCTCGACGGTCTCCTCGTCGAGGAAGCTCGCATACAGGTCGCCGATGCGTTGCGCGTCGGCGTCGCCGGCCGAACGCTGCTCGCTGGCCTCGACGATCAGGTCCCGCACCTGTTCCTCGGCGCGGTCGTACAGCTGCCGGAAGGCCCCGTCGGTGGCCCGGTCCGCCGGGATCTCGTATTCGGCCAGCCAGCGGCCGTTGACGTGACCGAACAGGTCGTCTTGGGGGCGGATGCTGTCGTCTACATAGCTCAGGTCGATGCCCGAGCGGAGCGCCGTATTCGTCACCCCGCCATCCTTCCATCTTTGCCGGGTGCAACGATCGGGCCATGTCCGAGGGCGAGCGCACCGAGCCACCTGCCGAAGAAGACTCCGTTGACGTCGACGCCGAATCCGGTGGCGGGGCGGTCTTCTCCCACTACGGTGTCGCGTCAACGGTTCTCGGCGTGCTGTCGGTGGCCGCGGTCGTGCTCGGCGTCCTCATCTGGGCGGGCCACCGCGACCAGGTCGCCGAACGCGGCTACCTGAGCCGCGTCATGCAGACCGCCGCCGGGTGGACGAACGTGCTGATCAACATGAACAGCGGCAACGTCGACGCCAGCCTGCAGCGGCTGCACGACGGCACGGTCGGGGAACTCAACACCTACTTCGACGCCGCCGTGCAGCCCTACCGGGCCGTGGTAGAGAAGCTGCAGTCCAAGAGCGCCGGGCGGATCGAGGCGGTGGCGATCGAAACCGTGCACCATGAACTGGACGCTCAGCCCGGCGCCGGCAGGCCCCCGGGATCGGAATCAGTCACGACCAAGTTGCCGCCGTTCGCGAGCCGTAGCGACTCGGTGATGCTGGTGGCCACGTCGGTCAGCGAAAACGTCGGCGCCAAGCCGCAGACCGTGCACTGGAACCTGCGGCTGCAGGTCTCCGACGTGGACGGCAAGCTGATGATCTCCGGACTGAGTTCGATCCGATGAGAAACATCTGGCGACTCTTCGCATTCGACATCCTGGCCCCGCTGGCCGCGATCGCCGCGTTGCTGGCCATCGGGGTGGTGCTCGGCTGGCCGCTGTGGTGGGTCTCGGCCTGCTCGGTGCTGGCCCTGCTGATCGTCGAGGGGGTGCTGATCAATTTCTGGCTGCTGCGCCGCGATTCGGTCAGCCTCGGCACCGACGACGACGCACCGGGGCTGCGGTTGGCGGTGGTCCTGCTGTGCACGGCCGCCCTGGCGGCGGCCGTCGCGACCGGCTACACGCACTGGACGAAGGCGGACCGCGACTTCACCGACGACTCCCGCAAGGTCGTGCGGATCGCCACCGACATGGCCGAGGCCATGGCGTCGTACAGCCCGACGGCGCCGACCGGTTCCATCGACCGGGCCACGGCCATGGTCGTCCCCGAGCACGCCGCCGCGTTCAAGGAGCAGTACACCAAGTCCAGCGCCGAGCTGGGCCGGCACAACGTCACCGCCCAAGCCGCCACGGTCTCGGCGGGCGTCGAGGCCCTCGGGCCGTCGGCCGCCAGCGTGGCGGTGGTCCTGCGGGTGACCCAGAATGTTCCGGGCCAGCCGCCCAGTCAGGCGGCGCCGGCCCTGCGGGTGACGCTGACCAAGCGCGGCAGCGACTGGCTGGTCGCCGACGTGCTGCCGATCCGGTAGCTCAGTTGGATTCGGCCGAGCGGCCGGACTTCACCTTGACGAACCGATCCGACAATCGGCGGATCCGGATCATCAGCGCGGCCGTCGGGCTGGTGCTGCCGTCGAGATAGCCGCCCAGTTCCTCGGCGCTGACGCCGATGCGGGAGGCGAATTCCCGCTGCGCGAGCCCCGAGCGGTCGACCAGCAGCCGCACGTGGCGCGCCACCTCGGCGCGCTCGTTGGCGTCCAGGTGGGCGCGGGCGCGCTCGAGCACCTCCCACAGCGCCTTGGCGATGCCGTAGGGGCGGGTGCCGTCGACGACCTCCTCGACCTGGCGGGCGGTGCGCCCGTACGGGTCACGCTTCAACGCGCCGGCGATGCGCTTCCAGGTGGCGATGTCACCGCCCTGCAGCGCGGAACGGATGGCGGAGGTCGGCCAGAACTCCACCGGCTGGTCGAGGTCCGGAAGGGATCCGGACGGCGCCTCGGACGGCCCATTACCGCGGTTGCGCTGTTGCGGGGCCGGCCGGCGGGGCGGCGGTGGGGTGCGTCGGTCGGGTGCCAACGTCACCTCGCCTCCTCCAGCATCGCGACCGCCACGGACAGGCAGCGCTCCCTGATCCCCTCCCAGTCCGCGTTCGCGTCGGCTTCCGACCCCTGGTCATCCGGGTAGTCGCACGGATCGGGATCGGCGAGTCGACGGACCAACTGGGTGGCGATCCATTGCCGCCTGGACGATTCACAACAGTAATACCTGTCCATTCCGGCCAGCACCACCGCGGCGGTCTCGGGTTCCAACGAATCCACCATGTCTGCAAAGTCGGCATAATCGCGGCGACTGTTACGGCACATGATGAGGTAGCCCTTGAGCCGCAGGGTCTCGGCCCCGGTCGGGACCAGCAACCGGTCGCCGGTGGGCAGTTGCACGTTGGTGGTCTCCACCGGGCTGCGCCGCGCGTATCTCGGTCGGTCGGCGGCCCCCGCCGACGCGGCGTCCGGGTCCGTCTCGAGCGCGTCGATCGCGACCGACAGCCGGCCCCGCCACAGCGTCACCGGATGAACGGGCCGGTCCGACCCGGAGATGGCTTTGGCGATCCCATTGCGCCCATTGCGTGAGGCCAGCCCCCCGACCAGCTTCTTGGCTCCCGAAGACCCGTTGGCATGCCCGTTGGTGCCGGTCTTCTTCTCGCCCGCGGCCACCCCGACGGCGACCTTCTCCTCGCCCAGCGCGACCTGGTGGGGGATCTGCCCGGGCCCCAGGCCGCGGGTCCGCTCCTCGTCGGGGCCCGACGATGGCTGACCGGCGGCGCGCCCGCAGCCGCTGAAGGCCAGCGGATCGGTCACGCAGATGGCGTCGGGCGCCAGGTGCTTGAGCTTGGCGGCGGACTTGAGCACCATCTTCAGGTCCGCGTTGGGCGCCACCAGCGCCGAGATGTCGTCGGGGATGACCACGACGTCGCCGAGGTCGACCTCCGGCAGCGGTCGGTCGAAGTCGACCGACGGAAGCACGCGGGACAGCCACGGCGGCAGCCACCAGTTCCACTGGGCGAACATCGCCATCAACGCCGGAACCATGACCAGGCGCACCACGGTGGCGTCCACGGCGATCGCCACCGCGCAGGCCACCCCGATCTCGGCCACCAGCGGCATGCCGGCGAACGCGAACCCGACGAACACCGCGATCATGATCAGCGCCGCGCTGGTGATGGTGCGGGCGCTGGTGCTCACGCCGTAGGCCACCGCGTCGCGGGTGTTACCCGAATGCAGGAACCGTTCGCGGATGCGGGTGAGGAGGAAGATCTCGTAGTCCATCGACAACCCGAAGGTCATCGCCAGCACCAGCGGGGGAACGGTGCTGTCGATCGAACTGATCTGGGCGAAGCCGAGATCCTTCAGCCACCCCCACTGGAAGACCATCACCAGGCTGCCGTAGGCGGCCGCCACCGACAGCAACGTCATCAGGACGCCCTTGAGCGCCAAGAACACCGAGTGGATGGACACCAGCAGCATCACGAACGCGATCAGCGCGACGAAGCCCAGCACCAGCGGTTCGGTCGCCGACACCTGGTCGTCGAAGTCTTTGATCAGCGCGGTCGGGCCGCCGACGTCCACGCGCGCCGTCCCCACCTCGGGGACCGTGGGGAGCTGCGCGCGCAGCCACCCCACGGTTTCGCGGGCCCGCATGTCCTCGGGGTCCACCGACAACACCGCGGACAGCAGCGCGCTGCCGTTGTCCTCGGCGTATTGGGGCGGCGACACCGAGACGATGTTGGGTGCCTGCGTCATCCGCTGGCGGACGGCGCCGATGGTGTGGCTGTGTTCGGGCGAGGCCGCCCCGCCGTCGGGAAACTCGATCAGCACCCGGATCGGGCCCAGCGCGCCCGGACCGAGCGCCTGGGCGGCCGCGCCGACCCCGGCGCGGATCTCGTGGGACGAGTCGAATTGGCGTAACAGGCTGTTGCCCAACACCATTGACGCCGCGGGCGCGGCCATCACGAGCAGCACCAGCGACGCCGCCAGCGCGGACATCCACGGCCGGCGCATCACCCATCCGATCCACCGGTTCCAGAACCGCGACTGGGTGCTCTCGGGCCGGCGCGACCAGTGCAGGAAGCCCGACCGCTTGGCGGCCGCCCGGCCGAACGTCGCCAGCGCCGCCGGCGTCAGGGTGGTCGACGTCAACATCGCGACCGCGACGGCCAGGATCGCGCCGGTGGCCATCGATTTCAGCGCCGGGGTGTTGATGACGTAGATCCCGGTGAGGGACGCGATGACGGTCGCCCCGGACAACACCACGGCCAGGCCCGAGGTGGCCATCGCGGCGTCGACGGCCTCGCGGGGCTGGCGCCCGGTCCGCAGTTCCTCCCGGAAGCGCATCAAGATAAACAGCGAATAGTCCACGGCCAGCGCGATCCCGAACATCGACACCGTCGAGGTCACGAACACCGACATGGTGGTGTACGCGGACAGCAGGTAAACGAGGCCCATCGTCACCACGACCGTGCACACGCCCAGCGCCAGCGGGATCGCGGCGGCGGCCAGCGACCCGAACACGGCGAGCAGCACGATCAGGATGACCGGGAGGTTCCACCGTTCCGCGGCGGCGATGTCGTGCTTGGTGTTGGCGGCCGCGGCCGCGCTCAGCGCGCCCTGCCCGATGACGTACAGCCGCACCCGGCCGTTGGCGGTCTGGCCGGGCTGGTCGCCCTTGATGCCGACCTTCGTGCGGAGCTTTTTGGCGACATCGCTGGTGTTGCGGGAATCCAGCCGCACCGACAGCACGTACGGCCGGTCGGGTTGCGGCGGCCGCTGGGTGGGATTGGGGATCTCCGCGGTTCCCGGGACCTCGGCGGCGAGTCGACGCAGCTGTGTGACCGCCTCGCTCATGTCCTGGTAGCTGGCGTCGGCGCGGGGCGCGGCCACCAGCGCCAGCGACGATCCGCCCTGGTCGTGGTAGAGCTCCTCGAGCTGGTCGTGGACCGCCAGCGACTGGGAACCGGCCACGTCGAAACCGCCGCCGGTGAGGTTGCCGGATTGCGTCAGCGCCAGGTAGACCGCCGGAACCAATGCCAGCAACCAGCCTGTGAAGACCAACCAGCGGTACTTACGCAGGCTGCGGCTGAGGCGCATCATTAACTGCTGGATTTTTCTCGCTCCCCGGTTCTCGCGTGACGCGTGCAGGCGAGGATACCGCAGCATGCTGTGCTATATGTGGGCTTATCTAGTTCCTGAGCTGCGATGACAGCGTCGTTGCGGAGACGCTGCGAAGTCGTTGTGAACTGGTGATCAAGCGGGACTTCGGTCACACGAGCGGTTCTCGGCTGGCAGCGCTGATATCGCGATGGCAGGATGTCGATTGGCCTGGCGGGGCCCCGGGGGATTACGGGGTGCCCAGGGATCAGTGGGGCCGTCTCTTGCAGCCGTTTGCGCGGCGCCGATCTTGGCGGGGCCGCGCAAACAATAAGGAGTTATCCATGACGACAGGCAGCGCTGGACGGCGTCGCAGAATCCTCGCGGGGCTGATCGCCGCCACCGTGCCCGGCGCCGCCGTCGCGGTGCTCGCCGGGCCGCCGGCGACCGGCGCCAACGACCCGTGCGCGGCCAGCGAGGTCGCCCGCACCATCGGCTCGGTGTCCAAGTCGGTGGGTGACTACCTGGATTCGCACCCGGAGACCAACCAGACGATGACCTCGATGCTGCAGCAGCAGGCGGGGCCGCAGTCGTTGAACGGGCTGAAGTCCTACTTCGACGCCAACCCCAAGGTCGCCGGCGACATGACGTCGATCGCGCAGCCGTTGACCAACCTGTCGCTGCAGTGCAAGCTGCCGATCTCGATCCCCCAGATGATGGGCATGATGCAGCAGGCGCAGGGCGCGGCCGGTGCGCTCCCCGCGCTGCCCGGTAACCCCGCGGGCGCTTCGCCGCTGGGCGGAACGGGCGCCCCGCCCGCCGCGCCGCAGCCCGCGTCTCCCGGTGCCACCAACCCGCTCTCGGGCCCGCCGCGCGGCAACACCGTCGGCTAGCTGTCCCGCCCCTCGGTTTCCGGACTCCGATCCGGCGGCAGCGGCCCCTGCAGGGCGGCCTGGGTCGGGTCGGCGGAAGCGGCGCTCGGCTGCTGCACGATCGGCAGCGGACCCGTGATCGCGTCGTCGTCGGAGTCGGCGACGTTCTCGGTGCGGAACACGAAGAAGAACACCACCCAGCCGACCGCGGCGATGAGTAGCCAGCTGATCAGCCGGTAGATCAGCATGGCCGAGATCGCGCTCGACAGCGACATCCCACTCGAGACCAGCCCCGGAACCAGCACCGCCTCGACGACCAGCAGCCCGCCGGGCATCAACGGGATGGTGCCGACCGCGCGGGCCGCGGCGTAGGCGACGGTCAGCCCGGCCACCGACGCGTGGTCCCCGGCGGCGTAGGCGGCGAAGCCGAGGCAGGCGACGTCGGCCACCCAGTTGAACATCGACCACCCGAACGCCACGCCCAGGTCGCGCCGGCCCAGGCTCACCGATTCGAGCTGCATCAGCGTCTCGCGCCACTTGTCCAGGCCGGTGTCGGCCGGCTTGCCGCGCACCGAGTTGACCCAGGCCAGGACCCGGCTGCCGATGCCTTCGATCAGCTCCGGCCGCGACGCGACGGCCTGCGCCAGCAGCAGCAGGGCGACGAAACCGCCGAGCGTGAACAGCAACGAGAACGGGTTGTTCTTCGCGCCCAGCAGGAAGGCGCCGCCCAACCCGAGCAACGCCAATCCCACCGCCTGCAGCACGCCCGACATCACCAGCTGCCACGACGCCACCACGGTCGAGGCGCCCCAGAGCCGCTGCTGCCGGAACAGGAACGTCGCCGACAGCACGGGCCCGCCGGGCAGCGTGGTGCTCAGCGAGTTGGCGGCATAGAACGCGGCCTCCGAGCGCAGCTGCTTGACGTGCACGCCGGCCGACTTGAGCAGGGTGCGCTGGATCTGAGCAAAGCTGTGCATCGACGCGGCCGCCGCGACAACGGAGGCGAGCAACCACCACCAGTTCGCCTCGTACAGGCTCATCCAGGCTTTGGCCAGCTGATCCCAGCCCAGGGAAACCTCGACGGCAAGCACGATGGCAACCATCCCGAGGATGACCCAGCGCACCCACCAGTACTTCCCGCGCGGGGTTTGTTCGCGCGGGAAGTCGAGATTGCGGGCGGGTGCGTCGTACGGCACGTGATTTAGGGTAACGGTGCAGGTGGCGCGGCGATCGCTGCGCGCCGCCGACTGTGTCGCCGTCGTAACCGGATCGTGCCGGCTCCGACGGTTGCGGCCGACGGGCGGGACCTTCCGAACGGGTTCGGGTCGGCGCCGCGACCGATAGGCTGGCCAAATGTCAGCAAACGTCGACGATGCGTCGGTTGAACCCCTAGTACGCAAGACCGCAGCCTGGGCGTGGCGTTTGCTCGTCATCCTGGCCGCCGCGGTCGCTCTGTTGTGGGTGGTCAAGAAGCTCGAAATCATCGTCGTCCCGGTGCTGGTGGCGCTGCTGCTGAGCGCGTTGCTGGTGCCGGTCGTCGACTGGCTGGATCGGCGGGGCCTGCCCCGCGGCGGCGCGGTGGCGCTGGTCCTGCTGGGCGGCTTCGCGATCCTGGGCGGCATCCTGGCGTTCGTCATCCTGCAGTTCATCGACGGCCTGCCCGGCCTGACCGAACAGGTGACGCAGAGCATCGAGTCGACCCGCCGATGGCTGATCAACGGGCCGGCGCATTTGCGCAGCGAACAGATCGACAGCGCGGGCAACGCCGCCATCGAGGCGCTGCACAACAATCAGGCCAAGCTGACCAGCGGCGCGCTGTCCACCGCGGCCACCGTCACGGAGCTGGTCACCGCCGCGGTGCTGGTGCTGTTCACGCTGATCTTCTTTCTCTACGGTGGGCGCAACATTTGGCGCTACGTGGTGCAGATCATCCCGTCCGACGTCCGCGACCGGGTGCACGAGGCCGGCAACGCCGGGTACGGGTCGCTGATCGGGTACGTGCGGGCCACCTTTCTGGTGGCTCTGACCGACGCGGCCGGGGTGGGCACGGGCTTGGCGATCATGGGGATCCCGCTCGCGCTGCCGCTGGCCTCGCTGGTGTTCCTGGGCGCCTTCATCCCGCTGATCGGTGCGCTGGTTTCGGGCCTGCTGGCCGTGGTGGTCGCCCTGTTGGCCAAGGGCATTGTGTACGCGCTCATCACGCTGGGGGTGCTGATCGCGGTCAACCAGATGGAGGCCCACCTGCTGCAGCCGCTGGTGATGGGCCGCGCGGTCTCGATTCACCCGCTCGCCGTGGTGCTGGCCATCTCCACCGGCGGCGTCCTCGCCGGGATCGTCGGCGCCCTGCTGGCCGTCCCGACGGTCGCGTTCCTCAACAACGCGTTCCAGGTGTTGCTGGCGCCCAACCCCGAGGCGGAAGCCGAAAAGCAGACCGAGGAGGCGGACGAGAAGAACGCCATCCTGCAGGCCGAACCGGACAAACCCGGCTGATACCGACCGTCAGGATATGTCGGGGGGCTTTCCTATAACCGTCCCTCGCGGCGCAGCAGATCCGCGGCGGACAGCCCGCCGCCGGAGCGGCGCCGCTGCCGCGCGGGGTCGCCGTTCTCGCCCTGGCCGCGGGGGTTCGCGGCCTCGCCGGCGGCGGTGCCGTCGGGGTCGTCGGAATGGTGGCCGGGCACGGGGATGGCCCGGGTCTGATCGCCGGACGGCGGCGCCGCCGACGACGGGGGGCGCTGCGGCGCGTGCGGGCCCTGCGGTGCGGGCTGGGTCGCGGGGCGCGGGTCGGCCGGCCGCTCCCTGGCGGGGCCGCTCTGCGCGGAGAAGCGGGTGGTCTTGGCCTCGGTCGGCTGGCTCGGCCGGGCCGGGATGCGGGTGGTATCCACGCTGTCGTCCGCCCGCGAGGACGGGTCCTGGGCGGGCCTGGGCTCCGGCGGACCGGCCGCCGCGGGGCGCGCCGGTCGCGACGGCTCCAGCGGGGCGGGGTGGGTGGGGTCGTGCGGCGGGCGCGGCGTCGCGGCGACCAGGCTGGCCGCCACCGGCGGCCGCGCGGGCCGACCGTTGAGCGTCGGCCGCTTGCGCTCATCGGGCAGATCGATCTCGCCCAGCCCGATCTTGTTCTGCAGGCGCCGGGCCCAGCGCGGCGCCCACCAGCAGTCGTCGCCGAGCAACTTCATCACCGACGGCACCAGGAACATCCGGACGACGGTCGCGTCCAGCAGCAGCGCCGCCATCAGACCGAAGGCCAGATACTTCATCAACACCAGGTCGGAGAACACGAACGAACCGGCGACCACGGCCAGCACCAGCGCGGCGGCCGTGATCAGCCGCCCGGTGGTCGCGGTGCCGATCCGGATGGCCTCGGCGGTCGACATGCCCCGTTCGCGCGCCTCGACCATGCGCGATACCAGGAACACCTCGTAGTCGGTGGCCAGGCCGAAACCGACGGCGACAACCAGCGCGATGAGCACCACCATCAGCGGAGTGGGGGTGAAATTCAGCACGCCCGACAGGTGCCCGTCGACGAAGATCCACGTCAGGATCCCCAGCGTGGATCCCAGGGTGAGCGCGCTCATCAGCACCGCCTTGATCGGCAACACCACCGATCCGAACGCCAGGAACATCAGCAGCAGCGTGGCGCTGAGCAGCAACACCAGCATCAACGGGCCGTTCTCGGCCAGGCTGTGGATGCTGTCCTGTTCCAGCGCCGGGGTGCCGCCGACGTACAGGTTCAGCCCCTTCGGGGGGTTCACCGAGCGCAGTTCGGTGATCTTCTTGGCGGCGTCATTGCGGTTGGCCAAGCCGTTCTGGATCACCCGCACCGAGCCGTCCTTGGGCACCGTCGTCCCGTTCGGACCGGCGACGCAGGGATTGCCGGCGATGGTCGGGCAGGCCCGTTCCTCCCACGTCTTGTCGGTGAACCCGCCGATCGAGGAGATCCTGTTGCGGATGTCGGCGACCTGCTGATCGGTGACCTTGCTGTGGTTGTCGCTCTGGATCACCACCGTCAGCTGCTCGGTGCGGTACCCCGGGAAGAGCTTGTCGAAATGCTCCTGCGCCTGGCGCACGGGGTTGTCCGGCGGCAGGTACTTCTCGCTCATGCCGCCGAACGACAGGTTGCTCAGCGGGATGACCAACAAGATCATGCCGACGGCGATCGGGATGGCGAACGCCAACGGCCGCTTCATCACCCAGTTCACCAGCTTGCCCCAGAAGCCGGCCTCGACCTCTTCGCGGGTCTTCGTCTTCTGCAGCCGGTCGGCCAGCCAGTTCAGGTAGGCGCGCGAATACTTCCAGTTGCGCAGGAACGGCACTCGGAACGCGGTCCGCACCCCCAGCGCGTCGACGTGCCGGCCGAGGATGCCCAGGCACGCGGGCAGGAACGTGATCGACAGCAGCGCCGCGAGCCCCACCGCCGCGAAGATCGCGTAGGTCAGCGAATGCACGAAGCCCTGCGGCAGCACCAGCAGGCTGGCGCTCGACGCGATGATCAGCACCGCCGAGAACGTCACGGTGCGACCGGCCGTCATCACCGTGCGCCGCACCGCGGCCTCGGTGTCGTAGCCCTCGGCTATCTCCTCCCGGAACCTGCTCACCACGAACAGCCCGTAGTCGATGGCGATACCCAGGCCGATCAGCGAGACCACCGGCTGGGCGAAGAAGTGCACCGGCCCGAACACGGCGACGAGGCGCAGGATGCCCAACGAGCCCGCGATGCTCAGCCCGCCGACGATGGCCGGCAGGCCGGCGGCGACCGCGCCCCCGAACACCAGGAACAGCACGACCGTCACCAACGGCAGCGCCAGCACCTCCATGCGGCGCTGGTCGGTGGCGATGGTGCCGGTCAAGGCGTTGGCGATCGGCTCGAGGCCGGCCAGCTGCACCGTGCCGCCGTCGAGCTTCTGCAGATCCGGCGCGATGTCCTTGTAATTGTTGAGGATGGTGTCGTCGTCGTCGCCCTTGAGCGGGATGGACACGAAGGTGTGCTTCTTGTCCTCGCTCACCATCCCCTTGATGACCGGGTTGGTGCTCTCGGGTGCCGCCAGCCAGCCGGCCCAGCCGACGACCTGGTCGGGATGGTCGGTCTTGAACTTGTTGAGGCCGGCGACGATCTTGTCCCGCCACGCCTGGTCGTCGACCGTCTTCCCGCTGGGGGCGGTGAACGTGGCCACCACGTGGCTGGTGCGGTCCCGGCCGTAGGTCTGGTCGCCCAGCACCGACGCCTTGACGGATTGACTGCCGTCGTCGTAGAAGCCGCTCTGTGTAACATGCTTGCCCAGGCTGATTCCGAAAACGCCGCCGAGCAGACACAGAGCTACCGTGACCCCGATCACGATGTACCGATATCGGTACACAGTTCGACCCCACCAGGCGAACACGCAAGCTCCTTACTGGATCGACTTAGTCTGCAGCGACCCGCGCACTGGTTTTTCAGTGTCACACACGCGCGGTCAACAGCGCTGACAGCGGCCGGAACGGCTGCAGCCACGCACCCTGGTCAGGCAGCGAATCTAGGCCGATCCGCGGCAATGGTTCCCGGAAGACGCCGGCGATGTCCTCCAGGTCAACGAAGTCCAAGGTATCCGACGCTAGCGCCCAACTCGCATGTTCGCGAAATCCGATCACTTGGACGCTGATGCCGGTTCGGGCGATCTCCTCGAGCGGTTCGCGAAACGCTTGGCCGTCGGCCGAAGCCACCACCACGGCCGCCAGCCCCTCGCTGCGCCGCAGTTCGATGTGGGCCAGCATGTCGCGGTCGACGTCGCTGTCCTCGTCGATCTTCGGCTTGGCGAACACCGCGAACCCCACGTTACGAAGGGCGTCCACCCAGGGCCGGACGACGTCGGCGCTGCCCGGCGCGATGTTGGTGAACACGGTGGCCTCGGGTTCGACGACCACGCCCGGGCGTTCGGCGCTGACCTCGGCCGTCCGCGCCAGCAGCCAGCGTCCCAGGGCGTCGAACCGCGGGCGTTCCAACGCCGTCGGGCGCCGACCCAGGATCGAGCCCAGGCCCATGTCGAGGTTGGGGGCGTCCCAGACCAGCAAGACGCGCCCGCCCGAAGGCGAAAAGCCGCCCAGGGTCCCCACGTCATCGGCGGACAGCACCGCCGGCGGCGCGACGGGTTCTGCTCCGGCGGTGGAGGTTTCAGTCAGGCTCATAGCTCATCGCCTATTCATCGTCTAAGCCAAACGAACTCGGTGACGGCGCTGCCCGCTTCTTGGGCTTTCGTCTCGTACTTGGTGGTCGGGCGAACGGTCGAGATCGGCAGCCGGCTGTCGGGGTCGGCCCGGCGCAGCCGGGACTCGCCCGCGCCGACTTCGGCGATGTGTTCGGCATAGCCGGCGTGGTCCGTCGCAACGTGCAGGACACCACCAGGGAGTAGCCGGTCGGCTATCAAGCCAATCGTGCCGGGCTGCAGGAACCGGCGCTTGTGGTGGCGCGCCTTGGGCCACGGATCGGGGAAGAAGACGCGCACCCCGGTCAGCGACGCCGGGGTGATGAGCCGCTGCAGCACGTCGAGCGCGTTGCCGCGGATCAGCCGGATGTTGGTCACCGCGTCGCGGTCGATCGCGCACAGCAACTGCGCCAGCCCCCGCCGGTAGATCTCCACCGCGACCACATCGACGCCGGGCTCGTCCTTGGCCATCGCCAGCGTCGATGTGCCGCTGCCGCAACCGATTTCGAGCACCAGGGGCGCCTGGCGTCCGAACCACGAGCGGGTGTCCAGCGGCGGCTCTTCGCCGCCGGTTCCGTCCGCGGGGGCGCCCACCGACAGGCCGAGTTCGGGCCAGCGCCGCTCCCACGTCTGGCGCTGGGCGTCGGACAGGGCGGACCGTCGCGACCGGAACGCCGTCGCGGGGAGGTAGCGCTGGTCGGGGCGGGCCGATTCCCCGATCGGCGTGTCGGCAGACATCGCCACCCCGCGCTGCGCATGCATTTGTCCATGGTGGCCTATAAACCTTGGATGTAGCCGCCCCTGGTCCGGATTGATACCCAACAGTTGCCTTCAACTGGTAACTGATTAACGGTGGCTCGCTTCTTGGCGACGTGGATGCCACCATTCGGTGGGGCCGCCCGGCGCCGGCGCTGCACGCGGTAGCGGCGACGCCGACGGGGCGATCGGGTCATTCGGACCGAACAGGCGGGATATGAGGGGACAGGGACACCAGATTTTCGTCGATGAGCTGGCGCGGTTTGCCGACGGGCTCGTCGACCCGCGGGTGACGGCGATCGCCCGGCGAACCGCCGCACCGCTGCGGGTGGTGGTCCGCGGCCGCCGGGGGGTCGGCCGCCGCACGGTGGCCCGCGCGCTGGACCGGGCGGGAGGCGCGTCGGGGATCGCGACGGACCTCCAGGTGAGCGCGGCGGCGCCCGACCGCGGCGCCGACGTGGTCGTCTACGTGGTCGCGGAGGTGGTCAAGCCCGAGGACGCCCATGCCATCGCGGCCGCCGGGCACCCGGTGGTGGCGGTGCTGAACAAGGCCGATCTGTCGGGCCGGCGCGGTGACGGGCCGATCGCGGCCGCCCGGGCGCGGTCCGCCGACCTGTCGGCGCTGATCGGCGTGCCCATGGAGCCGATGATCGGCCTGCTCGGGGACGCGCTCGACGCGCTGGACGACGCCGAGGACAACCCGCTGTGGGCGGCGCTACACGCGCTCGCCACGCACCCCGGGGCCGCCGCGTGCCTGGACGGCTCGTTCGCCGACTTCCTGGCGGCGGACGGCCCGGTGCCCACCGGCGTGCGTCAGCGCCTGCTGGACACCCTCGACCTGTTCGGCACCGCGCTGGCGGTCGCCGCGCTCCGCCAGGGCAGGTCCCGGGCGCAGGTCCGCGCCTTGCTGCGCCGGATGAGCGGCGTCGACGCCGTCCTGGCCAAGGTCGGCGCGCTCGGCGCCGAGGTGCGCTACCAGCGGGTGCTCGGGGCCGTCGCGGAATTGGAGGCGCTGGCCGCCGGCGGGGGCGAGCTCGGCGAGCGGATCGGCGGGTTCCTGTCCCGCGACGACACGGTGGTCGCCCGGATGGCGGCCGCGGTGGATCTGGCCGAGGCGGCCGGGCTGGACCCGGGCGGCCCCGAGTCGGCCGGCGTGGACCGCGACCCGTCCGCGCACCTGCCGCGCGCCGTGCGGTGGCAGCGCTACAGCCGCGCCTCGGCGAGTGAGCTGCACCGCGCCTGCGGCGCGGACATCGCCCGCGGATCGCTGCGGCTGTGGTCGCAGGCCTGCGCGTCACTGCCGGGGGAATCCTGGTGAGCGGCGAGGGCAACGATCCCGTCGCACGGGTGGACGCGTTGGTGGCCGCGGCGGCGCCGGATCTGGATCCGCCGGCCGTTCAGCGCTGTGACGTGGTGCTGGTGACCGGCCCGTGGATGGCCGGGGTGAGCGCGGTGGCCACGGCGCTGCAAGGGCGCCTTCCGCAGCACAAGTTCGTGGAGTCGACCGACCTGGGGCCCGGCGAGGTGCCGATGGCGGTGGTGTTCGTCGTGTCCGCGGCGGCCCATCTGACGGCCTCCGACTGCGCACTGCTGGACGCCGCGACCGAGCACACCGACGCGGTGGTCGGGGTGGTGTCCAAGATCGACGTGCATCGCAACTGGCGTGAGGTCGTCGCCGCCAACCGCGACGCGCTGGCCGCGCACGCGCCGCGCTTCGGCCGGGTGACGTGGGTGGGCGCGGCGGCCCTGCCCGACGTCGGTGAGCCGGACGTCGACGACCTGGTCGGCGCCGTCGCGGCGCAACTCGACGACCCCGACCTCGCCCGGCGAAACAGGTTGCGGGCGTGGGAATCTCGCCTACAAACGGTCAAGCGGCGGTTCGACCGCGACGTCGAGGGATCGGGTCGCCGCGCGCGGGTCGAGGCGCTGCGCGAAGAACGCAGCACGGCGTTGCAGCAGCGGCGGCAGGCGAAGAGCGAACGCACCATCACGCTGCGCGGTCAGATCCAGCAGGCTCGGGTGCAGTTGTCGCACTCCGCGCGTAACCAGTGCGCGACGGCGCGCACCGAGCTGCAGGAGCACGCGGCGGGATTGTCGCGGGGCGACATGTCCGGGTTCGAGGCGCACACGCGCGCCCGCCTCGACGAGGTGGTGGCCGAGGTCAACGACGGCACGGACGCGCAGCTGGCCGACGTCGCGCAGGTGGTGGGCGTGCCGATGGACCTGCCGTCGGTCGAGAAGCTCCCGCAGGTGGATGTCGCGGCGCCGCCGCTGAAGTCGCGGCGGCAGGAAACCTGGCTGATGATCCTGCTGGGTGTCGGCTTCGGGCTGGGGGTGGCGCTCACGCTGAGCCGGCTGATGAGCGGCGTGGTCTCGCGGCTCAACCCCGGGCTCGCCGTCGTCGCGGCCGTGGCGTGCGTGGCGATCTCGGTGGCGCTCACCTTTCTGGTGATCAACCTGCGCGGGCTGCTGCACGACCGGGCGCTGCTGGACCGCTGGGCGGGCGACGCGACGTCGTCGCTGCGGTCGGTGGTCGAGGAACTGGTCGCCACCCGGGTGCTGGTCGCCGAGTCGGTGCTGAGCAAAGCGTTGCTGGCCCACGACGAGGCCGAGAACGCGCAGGCGTCGGCCGCCGTCGGCGTCATCGACACCGAACTGCGCGAGCACGCGCTGGCCGCCGCGCGGGCTGCGGCCGCGCGGGATCGGGAGATGCCGGCGGTCGCCGCGGCGCTGCGGGCGGTGCGTGCAGAACTCGGAGAACCGGGTATACAACCGGCTGAAAGTCCTGCCGAAGATGCCGGTGGTGACGAAACCGAAAAACCCGCTTCGAGGAGCGAAGATGGCGACCCGTCGGGAGCTTCTGAATCGTTGTTGTGAGAAGGCTTATACCTGCCCGAGACTTCCCCGACAAGTTCCTCACGATAACCTGTAGTTAACGCCACCAAGTCCTTAATTATGTGGGCGACGGCATACCGAGCACACGAGCCCGATACGCAACGAATCCAGGAGAGTTCGATGACCTCAGCGACCATTCCCGGTTTGGACACAGCACCCACGAATCACCAGGGCCTGCTGTCATGGGTGCAGGAGGTTGCCGAGCTCACCCAGCCCGACCGGGTGGTGTTCGCTGACGGCTCCGACGAGGAGTTCAACCGGCTGGCCGGGCAACTGGTCGAGGCCGGCACCCTGAAGAAGCTCAACGAGAAGAAGCACCCCAACTCCTACCTGGCGCTGTCCGACCCGTCCGACGTGGCGCGGGTGGAATCGCGGACATTCATCTGCACCGAGCAGGAGAGCGGCGCCGGGCCGACCAACAACTGGATGGACCCGTCCGAGATGCGGTCCATCATGACCGACCTGTACCGGGGCTGCATGCGTGGCCGGACCATGTGGGTGGTGCCGTTCTGCATGGGTCCGCTGGGCGCCGACGACCCGAAGCTGGGTGTGGAGATCACCGACTCCGAGTACGTCGTCATCTCGATGAAGGTGATGACCCGGATGGGCAAGGCCGCGCTGGAGAAGATGGGCGACGACGGGTTCTTCGTCAAGGCGCTGCACTCGGTGGGGGCGCCCCTGGACGAAGGCCAACAGGACGTGCCGTGGCCGTGCAACGACACCAAGTACATCACCCACTTCCCGGAGACCCGCGAGATCATGAGCTACGGCTCGGGCTACGGCGGTAACGCGCTGCTGGGCAAGAAGTGCTACTCGCTGCGGATCGCCTCGGCCATGGCCCACGACGAGGGCTGGCTCGCCGAGCACATGCTGATCCTCAAGCTCATCTCCCCGGAGAACAAGGCGTACTACTTCGCCGCGGCGTTCCCGTCGGCGTGCGGCAAGACCAACCTGGCGATGCTGCAGCCGACCATCCCGGGCTGGCGCGCCGAGACGCTCGGCGACGACATCGCCTGGATGCGGTTCGGCAAGGACGGCCGGCTGTACGCGGTCAACCCCGAGTTCGGTTTCTTCGGCGTCGCGCCGGGCACCAACTGGAAGTCCAACCCCAACGCCATGCGCACCATCGAGGCCGGCAACACCGTCTTCACCAACGTCGCGCTCACCGACGACAACGACGTGTGGTGGGAGGGCCTGGAGGGCGACCCGCAGCACCTGGTCGACTGGAAGGGCCGCGACTGGACGCCCGACTCCGACGAGAAGGCCGCCCACCCGAACTCGCGCTACTGCACGCCGATGTCGCAGTGCCCGATCCTGGCGCCGGAGTGGGACGACCCGCAGGGCGTGCCGATCTCGGGCATCCTGTTCGGCGCCCGCCGCAAGACGACCGTCCCGCTGGTGACGCAGGCGCGCGACTGGCAGCACGGCGTGTTCATGGGCGCCACCATGGGTAGCGAGCAGACCGCCGCCGCCGAGGGCAAGGTGGGCACCGTCCGCCGCGACCCGATGGCCATGCTGCCGTTCCTGGGGTACCACGTCGGTGACTACTTCCAGCACTGGCTCGACCTGGGCAAGAACGCCGACGAGTCCAAGATGCCGAAGGTGTTCTTCGTCAACTGGTTCCGTCGCGGCGAGGACGGCGGCTTCCTGTGGCCGGGCTTCGGCGAGAACAGCCGGGTGCTCAAGTGGATCGTCGACCGCATCGAGCACAAGGCCGGCGGCCAGGACACCCCGATCGGCATCGTGCCGAAGGCCGAGGACCTCGACCTGGACGGGCTCGACGCCAGCAGCGACGAGGTGGCCCAGGCGCTGGCGGTCAACGCCGCCGAGTGGCGCGAGGAACTGCCGCAGATCGAGGAGTGGTTCGAGTTCGTCGGCGAGAAGCTGCCGACCGGCGTCCGCGACGAGTTCGAGGCGCTCAAGCAGCGGCTGTCCGAAGCGGGCTGATCAGCCCGCCAGCCGCGAATTGGGGCTGGCCTTCTTCTGCGCGTACATCAGCTTGTCGGCGCGGGCGAGCAGTTCGCCCACGTTCGCGCCGTCGGAAACCGGCGCCCGCACGAAGCCGATGCTGGCCGAGAGACGGTAGGGCCGGTCGATGGTCGCGTTGAAATTCTCGAACGCGAGCGCGAGCCGCTCTTCGAGCGACGGGGTGTCGCCGGCGCTTTCGGTGACCATCACACAGAATTCGTCGCCGCCGATGCGGGCGAGGATGTCGGACTCGCGCCGGATGGTTCGCAGCACCCGGGCGACATCCTTGATGAGGCGGTCGCCCGTGTCGTGGCCGAGCTCGTCGTTGACTTTCTTGAGCCCGTCGACGTCGAGGAACGCGAGCACGCAGTTGTGGCCGAGGTGGTGCGACCCGCGAAGTTTCTGCTCGGCCAGTAGGTAGAAGCCCCGTCGATTGTTCAACCCGGTCAGCTCGTCGGTGACCGACAGCCGGCGGATCTCCTCGTTGGCGTCCTCGAGCGCGGCGGTGCGGTCGCGCACCCGCCGTTCCAGCTCGGAGTAGACCTGCACGTTCTCCATCGCGATCGACGTCGAATCCGCCAAAGCCTGCAGCAGGTGGACCTCTTGGTCGGACGGGTGATGCGGGTTGGCCCAGTAGTTGCCGATCGCGCCGATCGGTTCGAGCTTGCGGATCGGCACCATGACCAGGCTCTTGACGAAGGTGGGGCGGTACAGGGCGTGCGGGATGCGCGGGTCGCCGTAGATGTCGGGGATCACGGCCGCGTCGCGGTTGAGCATCGCCCAGCCGCTGATGCAGGACCTGATGGGGAAGCGGCTGCCCTTCCACAGCGGGGCGATCGCGTCCTCGTCGGCGTAATAGCAGCTGTCGTTGTCGCGGAGCACGAACGTCGCGCCGTCGCAGCCGGTGAGCTCGCGCGCCGAGGAGCGGACGATGCGCTGCAGGTCGGGCAGGCTACGCGCCAGCGACAGCTCCTGAATGGCGTGCACGAGCCGCTCCATGCCGTCGACATAGTCGGAAACGGCGAAAGTGGATGCGGCAGGCTCCGATTCTTGCCCGGCGGTCATGCGCACCTCCGTGCGACAGTGGCGCATCCCGCCGCGTTGCTCACCAAGGTCGGGTACCAGGGCCCACGGCGGTCTACTTGACTGCATTATGGCTGTCGACGCGCGCCGCGCGCCGGGATTGACGCAGAAAGTCCCGGGCCCACCCACCACTTAACACCCGTCAAGTTTGGCGGCGGTACAGTCTGCGCATGCAGATCCGCCCGTATCTCGGCGCCGACAAACCTGCTGTCATCCTGTACCCGTCCGGGACGGTCATCACCTTCGATGACCTCGAGGCCCGCGCCAATCGCCTGGCGCACCGGTTCCGCCAGGCGGGTCTGCGCGAGGGTGACACGGTCGCCATCCTGATGGAGAACAACGAGCACATCCACGCGGTGATGTGGGCCGCTCGCCGCAGCGGTTTGTACTACGTGCCCATCAACACCCACCTGACCGCGGCGGAGGCCGCCTACATCGTCGACAACAGCGCCGCCAAGGCGATCATCGGCTCGGCCGCGCTGCGCGAGACCTGCGCCGGCCTCGCCGAGCACCTGCCGCGCGGGCTGCCGGAACTGTTGCTGATCGCCGCCGAGAACGAAGACGATGGCCTGCCGGGCTGGGAGTGTTACCCGGAATGCGTTGCCGGCCAACCTGATACCCCGATCGACGACGAAATCGAGGGCGACCTGCTGCAGTACTCGTCGGGGACCACCGGCCGGCCCAAGGGCATCAAGCGCGAGTTGCCGCACGTCCCCCCGGCCGAGGCGCCCGGCATGATGTCGGCGCTGGTCGGTTTCTGGATGACGCCCGATTCGGTCTACCTCAGCCCCGCGCCGCTGTACCACACGGCGCCCTCGGTGTGGTCGATGAGCGCGCAGGCGGGCGGCATCACCACCGTGGTCATGGAGAAGTTCGACGCGCAAGGCTGCCTGGATGCCATCCAGCGTCACCGGGTCACCCACGGCCAGTTTGTGCCGGCGATGTTCACCCGGATGCTGAAACTGCCTGAGAACGTTCGTCATTCGTATGACCTGGGCAGTCTGCAGCGGGTGATGCACGCGGCGGCGCCGTGCCCGGTGGAGATCAAGAAGCAGATGATCGACTGGTGGGGGCCGATCATCGACGAGTATTACGCCTCCTCGGAGGCGCACGGGTCCACGCTGATCACCGCTGAGGATTGGCTGGCGCACCCGGGTTCGGTCGGCAAGCCCATGGGTGGTGCGGTGCACATCCTCGACGAGAACGGCAACGAGCTGCCGCCCGGGCAGGCCGGCGAGATCTACTTCGAGGGTGGGTATTCGTTCGAATACCTCAACGACCCAACGAAAACCGCGTCGTCGCGCTCCAAGCACGGCTGGGCCACCGTCGGCGACATCGGCTATCTCGACGACGAGGGTTACCTGTACCTGACCGACCGGCGCCACCACATGATCATCTCCGGCGGGGTGAACATCTACCCGCAGGAAGCCGAGAACCTTCTGGTCACCCACCCCAAGGTGATGGACGCGGCGGTGTTCGGTGTTCCCGACGACGAGATGGGCCAGCGCGTCATGGCGGTCGTGCAGACCGTCGACCCCGCGGATGCCACCGACGCGTTCGGCGACGAGCTGCTCGGCTGGCTGCGGGATCGCCTGGCGCACTACAAATGTCCGCGATCGATCGCCTTCGAAGCGCAGCTGCCGCGCACCGACACCGGCAAGCTCTACAAGAACGGGCTGATCGAGAAGTACTCGGTGTGACCGATGCTCCGGGTGGTCGACCTGTCGAGCGCGCCGCAGGGCGGCCCGGGCTCGCCGCCCGGCGTGATCGTCGCCGTCGGCTCGGCCGCCGACGTCGCGCGGTCCGGATCCTGGCTTGACGCAGCGACTTTCACCCTGACCGAGGACGCCTGCGCCGACCGCCGGGTCGTCACGGTCGATTCCGTGCCCGATGCGCTGGGTGAGCTGACCGAACGCTGCGAGCGATGGCCGCACGCCAGCGGGATCTGTGACGACGTGTTGCGCGCGGTGGACCCCGGCGGCCCGACGCTGGCCGGGGTGGTGACCGAGTCGCTGGGGTATTCGACGCTGCAGTCCGGCCCGGAGTTCGCGCGGTGGCTGCAGGAGCGCGGGCCGGTCCGCATGCCCGACATCGCCGACCCGGTGCGGGCGCACCGCGACGGCGACATCGTGCGCATCGCCTTCAACCGGCCGCAACGCCACAACGCGTTCTCCACGGATGCGCGCGCCGCGCTGTTGGAGGCGCTGACCGTCGCGCAGCTGGATCCCTCGGTGACCGGCATCGTGTTGAGCGGCAACGGTCCATCGTTCTGCAGCGGTGGAGACCTCGCCGAATTCGGCACCTTCGCCGATCCGGCGAGCGCCCACCTGGCCCGCACCCGGCACAGCCCGGCCCTGGCGCTCGACGCGCTGACCGCGCGGCTGGGCCGGGGGTGCCGGGCCGAGGTGCACGGCCGCGTGATGGGCAGCGGGCTGGAGATGGCCGCGTTCTGCGGGTGGGTCACCACCCGCGGCGACGCGGTGTTCGGGCTACCCGAATTGGCGCTCGGGCTGATCCCCGGCGCCGGCGGCACCGTCAGCGTCACCCGCCGGATCGGGCGTTGGCGCACAGCGTATCTCGTGCTGTCCGGCCACACCGTCGACGCCGAGACCGCGCTGGCCTGGGGGTTGGTGGACGAGACCTAGCAACCTCGACGCGGCCCGTTTGACGTCAGAAGCCCGAATACGTGGTCGTGGTCGTCGAGGGCAAATGGGAGACGACAAGCACCCCGGCGACGACGTAGATGAGCACGAAGATCACCGCGGCGACGACGCCCACGATGGCGCCGATGATGGCCCACTTCTTGGCGTTGTTGGCGGCCTCCTGCGCCTCGGCGTAGCGGCCCTGCGCCCACAGCCCGGAGACCTTGTTGGAGTACACAATCGAGACGATCCCCAACGGCAAACAGCACAGCACCGTGCACAGGATCGCCCAGACCAGATAGTTCTCCGGTTCCGGCTGGCCCTGCCAGCCCGGCTGCGGCGCCGGCCATCCCGCGGGCGGCTGGCCCGGCCACGCCGGCGGCTGCTGCGGCGGATACCCCGGCGGCTGGCCCTGCCATTCCGGTTGTTGACCCGGCCATTCTGGCGAACCGCCGGGCGGCGCGGGAGGATAACTCATGGCGGCTGCCTTTCCCTTGGTTCGAAGTCAGGCAAATATACTCCCAAACGTCGTTCTGCGGCCGCGCGATTGACGAGCCCGGGTCAGATCCCGCCCCGCGTCACCAGTTGCCGGGCGATCACATTGCGTTGGATCTCGTTGGTGCCTTCGCCGACGATCATCAGCGGCGCGTCCCGGAAGTAGCGTTCCACGTCGTATTCGGTGGAATAGCCGTAGCCGCCGTGGATTCGCACCGCGTTCAGCGCGATCTCCATCGCCACCTCGGACGCGAACAGTTTCGCCATCCCGGCTTCCATGTCGCAGCGTTCACCGCTGTCGTAGCGCTCGGCGGCGTAACGGGTGAGCTGGCGCGCCGCGGTGAGTTTGGTCGCCATGTCGGCCAGGTAATTGCCCACCGACTGGTGCTGCCAGATCGGCCGCCCGAAGCTTTCCCGCTGCTGGGCGTAGGCCAGCGCATCCTCGAGCGCGGCCGTGGCCACGCCCAGGGCGCGGGCGGCCACCTGGATGCGCCCCGTTTCGAGCCCCTTCATCATCTGTGAAAAGCCTTCGCCCGCAACGCCACCCAGTATCGCCGTTTGCGGCACCCGGAAATCGTCGAAGGACAGCTCGCAGGACTCCACGCCCTTGTAGCCCAGCTTGGGCAGATCCCGCGACACCGTCAGGCCCGGCCCGTGCTCGACGAGCACGATCGAGATGCCGGTGTGGCGCGGCGTGGCGTTCGGGTCGGTCTTGCACAACAGGGCGATCAGCCCGGAGCGGCGGGCGTTGCTGATCCAGGTCTTGGACCCGTTGATCACCAGAGCGCCGGCGCCGTCGCTGCGCGCGGTGGTCGCCATGTTCTGCAGGTCGGAGCCGCCGCCGGGCTCGGTCAACGCCATGGTGGCGCGCACCTCCCCACTGGCCATCCGCGGCAGGTAGGACCGCTTCTGCTCCTCGGTGCCGAACAGCGTCAGCAGCTTGGCGACCACCGTGTGCCCGCCCATCGCGCCGGCCAGGCTCATCCAGCCACGCGCCAATTCTTCGGTGACCCGCACGTAGCACGGCATCGACACCGGCGAACCGCCGTACTCCTCGGGCACGGCCAGCCCGTAGATGCCGATCCGCTTCATCTGCTCGATCCACGCCTCGGGATAGGCATTGGCGTGTTCGGCCTCGCGCACGCTCGGCTTGACCTCGCGGTCGATGAACGCCCGCACCGTGGCGACCAGCATGTCCTCTTCGTCATTCACCTGTCAGCACCTCAACGATTCGCGCCGAACGTCGACTTGGTCGGCAAAACCTCAAGAATCGGCACGACAAGTCGACGTTGGGGCCTGATCCGGATTGACCCTCGATTCCACAGCCTGCCAGCATGTGGCGTTGTGACTAGTGACGGGTATGCGCGGATTCGCGAGGGTGGACCGTACTTCGACGACCTCTCGGTGGGGCAGGTGTTCGACTGGGCGCCGTCGATGACGCTGTCGTCCGGCTTGGCGGGCGCGCACCAGGCGATCGTCGGGGACAGGCTGCGCCTGGCGCTCGACGCCGATCTGTCTGGGGCCGTGACGGGGCTGCCCGCGCCGCTGGCGCACCCGGCGCTGGTGTGCGACGTGGCGATCGGCCAGTCGACGCTGGCGACGCAGCGGGTCAAGGCCAACCTGTTCTATCGCGGCCTGGTGTTTCACCGGTTCCCGGTCATCGGCGATTCCCTCTATACCCGCACCGAAGTGGTTGGGCTGCGGGCCAATTCACCCAAGCCGGGCCGCGCCCCAACGGGCTTGGCGGCGCTGCGGATGATCACGATCGACCAGGCCGACCAATTGGTGCTCGACTTCTACCGCTGCGGCATGCTGCCCGCCAGTCCGGATTTCGATCCCGACAACGCACCGCACGACGACCTGTCCACCATCGGCGCCGACGTGCCCGCCCCGGCCCACGATCCGACCGCCCAGTGGGACGCCGCGGTTTTCCGCACCAAGGTGCCCGGGCCGCACTTCGACCCCGACCAGGCGGGCTCGGTGCTGCACAGCACCGCCGACGTCGTCACCGGCGCCCCCGAACTCGCCCGGCTCACCCTCAATATCGCTGCGACCCACCATGATTCGCGGGCCGGCGGACGCCGGCTGGTGTACGGCGGGCATACCATCGGGCTGGCGCTCGCGCAGGCCTGCAGGCTGCTGCCCAACCTGGTCACCGTGCTGGGCTGGCAGTCGTGCGATCACACCGGCCCCGTGCACGAGGGTGACACGCTCTACAGCGAGCTGCACATCGAATTTGCCGAACCGACCGAGCACGGGGGAGTGCTCGGGCTGCGGTCGCTGGTGTATGCGGTTGGCGAGGCGGAGGAGGGCCCGGACCGGCCGGTGCTGGACTGGCGGTTCCGCGCGCTGCAGTTCTAACGACGATGCGTGCCACGAGCACAATGGGGGGCGTGAGCTCGGCAGCGACCACCTGGGGAAGCAGTGGGCTGGCCTACCTGACGGGCCTGCCCGACGGCCCCGCCGACTTCTCCCGGGCCCGTGTGCTGCCCCGCGCGCAGGAGGTGGCGGCGGCCATCGGCGGCCGCTGGGGCGTGCAGGTCGACGCGGCCGGGCTGCTGACCGGGCGGGCCGCCCTGCGGGGCCTGACCCGCGCCGGCCGGGTGTCGCCCGGCGGCGCCACCCGCCTGCTCGCGGCGCGGGACGGCTGGTGCGCGCTCACCCTCTCGCGCGCCGACGACCTCGCCGCCGTCCCCGCGCTGCTGCAGGCCGACGAGGTGGCCGTCGACCCGTGGCCGCAGCTGCAACGGTGGGTCGCCGCCCGTGTGGTCCCCGAAATCGTCGAGCGGGCGGCGCTGCTCGACATCCCGGCGGCGGGCCTGGGCGAGGTGACGGCCGCGCCGCCCCGCACGCGGCGAATCGGGCCGCCGGCGCCCGCGCGCGCGCCGCGCGGCCTGCTGGTGGCCGACCTGTCGTCGATGTGGGCGGGCCCGCTGTGCGGCCAGCTGCTGGCCCGCGCCGGGGCGACGGTCGTCAAGGTGGAAAGCCCGCGCCGCCCGGACGGCACCCGCGCCGGAGACCAATCCTTTTTCGACTGGATGAACCACGAAAAGCTCTGCTATGGCATCGATTTCGACAGCCAGACCGACGAACTGCGCGAGCTCCTCACCGTCAGCGACGTCGTCATCGAGGGCTCCCGCCCGGCCGGGCTGGCGCGCCGGGGCCTCGGACCGGACGACGTCGCACCGCGGCCGGGCCGAATCTGGTTGCAAATCACCGCCTATGACGGCCGCCGGCCGGGATTCGGGGACGACGCCGCGGTGGGCGGCGGCCTGGTGGGAACCAGCGACGAGGGGCCGGTGTTCTGCGGCGACGCCATCGCCGACCCGCTGACCGGGCTACAGGCCGCCCTGGCGGTGGCCGAGTCCCTGGCGCGTGGCGGGGGCGAGTTGATCCGGCTGTCCATGGCGTCGGTCGCCGCGACCTACGCGGGGCTGCCGACCGGGCCGTCGGTTTCGCCCGCGACGGTGTCCCCGCCGTCGGCTCCGCCGGCGTCCCCACCGGCGTCCGGGCTGGGCGCCGACAACGGGGCGGTGCGCCAACTTGTCGGCCAAAGGCGTTGCCTGTCATGCTGATTCGGCAGGCCACCCTGCTGGATGGGACCGTGACCGACATCCGGGTGGGCACGCAGATCGAGGAGATGGCGCCCTCGGGTGAGGGCCTGACGCCCCGGGCGGGGGAGGGTGTGCTCTACGCGGGCGGCGGAACCGTGCTGCCCGGGCTGCACGACCACCACGTGCACCTGCGCTCGGCGGCTTCGGCGCTCGATTCGTTTTTCGTCGGGCCGCCCGGGGTCAGCAGCGAAGCCGAGCTCACCCAGTTATTGGCGAACGCCACGCCCGGGCCCGACGGGTGGATTCGCGCTGTCGGCTACCACGATTCGGTCGCCGGAGAACTCGACCGGACCGCGCTGGACGCGATGGTCCGCAGCGTTCCCGTGCGCATCCAGCACCGCAGCGGTGCGCTGTGGATCCTCAACTCCGAGGCGCTGGGCCGGGTCGGCCTGGCCGAACACCCCGACGGCCGACTGCGCAGCGCCGACGACGGCTGGTCGCAGGCCCTCGACCGGCGCGAAACCGACCTGGCCGAACTCAGCCGCCGCATCACGGCGACCGGCGTCACCGGCGTCACCGATGCCACCCCCGACCTCAACGCCGACGACAGGGCCTCGCTCTCGGCGGCGCACGGCCGCGGCGAGTTCCGGCCACGGGTCAGCTTCCTGTCCCCGGGCAAGAAGATCCTGCACGACGACCGCCTCGACCTCGACGGCCTCACGGAATGGATTGCCCGGCAGCACAACACGGGGCAACCGGTGGCCGTGCACTGCGTGACCGCCGCCCAGCTGGTGGTGACCATCGCGGCCCTGCGCGCGGCCGGTGGCCACCCGCGGGACCGCATCGAACACGCCGCGGTGGTGCCCGACGACAACGTGGCCGATCTCGTCGAGCTCGGGGTCACCGTCGTCACCCAGCCCAACTTCGTCGCCGAGCGCGGCGATCAGTACCTCGCCGAGGTGCCCGCCGCCGAGCACGATCAGCTGTGGCGCGTCGCGGCGCTGCGCGACGCGGGCGTGCCGGTCGCGCTGTCCACCGACATGCCGTTCGGCCATGGCGACCCGTGGACGGCGATGCGCGCCGCGGTGCACCGCACCACACCGAGCGGCGCCGTTCTGGGCGCCGGCGAATGTGTCTCGCCGTCAACGGCTTTGACGATGTTTCTGGGCCGGGCGGATCAGCCGGACCGGGCGCGCGCCGTGCGCACCGGGCAGCCGGGCGACCTGTGCGTGCTCAGTGAGCCGCCGGCGACCGCGCTGGCGGAACTCGACGCCGGCATGGTGGCCGCCACCGTGATCGGCGGCGAGCTGGTGTACTTCGCGATGTGACCGGCGATCAGGACGCCGGTGCGAGTGCCGCGCGCAGGATGTCGCATTGGCTGCCGAAGAACTGTTGCGACACTTGAAGTTTCGGCGCGATCAGGTCGAATCCGTGGAAGGCGCCGGGAACGATCTCGACCTGGCACGGCACCCCGGCGGCCTTGAGTCGTTCGGCGTAGGCCAGGTCCTCGTCGTGGAACAGGTCGTGGGTGCCCACACCGATCCACGCCGGCGGCAGGCCGCTGAGGTCCTCGCGCCGCGCCGGCACGGCGACCTGCGGGTCCGCGTTGCCCAGGTAGGCGTCCCAGCCGAATCGGTTGCTGCGGTTGTCCCAGAGGCGGTAGTTCGCGCTGGGCGCGGTGGCCGAACTGCGGTCGTCGAGCATGGGATAGGTCAGCAGCTGGAACGAGGGGCTCACCTCGGCGCGGTCGCGGGCCAGCAGCGCCAGGGCCGCGGCGAGGCCACCGCCGGCGCTGGCGCCGCCGATGGCAACCCGGTACCGGTCCACCGACGGCAGGCCGGCGAGCCAGCTCAGCGCCGCGTAGCAGTCTTCCAGCGGTGCGGGATACGGATGTTCGGGCGCCAGGCGGTATTCCACCGACGCGACGGTGATGCCGAGGCGCCTGCTGAACCCGCTGCACAACCGGTCGTCCTGCCGGGCGTCGCCGATCACGTATCCGCCGCCATGGATCCACAGCAGCGCGGGCGTCGGCTCGCTGACGCCCGCGGGCCGGAACAACCGGACCCCGGCACCCGACTCCAGGGTGATCACCTCGACGTCGCGGACGGGCTTGCCCAGGCGTGACCGCCAGGCCATCGCTTTCCGCATGACGGGCAGGGTGCGCGGGCCGACGAGTCGCCGAGGGGCGAAGCGGGCGAGTTTTTGCAGGTCAGGATGAACAGCGTCGTTCGTCACCGATCCAGTATCACCGACGGGGAAAATCAAGGGACAGCTATCAGTGATCAGACACCGGGAGGCAGCGTGCCCCAGCTCGCGACGCGATTCGTCGACACGGCCCTCGGGACGCTTCGGGTCCAGGTGAGCGACGGGGCCGGGCCCGCGGTCCTGATGTGGCCCAGCCTGCTGATGACGGGCGAGCTGTGGGCCGGTCAGGCCGAACGCTTCGGCGACAGCCATCGCCTGGTGCTCGTCGACCCGCCCGGCCACGGCGGCAGCACACCGCTGAGGGGGCCGTTCAGCTTTCCCGACTGCGCGCGTTGCGTCGTCGACCTGCTGGACGGGCTCGGCATCGACAGGGCCCACTTCGTCGGCAATTCCTGGGGCGGGATGATCGGCGGCACCTTCGCCGCCCTGCACCCCGACCGGGTCGACCGCGCCGTGCTGATGAATTGCACGGCCTCCAAAGCCGGTGTCGCGCAAAAGGTTCAGTACGCCGCCATGCTGTGGCTGGCGCAAATGCTCGGCGGCATCCGGCCGCCGCTGACGCGCTCGAGCATCCGCGCCTTCCTGGGGCCGACCACGCTGCGCACCCGCCCGGACGTGGTCGAGACCGTACGGACGAACGTGACTGCGGTGAACACCGATTCGGTCCGCTGGGCGGTGCGCAGCGTCGTCTCGGCCCGCCCCGACCAGCACGCCCTGCTGGGGCGCGTCACCGCGCCGGTGCTGGTGGTCGCCGGCGCGGAGGACGCCACCTTCCCGGTGGCCGAAACCCGGGCCATGGCCGAGTCGATCCCCACCGCGTCCTTCGCCGTGCTGGACGGGGTCGCGCACCTCGCGGCGCTGGAGCACCCCGCCCGGGTCAACGCGCTGCTGGAGTCGTTTCTGTTCGGGTGACGCGACACATTTATCGAACCGAAACACGCGCTGCCACGTAGCCCTAATGGGTCCGCGCAGGGCCCACAACGCTGTGGATTAACCGGGCCGCGATCGGGGTATCGGTGCAATGCTGGCGAACGTGCTTGCCGTCAGCTTGTTGGGGTTGTCGGCTCGTGTTCGCAACGTCCCGCCTGGGGCCGAGCGTCTGCAGGCCGCCCGATCGGCCGCGACGCGAGGGGCGAGACATGCTGGGGCAGCTTTACGATCGGGCGCTCGGCGGGGAGCGATGTTGGATCCGTCATGACGACGGCGAACTGCGGCCGCTGCCGGCGCACCGCTGGCTGGGTGTGCGATGTCCCCCGAACGGCTCCGGCGTAGCCGATGACGCCGTCGACGAGGTTTTCGACGAAGCCGTCACGCAGATGTGCACCGGGCCGACTATCGAGCTGGGCTGCGGTCCGGGGCGGTTGGTGGCGAGGCTGATCCAGCGGGGCATCCCCGCGCTCGGCATCGACCGGTCCGCGACCGCGATCCAGCTGGCGGGTCGCGGCGGTGCGCCGGCCCTGTTGGGGGACGTGTTCGAGGAGCTGCCCGGAACGGGCTTGTGGCAGACGGTCCTACTGGTCGACGGCAACGTCGGCCTGGGCGGGGACCCGCTGCGCATTCTCGGGCGCGCATTCGAGCTGTTGGCCCGCGGCGGGCGGTGCATCGCCGAATTCGAAGCCGAGACCATCGGCATCCGGTCGCGCTGGGTCCGCCTCGAGTCGTCGTGCGAGGTCGGGCCCTGGTTTCGCTGGGCCACCGTCGGGGTGGACAGCGCCGCGGCGCTGGCCGCGCAGGTGGGGCTGACGCTGACCGGCGTCCGCCTGATCGGCGACCGGGTGATCGCCAGCCTGGCGGCGGTCTGAGCGTGTCGCGCGCAGCTAAATCCGCCGCGCGCAGCGAACCGCCAAATGCATTCCAGACAGGGTCAATAACCCATTCAGCGACCCCGCCGGGCAAAGCGAAATCGCAACCATAGCCGGTTCTACGTAAACATCAGTTTCGCCGACCTACCCGGGGGTACAGTTCCCGACATGACGGCGAACCGACCTGGCATCACACCGTGGGTGAAATGGTTGCTGCGGGCCGGGCCCGCCGACTATGCGCTGGCGCTGAGCGAGGCCGGGGCCTCGCTGCCGGTGGTCGGCAAACACCTCGAGCCGCTGGCCGCGATGACCGCCATGGGCGTCTGGGGTGCCAGGCACGCGCCGGCGGCGATTTCCGCGGCGACCAAGGACTGGTTCACCCCGGGGATCAACGACGCGCGGCGCCGGGACCGGGAGAGCACGCAGCAGGTCTCCCTCGCTGCGCTGCGGGGCGTCGTGTCGGCGGCGGATCTCGAAATGGATTGGCCGGCGGCCGAACGGACCCCGCCGATCTGGGAGGGCCTGCGGCAGCGCCGCCACCTGTATCGCCGCGGCGTCCACTACGGGGACCACCCCGCGCAGGTCCTCGACGTCTGGCGTCGCGCCGACTTGCCCGCCCAGCCCGCGCCGGTCCTGATCTTCCTGCCCGGCGGCGCCTGGGTGCATGGCAAGTGCATGGGTCAGGGGTCCGCGCTGATGTCACGGCTGGCCGAGCAGGGGTGGGTGTGCCTGGCGGTCGACTACCGCGTCGCGCCGCACCACCGCTGGCCGCGCCACATCGTCGACGTCAAAACCGCCATCGCGTGGGCGCGCGCCAACGTCGACAAGTTCGGCGGTGACCGCAATTTCGTTGCGATAGCGGGGTGTTCGGCCGGCGGCCACCTGTGCGCGCTGGCCGGCCTGACCGCCGATGACCCTCAATATCAGGCGAAGCTGCCCGAGGGTGCGGATACGTCGGTGGACGCGGTCGTCGGAATCTACGGCCGCTACGACTGGGAGGACCGCTCGACGCCGGAGCGGGAGCGGTTCGTCGACTTCCTGGAGCGGGTGGTGGTCAGAAAATCGATCGCCCGTCACCCCGAGGTTTTCCGGGCCGCCTCGCCGATCGCCCGGGTGCACCGTAATGCGCCGCCCTTCCTGGTGATTCACGGCAGCAAGGACAGCGTCATCCCCGTCGAGCAGGCGCGCAGCTTCGTCGAACGGCTGCGGACGGTGTCGCATTCGACGGTCGGCTACCTGGAGTTGCCCGGCGCGGGCCACGGATACGACCTCATCGACGGCGAGCGCGCCGGCGCGGCCGCGCATGTCGCCTCGCTGTTCCTCAACCAGGTTTATCGCGCCAAGACACGGATCGGGGCAAAAGAGGTTATCTGACCCGGCGCCGCTGAGTATTGTCCCTCTATGGGTAAGGGGTGGCGGTGAAGAGGCTTAGCGGCTGGGACTCGGTGCTGCTGTACAGCGAAACGCCGAACGTGCACATGCACACCATCAAGGCCGCCGTCATCGAACTGGACGCCGATCGGCGTTCCCTGGACGTCGACGCGTTCCGGCAAGTCATCGCCGGCCGGCTGAACAAGCTCGATCCGTTCTGCTACCAGCTCATCGAGGTCCCGCTCAACTTCCACCACCCGATGTGGCGGGAGAACTGCGAGGTCGACCTCGACTATCACATTCGCCCGTGGCAGGTGGCGCCGCCCGGGGGTCGCCGCGAGCTGGACGAGGCCATCGGGCAAATCGCCAGCACCCCGCTCGATCGCAGCCGCCCGCTCTGGGAGATGTACTTCGTGGAAGGGTTGGCCAACAACAGGATTGCGGTGGTCGGCAAAATTCACCACGCGCTCGCCGACGGCGTCGCGTCAGCGAACTTGTTGGCCCGCGGCATGGACCTGCAGCCGTGCCCGGAGGGCGGACCGTACATGTGCGACCCGCCCCCGACCACGCGACAGCTGATGGCCTCGGCGTTCGCCGACCACGTCCGCCACGTCGGGCGGCTGCCGCACACCATCCGCTACACCGCACAGGGTTTGGGCCGGGTGCGCCGCAGCGCGCGCAAATTCTCCCCGGAATTGACGCGACCGTTCGAGCCGCCGCCGACGTTCATGAACCACAAGATCACCCCGGAGCGCCGGTTCGCCACCGCCACACTGGCTCTGGCCGACGTCAAGGAGACCGGCAAGCGGCTCGGGGCGACCATCAACGACATGGTCCTGGCCATGGCGACGGGCGCGTTGCGCACCCTGCTGTTGCGCTACGACGGCAAGGCCGAACCGTTGCTGGCGTCGGTGCCAATGAGTTTCGACTTCTCGCCCGAGCGGATCTCCGGCAATCGTTTCACCGGGGTGCTGGTGGGCCTACCGACCGATTCCGACGATCCGCTCGAGCGGGTGCGGTGCGCCCACGAGAACGCCATCGCCGCCAAGGAAAGCAATCAGCTGATGGGGCCGGAGCTGGTCAGCCGGTGGGCGGCCTACATGCCGCCCGGCCCCACCCAGGCGTTCTTCCGGTGGGCGTCCGGCCGCGACGGCCACAACAGGATCCTGAACCTGAACATCTCCAACGTCCCGGGGCCGCGGGAGCGCGGCCGGGTCGGCGGGGCACTGGTCACCGAGATCTATTCGGTGGGCCCGTTGACGGCCGGCAGCGGGCTCAACATCACCGTCTGGAGTTATGTCGATCAGCTCAACATCTCGGTGCTCGCCGACGGGGCCACGTGCAAGGATCCGCACGAGGTGACCGACGCCATGGTCGACGACTTCATCGAAATACGCAGGGCCGCAGGGTTTTCGGAGAAGCTCACCACCGTCGAAGCCGCGATGGCACCGGCCTGACCGGCCCGGCCCGGTCGGTGACCGCGCCCGGCGGTAACCCGAATCTCGCCGGCACGTTAACGCCGTTCCCGTCGACCGTTACCATCGGTCCGACAAGTCAGCACCGTGACGAACAAGGGAGCACCGTGAGCGAAGAGGCCAACGAACCCGAAGTCCTGGTCGAACAGCGGGACCGGATCCTCATCATCACGATCAATCGGCCGAAGGCCAAGAACGCGGTCAACTCCGCGGTGGCCAACGGCCTGGCCGCCGCCGTCGACCGGCTCGACGGCGAACCCGGCCTGTCGGTGGGCATCCTCACCGGCGCGGGCGGCTCGTTCTGCGCGGGCATGGATCTCAAGGCCTTCGCCCGGGGCGAGCTGCCCATCGTCGAGGGCCGCGGCATGGGCTTCACCGAACGCCCCCCGGTCAAGCCGCTGATCGCGGCGGTCGAGGGCTACGCGCTGGCCGGCGGCACCGAACTGGCGTTGGCGACCGACCTGATCGTGGCCTCGAAGGACTCGGCGTTCGGCATCCCGGAAGTCAAGCGCGGCTTGGTCGCCGGGGGCGGCGGGCTGCTGCGGCTGCCGCAGCGCATCCCCTCCGCGATCGCCATGGAACTGGCGCTGACGGGTGAGAACCTGAGCGCGGAGCGGGCGCACGCGCTGGGGATGGTCAACGTCCTCGCGGACCCCGGGTCGGCGCTGGACGCGGCGATCGAGCTGGCGGAGAAGATCGCGGCGAACGGGCCGCTGGCGGTGGCCGCCACCAAGCAGATCATCGTCGAGTCCCGCGGCTGGAGCCCCGAGACCATGTTCGCCGAGCAGAACAAGCTGCTGGCACCGGTGTTCTCCTCCAACGACGCCAAGGAGGGTGCCATCGCCTTCGCCGAGAAGCGCCCGCCCAAGTGGACGGGCACCTAATCGGTCAGATAGCGCTGCAGCGTCGGCCCCAGCCAGCCGACCAGGTCCTCGACGGTGCTCGACGCGAGTGGCTCTATCTTCAGCTGGTAGCGCGCGAAAGCGAGCCCGGCCAGGTGGCTGGCCACCAGCTCGACCCGTAGCTCGGCATCGGCCACCCCGAATTCCGCCGCGACCCGCTTGGCGATCGGCCCGGCGAGGCTGTCGTGCAACACCTTTCGCGCCTCGGGGTGGATCGCCGCCGAACGCCACATCGTCAGGAACGGCTCGAAGACGGCGCCTTGCTCCCAGTGCTCGAGGAAGCGCCGCACCAGCCTCTCGCCGATCCGTTCGGTCCCCTCGTCGAGCAGCGTGGCCAGCTGGTGCAAGGGGTGCTCGGGACCGGTCAGCGTGGACGCGGTGAACAGGCCTTCCTTGTTGCCGAAAAAGTAGTAGACCATCGCGACGTCCACACCGGCGTCGGCCGCGATCGCGCGGACGGTGGCCCGCTCGTACCCGTCGCGCATGAAGCGTTCGCGCGCGGCGTCGATGATGCGCTGTCTGTTCACTTGACCGGTGCGCCACCGGCCGGCGCGCCGCGCAGCTGGCATGCGCACCACAATACTTCAACAAGCGTTGGCGAATGCCGTCGTGCGGCGTACGTTAGTTCTTGAACGGAGGTTGAAGTATTCGATAGAGGAGGTCTCCCATGGTGACGAGGACGCGGCGACGCCTGTGGTGGCGACACCTGATGTCGGTCCTGCTGTTCCCGGCGACGGTGACGCTCGTGGTGCCGGCCCTGATCGTCGGGCCGACAGGTGTGCGCGCGCCGCACCTGGGTGCGGCGCTGACGATCGGTCTGATCACGCTCGGCTGCATACTGATCGCCGCCGGCTTGGCCCTGATGGTCTGGACCAACGTGCTGTTTGACCGGGTGGGCGAGGGCACGCTCGGGCTGGGCAATGTGATGGGGGAGCCGGTCCATCTGGTGGTGCGAGGTCCCTACCGGCACGTGCGGAACCCGATGATCACCGGCGTGCTGTGCATCCTGCTCGGCGAGGCGGCCATCATCGCGTCGGGCCCGCTATTGCTTTGGTTCGCAACCTTTTTCACGTTCCAGGCGATCGCCATTCGGTTCTGGGAGGAGCCCCATCTCGCCGAGCGCTATGGCGGCGAATACGTGGACTACCGGAGCAACGTGCCGCGCTGGTTCCCGCGGGTCTCGGCCTGGGATCCGCCCGCTCGTTGCTGAGGCCGTCGCGGAGCGCCCGGCACCGATCGCACTCGGGTTTCCCGTCCCACCCCTCACCGACAAGCGCTCAACCGGCCATGTCGTCGGCGCCGAGGGACCCGCCGTGACCAGGGCGCCGGTCGCGCGGGACGCTCGACATCGGGGGGCAACCCGGCTGAGTTACACTGCAGACGAGATTTGTAAAGGGCCGGGAATCCAGAAAGATCGAGGATGAGCATTTCGCTGCTGCTCGAGATGGCCGCATCGGGCGACGCCGAGCGCACGGCGGTGGTGTCCGGAGACCTGCGGCTGACAACACAACAGCTCAGCGATCTCGCCGACGGCGGCGCGGGGGTGATCGCCGGGTCGAATGCCAAGCACGTTGCCTATGTCGGTACCGGCGGCGCGATGCTGCCGGTGCTGATCTTCGCCGCGGCGCGCGCCGGGGTGGCCTTCACCCCGATCAATTACCGGCTCTCCGCCGAGGGCATCCAGGCGCTGATCGAGCGGCTGCCCGAGCCGTTGGTGGTCGTCGACGCCCGGTACCGGGAGATGATCGGTGACGTGTCGGACCGGGTGATGGTGTCCGACGACTTCCTCGAGTCCGCCCGCACGACCGAGCCTGCTGCCGAGTTTCCCGACCCGGACTCCGTCGCGATCGTGCTGTTCACCTCGGGCACCACCTCGCAGCCCAAGGCCGTCGAACTCTCGCACAACAACCTGACCAGTTACGTCACCGGGACGGTGGAGTTCGGGGCGGCCTCCGACACCGACGCCGCCCTGATCTGCGTGCCGCCGTATCACATCGCCGGGGTCAGCGCCGCGCTGTCGAACCTGTATGCCGGCCGAAAAATGGTGTACCTGCCCAATTTCGATGCGCAGGAATGGGTTCGGTTGATCAACGCCGAGCACGTGACCACCGCGACGGTGGTGCCGACCATGCTCGACCGGATCATCACCGTGCTGGACAACGACGGGGCGCCTATCGAGCTGCCGTCGCTGCGCAACCTCGCCTACGGCGGCTCCAAGGTCGGGTTGCCGCTGGTTCGCCGGGCCCTCGAGCTGCTGCCCGGCGTGGGCTTCGTCAACGCGTACGGCCTGACCGAGACCAGCTCGACGATCGCGGTCCTGACTCCCGACGACCATCGCGCGGCGCTGGCGGCGTCGACGGCCGAGGGCGCGCGGCGGCTGGGGTCGGTCGGGCAGGCGGTCGCGGGCATCGAGCTGCAGATCCGCGACGAGGCCGGCAATGTGCTGCCGCCGGGCGAGACCGGTGAGCTGTTCGTGCGGGGCGAGCAGGTTTCGGGCCGCTACACCGGGATCGGCTCGGTGCTCGACGAGAACGGCTGGTTCCCGACCAAGGACATCGCCATGCTCGACGACGAGGGCTACCTGTTCATCGGCGGGCGCAGCGACGACACCATCATCCGCGGCGGTGAGAACATCGCGCCCGCCGAGCTCGAAGAGGTCCTGGTCGAGCACCCCCACGTCCGGGACGTCGCCGTGGTCGGTGTCGAGGATCCGCAGTGGGGCCAGGCGATCGTCGCGGTGGTGGTGCCGGCGCCGGGCGTGGACCCCGACCCCGCGGAACTGCGCGAGTTCGTCCGCAAGAGTTTGCGCGGATCACGCACCCCCGACGAGGTAGTGTTTCGCGACGAGCTGCCCACCACCGCCACCGGCAAGGTGTTGCGGCGGGAGATCATCCAGACCCTCACTCCGATTGCGCGTCGGACGGCCCAGCAGTAAGCGATCAAGGACGGAAATCAATGATCAAGAACGGAACTCGTCTCGCCAGCCAGGTATGCGACACGCAGGTGATCGTCGTCAGAAGCGCGGACAGCCTCGACGACCTGCGGTGTGGCGGTGTGCCGATGGTGCCGGTCGGCGCCGAGCGCTCGGGCGAATTGGACCCGTCGTTCTCCGACGGCACGGTCATGGGCAAGCGCTACGTGGACGAAGCCGGCGCCGAGGTGCTGGTGACCAAGCCGGGCGCCGGGAGCCTGAGCATCGGGCAGACCGCGCTGCACCTCAAAGAGGTCAAGCCGTTACCCGCGAGCGACTGAGAACGTCACTGCGAGTCGTCATGCTTGGCCGGAATTTTGTTCCGGAGGACGAATTCCTTTGCCTTGATCAGGAATTCGAGCTGCTCACCCACTTGGTGTAGCGGGCCCGCGTTGCGGGTGGAGCGGGAGAGCAGGACAGCGCCCTCCAGCGCGGCAATCGACATCACGGCCAGCGACTCGGCGTCGGCGTCGTCAAAGCCGTCGTTGACGAACGCGCGGGTGAGGGCGGTGCACCAGCGGCCCAGGATGGCACCGGCTTCGGTGGACAGCTTGGGACCGTCCTCGTCGGAACAGCCGATCGCCGCCGCCACCACCGGGCAGCCGGCGGTGAAGCCGCCGTCGGTGAGCAGCCGCTCCCAAAATCCGACGAACTCGGCCAACAACGCCCGGGCGCCGCGGCCGGCGGCGTCGTCGATCATGGCGGTGATGGAGTCGCCCGAGTAGCGCAGCGCTTCGGTCAGGATCTGATTGCGCCCGTCGGGAAAGTGGTAGTACACCGAGCCGCGCGGGGCGCCGCTGCGGGCGAGTACCGCGTCGATCGTCACGCCCGCGGCGCCGCGCTCGCGCATCACCTCGGCCGCGCTGGCCAGCATCTTTGTCCGCGTGTCCCCGCGCTTCGGCGGGGCGTGCTGCTTGGTGGCGTCACCGATAGTCGGCACTGTCGTACCTCCCGGGGCTGGCGTCATGCAGCGTGCGAGTGGCGCAGCGCCGGCCAGTGCATATGACGCGGGCTGAAACGGAATGTCCGGCGCCGCAATTCTGGCATCTCGCGGGTGAATTGATAGCCGGCGACGTTGAGCTCAATGATCCACATGGTGTTCTCCCGGCCTGTGTGCGGCCCTTGATTATGCTAAGAACCATATAAGACATCCGTAAATTAAGCAATTTCTCAGGGGTAATGTGACGCACGCCGCACAAATGCGGCGCGTCGGCGCCGTCGTCCGCACTTGCGGTTCCGAAAATCGGCCGAACTTATGCTCTATTGCATACTCGATAGACCGGATGGCTGGCCGGGCCGCCGTGGCGGCCCCCAAACGCCGAACGTGCACTCACGGCGAGAAATCGGCAGATATTTCGCCCTGAGTGCACGTTCGACGCGTGCCAGACCTAGCTTTCGATCGTGTGGCCCATCGGCATCAGCACGCTCTTCTGCTGGGTGAAGTGCTCGACGCCCTCGGGCCCGTTCTCGCGGCCGATGCCGGAGTTCTTGTAGCCCCCGAACGGGCAGCACGGGTCGAACGCATACCAGTTGATCGCGTACGTCCCGGTGCGGATCTTCTCCGACACCTCGATGCCGCGCTGCACGTCGGCGGTCCACACGCTGCCGGCCAGCCCGTACACCGAGTCATTGGCGATCTTGATCGCGTCCTCCTCGGTGTCGTAGGGAATGATGCTCAGCACCGGGCCGAAGATCTCCTCCTGGGCGATCGTCATCTTGTTGTCGACGTCGGCGAACACCGTGGGCTGCACGAAGAAGCCGCTATCCAGGCCCTCGGGACGGCCGCCGCCGCACACCAGCCGGGCGCCCTCCTCGATGCCCTTGGCGATGTAGCCCTCGACCCGGGCCCGCTGCTTCTCCGAGATCAGTGAACCGATCTGGGCGGCCGGGTCCGACGGCAGGCCCACCGGCAACGCCTGCACGAAAGTGCTTACCGCGTCCACGATTTCGTCGTACCGCGAGCGTGGGGCCAGGATGCGGGTCTGGGCCACGCAGGCCTGGCCGGTGTTCATGATTCCCGAGAACACCAGCATCGGGATCGCCGAAGCCAGGTCGACGTCGTCGAGGACGATGGCCGCCGATTTCCCGCCCAGCTCCAGGGTGCACGGCTTGAGCATGTCGGCGGCGCGACGGCCGATCTCCTTGCCGACCGCCGAGCTGCCGGTGAAGGAGAAGATGTCGACGTCCGGGTTGGAGGTCAGCGCCTGTCCGGTCTCGATCCCGCCGGGCACCACCGACAGCACGCCCTCGGGCAGCCCCGCCTCGGCGAAGGCCTCCGCCAAAGCGTTTGCGCTCAGCGGTGTTTCGGCGGCGGGCTTGAGTACCACCGTGCAGCCGGCCAGCAGCGCGGGGCCCAGCTTGTTGACGGCCAAAAACAGCGGCACGTTCCAGGCGACGATCGCGCCCACCACGCCGATCGGCTCGCGGTGAACGATGCTCTGCCCATAGCCGCCGGTGCGGACCTCTTTCCACTTGACCTGGTCGACCGCGGGGCCGGCGAAGAAGTTCAGCGCCCCGATCGAGCTCATCCAGTGCATCGTTTCGACGCCCATCGGCGGCTGGCCGGTCTCGGCCGCCAGCAGCTGGGTGAACAGGTCCTTGCGCTCCTCCATCACCTTGAGCGCGTTGGCGATCACGGCCGCGCGCTCCTTCGGCGGTGTGGTCGGCCAGGGGCCGTTGTCGAACGCGGCGCGGGCCGCGGCGACGGCGGCGTCGACGTCGGCCGCGGCGGCCAGCGGCGTCTTGCCGACGTACTCGCCGGTGGCCGGACAGGTCACCTCGATCACCTCGAAGGTCGACGGTTCCGTCCACTTGCCGCCGATGAAAAGCTTGTCGTATTCGGTCTTAGCGTCGGCCATGTTCCGCCACTCCTCCTGCTTGTTTCAGATCGCACTGCCCTGTCATCGTCGTCGGCGGGCATGGCGCCACCCTACCCAAGCCGGCGCAAAACGAGAACACGTTTCACTATTGGGGTTGCAGGACCAGCACGAGATTGCTCACCAAGAACTCGCGCAGCACCGGCACGCCCGTCAGCCACCACGCCCATCGCGGGTGGTAGCGGGGAAATGCGGCCACGGCGGCGCCGGTGCTCGCGGCCCACGTCAGGCCGTCGGCCGCCGACACCTCGAACAACGACGACCCGTAGTTGTTTTTGGCGGGACGGCCGTGCTTGCGGGCGTAGCGCGCCGCGGCGCGCTCGCCGCCCAGGTAGTGGGTCAGGCCCATCTCGTGGCCGCCGAACGGCCCCAGCCAGACCGTGTAGGACAGCACGGCCAGCCCGCCGGGCCGGGTCACCCGCAGCATCTCGGCGCCGAGTTGCCAGGGCCGCGGCACGTGTTCGGCGACGTTGGACGACAGGCAGATATCCACCGAATCGTCGGCGAACGGCAGCGCCATGCCCGACGCCCGCACGAAGCTTCCCGCCGCCGCGACGGCGGGTCCGCCCGCGTGCATCTCGCCCGGGTCGGGCTCGACCCCGATGTAGCGGACCCCGGCGTCGGCGAAGGCCGCCGCGAAGTAGCCCGGGCCGCCGCCGACGTCGAGCAGCGTGCGGCCGGCGGGGGAGTCCGCGTGGGCCTCCCGCCACAGGTCACTCACCATCGCGGCGGTGTCGGCGGCCAGCGCGCCGTAGAAGCGGGCCGGATCCGACCGCTCGTAGCGAAACTGCGACAGCAGCCGCACCGAGCGGGCCAGCGTCGCCCGGCGCGCGAAGAGGTCGGTCACGGCCACCGGCCAACCCTACGGCCGGGGGCACACATACTGTGGCGGCAAAGAGGGTACGAAAGCGACGACGACGCAGACTCACGATGGCTCATGGCTCCGACGAAGGTGGCTCAGGCAGCGAATGGATGTTCCCGATTGGGTGTGGGCCCTGACCGTCTTGGGCATCGTCGGGCTGCTGGCCTTCGACTTCTTCTTCCATGTGCGCAAGGCGCACGCCCCGACGCTGCGGGAGGCCGCGCTCTGGTCGCTCGCCTACGTCGGCATCGCGCTGCTGTTCGGCGTCGGCCTGCTCGCGTTCGGCGGCCACGAGGAGGGCCCGGAATACTTCGCCGGGTACGTCACCGAGAAGGCGCTCTCGGTCGACAACCTGTTCGTCTTCCTGATGATCATGGCCAGCTTCCGGGTCCCGCGCGAGGATCAGCAGAAGGTGCTGCTGTTCGGGATCGTCTTCTCGCTGATCGCCCGGACCGGCTTCATCTTTCTCGGCGCCACGCTGATCAACACGTTCGCGTGGGTCTTCTACCTGTTCGGGCTGATCCTGCTGGTCGCGGCCGGTGGCGTCCTGCGGCCCGACGAGCGCGAGGAATCCCGCAAGGCCGACAACGTGGTCATCCGGATCGCGAAGAAGGTCCTGCACACCTCCGAGCACTACGACGGCGACAAATTGTTCACGACGGTGGACGGCCGGCGCGCGATGACGCCGATGCTGCTGGTCATGGTCGCCATCGGCGGCACGGACATGTTCTTCGCGCTCGACTCGATCCCGGCGATCTTCGGCCTCACCCAGAACGTCTACATCGTGTTCACCGCCACGGCCTTCTCGCTGCTGGGCCTGCGCCAGCTGTACTTCCTCATCGAGGGCCTGCTGGACCGGCTCGTCTACCTGTCCTATGGCCTCGCGGCGATCCTCGGCTTCATCGGTGTCAAGCTGATCTTGCATGCCCTGCACGAGAACAACGTCCCGTTCATCAACGACGGCGAGCCGGTCTCGCTCGTCGAGATCAGCACCTACCTGTCGCTGGCCGTGATCGTCGGTGTCCTGGTCGTCACCGTCGTCGCCTCGCTACTGAGCCCCATGGGCAAGGCCCGGACGGCGATTGCCGGCGCCCGGCGCCACGCGACGGCCTACCTCGACTCCGAATACACCCACGACGCGGGCGAACGCGAACGCATCTTCCGCAAGCTGCTGGACGAGCGCGATCAGATCCTCGCGCTCGGCCCCAAGTACCGCCAGCTGGTCCGCGACGAGCCCGCGCTGATCGACCTGTTCGACCGCGCGGCCGCCAAGCACGACGAAGCCGTCGGCCGGGGCGAGGCCGAGCCGTTCGTCAGGATGGGCCTGACCTCCTGAGAGCCTGAGCGCCGGCCCGCGCTGTGTAGTGTTGCGCTCTAGTGTTCGACTCCCTGCTTGACGCGCTCGGCCACTCGTGGTGGGCATATCCGCTGATCCTGGCCTCCTGCACTTTCGACGCCATCCTTCCCCTGTTGCCGAGCGAGACGGCGCTGCTCACCGGGGGAATCCTCGCGGCCAACGGCTCGATGCTGCTGGGCTGGGTGATCGCCATGGCGGCCATCGGCGCGTTCGTCGGCGACAACCTCGCGTACGCGATCGGTCACTCGGCCGACGATTTCGCCCGCCGCTGGATCACCCGCGGCGAGAAGGGACAGCGCAGCCTGGACTGGGCACACCGGGAACTGGACCGCCACGGCGGCCCGCTGGTGATCGTGGCCCGGTTCCTGCCCGGGGGCCGCACGGCCACCACCATCGCCTGCGGCGTGCTGGACTTTCCCTATCGCCAGTTCGTGGTGTTCGACGCGATCGGTGCCGTCGTGTGGGCGACGCTCAACACGCTGATCGGCTACATCGGCGGCAACGCCTTCGCCGACAACACGGTCGCGGCGTTCGCGGTGGCGTTCGGCACGGCGCTGGCGCTGGCCGGAGTGATCGAACTGATCCGATGGATCCGCCGCCGGGCCCGCACGCAAGGGCGGGTGCGGCGCTAACGGTCCCGCATGGCGCGCCGGCCGATTCCCATTAGGCTTGACCACTAATGTCTGCTCTGTGCTCGGTCCTGCTGCTGTGCTGGCGCGATACCGGGCACCCGCAGGGCGGCGGCAGCGAAGCCTATCTGCAGCGCATCGGTGCGCAGCTGGCCGCCTCGGGGATCGACGTCACGCTGCGTACCGCCCGCTATCGGGGCGCGGCGCGCCGCGAAGTCGTCGACGGCGTGCGGATCGACCGCGCCGGTGGCCGCTACTCGGTGTACGTCTGGGCGTTGCTGGCGATGGCGGCGGCCCGGCTCGGCGTGGGCCCGCTGCGGAAGGTGCGGCCCGACGTGGTCGTCGACACCCAGAACGGCCTGCCCTTCTTGGCGCGGCTGGTCTACGGCCGTCGCGTGGTGGTGCTGGTACACCACTGCCACCGCCAGCAGTGGCCGGTGGCCGGCCCGGTGCTCGGCCGGCTCGGCTGGTTCGTCGAGTCGACGCTGTCGCCCCGGGTGAACCGGCGCAACCAGTACGTGACGGTGTCGCTGCCCTCCGCGCGCGACCTGGTCACCCTGGGCGTCAACGGCACGCAGATCGCGGTGGTGCGCAACGGCCTGGATCAGGCGCCCGCCCAATCGTTGTCGGGTCCGCGCGCGGCCGCGCCGCGGGTGGTCGTGCTGTCGCGGCTGGTGCCGCACAAGCAGATCGAGGACGCGCTGGAAGCGGTCGCGGCGCTGCTGCCGCGGACACCGGGCCTGCATCTCGACATCGTCGGCGACGGCTGGTGGCGCGAGCGGCTCGTCGAACACGCACAACGGCTCGGCATCTGCGCCGCCGTGACATTCCATGGTCACGTCGACGACGTGACGAAACACCATGTGCTGCAAGGGGCTTGGGTGCACGTGCTGCCCTCGCGCAAGGAGGGCTGGGGGCTGGCGGTCGTCGAGGCGGCCCAGCATGGGGTGCCGACCATCGGGTACCGGTCCTCGGGCGGCCTGTCGGACTCGATCGTCGACGAGGTGACCGGTGTATTGGTCGACACCCACGCCGAGCTGGTGGACCGGCTCGAGGAACTGCTCGCCGATCCGGTGCTGCGCGACCAACTCGGCACCAAGGCGCACACCCGCAGCGGTGAATTCTCCTGGGCGCAAAGCGCCGACGCGATGCGCGGCGTGCTGGACGCGGTGCACTCCGGCCGCACGGTCCACGGCCTAGTCACCGGCCGGGGCTGACCGGGCGCGGCGCCGCCACGCGCCGATCCCCGCGCCCGCGGCGCCCGCGACCAGCAGCGCCAGCCACGCGAGGTGGGCGACGATCGTCGCCGCCCGGCGATCGGCGGGCACCCCGGCGCTCTGCCCGCCGACGCGGTAGAGCGCGATCGCGTCGTCCCGGTAGACCGGCGGCAGCGCGCCGAGGGTGCGCGCGGCCGCCCCCATGTCGCCGGCGCTGTCCGACTCCACCACCAGCCATCCCACGCCCGCCGCCGCCAGCGCCGACGGATCGGGCCCGGTCAACATCAGCTCCTGCACGGCCCGGGCGCGCGCACCCTCGCCCGCGATGGTGGTCCCCGAGATCACCAGGTCGCCGCTGCTCAGCACCTCGGCGCGCAGCCAGCGGGGCAGCGGATCCAGGACCGGCGCGGCGCCCGACCAAAAGAAGAGCCGCATCGTCCCGGCCGGCAACACCGCGACCGCGGCCGGCCGGGCGTTGATCGTCGCGGCGACGGCGGCCCAGCCGCGCGGGTAGTGCACCGGCGACACCTTGCCCCACACGCCCCAGGCCAGGTCGGGCAGCGCCAGCAGCAGCGCCACGCAGCAGACCAGCGCCGTCACCACGTCCGTCGCGAGTGGCACCCACCTGCGCACCGTCACCACCGCGCCGGCGCCCGCCAGGGCGTAGCCGGGCACCGCCAGCGCCACCCACTTCTGCCCGTCGCGCAGCACACCGAACCCGGGCACGGCGTCGACGACCGCGCCCAGCAGGTGTAGACCCGGCCCGGTGGCCAGCGCCGCCGGAACCAGCACCGACACCGCGGCCAGCACGAGCAGCGGGACCGCCACCGGACGGCGGGCGGCCGTCGGCAGGCCCAGCGCCACGATGCCGAGCAGCACCACGGCTGAGGACACCGCGAAAAGCGTGGCGCGCGAAGCGGGTACGGCGTCGCCGTTCCAGATCCCGCCGAGGCTGGCCAGGCTGGCGAGTGTGCCGAGCCCGGGCTCGGCACGCGGCGCGAACGCCTCGACCCCCAGCCGGTTCGCCGCCGAGTGAGCGGTCAGCGACGCACCCAGCACCGACGCGACCAGCCACGGCAGCGCCGCCACCAGGGCGGCGCCCACCGCCACCGCGGCGCACCACCGGCGCGGCCGGCCGGTACCGGGAACCAGCGCGCAGACCAGCGCCACCGTCGCGGCCAACAGCAGCCCGGTCGGGGTCAGCCCGGCCAGCGCGGTCCAGAAGGCCAGCCCGAAGAACGAGCCGGATCCCGCGCGCAACGTGAGCATGGCCGTCGCCACCCAGGGCAGGCAGCCGTAGCCGACCAGCAGGCTCCAATGGCCCTGCAGAAGTCGTTCTGCGACATAGGGATTCCAGATCGCCAGGGTGGTGGCGACGAACTGGCCGGGCGCGCCCGCCCCCGGCAGCGCCACGTCGACGAGCCGGGCCGCGCCCCAGCCCGCCAGCCACAGCCCCAACACCAGCAGCGCCTTGACCACGACGCCGCCGTCGACCAGGTGCGAGGCGAGCGCCACCGCGAAATCCTGAGGGGTGGCGCGCGGCGCCGACGTCAATCCCAGGGCGGTATCGGAGAGGTACGACCGCGGCGTCGACACCGCGTCACGCAGCAGCAGGTATCCCGGGGCCAGCAGCGGCCCGACCACCAGCAGCGCCAGGACCAGTGCGTACCCCGGCCGGGTCCAGCGCACGGTCAACGCATCCGCGCCGGGCTATTCGCGGTCGTGCGGGGCGGGCGGATTCGACTCGGTGGGCCGCGCCTCGGTGGTGGGCTCGTCCGGGCCGGACGGTCGGGCGGCCCCGGGCGAGCCGGGCGGGTCTGCGCCGGACTCCTCGCGCAGATCGGGACGCTGGGTGGGCAGCTTCTCGGTCTCGGCCTCGGCGCCGGGCACCGGTTCCTCGAGGCCGCTGCGGCCGAAGAAGTCCTGGTCACCCCGATCCAACCCGGGGTCGGTGAGCGCGCTCTCGCTGCGCAGGCTGAAGGAGGCCAGCAGCCCCCCACCGACCAGCGCGATCAGGCCGACCGCGGTGAACGTGATCGGCAGCACCCGCGACCACAGCGCCAGCCGGTCGCGCTCGTCGCGGGCGGCGTTGACCTGGGATTCGACGGTGTCCTCGTTCGAGGTGACCTTGTAGTCGGCCAGCGTGAGCTCCGGCTTGAGCGGGTCCCGGGCGAAGTAGTGGTCGGCGTGCTCGGCCTGCTTGACGATGGTGCCCGACACCGGGTCCACCCAGAACGTGCGCTGCGCCGCGTAGTAGCGGGTCATGGTGATCTGTTCGTTCGGGTCGGCGCCCTGGACGCCCCACATCGACGCCGACGTGGTCTGCTTGGCGTCCTCGTTGCCGGCCAGCAGCGACGGGTACGCGACCGGGGCCACCAGCTTGCCGTCGCCGTTGTAGCCGATGTTCTGGGTGAACTTGTAGGTGGTCAGCCCGTTGACGTCTTCCTCGGTGTCGTAGTTGACGTCGAACGGCTTCTGCGCGATCGGATCGAAATAGGGATAGGTCTTCTTCTCGGTGTGGAACGGGAACCGGTACGACAGCCCGTCGTGCCGCAGCGGCATCGCCGTGGGCGGGTTCTCGTCGTTGACGGCGCGCGGCTTCTGGACCGAACCGCCGGTGTGGGTGTCGTCGGAGACGGCCAGCGCGGTCTTGCGGTTGAGCGTGACGGTGTCGACGAGCGCCAGCAGCAGCCCGCTGTCCTTCTGCTTGTCCGTGCGCCGCAACGAACTTCCGACCTGCAGCGTGACCACGTCGGCGTTGGCGGGCGATTCGACGCTGATCTGCTGCTGGGAGACCAGCGGCACGTTCTGGTTGACGACGACGTGGTCGGTGGACAGCGATGCGGAGTCCAGCGCCGTCCCGGTGCCGTCACCGACCAGCGTGGCGTCGAGGTCCAGGGGGACCTTGGTGATCCTGCTGGTGGTGTACGTCGACAACAGCAGCGCGGCGATCAGCAGGGCGGCTCCGAGTCCGATGATCCCGCATGCGGCGAACCGCAACATGACTGCTCGGTTCACGTCGCTGTGCCCTCCTCATGATCCCTTGGTTTTCTCAGCCGCGACCCGACCCGAGCGAGCAGCCGGGCAAACTCGTTTGACCCTAACAGCAGAATGTAAGGCGGCGGCTTACGAACCTGATGCTCGTGCGGGCGGTCCTTCGGGTGTACCCATTCGTCGGGCAACCCAGCACAGGCACACTGTGGTGGTGAGCGGCGACCAGCGGGTGGGTGGGGTGCGCAGCTTCCTGCCGGCGGTGGAGGGCATGCGTGCCTGCGCGGCGATGGGCGTGGTGGTCACCCACGTCGCCTTCCAGACCGGGCACTCCAGCGGCGCCTCCGGCCGGCTGTTCGGCCGTTTCGACCTCGCCGTCGCGGTGTTCTTCGCGCTGTCGGGTTTCCTGTTGTGGCGCGGGCACGCCGGGGCGGCAAGGGATCTGGGTGACCGTCCCCGCACCGGTCACTATCTGCGGTCCAGGGTCGTGCGCATCATGCCCGCGTATGTGGTGGCGGTCGTGGTGATTCTGACCCTGTTGCCCGACGCCGACCACGCCAGCCTGACGGTGTGGCTGGCCAACCTGACGCTCACCCAGATCTATGTGCCGCTCACGCTGACCGGCGGGCTGACCCAGATGTGGAGCCTTTCCGTGGAGGTCAGCTTCTATCTGGCGTTGCCGGTTCTCGCGCTGCTGGCCCGCCGCCTTCCGGTGCGCGCGCGGGTGCCGGCGATCGCCGGGCTGGGGGCGCTGAGCTGGGCGTGGGGCTGGGTGCCGGGCCTCGCGGCCGAGGGCGTCAACCCGCTCAACTGGCCGCCGGCGTTCTTCTCCTGGTTCGCGGCGGGCATGCTGCTGGCCGAGTGGGTGCACAGCGGCGTCGGGTTCCCGCACCGCATCGCCCGCCACCGGCTGGTGATGGCCGTCGTCGCGGCGGCGGCCTACTTGGTCGCGGCGTCGCCGCTGGCCGGGCCGGAAGGCCTGGTGCCCGGCACGCCCGCCCAGTTCGCGGTGAAGACGGCGATGGGCGCGCTGGTCGCCTTCGCGTTGGTCGCGCCGCTGGTGCTGGACCGGCCGGACACGCCGCACCGGATCTTGGGGACGACCGCCATGGTCACCCTGGGCCGCTGGTCCTACGGCCTGTTCATCTGGCACCTGGCCGCGCTGGCCATGGTGTTCCCGGTCGTCGGGACGTTCCCGTTCACCGGCAACATGCCGACGGTGTTGGTGCTGACGTTGATCTTCGGGTTTGCGATCGCCGCGGTCAGCTACGCGTTGGTCGAGTCGCCCTGCCGAGAAGCCTTGCGGCGCTGGGAGAAACGCGAAAGGCCGGCCGAAGCGGCCCAGGCCGTCGACGCGGAGGCGGACGCGATCGCGCCCTAGCCGGTGCGGTCCATCCACTGTTCCAGCGCCTACGCGAACGGGTGGAGCGTCGCTGCCCTGTGGCGTCGAGGATCAGGGTCACCGGCGGTAGCATGCTGATACGTTCGTCCGGGTGCACACAAGATTCGAATTCGACTTCGTGACAACGGCAACGCCCAATGAGGTCATCGAACTGATGACCGATTTCTCGCCCAACCGGCCGCACCGCTGGCCGGCATTGTCGGCCAAGGCGTTCGAGGTGTATCACGTCGGCGAGACCGAGGCCGACGTCCGCGAGGGCCAAGACTTTCCGAAGGTGTCGGCCAGATGGCATTACGACTGGGCGAAGCCGAATTCAGTCACACTGACGGTCGTCGAAGGCGATGCGCAGGCGCCGGGCAGCTTCATGACGCTCGAAGCCACGCCCAGGCCCGAGGGTGGCAGTTCCGTGCATGGCGTGTGGGAACAGACCTCAACGAATCTGACCGGCATGATCGCTGTAGCGATGATGCGGTTCGTCGGACCGCGCTTGCTGTCGTCGTACTACAAGAAGGTCTACGACGGGTTGGCGGCCTGACGTCCATCAGCGACCACGTAAACGTCTGCTGGTGTGAATGCTGCACTCACACAACAGGACTGTCGCACAATGAGTTTGCTATTGGCATGACAAAACTAGGTGGGCACGGCTTCGATGACGCAGAGCGGGCCTGCCGTCTGCACCACGCGCTGCAGCCGGAAGCCTCCCCGCCGGAGTAGGTCGGTCCACGGCTTGAGGCCGCGTTCCAGTGCGCCCGCCAGCACCAGCATCTCCAAATCGGCGTAGTGGCCGAGGAATTCGCGGTCGTGATCGGGGACGACCATCTCCAGCAGCAGCAGCTTCGCGCCCGGAGGCGCCGCGGCTTTGATGGTGCCGAGGATCGCGATGGCCTTGTCATCGGGCCAGTCGTGGATGACGTTCTTCATCACATAGGCGTCAGCGGCCGGCACGCTTTCGAAGAACGACCCGCCCGTCACGGTGACTCGCTCGGCGACACCGTGCGCGGCTAACACAGGCGGCGCTCCCTCGACTGCCTCCGGGAGGTCGAACAGCACGCCGCGCGCACCGGGGGCGGCGGCGAGAATCGACGAGAGCAACCGACCGTGGCCGCCACCGATATCGGCGATGACACCGAATGGGGTGAAGTCGTAGGCGGCGACCACCGCCGCCTCCAGCACCGACGACGTGGAGGTCATGGCGTTGTTGAAGATCTCCGCGAACTCGGGGTCGTCACGGAGATAGTCGAAGAAGTCCTTTCCGAACACCTTCGGCGGGTTCGGCTCTCCGGTGCGCACCGCGTCGGCCAGCCGCGTCCAGTTCGCCCGGTGCTGGGGCGAGCCGAAAAGCAGGGCGGCCCCACGCGTCGAGATCGGCGAATCGGTGCGCAACGTATCGGCCAGCGCGTTGAGTGCGAAACGGCCGTCGCGGCACCTGCGGAACACGCCGCGGCTGATCAGCAACCGCATCAGCCGCGCCACGCTGTCCGGGTCGGCCCCGATGCGGCCCGCCAGCTCCTCCTTGGTCAACGGGCCCGCAGCCAGCGCGTCGGCGATACCCAGTTGCGCGGACGCCGAGATGGCCTGCGACAGAAAGGCTCCGAAGATGAGATCGATGACCGTGATCGGGGGAGGCGCCAGCCGCTGGTGTAGCCGCCCCACGTGATGACGGACTCGTTCGACCGCGCGAGCCACCCGGGCGGGCGGCAATTTCGGGGTTGATGTCGGTGACTTTGGCGGCATCGTTCTCCAATACCCGGTGATTACAGGATTCGAAGGAACAAGTATTCCTTCTCGAGGATTTTCGCGCGCTCGATCTGCTCGCATCCCAGAAACCCAGGGGCCGGTGACAATTTCTGGTCTATTGCAAACGACCGGTCGCGATGGACCCTCGAGCAAGAGACCGATCCGCGCGTTGACCTCACCACCTAGTTGCAACGAGCGTCTGCCGCAATCGCAGGCACTGAGTTCCGTTGGTGCGGATCGAATCCCCAACTCAGCGTGTCGTGCGGCCGGGAAGGGGATTGATGAGCCGTCCGTGCGCCACGAGTGATCCGTGCTGCTTGAGGCGCTGCGTGCGGATGTTGACCTCGTAACCCATGACCTCCTCGATCTGTCCGAGTTGCTCGCTGAGGTACCGATAGAGGTCTTGGGCGTCTCGGCAAATGGCAATGGCCATCAGGTTTTTGGATCCACTCGTGGCGCCCGCGAAGGCGATCTGGTCATGCGCGGCGATACGCTCGCCGACGCGGTGCAGATCCTTGGGCGCCAACGTCAGCCACAGCATGGCGCTGAGCTGGTGGCCGAGCCGCTCGGGTAACACGTCGACGTCGTAGAGCAATGCTCCGGATGCTTCCAGCGCCGCGATCCGCCGGCTCACTCGTGCCACCGACCAGCCAGTCCGTGCGGCGAGCTTCGCCTGCGGTGCCCGGCCGTCCTCGGCGAGCGCCTCCAGGATCGGGCGATCCTCGGCGGAGGGCAGGGAACGTTGATCGCTGCGCGGCTGATCGGTGCGCTCGGCCAAGATCTGTTCAGCTTGCTGATCGGAAAGTCTGCGGCCGTAGCCGGTCCACCGCGCCGTGGCGGGTTGCCCGAACGAATGAAGCAGCAGATCGATGCTGATGTCGATGATCGAGGCGGTTCGCGGCAGTAGCTGCAGCAGAACATCCTCGCGGCTGTCGCCGAGCGGTGCGCGCACGACGCACACCAAATCGGTCCATCCCGCCAGCACGTTGGCGTGAGAGACGTCCGGGCGGCGCACCAGCGCGTCGGCCAGCTGTGGTATCCGGTCGGGCGCGGACCGCAACCGGCACACCCAGCTCGCTTCGCGGTCTACCCAGCGGTTTTCCAGCCCGACAACGCGAACCACGCCGTTGCGGCGCAGTCGGTGATAGCGCCGGGCAACCGTTTGCTCAGAGGCCCCGACCACGGCGGCGATGCGCCGAAAAGACACGCGGGGCGCAAGCTGCAGGGCATCAAGAATCTGTGCGTCCAAATCGTCTCTCACGACGAGAAGTATCCGTCCTGGCTGGCACAGATGAGGATTTCTCAACGATATCGGCAGAACAGACGATGTTCCGGGGCCGGCGCTGCCAGCCTGGAGCCCATGAACCTGACGGACAACACGATGCTGATCACCGGCGGCGGCAGCGGAATCGGTCGCGGGCTGGCCGAGGCTCTGCATCAAGCGGGCAATCAGGTCGTGATCGCCGGGCGCCGCGGCGACTCGCTGCGGGCCGTCGCCGACGCCAACCCGGGCGTCGACTACTCCTTGATCTGGCCAGTCCCGACAGCATCGCGCGGTTGGCCGCCGAACTTGCCGATCGCCACCCCGGGCTCAACGTCCTGGTCAACAACGCGGGCGTCATGCACGCCGAGGACCTGCTGGCCGGCGAGGCAAACCTGGCCGAGATCGCCGCAACCACGGTGGCGGTCAACCTGCTCGGACCGATGCGGCTCACCGCGGCGCTACTACCCAGACTGCTCGGGCAACCGAATCCCGCCATCGTCAACGTCACGTCCGCCCTGGCATTCGTGCCCAAAGCGGCCGCACCGACTTACTCGGCAACCAAAGCCGGTCTGCACGCCTACACCGAGTCGCTGCGCCGGCAATTGCGCGGAACCCCGGTTCAGGTGATCGAGATCATCCCGCCGCAAGTCGACACCGACATGCTGGCCGGCCAAAACCGCAGTGCTACTGCGATGACATTGGATTCCTTTGTCGCCGAAGCAGTTTCGCTGTTGCGCAGTGAACCCGACGCTGCCGAGATCGTCGTCGACGCCGCTAAGCAGGTGCGCTGCGCCGCCCACGACGGCCGCTACGACGACGTCTTCGACGCCGTAAACCCCTAGAGGAGTACTGAACATGCAGATAACAATCGGACTGCCCAGCCATATCGCCCACGCGCCCGGTCATTTGACCGCACAGTGGGCCCGCCACGCCGAGGAGCGCGGCTTCGGCGGGGTGGCCGCGATCGACCGGTTGGTCTACGAAAGCCAGGACTCGATCGTCGCGCTCTCAGTGGCCGCGGGCGCGACCTCCCAGATCGACTTGTTGACCAATGTGCTGCTCGCCCCGCTGTATCCCGCGGCGCTGTTGGCCAAACAAGTCACGTCTCTCGCCGATGCCTCCGGAGGCCGACTCACCCTCGGCCTGGGTATCGGGAGCAGGCCCGACGACTACACGGCTGCCGGCGTGGACTATCGACGCCGCGGGCGCATTCTCGACGAGACCGTGGCAGTGTTGCGCGACGCGTGTGGGGCCAAGGCCGTGACGGGGGACAGGGCACTCAGCGCAGCACAGGTGCGCGTTCCGATCCTGTTCGGCGGACGGGTAGACGCGACGATCCGCCGTGCGGCGACGATCGGTGACGGCTGGTCCGCCGGAGCGCTGCGCGATTACCCCAACCAGTCCGTGCTCGCCGACCGGGTGCGCGCGGCGTGGGCAGAGGCGGGGCGGGTTGGCCGCCCGCGGTTGCAGGCCAGTGTCAACTTCGCCCTCGGAGACGCCGGCACCGTCGCAGCCGGCCGTGCCCACCTGCAGAACTACTACGGCTTCAAACCCGAGTACGCCGCGCTCAACGTCGCTGACATGCTCACCTCCGGCGACGAGGCGGCCGAGACCGTGCGCGCCTACCGCAACCTGGGCTTCGACGGCCTGGTGTTCCACCCCTGCGTCGCCGATATCGCGCAGGTCGACCGCCTTGCAGAAGCGGTGCTGCGATGACCGTTGTTGATACACAGGGCATTTCGCTCTACCACCAGACACATGGGGATCCGGCCGACCCGCCCGTACTGCTGCTGTCCGGGCTCCGGATTCATCCAACGCCACCGATAGCTCTGAAACACACCCGATCCGCACGTCTGGACAATTTTCCCGCAGGCGTCTCCGCCGCTGCTGTCACCGCCTCACGCGATCGCGTGTCCTAGCCGGTGCGGTCCATCCACTCTTCGAGCGCGTCCGCGGACGGCAGGCGGACAGTCTGCTCGATCTTGGCGAACAGATCCGCCCCGTACTCGACGGCGGATTTGACGAGGTGACCCAGCGCTTCGAAGTGGATGCCGTCACTGAGCAGGTAGGCGTTCTCGCCGACGACGCTGACGTGGTCGGGCCGCGCGGTCTCGCGCACAAACGCCTTGGGCCAGTGGGTGTCCCGGTTCCAGTCGTTGACCAGTTCCATCAGGCGCGGGCGTTCGCCGGCCGGGTAGTACGCCGCGGGGCTGATGGAGATCTCCAACAGGTCGCGCCGTAAACCGTTGATCCGCAGGATCACGTGCAACTTGCCGCGCTCGTAGCTGGAGAGCACCAGGAACTCCTCGCCGTCGTCGCTGCGGAAAAATCGCAGCCCGCGCGACGTGAGGTAGCGCTCGATCAGCTCGGTGCACAATGGCTCGATCTGCATGACGTCACGATGGCGCCTGGGGCTTGGAGAATTCTTGGCGCGCGAACGGTGGCGGGTCAGCCGGCCTCGGCGGTCTCCAGCCGCTGCAGGATCTGGTCCCGCACCGCCGACCGGCGGGCCTTGCCGGCGTCGTCGCGCAGCGGGGTGTCGACGAATTCGACGAAGTCGGGGGCGGGCGGCACCTTGTAAGCGGCCAGGTGTCCGCGCAGGAACGCCTGCACGCCAGCGGAATCCAGTGCGGCGCCGCCGGCCGTGTGCACCAGGGCGTAGGGCACCTGGCCCAGATCCCCGTGCGGGACGCCGACGACCAGACAGGACAACACGTCCGGGTGCGCCGACAGCGCGTTCTCGATCTCGGCGGGGTAGACATTGCGGCCGCCGACGGTGAACATGTCGACCCGCCGGTCCGACAGGTACAGGAAGCCGTCGTCGTCGAAGTAGCCGAGGTCGCCCAGCGAGTCCCAGCCGTCGCGGCTTTTCGCCGTGGCACCGACGTAGCGGTAGGTGGGCGCGCTGTCGGGCCCGGGCCGCATGTAGATTTCGCCGACCACGCCGGGCGGGCACGGGTTGCCGTCGTCGTCGAGCACCTTCATCTCCCCGGCGACCACCACGCCCACCGAACCGCGATGCGCCAGCCACTGGTCGCCGGAGATGAAGGTCAGCGCCTGTAATTCGGTGCCGCCGTAGAGTTCCCAGACCTTTTCCGCGCCCAGCAGGTCGATCCACGCCTGCTTGATGGCCGGCGGGCACGGCGCCCCCAGGTGCCAGAACCGCCGCAGCGACGAGAGGTCATAGGAGCCGGGGTCGGCGTGATAGACCGGCAGCGTCCGCTGCATGATCGTCGGCACCGTGGTCAGGAACGTGACGCGGTGATCGGTGATCAGCCGGAGGAACTTAACCGGGTCGAACCGGCTCATCAGCACCAGGTGATGGCGCATCAGCAGCGCGATGGTGGCGGTGGTGAAGCCGGTGTTGTGGCTCAGCGGCACCGGCACCAACGTGGTGTCGCCCTCCTGCGCGCCCAGCGGGTAGCCGATCAGCGGGGGTATGCGGCTGTCGCCGCCGGATTCGATCAACTTGGGGCGCCCGGTGCTGCCCCCGGATCCCATCGCCTTCCACACCGGTGACACCGCTTCCGGCAGCGGGCCGTCCGACAACGCAGCGTCTGGGGTGAAACCAATTGGAACGCTGGGGAATTCGTGATGCTCACGCCCGACCAACAGGGCCGGCCGCCGCAATTCGAGCAGGCCCGCCAACTCGGCGGCCGGCGGGCGCGCGGACAGCGGCTGCGGGACCGCGCCCAGCTTCCAGCAGGCCACGGCGGCCTGGATCCACTCGACCGAGTTCGGCAGCACCATGGTCACGTAGTCGCCGACACCCACGCCGCGCTCGGCGTAGGCCCGGGCCAACCGATTCGTCGAGCGGTCGAGCTCGGCGCGGGTCAGGGTCAGGCCGTCGCAGGTGACGGCCGGCTCGTCGGGAGCGAGTTGGGCAAGCTGCGAAATCTGGGTGCCGATCGGCGGGACCGGCTCACTCATAACCGCCCTGACGCTCGAAGATGCGGCGCGGGTTGTCGACCAGCATGGTGTGCAGCTGCTCGTCGGTGACGCCGCGCTCCTTGAGCGCGGGGATGACGTCGTTGTGGATGTGCAGGTAATGCCAGTTCGGGGCCATCTGCGGCACCAGCTCTTCGGGGAGCGCGTCGAAGTAGCAGTTGGCGTCGTGGGAGAGCACCATCCTGTCGGCGTGCCCGCGCTCGCACATTTCCGCCACGATCCTGACCCGCTCCTCGAACGGCGAGATCACGTCGAGGCCGAACCGGTCCATGCCCAAATACGATCCGGCGGCGATGAGCTCTTCGAGGTAGCCGATGTCGGTGCTGTCGCCGGAATGCCCGATGACCACCCGGGTCAGGTCGACGCCCTCCTCCTCGAAGATGCGTTGCTGCTCGAGGCCGCGCCGCAGGCCGGCATGGGTGTGCGTGGAGATCGGCACCCCGGTCCGTTTGTGCGCCTGGGCGACGGCGCGCAGCACCCGCTCGACGCCGGGGGTGATGCCGGGCTCGTCGGTGGCGCACTTGAGGATTCCGGCCTTGATGCCGGTGTCGGCGATACCCTGCTCGATGTCGCGGACGAACATCTCGGTCATGATCTCGGGGCCGCCCAGCATCCCGCCCGGGCCCTCGTAGTGGAACCGGAAGGGCACGTCGTTGTAGGTGTAAAGCCCGGTCGCCACAACGATATTCAGCTCGGTCGCCGCCGCGACCCGGGCGATCCGCGGGATGTAGCGGCCCAGGCCGATCACGGTGAGGTCGACGATGGTGTCCACGCCGCGGGACTTGAGCTCGTTGAGCCTGTCGATGGCGTCGGCCACCCGCCGTTCCTCGTCACCCCAGGCTTCGGGATAGTTCTCGGCGATCTCGGTGGTCATGATGAAGACGTGCTCATGCATGAGCGTGACGCCCAGGTCGCCGGTATCGATCGATCCACGTGCGGTATTCAGTCGCGACACGCATCCGATGCTAGAGCTCCAGCGACCCGAATTCGACGAGTTCGAGGACGTTACGTTTGCGCATCTTTCGTACACCGGGCCGTACCAGTGGGTATGGCGCGTCTCCCGTTCTGGTAGCGGGGCCGCCGCGGCGGGTACCCGCGGACTGAGCCGTTTACGAGAGGAGCCGACATGGACGCCGCGACCGGGACCGATCGGTGGCCGTCGCTACGGGTCGACGACTGGACGCCAACCCGCGAAACGCTGCACATGTGGACGCAGATCGTCGGCAAGATCCGCATGGTCCGCATGCCGATGGTCAACCACTGGTGGCAGGTAACGCTGTACGTGAGCCCGCGTGGATTGACCACGGGCGCGATACCCCACGAAACCGGGGTGTTCGATATGGAATTCGACGTCATCGACAGCGTGCTGCGGATCCGTCACAGCGACGGGCGGCAAGGATCCGTGCCGTTGACGGCCAAACCGGTGGCGGAGTTCTACGACGAAACCATGTCGGCCTTGGACGATTTGGGGGTCGCGACACGCATCAACGCCAGCCCCAACGAGGTGGATCCGGCCATCCGGTTCGCCGACGACTATCAGCACGCATCCTATGACCCCGACGCCGCGCGTCGGTTTCGGCAGCAGCTCCTGCAGGCGAACCGGGTGATCAGTCAGTTCCGCGCGTCGTTCGTCGGCAAGGTGAGCCCTGTGCATTTCTTTTGGGGGGCAATGGATCTGGCATGCACCCGATTTTCCGGGAGGCCGGCACCCAAACACCCCGGCGGCGCACCCAACTGCGGCGACTGGGTGATGGTCGAGGGTTATTCACACGAGTTGAGCAGCTGTGGCTTCTGGCCCGGCGGCGGCGAGGAAGGCGCCTTCTATTCCGACGCCTACCCGCAACCGGACGGCTTCGCCGATTACCCGATCGCGCCTGCGGCGGCGCACTTCAGTGAAGACCACGGAGAATTCGTCTTGCCCTACGAGGCGGTGCGCACCGCCGAGGACCCCGACGGTGATTTACTGCGGTTCCTGCAAACGACTTACGCGGCCGCCGCGGACCTCGGCCGCTGGGATCGCGGTGCCTTGGAGGGCGATCCCGACCGGTGGCAGAGCCCGTGAGCACCACGCCGATCGCGGACTATGCGCTGCTCTCGGATCGTCATACCGCCGCGCTGGTCAGTCGCGGCGGATCGGTCGACTGGCTGTGCATGCCGCGGTTTGACTCACCATCGGTGTTCGGGCGACTGCTCGACGATGACGCCGGGTGTTTCGTGGTGGGGCCGGCCGACCCGAACGCCGAGACCAGCCGTCGCTACCTGGACACCACGATGGTGTTGGAGACGACTTTCACCACTGCCGGCGGCACTCTGGTGCTGCGCGATGCCCTGGCGACCGGCGCCGCGAGCGACCCCCATCGACTAGGCGCCGCGGCGCCCCGAATGCTGGTGCGCTCCTTGGTCTGCACGGCGGGCGAGGTCGAGGTGGCCGTCGAGTTCGCGCCGCGCCCGGAGTACGGAGTGGTCACGCCGCTGATGTCGTCGGCCGAGGGCGGGGTCATGGTGCGCGGCGGCGCCGACGTCCTGCGCCTGTGCTGCCCGACGCCGCTCGACGCCGCCGACTCGGCTGTGTCCGGACGGTTCCTGCTGCATGAAGGTGAGCGGACCGCCCTCGGCCTCCTGCACCGCACCACCTCTGAGCCGCTCCCGGAACCCGTCTCGGCGGGCGACCTCGAGGGGGCGCTCGAGGCGACGATCGACGCGTGGCGGTCGTGGTCGCAGACCCACCAGAGCTACGACGGGCCGTGGAGCGACCTCGTGCACCACAGTGGACGGGTCCTGCAGGCGCTGACCTATCAGCCGACCTGGGCGGTCGTGGCCGCGCCGACCACCTCACTTCCGGAAGAGGTTGGGGGGCAACGCAACTGGGATTACCGCTATGCCTGGGTCCGCGATGCCAGCCTCACTCTGGAGGCACTGTGGGTAGCCGCCTGTCCCGACGAAGCGGAGGAGTTCTTCGACTACCTCGCGGTCAGCTCTGCAGGGCAACTACGTGCGGACGAACAATTGCAGATCATGTTCGGCGTCGGCGGCGAACACGACCTGTCCGAACGCGAGCTCGGTCATCTCAGCGGCTGGCGCGACAGCCGCCCGGTGCGAGTGGGCAACGACGCGTGGAAACAACGGCAAATCGACGTCTATGGCGAGCTGCTCGGCGCGGCGCACCGGCTCATCGAGCAGCTCGATCCGGACAGCCCGCGGGCCACCAGCGGGCGGGACTTCCTCATCGCCTGCGCCGACGCCGCGGCGCGGCGATGGACAGAACCCGATTCGGGGATCTGGGAGGTGCGTGGCTCTCCGCAACACTTCCTCTATTCCAAGCTGATGTGCTGGGTCGCGCTCGACCGGGCCATCGCCATGGCCGAGCGCCTCCGTGCCGGCGACCGGGTGGAGGGCTGGCAAAAGACCGCCGACGAGATCCGCGAGCAGATCCTCGCTCGAGGGTGGAGCGACGACGTCAATTCGTTTACCCAAGCGTTCGGCAGCGACCGCCTCGACGCTTCGGCGCTGATGATTCCGCTGGTCGGTTTCCTCCCCGCGGACGACCCGCGCGTACTGGCCACCATCGACACCATCGCCGACCGGCTCACCGACTCCCGCGGCTTGGTCTACCGCTACCGCACCGACCTTGACACCAACGCCGACGGTCTCACCGGGCGTGAAGGCACCTTTCTGCTGTGCACATTCTGGTTGGCGCAGGCCTTGGCGGCCGCGGGCCAAATCGACCGGGCGCGTGAGGTATTCGAGCGTGCCGCGGGCTTTCGCAATGACGTCGGGCTGCTTGCCGAAGAGGTCGATCCCGCCAGCGGCGAGTTGCTGGGCAACTTCCCGCAGGCGTTCAGTCATATCGGGTTGGTGAACGCGGCCTGGGACATCGCCCAGGCGGAAACGGCGGCTTCAACACCCCCTGAGGCGTGAGGGCCCGCCGGCTCGGGCGCGGGCAGGCGCACAAGTCCCCCGGCGGCCGCGGGTTTGCAGTACCGTCACCCTCGTCTGCGTCGAGAACCGCTGGGAGTCCCGCCATGTTGCTCAATCCCAATCACCTGCAACGCCAGTACCCGGACCGCCGCTCGGCAGAGATCATGGCGGCGACGGTGGATTTCTTCGAGTCCCGGGGCAAGGCCCGGTTGAAGTCCGACGACCACGAACGGGTCTGGTACTCCGAGTATTTGGATCACATCGGCCGGGAGCGCATCTTCGCGTCGCTGCTGACGCCGTCGGCCTACGGCGCCCCCGATTGCCGCTGGGACACCTACCGGATCAGTGCGTTCGCCGAGATCGTCGGCTTCTACGGGCTGAACTACTGGTACCCGTTCCAGGTCACCGCGCTGGGCCTGGGCCCGATCTGGATGAGCGCCAACTCCGACGCCAAGCGCAAGGCCGCGGGGTTGCTCGAGGCCGGTGAGGTGTTCGCGTTCGGCTTGTCGGAGCAGACGCACGGCGCCGACGTCTACCAGACCGACATGAACCTGACGCCCTCGGACGGGGGCTGGGTCGCCAATGGGGAGAAGTACTACATCGGCAACGCCAACGTGGCCCGGATGGTTTCCACGTTCGGCAAGTTCGCCGGCGCGTCGAAGAACGACGCCGAGTACGTGTTCTTCGCCGCCGACTCCCAGCACGAGCGCTATCACCTGATCAAGAACGTGGTGAACTCGCAGAACTACGTCGCCAACTACGCGCTGCGCGACTACCCGGTGACCGAGGCCGACATCCTGCACCGCGGCCCCGAGGCCTTCCACGCCGCGCTGAACACCGTCAACGTCTGCAAGTACAACCTCGGCTGGGGCGCGGTCGGCATGTGTACCCACGCGATGTACGAGGCGGTCACCCACGCGTCCAACCGCATCCTGTACGGCACCGTCGTCACCGACTTCACCCACGTGCGACGGCTGCTCACCGACGCCTACGCGCGGCTGGTCGCGATGCGGCTGGTCGCCACCCGGGCCTGCGACTACATGCGCAGCGCCTCGGCCACCGACCGCCGCTACCTGCTCTACAGCCCGCTGACCAAGGCGAAGATCACCAGCGAGGGCGAGCGCGTCATCACCGCGCTGTGGGACGTGATCGCCGCCAAGGGCGTGGAGAAGGACACCATCTTCGAGGCCATGGCCCGCGAGATCGGCCTGCTGCCCCGGCTGGAGGGCACCGTCCACATCAACATCGGGCTGCTGGGCAAGTTCATGCCCAACTTCCTGTTCGCCCCCAACGACGCGCTGCCGTTGATCGGCCGCCGCGACGACGCGGCCGACGACACCTTCCTGTTCGCGCAGGGGGCGACCGGCGGCCTGGGCAAGGTGCGCTTCCACGACTGGCGCGCGCCGTTCGAGAGCTTCGGTCACCTGCCCAACGTCGCGCTGCTGCGCGCACAGATCGACGTAATGGCCGAGATGCTGGCCAGCGCCACCCCGGATGCGGTGCAGCAGAAGGACATCGACTTCGCGTTCGCCGTCGGCCAATTGTTCGCCACGGTGCCCTACGCGCAGCTCATCCTCGAGGAGGCCGGGCTGTCGGGCGTCGACGAGGGACTGCTCGACGAGATCTTCGCCGTGCTGGTCCGCGACTTCAACGCCTACGCCGTGGAGCTGAGCGACAAGCCCGCGACGACGGACGCGCAGGCGCGCTACGCGCTGCGGATGATCCGCCGCCCGGTGCACGACCCCGCGCGCTACGACCAGATTTGGAAGGAGCACGTCCTTCCGCTCAGCGGCGCCTACCGGATGCGCCCCTAGGCCCCTTGACTGTGACATTTCTCACAGTAGGATGACCAGTGGTCATTCGATCGAGGAGGCGCCATTGCCGACGGTCACCTGGGCGCGCGTCGACCCGGCTCGACGCGCCGCGATCATCGAGGCCGCGGAGGCGGAATTCGGGGCGCACGGCTTCTCCCGCGGCAGCCTCAACGTCATCGCGCGCCGCGCGGGGGTCGCCAAGGGCAGCCTTTTCCAGTACTTCGCCGACAAGCGCGACCTGTACGCGTTCATCGCCGACATCGCCAGCCAGCGGGTGCGGGCCTACATGGAAGGCCGCATCCGCGAACTCGACCCGAGCCGGCCGTTCTTCGAGTTCCTGACCGACTGGCTCGACGCCTGGGTGGCCTACTTCGCCGACCACCCGCACGAGCGCGCGCTGCACGCCGCGGCGACCCTGGAAGTCGACACCGAGGCCCGCGTCAGCGTGCAGAACGTCATCCACCGCCACTACCTGGAAGTGATGCGCCCGCTGGTCCGCGACGCGCACGTACGCGGCGACCTGCGCGTCGAGTCGGACACCGACGCGCTGTTGTCGTTGCTGCTGTTGATCTTTCCGCACCTGGCGCTGGCGCCCTACATGCGCGGGTTGGATCCGATCCTCGGCCTCGACGAGCCCACCCCCGAGCAGCCGGCGCTGGCGGTGCGCCGTCTCGTCGCGGTGCTGGCGGCCGCGTTCGCGGCCGCGCCAAAAACCCCGCCGGTCGGCTCCGCCCCGAAACGATCTGAGGAGGTCACATGAATCGCACCCGAATCGCCTCGATGGCCGAGGGCGGCCTCAACTGGGATAGCTTGCCGCTCAAGCTGTTTGCGGGAGGCAACGCGAAATTCTGGAATCCGGCCGACATCGACTTCTCCCGCGACCGCGAGGACTGGGAACGGCTCACCGACGACGAACGCAGCTATGCGACCCGGCTGTGCGCCGAGTTCATCGCCGGCGAGGAATCGGTGACCCAGGACATCCAGCCGTTCATGGCCGCGATGCGCGCCGAAGGCCGGCTGGGCGACGAGATGTATCTGACGCAGTTCGCCTTCGAGGAAGCCAAGCACGTCGCGGTGTTCCGCATGTGGCTCGACGCCGTCGGCGTCACCGAGGACCTGCACTACTTCCTCGACGACGTCCCGACCTACCGGACGATCTTCTACGAGGAGCTGCCCGAGTGCCTGAACGCGCTGACGCTCGATCCGTCGCCGGCCGCCCAGGTGCGGGCGTCGGTCACCTACAACCACATGGTCGAAGGCATGCTGGCGCTGACCGGCTACTTCGGCTGGCACAAGATCTGCGTGGAGCGCGGCATCCTGCCCGGCATGCAGGAGCTGGTGCGGCGCATCGGCGACGACGAGCGCCGCCACATGGCGTGGGGCACCTTCACCTGCCGTCGCCACGTGGCCGCCGACGACGCCAACTGGGGCGTCTTCGAAACGCGCATGAACGAACTGATGCCGCTCGGGCTGCGGCTGATCGAGGAGGGCTTCGCGCTCTACGACCCGATGCCCTTCGGCCTGTCGGTGGACGAGTTCATGGCCTACGCCTCCGACAAGGGGATGCGACGGTTCGGCACCATCTCCAGCGCCCGCGGCCGGCCGCTCGCCGAGATCGACCTGGACTACTCGCCGCTGCAGCTCGAGGACACGTTCGCCGACGAGGACGAGAAGGCGCTGGCCAGTGTCTAGTACTCGCCTGCGCGAGCGGACGCAGAATCGCAGGCCGAAGGCCGAGTTTGTGCGATTCTGCGTCTGCTCGGCAAGCCAGCGGCGTCCGGGCCTCGCCTAGCCGACCCAGACGGTCTTGGCGTTGACGAACGCGCGGATGCCCAGGCCCGCGAGCTCGCGTCCGTAGCCGGATCGTTTGACGCCGCCGAAGCCCAGCTCGGGGTAGGACACCGTCATCCCGTTGATGAAGACCTGGCCGGCCTCGATGTCGTCGATGAAGCGCTGCTGCTCGGCCTCGTCGTTGGTCCAGGCGTTGGATCCCAGGCCGAACGTGGTGGCGTTGGCGATCTCGATGGCCTCGTCGATGTCGGCCGCCCGGTACATCGACGCGACGGGGCCGAACACCTCTTCGGTGTAGAGGGCCATGTCCTTGGTGATGTCGGTGACCACCGTCGGCGGGTAGAACCAGCCCGGCCCGTCGATGGGCTTGCCGCCGAGGCGGATGGTGGCGCCCGCGGCGGCGGCGTCGTCGACCTGCTTGGCGATCTCGTCGCGGCCCGACTCGGTGGCCAGCGGGCCCACGTCGGTGTCGGGGTCGGTCGGGTCGCCGACGGTGAGCGCCTGCATGCGCTCGGTGAACTTGTCGACGAACTTGTCGTAGATGTCGGTGTGGACGATGAACCGCTTTGCGGCGATGCAGGATTGGCCGTTGTTCTGCACCCGGGCGGTGACCGCGGTCTTGGCGGCCTCGTCCAGGTCCGCCGAGGGCATCACGATGAACGGGTCGCTGCCGCCGAGCTCGAGCACCGTCGGTTTGATCTCGTCGCCGGCGATGGCCGCCACCGACTGGCCGGCCGGCTCGCTACCGGTCAGGGTGGCCGCCGCGACGCGCGGATCGCGCAGGATGCGCTCGACGGCGCTGGAGGAGACCAACAGGGTCTGGAAGCAGCCCTCGGGGAAGCCGCCGCGGGTGATGACGTCGGAAAGGTACAGCGCGCTCTGCGGGACGTTGGAGGCGTGCTTGAGGATCCCGACGTTGCCGGCCATCAGCGCCGGCGCGGCGAACCGCACGGCCTGCCAGAGCGGGAAGTTCCACGGCATCACGGCCAGCACCACGCCGAGCGGTTGATAACGGATGTAGGCCTTCTTCGCGCCCACCGCCTCGGCGTCGGCCGGCTCGTCGGCGAGCAGCTGCTCGGCGTGCTCGGCGTAGTAGCGAAACCCCTTGGCGCACTTCAACACCTCGGCCTTGGCCGATTTCAGGGTTTTACCCATCTCCAGCGTCATCATGGCGGCGACTTCGTCGGCTTCGGCTTCCAGCAGGTCGGCGGTGGCGTTTGCCCACCCGGCGCGCTGGGCAAACGTGGTGTTGTGGCGGTAGTCGAGGAAGCGTTCGTAGGCACGGGCGATCGCGGCATCGACTTCTTGGTCGGTGGCCGGGGTGAAGGTCTTCACCGTCTCGCCGGTGGCCGGGTTAATGGTGGCGATGGGCACGCTGGCCCTCCTTCATCGGATGAGTAGCTGAAAAGTCCAACATCTAGCCTGCCACTATCGTTCCCCTAAGGGAGGTGTCGGATGAGCAAAGCCGCTGAGCTGATCGTCAAGTGCCTGGAAAACGAGGGTGTTTCCGTTGTGTTCGGGGTGCCCGGCGAGGAGAACATCCGCTTCGTGCAGGCGCTGGCGTCCTCCAGCATCCGCTACGTGCTCACCCGGCACGAGCAGGCCGCGTCCTTCATGGCCGAGATGTATGGGCGGGTCACCGGCCGGGCGGCGGTGGTGTCGGCCACCCTCGGGCCCGGCGCGATCAACATGCAGCTCGGTGTCGCCGACGCCACCACCAACAGCACCCCGCTGGTCGCCATCTCCGCACAGGTGGGCCACGACCGGGAGTTCAAGGAGTCGCACCAGTACGTCGACCTGGTGTCGATGTACGCCCCGATCACCCGGTGGGCGGCGGGCATCCCGACCCCGCGCGCCATCCCCGAGATGGTGCGTAAGGCGTTCAAGCTGTCCGAGTCCGAACGTCCGGCCGCCGTCTATCTCGCGGTTCCCGAGCACATCGACGCCGACGAGAAGGATTACGACCTGGGGCCGTTGCCGCGCAACGTCGTGCGCCCCGACGCTCCGGCGCCCCGCCAGGTGGAGCGCGCCGTCGCAATCCTGCGCAACGCCAAGCGCCCGGTGGTGCTGGCCGGGCACGGCGCCGCGCGCGCCGACGCCACCAAAGCCCTGGTGCGCTTCTCCGACGAGTTCGGCATCCAGGTGGCCAACACCTTCCACGGCAAGGGCGTCATGCCCGACGACCACCACAACAGCATCGGCACGCTGGGCTTCATGCGGCACGACTACGTCAACTTCGGGTTCGACAACGCCGACGTCGTCATCGCCGTCGGCTACGAGTTGCAGGAATTCGACCCGGTCCGGATCAACCCGCAGGGCGACAAGAAGATCATCCACATTCACCGGTTCCCCGCCGAGGTCGACGCGCACTACTCGGTCGACGTGGGGATCATCGGGGACATCAGCGATTCGCTGAACGCGCTCACCGACGCGCTCTCCGGTCACACCTTCAGCCATGCCGCCGACGTGCCCGGGTCGGGGCTGCTCGCGGAGGAATTCGCCCGGGGGCAACAGGATTCGCGCTACCCGCTGGCGCCGGCGCGGGTGGTCGCCGACACCCGGGCGGCGCTGGGCCGCAGCGACGTCGTCCTGGTCGACACCGGCGCCACCAAGATGTGGATGGCCCGGCTCTACCCGACGTACGAGAAGAACACCTGCCTGATCTCGAATGGCTTGTCCACCATGAGCTTCGCCCTCCCGGGGGCGCTGGGTGTCAAGCTGGCACAGCCGGAGTCCAAGGTGTTGGCCGTCGTCGGCGATGGCGCCTTCTTGATGAACTCGCAGGAGATCGAGACGGCCGTCCGGGAGCGGATACCGCTGGTGGTGCTGATCTGGGAGGACGGCGGGTACGGCCTCATCGAATGGAAGATGGATCTCGAACTCGGGGCGCACTACTACGTGAAATTCAACAACCCGGACGTGGTGAAGTACGCGGAAAGCTTCGGCGCCAAGGGATATCGGATCTCTCATGCCGACGAGCTGCTGCCGACGTTGCGCGCCGCGCTCGACGACGAGGGCGTCTCGTTGATCAGCTGCCCGGTCGACTACTCGGAGAACCTGCGGCTGACCGACCGGCTCGGCGAGCTGGACGAAACCCTGTAATCCTCAAAACCATTGCGCGATCTGACCGCCGAGCCGCTTGAGATGATGGATAGATGACCGAGCGTGATCGCGACGAATCGGGTCGGCCACGAAGCGCCCGACCGCGCGACGCCCTGGGCCGGCCACTTCCGCCGGGCAGCGAAGGCGTACCGCGCGTTCCGGACGACCTGGTGCTGGCGCCGGCCGAGACGCTCGCCTATGCCCAGGATCTACTGGACCGAGGCCTGGCATTCAACGCTCACGAGGTGCTCGAGGCCGCCTGGAAGAACGGTCCGGCCGACGAGCAGGCACTGTGGCAAGGCCTGACTCAGCTCGCGGTGGGGATCACCCACGCCCAGCGGGGCAACCGCAAGGGTGCGACCACGTTGCTTCGCCGCGCTTCCGCCCATCTTGCGCAGGGGGATCGGCCGGCGCCGCACGCCATTGATGCCGCCGGGCTGGTGGACTTCGCCGACGCGCTGATCGCCGACCTTGCCGCCGGGGTGGATATCGCCCCGGCGCGGCTGCGGCCCCGCCTGGTGGTTTGAAATATCCACTATTCCAACAGGATCGGCGCCCGGTTTTAGCGCGTCCCCTTTACCAGTCTCGCTGATCCTCCAAGAGGGCGACCCGGCGAAGTTCCACCACGAACCACAAGGTAGCGGCGACGGTGGCGAGTAGCGCGATGATCGCCATCGTGGTGAGCCATTCGTAATGGTGGTAGGCGGCGACCGCCAAGCTCGCGATAATGCCGGACAATGCCACGCCCAGCAGAATGAACCCGGGCCAAAAGAAGTTGTCTTTCATGGTGAGCCCGGCGCGAGGATGTGCGGTCCGGTGTCGATCCGTCGGATCGTGGTGTGTGTCTCCCATGGCTCCCTTTCGTCGGTCAATTCCCTAGTGACTCGGCGACTTTGGGGGAGCCGATATCACGCGGAAGGTAGACGTCGAACAGCAGGATCGCGCCGATCGTCGTCACGAGCCAGACCATGACCGTCGCGGCGAGCCAGGACGCGCCGCCGTAGATGCGCAGTCCGTGCGTCGACACCGATGCAAGGCTCATCGCGCACAGGGTCAGGGTCAGGCCGGTGCATCCCAGCAGCAGCGACGCATATCCACGAGGCAGTTTCAAGATCTTCACCGACAGGGTGGTCTGCGTGATCGAGAAAAACACCACGGCGACGATGAGGCCCGATGCCGTCAGCACGACGTGAGGAACAGTCCTGGCCGCCAACGCCAAACCGACTGTCCACGTGGCCGACCGCGCGGCGGTTCGGAGCACGAAGTGCTTCACGACACCGAAGGCTTTCCTAGGGCGATATCGCATCGTGGCCGGCGATGCGCGCGGGTAGCCTGATCGTCACAGTGTTTGATGCGGGCGGCGCTGGTGGGCAAGGTGACCATGGCGGCTCCTGAAAACTAACAGATAAGTAATTAAACTTTAGAAACCATTGGCTGTAACGTCAAGGCTGTTGTGATCGAGAAGTAGGCGCGATGGACCAACTGCAACGCGATGCCGCCGGGATCGGCGCCCTCGCCGACCCGGTGCGCTACGAGCTGTATCAGTTTGTGTGTTCGCAGCCCGGACCGGTGAGCCGTGATCAGGCGGCCGAAGTGGTGGGAATTGCCCGGCATCAGGCGAAGTTTCATCTGGACCGGCTGACGGCCGAGGGCCTGCTGGAATGTGACTACGCCCGGTTGACGGGCCGGACCGGTCCCGGAGCGGGGCGCACCTCCAAGCTGTATCGACGTGTCCGCCGCGACATCGCCGTCAGTTTGCCGCAACGTCAGTACGAGTTGGCCGGCCGGCTGATGGGGCAGGCCATCGTCCAATCCCAGCAGAGCGGGGCGCCCGTCGTGGAGGTGTTGCACCGCAACGCCCACGACTACGGCCGCAGCATCGCGGATCGCGCGCTGCGCGCCGCCCGACGGCCGCCGGCCGGCGCGCGCGCGGCGCTCAAGTTTGTGGCACGGTTGTTGCGAGAGTATGGCTATGAACCGGGTCACGACGACGACGGCGTGTATCTGGTCAACTGCCCATTCCATGCGCTGGCTCAGGAACAGACCGAATTGGCCTGCGGCATGAATCACGCGCTGATCAACGGGATGGTGGACGCGATGACCCCGCATTGCCTGGATGCCCGGCTGCAACCGACCCCGGGCCGGTGTTGTGTCGTGGTCGCGCCAAGCGCTGACTAGCTCACGACGTTGCGGGGTGCCAAACCCGTTGTGTCAGTGCGCCGTTCAGGAACTGGCGGCGTCCGCCGGGTACGTCACGCGGTTGTGCTCGTCGACGACGGGTGTGGCGCCCCATTGGCCGAGCCGATGCTGGCGCGGGGCGGATCCGCTGATGAGGTGCCATACCGTCCAGCCTTGGGCGACAAGGCTGTTCGCGATCAATTGTCGATGGCATCGCCACGGCATGGGCTCGCCGCACATGATCGCCAGCCGGTTAGCGCGGGCGAGGGTGACCAGTTCGGCGAGGCCGCGCTGGTATTCGTCGGTGAGGGTGTAGTCGGCGTAGTTCTTGAAGCTCGCGTTTTCCCAGCCCGCGTTGATGGCGGGATCGACGCTTTGCCGACGGCGCCGCCCCCCGAGCTCGGGAAGGTGGAGGTAGCCGATGCCGGCGTCGTGGAGCCAGCGCGACATCTCCGCACTTCCGAACTGGGGGTTGCGGCGCGAGCCGGGCTGGGCGCGCACGTCGACGAGCAGGTCGATGCAGGCGTCATCCAGGGGTTCCAAGAAGGTCTGCACCGGGCACGTCCAGTGTCCGATGGTCCAGATCTCGCCCTCGTCGCTCATGATTGCGTCGCGCTCGTCCTAGTCGATCTTCTCCAGGGCGTCGCCCTTGTGCATCGCGACGTAGTCGGTTTTGTCGCTTCTGATCTCGTATTGCGGGTCATCTTTCGTGCAGTGCCGCTTGTGGCCTTTGTACTCGGTGTCGCTGGTGTGCTTCTTGACGATGATGCCGCTGACGTGACCCGCTTCCGAGTTCCATCGGACGTGGTCGCCGACCTCGAAGTGTTTCGCCACCGTGCGCCTCCTTTGCGTGCGTTGCGGTTGGTTCCGTGGGTTCCCCCACCACTGCGACGAGTAACCGTCCACGTGGTCGAATGGGCGCATGCTGTTTCGTCAGCTGGAGTACTTCGTCGCGCTCGCGCAAGAGCGCCACTTCGCGCGCGCCGCGCGGGCGTGCTACGTATCGCAGCCCGCGCTGTCGGAGGCCATCCGCAAGCTCGAATCCGAACTCAACGTCCCGCTGGTGCGGCGGGGGCAGCGGTTCGAAGGCCTCACCCCCGAGGGCGAACGGCTGGTGCCCTGGGCGCGGCGCATCCTCGCGGACCGCGACGCGCTCAAGCGGGAGGTGACCGCGTTGCAGGCCGGGCTGACCGGCGAGCTGCGGCTCGGGGTGGTCCCGGCGGCCTCGACCACCGTTGCGCTGCTTACGGATCCGTTCTGTGCCACGCATCCGCTGGTGCGGGTCCGGCTCGAGGTCAATCTGCGTTCGGCCGGCATTGTGGAACGGGTCCGCAAGTTCGAATTGGACGCCGGCATCCTGTATCCGGATCAACAGGACACGGCCGACCTGCTGGTCACCCCGCTCTACCACGAACAGCCGGTGCTCATCGCCGCCGCGGACCTGCTGGGCGGCGAATCGGACACCATCGCGTGGTCGGACGCCGTGCAGCTGCCGCTGTGTCTGCTGACCCAGGGCATGCGTGGGCGCCGGGTCATCGACGACGCGTTGGCCACCCACGACCTCCAGGTGACGCCGCAGCTGGAAACCGACTCCGTGGCAGCGTTATTCGCGCACGTGCGCACGGGCCGGTGGGCGAGCATCGTGCCGCAACCGTGGATTCACACCCTGGGCGTCCCCGCCGGCGCACAAGTGCTGCGGCTGCGGCGGCCCTCGGTCACCTCGCTGATCGCGCTGGTCACCAACCGGGCCGAGCCGGGCTCGTTGCTGGCCCGCGCGCTGCGACGGACCGCGCGCGAGGCCCGCATCGGCGCCACGCTCTCCGAGCAGCCCTAGCCGCCGCCTCCGTTGATCGGCGTCGCCTATCAGCCGGTCGGAATCGCGTCTTGGACAGCCCGTGGCCGCGCCGAGAGACTGGGGTTGATCGCCAGTTAAGGAGAATTCAATGGCCAAGTGTGTGATGGTGCTCTACCCCGACCCCGTCGACGGATACCCGCCGGCCTACGCGCGGGACAGCATCCCGACGATCCACGGCTACCCCGACGGCAGCACCGTGCCGACCCCGTCGAAGATCGACTTCACCCCCGGTGAGCTCCTCGGCTGCGTGTCGGGCGCCCTCGGCCTGCGCAAGTTCTTCGAAGACGCGGGGCACGAACTGGTGGTGACATCGGACAAGGACGGTCCCGACTCGGAGTTCGAACGCGCATTGCCCGACGCCGAAATCGTGATCTCGCAACCATTTTGGCCCGCCTACCTGACCAAGGAGCGCATTGCCAAGGCGCCCAAGCTCAAGCTGGCGTTGACCGCCGGCATCGGCTCGGACCACGTGGACCTGGATGCGGCGAAGGAGCGCGGCATCACCGTGGCCGAGGTGACCTACAGCAACAGCATCAGCGTCGCCGAGCACGCGGTGATGCAGATCCTGGCGCTGGTACGCAATTTCGTCCCGTCACACCGGTGGGCCGCCGAAGGCGGCTGGAACATCGCCGATTGCGTCGAGCGTGCCTATGACCTCGAGGGCATGGACGTGGGCGTGATCGCCGCCGGACGGATCGGGCGTGCGGTGCTGCGCCGACTGGCGCCGTTCGACGTCAACCTGCACTACACCGACACCCGCCGGCTGGCGCCGGACGTCGAGAAGGAACTGAACGTGACGTTCCATCCGACGGTGCAGGAGCTGGTGCGGGCGGTCGACGTGGTCTCGATCCACTCGCCGCTGTACGCGGACACCCGCGCGATGTTCGACGAGAAGCTGATCTCGACGATGCGGCGCGGCTCCTACATCGTCAACACCGCCCGCGCCGAGGAGACCGTCCCGGAAGCGATCGCCGACGCGCTGCGCAGCGGGCAGCTCGGGGGCTACGCCGGCGACGTGTGGTTTCCGCAGCCCCCACCGGCCGACCATCCGTGGCGGACGATGCCGAATAACGCGATGACGCCGCATGTTTCGGGGACAACCCTGTCGGCGCAGGCGCGCTACGCGGCCGGCACCCGGGAGATCCTGGAAAGCTGGTTCGCCGGCACGCCCATCCGTCCGGAGTACCTGATCGTCGAGGGCGGCAAGCTCGCGGGCACCGGGGCGCTGTCCTACCAGAAGTAGTCGCGGGCATCTGCAGTTGGCGCTCAGCCCCCGCCTTTGCCCTTGCTTTCTTCGAGTTGTCCTGGGCAGTAGGCTTTGGCC